>NZ_PBYA01000051.1 GCF_002729955.1 Salinisphaera sp. | reverse complement strand
TTAATTTTCGCTGCTTGCGCTTCTCTGGTACCGCGCGACCCACGAACTCGGGCTGGAGCGCGCCACCCCGGTCGCGCCAAGCAGTCACAAAGGCGGCGCGCCCAACCGGGCGGCCGCAAACGACAGTGGGCCCGGCATCTGGCAAGGCGTGGCCCTGGTCGCCTCCGTTGCGGCGCTGGTCATGGCCGCGCTGCTGTTCACGGGATCGACCGAACGTCAGCCCGGCGTCGACGCCGCCGCACCGGCCTACGCCAGCGTGGTCTATGACGAGCCGACCGGCATGAGTTGGCTGGTGACCGCGCATGCGGGCACCGACAAGATGTCGGTGGTCGCCATGGGTGATTACGACGTGCCGGAGGGCAAGGTCTTGCGTGCCTGGCTCAAGCCCGAGAACGGCGAGCCGGTGTTGCTCGGCAAATGGCCGAACACACACGGCGATCATGAAATGGATGTCTCCGATGCCGCGGCCGAGTGTATGAACCGGCCGGCCAAGCTCATGGTTTCCATGGAGGATGCGGGCGCTGCCAGCAAGGCATCGAGCCCGAGCGGCAAGCTGATGTGGACATCGCCCATCGCGCGTCGCACCGGCTGAAGGCACGGCAACCATCGTAACCAGCGCTCAGGCAAGCGGTAGCGACAACCGGTTTACTGGCCTCTTTTACTGATCTCTCGGCCGAGGCGGCGATGATCGCCTGCAGACACACCGATGAATGTGCATAGCCGCCGCCTGACCCTGCGCGTCGTTCATGCCAAGGCCGGACCGGCGGCGATCAGAAAGGGCCCGGACGACGTTCGCACGGCGTGGCATGCGTTCGCCGACGCAGGGTCGTCAGTCTTCGCCCATATCGGCTTCATCGTTGAGCGCCCAGTCGTAGGCGTAGTCATCGATGGTGTCCTGCATATCCAGCTTCGTCGAGCGCTGGGGTTCGGCGAAGCGGCGCAGATGGCTGATGATGGCGCGATCGGTACCGCCGAAATCCTGCCCGTACCAGTCGTAGATTTTCGACACCACCAGTTCGCCGTCGTCGAAGCGAACGCAGGCGGGGCTGTTGACGTAGTCGCGCGCGTTCTGGCGCAGCAGGGTATATACGTTGTCGCCGGTATACGCCTGCGGACTCAGATCGGGGCAACTCATCGAGGCACAGTTGACGCCGTAGTGGGTCAGCCCGTCCTGCCAGATGGGCCGTAAAATCCGGTGCTCGATATCGTTGAGGCCGAGCTTTTCGCCGTCGACCTTGAGATATCGCTTCTTCCACGGCCCCGAGGAAATCAAGCCGCCGCCGATATCGCGGATCGAATCCACCGGGTAGGCGTCGAGTACCAGATCCAGGGTGAGCGCGTTGTATAGGTTGATCCAGTAGGCGCGTTGCACATCGCGGTTGTAGGCGGCGATATCGACCTGCTGCATGGACTGAATATAGAGCTTGAGCTGCCTATGGTCCGCCTCGCTGACTTCGCCGTAGCGCACGCCGTTGGGCGCGTGTTCGTGCGCCACGACGTATTTGCTCAGGAATGCATCGTAGACGCTGTGGTCGATCGTGGTCGTGGATTTTTCATCATGCGCCTCCCAGCGGGACCATAGATCGGCCTTCGGGGCCGCGAGCGCGGCGGTGCTGATGAACGAAAGGGCGATCAACGCGGCGATGAAACGACGCATCGGCTTACTCCTTGGATTCCAGGGGCGAATTGGGCGTGCCAGGGCCGGCTCGGCCCACCCAGCGATCGAGCCAGGAACGCACGTCGGCCATTACGGTATCGGCGGCCGTGTCGTGCAGCAACTCGTGACGTTGACCGTCGTAAACGCGAAGCTCGAGGGCGCGTTGGCCGTCGCCGTCGAGCGCTCTTGCCATGCGTTGCGGGCCACGCCCGAAGCCGCCCATCGGATCGTCGCGTCCGGCCATGATGAGTAGCGGCAGGCGCATCGGCAGTTGGCGTAGTCGATACGAACTGCTGCTACGCGCGATGCCGCGCAGCAGCGTATGCCAGGCGCCGGCGCGCAGGGAAAAGCCGCAGTCGGGGTCGCCGTTATAGGCGTCTACGGCCGCGGCGTCGCTCGACAGCCAGGCGTTTTCCCGTACCGAACCGTAATAACGCGACAGGCGCCGGTCGTAGGCCCCGATAATGAGCTGCTGTAGCGGCCTGCTGACCCCGTCCGTGCCCAGACGGGCGCACTCGATGCGCGCGAGCAGCGCGGCCGCCCCGCATTGCGACCGGCCCGGCCGATCGCTGCCGCTGAGAATGCCGCCGGCATACGCATCGCCGTACTGCTGAAGTACGCTCATTGCGAGGAACGAGCCCAGGCTGTGCCCGTACAGAAATATCGGCAGGCTGCCCACGTCGCGTGCCGCGCGCTGACGTACGCGCTGAACGTCGTCCACGAGCGTTTGCCAGCTGCAGCGCTCGCCGAGATCGCCGTGATCGATCGCGGCCGTGGTGGCCCCATGACCACGCAGATCAAAGGCGTGCACGTCGATACCGGCCGCGGCCAGATATTCGGCCAGGCGGGCGTAGCGGCGGGCGTGTTCGGCCATGCCGTGCACGATGATCAGAGCGCCACGCGGCGCCCCCTGGGCCGGCCAGCGATAGGCGACCAGCCGTGTTGCGCTATCAGTGCTGACCTGCTGTGTTTCGTACGTCAATAGTTGACCTGTATGGCCGGGTACACGGAAGCTGCATCCTGTAACGGAATCGATCGGTCGATCCGTTGGTGCCTGCGCCAGGACAAACATGAGAAACGGGCCTGGGCGACGCCGGACGACAGGTGCGTTTATCCTAAGCCCTAACAGCGAAAAGCGTATATGAACGAAGCCAAGGTCGAGTGCTCATGAGCGGTTCCCGTCATCTACTGGCCATCGATCAGGGCACAACCAGCAGTCGTGCCATCGTGTTCGATGATCAGGGCCATATTCGCGGCCGCGCCCAGCGCGAGTTCCAGCAGTACTTCCCGCAAGAAGCCTGGGTGGAGCACGACGCCAACGATATTCTTGCCGACGTGCTGGTCGTCTGCCGCGAGGCGATCGCCGACGCCGGGCTCAAGGCCGCCGATATCTGTGCCTGCGGGATCACCAATCAGCGCGAAACCACGGTGGTCTGGGATCGTTCGACCGGCGAGCCGATCGCCCGCGCCATCGTCTGGCAGGACCGGCGCACCGCCGAACGCTGTCGGGAACTTGCCGACGAGCGCACCGAAAGCTGGCTGCAGGATAAGACGGGGCTTTTGTTCGACCCGTATTTTTCGGCTACCAAGGTGGCCTGGCTGCTCGATAACGTGGACGGCGTCCGGGCGCGGGCCGAGGCCGGCGAGCTGGCTTTCGGCACGATCGACAGCTGGCTGCTGTGGCATCTGACCGGCGGTGCGGTGCATGCCACCGATGCCACCAATGCCTCGCGCACGCTGCTGTTCAATATTCACGAGCAGGCCTGGGACGACGAACTGCTATCGTTTTTCGATATCCCGCGCGCGCTGTTGCCGGAAGTGCGGGACACCGCCAGCGATTTCGGCACCATCCGGAAAGACCTGCTCGGCGCCGAGATTCCGATTGCGGCCATGGTCGGCGATCAGCAGGCCGCGCTCGTCGGCCAGGCCTGTTTTCAGCCCGGCATGGCGAAATCGACCTATGGCACAGGCTGCTTTTTAATGCTCAACGTCGGCGAAGAGGCGCTTGCTTCGCGACATCGGCTGTTGACCACGGTCGCCTATCGCATTGACGGCAAACCCACCTACGCACTCGAAGGGTCGATCTTCGTCGCGGGCGCGGCGATTCAATGGCTGCGTGACGCGCTGCATATGTTCGAAAAAGCCGAGCAGACCCAGGCGCTGGCCGCCTCGGTCGATCATACCGGCGGCGTCTATCTGGTGCCGGCGTTCACCGGCCTGGGCGCACCGTACTGGGACCCGGAAGCGCGCGGCGCGATTCTGGGGCTTACGCGCGATACCGGCATCGAACAGATCGTGCGTGCCGCGCTCGAGTCCACCTGTTACCAGACCCGCGATCTGGTGAATGCGATCGGCGACGATGCCGAGCCGCCGCGCGAGCTGCGCGTCGACGGCGGCATGGCCGCCAACGATCTGGTCTGCAGCTGTCTGGCCGATATTCTCCAAACGCCGGTGGAACGTCCCGAAGTGATCGAGACCACCGCTCTGGGCGCAGCCTATATGGCCGGCCTGCAGGTCGGGCTCTACGATTCGCTCGACGCGATCGCCGAGCTGTGGCGCGCCGAGCAGCATTTTGATGTCGAGAAAATCGCGGCCGAGGTCGATGCTCTCTATGAGGGCTGGTGCGAGGCCGTGGCCCGAGTGCGTGGATAATCGCCGGATCGCCGCGACATGAGCGTGCGGCCTGGCAGCGTGGGCCTGACGCGCCGATAATAGGCGTATCCGATACGCTGCTCGCCATCACGGGCGCATGCTTCGGCCCGGCTGATCGAATGGTCGGTTGGATGTCTTACTGACGATAGAACGAGCCAGAAAGCCAGCCATGGATGTATCCATTCTGTTCGCCACGCGCAATCGCGCGGCCCAGCTCGAGCGCACGCTTGACTGCTACCGGGCGCTTGATACGCACGGACTGGACTGGGAGCTGCTGATCGTGGACAACGGCAGTACGGATGCAACCGCCGAGGTCATCGAGCGGGCGCGTCGGGATTTGCCGATCACTTATCTGCATGCCGACGGTGTCGGCCAGAATCGGGCGCGCAACGTGGCCATGGATCGGCTTTCGGGCGAGCTCGTCATCTTTACCGACGACGACGTACTGCCCGAGCCCGATTGTGCGCGCGCGTATATCGACGCGGCACAGCGATGGCCGGACGATGTCATCTTCGGTGCGCGTATCGAGCCCAGCTTTCCCGCCGATACGCCGGACTGGATGACCTCGCCCGATTTCGAGTTTGCCACTACGGCCTTTGCACGTTACCAACCGGCCGACCAGGAAGGGCCGGTTGGTCGGCATCCCTATGGCCCGAGCTTTGCGGTGCGCAGGGCAGCGTTTCAGGGTATGCGTTTCAATGAACAGCTCGGGCCGCAAACCGGCAGCTATGCCATGGGCGGCGAGGGCGACTTTCTGCGTCGGTTGGCCGCACGCGGTCATCGTTATATTTACGTGCCCCAGGCACGGGTGGCCCATGTGGTGCGTACCGATCAGACGAACGCCGACTGGTTGCTTTCACGAGCCTACAAGAAGGGCCGTGGCCAGGTTTATCTGCCCAGTTCGAAGAAAACGCCGAAGCTGTACTGGCGCGGCGCACCGCTCAAACTGTGGTTGGCCACGCTGCGTTCCGGGCTACGCTATCAGCTATGCCGGCGTTTGCAGTCCGTACAAGAGCGGGCGTGCATCGAGCGGGGCATTACGTACCAGTTCCGGTTGGGCCAGATTGACGAGCTACGTGCCCGCCAGGCTGGGCTCACTCACAACGATCACGATTGAGATACCGATTCCATGCCATCCGAAGCCGTATATTCCGAAACCTTCTACCAAGATCGTCACGCGCGTACCGCGACCGCTGCCAGTCGTATCCTCGAGCTCGCGCTCGCGGTGCTGCCGCCCGTGGAATCCGCCGTCGATGTTGGTTGCGGTGTTGGAACATGGCTGGCGGAAATTCAGCGGCGCGGTATTTCGGATATTCACGGTTTCGAAGGTGAATGGGTCGATACCCAGCACCTCGAGATACCGACGGACTGTTTTTCGCATCACGATCTGACCACGCCGATCACGCCGCCGGCGAAAAGATATGACCTGGCGCTATCTTTGGAGGTCGCCGAACACCTGCCGGATTCCGCCGCGAATACGTTTGTCGAATCGCTCAGCGGGCTATCCGATTGCATTCTGTTCTCGGCCGCCATTCCGGGCCAGGGCGGGCGCCACCATATCAACGAGCAATGGATCGAGTACTGGCTGGAACGTTTCGCGACGCACGATTATGTGGGGCTGGACGTGATACGGCCCCATATCTGGCAAGACGACGAGATCGCGGAATGGTATCGACAGAACGCGATACTTTTGGTCGCAAGATCACGTCTGGATGAACTGAGTCTGGAAGCACCGCCGCACGTATTGAAACCGTTCTCGATGGTGCACCCGATCGCGTTCTCGTCCATCACGCAGCGCCTGCGAGCCCAGATCGACAAGGATCAGACCCTGGGCGGTTCGTGGAAGCTGTTTCGGCGTGCGATCAGGTCGCGTATTCGCGGCTACTGAGACGACGAGGGCTCGAACAGGTCGGGCCGAGCCTCGAGCAGCAGTTCGAGGTTGAACAGCACGTTCAGTGCCTTGAAATGGTCGGTCTTTTCCTCACGATGTCGACGTAATATTCCCTGCGCGTCGATCCAGGGTATGGCCCCACTATCGTCCAGCCGAGCCATGCTTTCATCGAATAAGGCGGCCACAGTACTGTCTCGGCGAAGTTCGTTTCGGAAATCTAGATATTGCCAGCGGCGATCGGCTGGCGGCACATGAATGTTCGGAAGGATATGACTCAGGCGTGACCGTAGTCGACGTTGCCGCCGCAGCTTCTTTCGATAGCGACGGATTTCAGCGTCGCTCGCGCCCAACGGCAGACCGCCGCTCGCGGTGGTCGGTAGTGCGAAAAGCTCGGGATAGCTGTACTGGAACAGGGCGATGAAAAAGCGCTGATCGCGGCGTAGTGCGTCCGGTAGGCCGAGGATGAAGGCACACCATTCGGGGTCCAGAAAGGGACTGAGCACTTCGTAGCCGGCCGGGCAGACGACCGGGCGGACCAGGCGTTGTTGGCGAATCGCGTGATCCAGCTGCTCGAGCGGGCCCATCAGGTCCATATCGACGAATGGCGCGCTCGGCAGCGCATCGATCGGCACCATATCCTTATCGGTGAGCTTGATGGTACGGCTTGCCTGATGCCACGCCACGAACGATTCCCGGGCTTGTTCCCAGTTGCTGCTGGCTCCCTTGTCGAGGTGCTTGCCCGATAAGGCGTCGCCACAGAAGCCGTTGATGTAGGTGAACTCCTGTCCGTAACGCCACGCGATCTGCGCATTGAAAAACATGTCGATAACCAACGATGGCGATGGCTCACCCTTGGCAACATCAAGCAGTGCGGCTCGCGAGATCTGTATTTGTGTCAGGTCGATTCGTTCGTTGGCAACACCTGCATGAGCTGCGATACGGGGTGCAATTTCGTAATCAAAGGCGCCCGGCACACCGTAGGTGACGGTTTTGACAGGCGCGCCGCAGGCACGCAGACCGCCGAGCACGGCGCGCGAGTCCAGACCGGCGCTCAGGGGTAGTAACAACGGGCGTGTGGCGCGATTCGCGGCTTTTCGGCAGATATGGTTCCAGAGGTCGGCGCCCTGCGCGAGCAGCTTGTCCTGAGAGGGTTCGGGCTGACGCCGGCGCTGTCTGGCCGCCTTCAGGGTATCGACCTCGAAGGGCAGGCCCTGGATCGGCACGGGTCGATTGATGGGTACCCCGTAGTGCAGTGTTTCAGCCAGGGCTTGTCGGTCGATCGGTGTATCGCGGTTCATGCTGGAACAGGCAAGGAGTTTTCTGTGATTATACGCAGGCCGTATAAGGCGCAGAGCGTATGGCAGGTATGTCCGGACTTACGTCCAGCCCTGTGCTGCCACGAATGACATTCAAGAACGAATCTATGACCTTGACCCGAGACGGCATTACATTTGTCATCACCAGCTGCGGCCGGCCCGAGTTGCTGGCGCGAACGATCGACAGTTTCGTGGCACACAACACGTATCCCATCGCCCGCTATATCCTGATCGAGGATTCCGGTGATCGCGACATGCTCGATTTCATCGAGCGCCGCTTCGGCGATCTGTTCGATACGGTGTTGTTCAACGAGCCGCGGCTGGGCCAGATACGCAGCGTGGATCGCGCTTATGCCCAGGTCGACACGCCTTATATCTTTCACTGTGAAGACGATTACGAATTCTTCCGGTCCGGTTTCATGGAGGATTCGTTATCGGTACTCAAACACGATCCTGGGGCGATCACCGTCTGGCTACGCAACCTCTGGGAAGGTAACCGGCATAAGTTCGAAGAGCGGATACGTTATACCGACGATAACGTGATGTATCGGCGCGTATTGCCCAAGACTTCGCGCAACCACACATGGTACGGCTTCACGTTTAACCCAAGCTTGCGCCGTCTGGCCGATTACGAGCGGATCAAACCATTCAACGATGTCGGACACGAGCTCGAAATCAATTATGCGTACCATGAACTGGGTTTTTATGGTGTGACCCTGGAAGAGGGGGCGGCAAGAGATGTAGGCCGTGGCCACCACGTTCCCGACGTGGGGGAATCTTTCATCCAGCGGATCAGAGCCGAGTTGCGCCGCCGGCGTCGTGCCCGGCGCGAACGTCGCGCGCATCGTTGAGGCCATGGCATGGCCGTGACAGAGGTCGCCATCAGTGTCGTGATCACGACGCGTAATCGGGCCGAGAAGCTGGCCGTGACCCTGTCGGCGCTCGCCGATCAGCGCGATATCGCGTTCGACTGGGAATTGATCGTGGTCGACAACGCCAGTACCGACGCAACCGCGCAGGTTCTGGAAAGTGCCGCCGCCGAGTTGCCACTCGTGGTGTTGCGCTACGACAAACCCGGCAAGTGTCGCGCACAGAATTATGCACTCGAGCACGTCCGCGGGACCTTGCTGACATTTACCGACGACGATGTGGGCATCGATGCATACTGGCTGTCCAGCTTGTGGCGTGCTGCTCGGGACTGGCCCGATGCGGAGCTGTTTTGCGGCCCGGTGGTAGCGCGTCTTATAGGCGATGTGCCGGTCTGGCTGGAAGGCAAGGGCGGGCAGGCGATTATCGAACGTCACTGTGGTCATTATCGACCGCGCGAGCAGGAGGGCCCGACCGACGTGCCTGCGCTCGGCGCGAACATGACGATACGCCGCAGCGCGCTAGGGGAGCGACGCTTCGACGAAAACGTGGGGCCCGATGGCACGCCGGACTACATCAAGGGCGGGGATACCGATCTGAACAAGGCGCTGATGGCCCAGGGCCACCGTTGTGTCTATGTCCCTGACGCCGCGATTACCCATTATGTGCATACCGATCAACTGACGCTGCCGGTGCTCTTCCAGGGCGCCTACCGGCGTGGCCGCAAGAATGCCTATCTGTACCCGCGGACCGGCGGCGTACAGCTGGCCGGGGCGTCGCTGTCGCTGTGGATACGGCTGGCCAAGCAATGGCTACGCTATCGTCTGAGTGCGAATGCGGCGCCGCTCAAGCGCTACGAGATCGGTATGAAGTATCACTATCGGCGCGGCTATCTCGACCAGATGCGGCGCAAGGCCCAGGCATGAAAAAAGCCGCGTCCATGCTGGACGCGGCTTTTCAGATCGCGAGGCGCTTATTCACACGCCAGCCATGGGCGCGACTTACAGCAGTTCGGAAACCGCTTCACGCTCGCTGCGCAGCTCGTCTTCGGTCTGCTTCATGCGCTCACGGCTGAACTCGTCGATTTCCAGATCCTGGACGATTTCGTATTTGCCGTTCTTGCAGATGACGGGATAGGAAAACATGATGCCTTCCTCGACGCCGTAGCTGCCGTCGGCGGGGATACCCATCGACACGATGCCCTTCGAGCCGTTCACCCAGTCATGGATATGGTCGATGGCAGCCGAGGCGGCCGAGGCCGCGCTGGAGGCGCCGCGGGCTTCGATGATCGCCGCGCCGCGCTTCTGCACGGTGGGGATGAAGTCGTTTTCGTACCAGTCGCGATCGACCAGATCGAGTGCGGCCTTGCCGTTGACCGTGGCTTGGCTGATATCCGGGTACTGGGTCGCGCTGTGGTTGCCCCAGACGATCATCTTGTCGATATCGGTGACCTGGGTGCCGGTCTTCTGGGCCAGCTGCGACAGGGCGCGGTTGTGGTCCAGACGCATCATGGCAGTGAACTGGCCCTTGTCCAGGTCGGGCGCGTTGCTGGCCGCGATGAGGGCGTTGGTGTTGGCCGGGTTGCCGACCACGAGCACCTTGACGTCACGCGAGGCGTGGTCGTTGATGGCCTTGCCCTGTACGGAGAAGATGTCGGCGTTGGCCTTGAGCAGGTCGGAGCGCTCCATGCCCTTGCCACGCGGCTTGGCGCCGACCAGCAGGCAGATATCGGCGCCCTTGAAGGCTTCTTCGGGCTTGTCGGTGCCGATGATGTCCTTGACCAGCGGGAAGGCGCAGTCGTTGACTTCCATCATCACGCCGTTGAGCGCATCCATGGCCGGCGGGATTTCCAGCAGCTGCAGGATGACCGGCTGATCCGGGCCAAGCATGTCGCCGGCGGCGATACGGAAGATGAGCGAGTAGCTGATCTGGCCGGCGCCGCCGGTAATGGCTACGCGTACGGGTTCTTTCATGGTGCGCTCCTTGTAAATGAAAAGGTTTGAAGACAGACGCGGGACGAGCCTGCCACGTTGTGTCAGTGACGCCGCGGCAACGATGCCCGAATTCGATAAACTAGGGGCGATCGCGCGACGGCGACGGCTTTTGTGTCCACGTCGTTTCAAAAGTCGGTCGCAGAGCATAGCCGAAACACCAAAACGGGTAAAAAAACAGCGCGCATCCACTCGCGACCCCTGGTCGTAGCCCTGCGTTGGATCGGCCCGTACGTTTAAACAAAAAGGACGACATGCAGCGAATCGCTATCGTGGGCAGCGGCATCGCCGGGCTGGGAACGGCATGGCTGCTCGATGGCAGCGCCGAGATCACCGTATTCGAAGCCGCCAACCGACCCGGCGGACATGCCAATACGGTGATGGCCGGTGAGCAGCCGGTGGATACCGGCTTTATCGTACTCAACGATCGTAACTATCCGTTTTTCGAGTCGTTATTGGACGAGCTGGCGATCGAGACCCGGGCCAGCGACATGTCGTTCGCGGTCTCGATCGGCGACGGGGCGATCGAATGGGCCGGCGACAACTGGCGAACCCTGTTCGCCCAGAAGAGCCGGCTGCTGGACTCACGCCACTGGCGCATGATCGCCGATATCCTGCGCTTCAACCGCCAGACGCGCCATCTCATCGAGACCGACGCGCTGCCGGCGGTGTCGCTGGGCGAGTTTCTCGATCGTAATGGTTATAGCGACGCGTTTGCCGCGCGCTATCTGCTGCCCATGGCCGCCGCGATCTGGTCAACGCCGACGGCGGACATGCGCGCGTTTCCGGTCGGCGCATTCCTGCGGTTTTTCGACAACCACGGCCTGCTGGAACTGTCGAATCGGCCGCAGTGGAAAACCATCATTGGCGGCAGCCAACGCTATGTGCAGGCCATTGCCAAGCGCCTGGGCGCGCGGCTGCGCCTGGCCACGCCGGTCGAGCGCGTGCGCCGCGATCAGGACGGCGCTCATCTGACCCTGGCCAGCGGCAAGACCGAAACATTCGACCACGTGGTCTTCGCCTGCCATGCCGATCAGACCCGGGCGATGCTGGCTGATGCCAGCGCGCTGGAATCCTCGCTGCTGTCGGCGTTTCGCTTCCAGCCCAACCGCGCGATTCTGCACAGCGATATTGCCCTGTTGCCGCAGCGCCGGCGGGTGTGGGCGGCCTGGAACTACCTGGCCGATCGCGACGGGGTGGAAGATCAGCGCGTGACCGTGAGTTACTGGATGAATCGCCTCCAGTCCATCGGCGGCGAGCGCCAGTACGTGGTCAGCCTCAACCCGCGCGTCGAACCCAACGCCCGCCACGTCATTCGCGAAATCGAATACCACCATCCGGTGTTCGACGGCGAGGCGATCGCCGCGCAAGGCCGGCTGGATGAAATCCAGGGCCACAATCGGGCCTGGTTCTGCGGCGCCTGGTGCGGCTTCGGTTTTCACGAAGACGGCCTGGCCTCGGCGGTACGGGTGGCGCGTGGGCTGGGCATCGACGTGCCCTGGCGCGGCCGCGATGGTTAGCGCCGGCGCGCTCTATCGCTGCCGGGTCATGCATCGGCGACCGGGCCCGCCACGGTATCGCTTCAATTATCGCAGCTTCTATATGTTGCTGGATATCGATGCCATCGACCAGGCCTGTGCCGCGTCGCCGCTGATTTCGCGCAATCGCTTCAACGTGTTGTCGTTCAACGATGCCGACCACGGCCCGCACGAGGCCGGCGCGGATCTGCGTGCATGGCTGGACGCGTTGCTGGCCGCACAGTCGATCGACCTCGCCGGCGGGCGCGTACAGCTGTTGGCGATGCCGCGCGTGCTCGGCTACGGCTTTCATCCCATCAGCGTGTTCTATTGCGAACATGCCGACGGCTCGCTGCGCGCCATCGTGGTCGAGGTTCACAACACCTTCGGCGAGCACCATTTCTATGTGCTGCACGAGCATGGCGCTGCCATGGATTGGCGAGTGGCCCGGCGCAAGGCCAAGGCCTTTCACGTGTCGCCGTTTTTCGATCGCAGTGGCGGCTATCGGTTTCATTTCGCCGAGCCCGGGGCGCGGCTGGGCATGGGCATCCGCCTGTTCGAGGCCGACGGCGAGCGTCTGCGTATTACCACCACGCTCACCGGCGAGCGCCGTGCGCTGAACACGGCCAACATCCTCAAAGCCGTCTGCGGCGTACCGTTCATGACGATCAAGGTCGTCGCGGCGATCCACTGGCAGGCGTTCAAGCTCTGGCTGCGCGGCGCCGTGTTCCACCGTAAACCCGAGCAGAACCGCGAGAATGTCTCCTGAAACGATGACCACGCGACACGACAAGGGCGCGACTATTCAAACCGGCGCGCCGACCAACTGGCGCGAACGCCAGGTCGTCAAACGTCTCGACCGGCTGCATACGGGGCGGCTGGAAGTGCGACTGCCCAACGGCTCGCTCGCCGTGTTCGTGGGCCAGCGCGAGGGGCCGTCGGCACGGCTGTATATGCACTCGGCGGCCATGGTCACTCGGCTGTTCAAGGCCGGTTCCATCGGCTTCGCGGAAGGCTATATGGCCGGAGAGTGGGACGCCGACGATCTGGCCACGCTCATCTACCTGCTGCATCTTAACGAAGATGCTCTGGAGCCGGATTTTTCGCGCCTGCAGCATCTGTATACCTGGATGAGCGCGGTCCGCCATCGGCTGCGGCGCAACTCCAAACGCGGCTCGCGGCGCAACATCGCCTATCACTACGACCTCGGCAACGATTTT
Organism: Salinisphaera sp.; assembly: GCF_002729955.1. Lineage (GTDB taxonomy): Bacteria > Pseudomonadota > Gammaproteobacteria > Nevskiales > Salinisphaeraceae > Salinisphaera. Next base: position 112,372 of record NZ_PBYA01000051.1, on the reverse strand, counting down.
TATGCCCAGTGGTTGGACGAGACCTGGACCTATTCGAGCGCGATTTTCGAACAGGACGACGAGCCGCTGGCCGACGCACAGCGGCGCAAGTATGCGCGACTGCTCGCACGCCTCGACGTGCAGCCGGGCGATCATATTCTGGAAATCGGCTGTGGCTGGGGTGGGTTCGCCCGCTATGCCGCCACCCATGCCGATTGCCATGTGACCGGTTTGACGCTGTCCACCGAACAACTGCGCTTTGCCAATGAACGCGCGCAGGCCGCGGGCCTTGCCGATCGGGTAACCTTCGAGCTGCGCGATTATCGCGACGTCAGCACACGTTACGATCACGTGGTATCGATCGAAATGTACGAAGCGGTGGGCGAAGCCTACTGGCCGACCTATTTCGCCGCGATCCACGATGCGCTCAAGCCGGGCGGTCGCGCGGCGATCCAGGCGATTACCATCGACGACTCGCGCTTCGACTACTACCGCGCCAACGTCGACTTCATCCAGGAGTACGTTTTTCCGGGCGGTATGCTCGCCTCGCCGAGCGTCTTTCAGGCCCAGGCCGAAGCCAAGGGCCTGCGTGTACGCGAAACCGATTTCTACGGCGCGGACTATGCACGCACCCTCATGCGCTGGGACGACTCGGTACGGGCCGCGGCCGACTCGATCATCGCCGAGCGCGGGACCGCCTTCTATCGCATGTGGCGCTACTATCTGGCCTACTGCGCGGCCGGCTTCACCTCCGGCAATATCGATCTGATGCAGATCGCCCTGCAGCGGGACTGATACGCCTATGAGTACACGTACCGGCATGGATCGCCTGGCCGCCTACGGGCTGCTTGGCCTGCCGCTGGCCGCGCTGGGCCTGCCCCTGACGGTCTATCTGCCGCCGTTCTATGCGCAGATGCCGGGCCTGAACACCGGCCTGGTCGGCGTGCTGATCTTTGCCGCCCGCCTGTTCGATGTGGTCACCGACCCGTTGATCGGCAGCGCCTCCGATCGGCTGCAGACGCGCTTCGGGCGTCGGCGGCCGTGGATCGCAGCCGGCACGCCGGTGCTCATGCTCGCGGCCTGGTTTCTTTTCGTGCCGCCCGACAACGCGGGTGCGGCCTATCTACTGGTATGGAGCATGCTGGCCTATCTCGGCTGGACGCTGATCTATCTGCCCTATACCACGCTCGGCGCGGAAATGTCGCCCGACTACGACGAGCGCTCGCGTATCACCGCCTGGCGCGAAGGGTTCTTTGTGCTCGGAACGCTCGTGGCCATCATGCTGCCAGCCATTGCACAGCGCTTTATCGGCGGCGCGGCCGCGGGCCTGGCCGCGATCGCGGTGTTTCTGATGGTGGCCTTGCCCATCGCCACCGGGCTGTTTCTGTGGCGGGTGCGCGAGCCGGACGGCGTCAACGCGTCGAAGATCCGTTGGCGGGAAAGCCTCGATCTGCTCAAGTCCAACCGGCCGTTCACCCGGCTGCTGATTGCCTACCTGCTCAACGGCGCCGCGAACGGTCTGCCGGCCGCGCTGTTCCTGTTCTTCGTGACCGCCATTCTGGGCGGCAGTGAAATCACCGGCGGCATCTTTCTGGCGATCTATTTTCTCTCCGCCGTGCTCGGCCTGCCGCTGTGGCTGAAGATCGGGCGCAACTGGAGCAAGCACCGGCTGTGGTGTGCCTCGATGCTGTGGGTGAGCTTCGTGTTCATCTTCACCCTCACCCTGGGCGAGGGCGACTATATCGGCTACGGGCTGATCTGCGTGCTCGGTGGGACCTGTCTGGGCGTGGATCAGGCCATTGCCGCCTCGATTCAGGCTGACGTCATCGACGAAGACACCGCGGCCGGCGGTGACGGCCGCGCGGGCCTGTATTTCGGGCTCTGGGGTATGGCCACGAAACTGGCCTTTGCGATTGCCCTGGGCATCGCCTACCCGGTGCTGTGGCTGGCCGGCTTCGATGCCGGGCAGGACAACGACGCTGTCGCGCTGTGGACGCTGGCCGTGCTCTACGGGCTGCTGCCGGTGGCGATCAAGCTCGGCGTGGTTGCCATGATGTGGAATTTCCCGCTGGACCGGCGGCGGCATGCAGAATTGCAGGAGCGCATCGGGCGTAGCGAACGGGCAGCGGGCTAACAACCTGATCGGAGTTCTACCAAACGCCTTCGGGTGCGTTCTAGAAAGAATATTGTCCGCAAATGAACGCGAATATACGCAAATAAGACAGGTGGTTGGGGGTAACCTCGACCCGCGGTGCCTCCTCTTTGCCAAGAGCTTCGTTTCTAGAAGAAGTATCCGCAGATCGACGCAGATTCACGCAGATGTGAAAGGCGACTAGCCTCCGCTAATGAGCGCGAAGATAGGCGAATAAAGCGCAAGTCAGTTAGGTTGAAGAGCGGATGCTGAGCGCTTGTGCTCGATTCTCAACTTTGTTCGTAATCGGAACCGGCAAACGGCCAAGATCAAACACACGGTCGTGATCTGCGTTGATCTGTGTCGATCTGCGGACGAATAACCGAAGAACGCCTTCGTGCAGAGAGGGTAAAGACCCTCAAGGGCCGGGTTTGTTAAAAATGAGTCCGCGGACTTAAGGCGATTCTTGCAGATCAGCGCGCGCTCGACTATTTGCACAGATCCGTTCAGTCGAGCTGGCCGAGCAGGGTTTTCAGATCGGCGGTGATTTCGTCCACGCCCTGCTGCTGGTTGATCAGCAATCGCGCGCGATCGTCGGGGCCGAACACGAAGATCGCGCTGCTGTGCGATACCAGATAGAAGCCGTTCTCGTTGGGCTCGCCGTAGCCATAGGTCACGCGATAACGCTTGCTCAGCGCCTTGAGCTGTTCCTGGGTGCCGGTCAGGCCCGTCACGCCCTCACCGAAGCTCGAGGTGAAGCGCTGCAGGCGCTCGGGGGTATCGCGTTCCGGGTCGACGCTGAGAAACAGCACGTCGATATTGTCGCGGGTGTCGGCGTCCAGTCCGCCCAGGGCTGCGCGAATACGGGCCATGGTGGCCGGGCAGATATCCGGGCAGTTGGTGTAGCCAAAGAACAGCAGCTTCAGTCGCCCGTCGTAATCGTCGGCGGTCACCGCCTCGCCCTTCTCGTTGGTCAGATTGAACTCGAGATCGGGCATTACGCCGGTAATATCGTGGGCGGCGTAGTCGGCGCCGCCCGAGCAAGCGCTCAGCGCCGTGCCGAGGCCCAGTACGAGGGCCAGCCACAGCGCCGAATGGATCTTGTACAAAGTCATGTCACGGGTTCCTTGGTCGGTATCGCCGTCTTGCGTTCGGCGGCCGGCGGGGTTCTGTTGCGCTCGTGGATAAAGCCGAAGCGCAACAGGATAAGCGTTGCAACCACGCTCATCATCGCGGCCGGTATCCAGGTGATCAGCCCGCCCAGTTGCTGGTCGACGATGGGCGAGATCGGAAAGGCCCGCCCGCAGACGGCATAGACGTCGTAAACCGTATCCGGCGCCAGCGCGATATAGGCACCCAGCGCGATCTGTGGTGGCATGACCGCCCACAAAACGATAATGCGCAGGCCGGTGGAGTAGGTGGTACGCGTGGTGCCCGGCGCGCGCGGGTCCAGCATGAACCACCAGAACAACAGGCCGTCGACGGCCATGGACAGATTCATCAGCCAGTAATCGCGTGCCGAGAGCATGGCGGTGAAATGAATTGACGGGGTGAGCCAGAAATAGATCAGGCCCACGAACAACAGCGCGCTGATGACCGGGTGCTGTACGAAGCGATAACAGGCCATCACCGGTGGCAGCGTGCCGATGCCGCGCACGCCGCGATTAAGCCAGGCGGGCGCGCCGGCGGCGAGCACGGCCGTGGGCATGGACAGCGCGATCAGAAACGGGCCGAGGTGGTGCAGGATCAGATGCTGGGCGCGGTGGATGAAGAACATGTACTGCGCGTAATAGTCGACATGCGTTTGCATGACGACATACATGCTGATCAGGCCAATGCCGAAAGCGATCGCCGGCGCGATATCGCGTATGCGTCGCCGCCGGGCGAGGCCGCGCGCATAGCACAGCGCGGCGAGGGCAAAGACCGCGATCAACACCGGCTGGGGCTCCCAGGGTGTGAGCCAGCGAATGATCTCGTCGGTCATACGATCGCCTGGGTTGAAACGCAGTACACACGCGCCCGTCGCGGGCGCATACCAACCGGCATTCTACGCCTGTGGGCGCGGCGGCGGATGAACGCGGGCTTTAGGGAAGCTCTGCATAACCTCTCGCGGTTCGCGTTCGCCCTGAAAAGACTTTCAAGGTCGAATGCGGTGCGACAAGGCGTGCGAGCGCAGCGGCTGCCTTATTGGCAGGTCAAGCTCGCACAACCCTGTCGCGGCGCATTTGAGGCCAAACCCCTTCGGGGCCGCCGGCTTTGCGCGCGCCTGGTCAGCGTCGAGGCAGCCACGGGCAAAGCACGCCGGCGCGACGGTGACAGGTTGTGCAGAGCTTCCTTAGCTTTTCCAGTCGTCCTTTTCGCGTTCCTCTTCGGCCCAGGCATCCTTGTCCATGTCCCGCAGCTTGCTGCGATCGACATGCTTGAGGTCTTCGCGGCTGGCCGCGATCTGGGCGCGTACCCAGTTCAGAATGCCGAAGGCGGCCACCAACACGCCGATAATGATCACGATCCAGACGACTGTGTTCATGACTAGAGCCTCGCCACACGACGGATGATGGGAAAATACAGCGCATACGGCAGGCGCTGCAGGAGCTTGAGTATGTAGGACAGGCGGCGTGGAAACGTGATCTCGAAGCGTTTCGCGGCCAGGCCACGACGGATACGCCGGGCTGCGTCGTCGGCGTCGACCATGAACGGCATGGGAAACCGGTTCTTCTCGGTCATCGGCGTACGCACGAAACCGGGGGTGATCACGCTCACGGCGATACCGTGACGATCCAGATCGAGCTTGAGCCCCTCGGCCAGCGCGATCATCGCCGCCTTGGAGGCCGAGTAGGGCGCGCCCCCGGGCAAACCGCGAAAACCCGCCACGCTGGCAGTCAGCGCGATCTGGCCGGCGCCGCGCTCGAGCATGCCGGGCAACACCGCGCCGATGCCGTTGACCGCGCCGCCATAGTTCACGGCCATGCGATCCTGGACATCGGCGGCGTCGAAGCGAGTGACAGAGAACTGGCTACCGATGCCGGCATTGAATACTGCAAGGTCGATCGGGCCCAGCTGTTGTTCGATTGCGGCGACCGTTTCGTTATTCGCCGCGCCGTCGGTGACATCGAGCACGAAGGCGTGGATCGCGTCGGGTGCGTCGGCACAAAGTGCATCGAGGCGTTCGCGGTTACGCCCGCTGGCGGCGACCTGCCAGCCGTTGGCCGCCATCTCGCGGGCCAGGGCCGCGCCGATGCCCGAGCTCGCGCCGGTAATCCACACCACACGCGGGCCGCTCACGAGGCTTTATCCACCTGGGAGAAACGCGTCGCGGACCGGCGCGGGTCCTGTAGCGCTGCGACCTCGATATCCTTCTCGGCCCAGAGTTGTTCGAGCCAGCGCTTGAAGCGATTGCGGTAATCGGCATCGCCCATGTAGTCGCCTTCGAGCAGATCGCTGGGAATATCCAGCCGGCGTACGCGAATCACGACTTCGTCGATACGCCCGCAGAGCATGTCCCAGAACTTCGGCTCGGGCGTATTCACATAGGCCACGGTCATGTCGAGCACGCCATCGAGCACGTCGTGCATGGCGTTCAGGGTAAAGGCGGTACCGCCGGCCTTGGGCGGCATCAGTGCTTCGTAGGGCGAATTGACCGCCCGTCGCTTGGCTGCATTCGAGCGCGTGCCCTCGGCATAATTGACGATGGTCACCGGCCAGTCGCGAAAGGTTTCACAGGAGCGGCGTACGGTTTCCATGTCGCGGGTGCGCAGGGCCGGATTCTTTTCGATCTCGGCCCGGCTGTGGCGTTTCATGAACGGAAAATCCAGCGCCCAGCAGGCCATGCCGACGACCGGCAGCCAGCGCAGCTGTTCCTTGATGAAATAGCGCGGGAAAGGCAGTTGCGGCTCGATGACGTGGCATAGCAGCATCACGTCGGCCCAGCACTGGTGGTTGGAGATCACCACATAGCGGCCATGGGGATCGTCGGGCACCTGCTGATCGTAGCTCACGCGGGTGCGGCCCATGCCCAGGATGCAAGCATTGATGCCACGCGCCCACCAGCGTGCCACCCAGAGCACGGCATGGGTGGCCGGTTTTTTCACGGCCGGCCACGGCGCAAGCAATTTGACCAGACTGGTGGGCAATAGCGGAATGAAGCCGATCAGTGTGACCAGCACCATGCCCGCGATGGCGATCGCCCCGCGAATGTTTTGTAGCGCGCGCTTCATACAGGCGTCGTACACAGCTTTGAAGAAACGATGTCGGCAATGTAACGGTTGCCGATGACAAGGCCAAGCCGGCGCGCATGGGGCCGGCCCGATTTATCTCTCAGCGCGCGGAAAACTCGTGTACGGCGTCCACCAGGGCCGCGACATGGTCGGGGTCGACCTGCGGCGTGACCCCGTGGCCGAGGTTGAACACATGGCCCGGATGATCGCCGAAGCGCTTGAGCACATCGGCCACGTTTTCACGAATGACCTCGGGCTTGGCATAGAGCATGGCCGGGTCGAGATTGCCCTGTAGCGCGACCTTGTCGCCCACGCGCGCCCGCGCTTCGTCGATATCGATGGTCCAGTCGAGACCCAGCGCATCGCAGCCGGTGGCGGCCATGGCTTCCAGCCAGGGGCCGCCGCCCTTGGTGAACAGAATCACCGGCACCTTGCTGCCATCCGGCGCGTCGTCGAGCTGCTCGACGATGCGTTGCATGTAGGCCAGCGAAAATTCGCGATAGGCCGCGGGCGTGAGCACGCCGCCCCAGGTATCGAAGATCTGAACCGCCTGGGCGCCGGCCGCGATCTGGGCATTGAGATAGGCCGCGACCGAGCGCGCGAGGATATCCATGAGCTGATGCAGCGAGTCCGGCGCGTTGTACATCAATGCCTTGATGTGCTGATAGTTCTTCGATGGCCCGCCTTCGACCATATAGGTGGCCAGCGTCCACGGGCTGCCGGCAAAGCCGATCAGCGGCGTCTTGCCGTCGAGCTCGCGACGGATCAGGCGCACGGCGGCCGGGACATAACCGAGGCTTTCCTCGATATCCGGTACGCGCAATTTCGCGATCTCGTCGGGCGTGCGCACCGGATGATGGAAGTGCGGGCCTTCGCCGGCCACGAAATGCAGGCCCAGACCCATGGCTTCCGGAATCGTGAGAATGTCCGAAAACAGAATCGCGCCGTCGAGCGGAAAACGCCGTAACGGCTGCAGCGTGACCTCGCAGGCCAGCTCCGGGTTCTGGCACAGATCGAGAAAGCTGCCGGCCTGTTCGCGCAGCTTGCGGTATTCCGGCAGATAGCGCCCGGCCTGACGCATCAGCCAGACGGGGGTGACATCAACGGGTTCGCGCTTGAGCGCACGCAGCAGACGATCGTGAGACATAAGGCACTCGCAACGCACGCGACGCTCGGCCGCGCGAAGAATGGGACGGCGCGCAGTTTAACGGCTTGGCCGGGCGGGGCATACCGCCGGCCTGTTCAGACGTTGGCGCGCGGCTAGCGGTCTGCGATCGCCTGGCTGATTTCGCGCTGAATTGCGAGTGCAGCCGCGCGGGGATCGTTGGCATTACGGATCGGCCGGCCCACCACCAGATAGTCCGCGCCGGCGGCAATGGCAGCGGTTGGCGTCATCACCCGTTTCTGATCGTCGCCCGCGCCTTCGTCGTTGGCGACAGGGCGAATGCCGGGGGTAACCGCGATCAGCTTCTCGGGCGCGTGGGCGCGCAGGTTGGCGACTTCCATGCCCGACGAAATCACCCCGTCGCAGCCGGCTTCCAGAGCCCGCTTGGCGCGCGAAAGCACCAGCGATTCGATATCGCAGGCAAAGCCCATGTCGTCCAGATCACCCTGATCGAGGCTGGTGAGGGCGGTGACGGCGAGGATGCGCGAGTCGCCGCTGCGCGCCTTGGCGGCGGCTTCCATGACCGACTGGTTGCCGTGCACGGTGATGAAGTCGATATCGCGTGCGCATAGCCGGCGTACGGCCGCGGCCACGGTAGCCGGCACATCGAATAGCTTTACATCGACGAAGACCTTCTTGCCGCGGGCCTTGAGCCAGTCGACCAGTTCGAAATAGCCGGGCGCCATGGCCAGTTCAAGGCCGACCTTGTAGAAATTCACTGCATCGCCCAGCTGGTCGACCAGTGCACGCGCGGCCTCGGCGTCGGGTACGTCGAGCGCGAAGATGAGGCGGTCGATATCGGCAATGGGGCGCAAGAGCGTGCTCCAGTCAGCGGTCTAGTTCGCGGCGCGTGGCCGAGCCGACGCGCCGCGAGAGAAGGTGATCTATCAGGCCGCGTTGCCGGATTCGCCGACGCCGACCTGCAGATAGTCGAGAATGCCCTTGGCGGCTTCCCGGCCTTCGAACACCGCGGTGACCACCAGATCGGAACCGCGCACCATATCGCCGCCGGCAAAGATCTTGGGATTGGTGGTCTGATGCTTGAATCGACCCTTGCCCGGGGCAATCACGCGACCGCCATCGTCGATATCCACGCTGTGCGTATCGAACCATTCCTGCGGGTTGGGGCGGAAACCAAACGCGATAATCACGCGATCGGCTTCGATGACTTCCTCGGTGCCCGGCACCGGCTCGGGCCGGCGCCGGCCCCGTTCATCCGGCGCGCCCAGCTTGGTGGTGACGACCTTGATGCCTTCGACTTTGGTGTCGCCAACGATTTCCACCGGCTGACGGTTGAACATGAACTCCACGCCTTCCTCGCGCGCGTTCTGAAATTCGCGCGCCGAGCCGGGCATGTTCTCTTCGTCGCGACGATAGGCGCAGATGACCTTCTTGGCGCCTTGGCGGATCGAAGTGCGGTTGCAGTCCATCGCGGTATCGCCGCCGCCGAGCACCACCACGCGCTCACCGCGCATGTCGATGAAGTCGCGCGGATTCTTTTCCAGGCCCAGTTCGCGGTTGATGTTGGCCACCAGGAAAGGCAGCGCTTCGTGTACGCCGTCGAGATCCTCGCCGGGGAAGCCGCCTTTCATGTAGGTATAGGTGCCCATGCCCATGAAGACGGCATCGTATTCTTCCATGAGGTCTTCGATCTGGACGTCCTTGCCCACTTCGCAGCCCAGCCGGAATTCCACGCCCATGCCTTCCATGACCTCGCGGCGGGTTTCGACCACGCTCTTTTCGAGCTTGAACGGGGGAATGCCGAAGGTGAGCAGGCCGCCGATACGTGGATACTTGTCGAATACCACGGCCTTGACGCCGCTGCGAACGAGGATATCCGCCGCGCCCAGGCCGGCCGGGCCGGCGCCGATCACGGCTACCTTCTTGTCCGTCCATACCACGTTGGAAACATCCGGACGCCAGCCCTGCTTGAAGGCCTCGTCGGTGATGTATTTCTCGACCGAGCCGATGGTGATGGCGCCGAAGCCGTCGTTCATCGTGCAGGCGCCTTCACAAAGGCGATCCTGCGGGCAGATACGGCCACAGATTTCGGGCAAGGTGTTGGTGGCGTGCGACAGTTCGGCCGCCTCGAACAGATTGCCCTCGTTGACGAGCTTCAACCAGTTCGGGATGTAGTTATGGACCGGGCATTTCCATTCGCAGTAGGGATTGCCACAGGAAATACAGCGCCCGGCCTGCTGGGAGGCGGTTTCCTTGTCGAACTGACCGTAGATTTCGGCGAATTCGTGGATGCGTACCGGCACCTCGACCTTTTTCGGGTCCTGGCGCGGCATGTCGAGAAACTGCAAATGATTCTTTGCCATTGCTAACCTTTAGTCGTTACGCAGCCCGCGCCGCGCCTGTCGATGAGCAGGCGCGGCGCGGCCCCTTTCTGCGGCGTGATCAGGCCGCGCGATTGAGCGTATCCAGGATCGTTTCCACGCTTTCGGCCTTGGGCTTGACCAGCCAGAACTGGCCGATGTAGTCGCGGAAATCCTCGAGGATTTCGGCGCCCCAGGCGCTGCCGGTTTCGGCCACGTGGGCTTCGATCATCTCGCGCAGATAGTGGCGGTGGGCTTCCATGTTTTCGGAAACCAGCCGATGGATGTCGATCAGCTCGTGATTGTAGCGGTCGACGAACTCGCGTTTTTCATCCAGCACATAGGCCAGACCGCCGGTCATGCCAGCGCCGAAGTTCACGCCGGTATGGCCGAGCACGACCACGCAGCCACCGGTCATGTATTCACAGCCGTGATCGCCAATGCCTTCCACGACCGCGGTGGCCCCCGAGTTGCGCACGCCGAAGCGTTCGCCGCCCATGCCGGCGGCATACAGCGCGCCGCCGGTAGCACCGTACAGGCAGGTGTTGCCGATGATGGCTGCATCACGAGCGACAAAGCCCGCATCCCGCGAGGGCCGGATCACCAGCCGCCCGCCGGCCATGCCCTTGCCGACATAGTCGTTGGCATCGCCTTCCAGATACATATGCAGGCCGCCGGCATTGAACACGCCGAAGCTCTGGCCGGCCGTGCCGGTAAGCTTGAGCGTGATCGGCGCGTCTTCCATGTCCAGGTTGCCGTGACGACGCGCGATCTCGCCGGACAGCCGCGCGCCGAGCGAGCGGTTGTTGTTGTGCACTTCGTATTCGAAGGTGCCACCGCTCTTGTTTTCGATCGCATCCAGCGCGTCCGCAACCATCTGTTCGGCCAACTCGCCCTTGTCGAAGGGTTCGTTGTGCGGATCCAGACACTGGGTCGGGATATCATCGGCCAGCCCGCCCTTGGACAGGATCGGCTCCAGATCGAGGCCCTGCTGCTTGGGCGTTTCGCCCGGCAGGATTTCGAGCAGATCGGTGCGCCCGATCAGCTCGCCGAGCGAGCGCACGCCGATCTTGGCCATCAGCTCGCGCGTGTCCTGGGCGATAAAGCCAAAGAAGTTCTGCACCATCTCGGGAATACCGATGAAGTGGCGTTCGCGCAGCACCTCGTTCTGGGTCGCGACACCCGTCGCACAGTTGTTGAGATGGCATACGCGCAGGTACTTGCAGCCGAGCGCCACCATTGGGCCGGTGCCAAAGCCGAACGATTCGGCGCCCAGAATCGCAGCCTTGATCACGTCCAGGCCGGTCTTGAGACCGCCATCGGTCTGTACGCGAACCTTTTCGCGCAGGTCGTTGGCGCGCAGCGTCTGCTGGGTTTCCGACAAGCCGAGCTCCCACGGCGTGCCGGCATAGCGGACCGAGGTGAGCGGGGATGCACCCGTGCCGCCGTCGTAGCCGGAAATCGTGATCAGATCGGCATAGGCCTTGGCCACGCCGGCTGCGATCGTGCCCACGCCAGGGCCCGACACGAGCTTGACCGACACCAGCGCCTGCGGATTGACCTGCTTGAGGTCGAAGATCAGCTGGGCCAGATCCTCGATCGAGTAGATATCGTGATGCGGCGGCGGCGAAATCAGCGCCACGCCCGGCTTGGAATAGCGCAGGCGGGCGATCATTTCGTTGACCTTGTGACCCGGCAGCTGACCGCCTTCGCCAGGTTTCGCACCCTGGGCGATCTTGATCTGCAGCACTTCGGCGTTGACCAGATAATGCGGGGTCACGCCAAAGCGGCCCGATGCCACCTGCTTGATCTTCGACATCTTGTCGGTGCCGTAGCGAGCCGCGTCTTCGCCGCCTTCGCCCGAGTTCGAGCGCCCGCCCATCCGATTCATGCCCTGGGCCAGCGATTCGTGGGCCTCGGGCGAGAGCGCGCCCAGCGACATGCCGGCCGAGTCGAAACGCGGCGTGATGTCTTCGATGGGCTCGACGTCGTCGATGGAGATCGGCTCGATATCGTCGCGCAGCTTGAACAGGTCGCGCAGCACCGACACGGGCCGGCCCTGCACGATATCGGCGTACTCGCGGTACTTGTCGTAGTCGCCGGTGGACACGGCGTCGTGCAGGGTGGCGATCACGTCCGGGTTGTAGCAGTGATATTCCTGCCCGTGCACGAACTTGAGCAGCCCGCCCTGGTTGATGGCCACGCGCGGGTTCCAGGCGTTCTGTGCCAGACGCGCGATATCGGCCTGCAGATGGGCGAAGCCGGCGCCGGAAATACGGCTGACCGTGCCCTTGAAGCAGGTTTCGGTCACCTCTTCATCGAGGCCGACGATCTCGAACAGCTGGGCGCCGCGGTAGCTGGTGACCGTGGAAATGCCCATCTTGGACATGATCTTGTACAGACCCTTGTTGATGCCCTTGCGATAGGTCGCACAGAGCTCGTCCGGGTCGCGGCCGTCGACCTGGCCGCAGCGCACGAGGTCGTTGAGGCTTTCGTAGGCCAGATAAGGATGAATCGCGCTCGCACCGTAGCCGATCAGGCAGGCGAAGTGATGCGCATCGCGTGCGCTGGCGGTATCCACCACCAGATTGGCGTCGCAACGCAGGTTCTCGCGGGTCAGGCGATGATGGATCGCGCCGGTGGCCAGCAGTGCCTGAATGGGCAGCTTGCCCTGTTCGATCTCGCGATCAGAGAGCACGATTACCGTCTTGCCGGCCTTGACCGCATCCACCGCCTGATCGCAGATCATGGCGATCGCATCGGACAGCGCGGTGTTCGCGTCGTAGTTGAGGTCGATGATCGTATGCGCGTAGTCGTCATCGTCGATCGACAGCAGGCGACGGAACTTGCCGGTCGAGAGCACCGGCGAATCCACCACCAGACGCTTGGCGCGTTCCTCGTTTTCCTCGAACACGTTGCGCTCGCGCCCGAAGCAGGTCTCCAGCGACATGACGATACGCTCGCGCAGCGAGTCGATCGGCGGGTTGGTGACCTGGGCGAACTTCTGGCGGAAATAGTCGTAGATGACCCGATCCACGCGCGACAGCACCGGGAACGGCGTGTCGTCGCCCATGGAGCCGGTGGCTTCCTGGCCGGCTTCGGCCAGCGGACGCAGTACCTGGTCGCGCTCTTCGAACGACACATGGAAGAGCTTTTCGTAGACCTTGACCTGCTCGCGCTCCATCCAGGCTTCGTCGCGGGTGTCGGCCAGCCGCGATTCGAGCATGCGCGCGTTCTTTTTCAGCCACTGCTTGTAGGGAGCACGGCTGGCCAGGCGCTTGTCGATTTCCTGCGGCTTGATCAGTTCGCCGTTTTCGGTATCCACGGCGATCATGTCGCCGGGCTTCAGGCGGCCCTTGGCGACCACGTCCGCCGGGTTGTAGTCCCAGACGCCGATTTCGGAGGCCAGGGTGATGTGGCGATCCTTGGTGATCACATAGCGCGCCGGGCGCAGGCCGTTGCGATCCAGACAGCAGGCGGCATAGCGCCCGTCGGTGAGCACGATGCCCGCCGGGCCGTCCCAGGGCTCCATATGCATGGAGTTGTATTCGTAGAAGGCACGCAGATCGGCCGACATGTAATCGACGTTCTGCCAGGCCGGCGGCATCAGCAGGCGCATGGCATAGAAGATGTCCATGCCGCCCGCGAGCAGTACCTCGAGCATGTTGTCGAGGCTCTGCGAATCCGAGCCGGTGGTCGAGACCAGCGGCAGGATCGATTCCAGGTCAGGCAGCTTGTCGGAGGCGAATTTGTTCGCCCGCGCGGTCGACCAGTTGCGGTTACCCGTGACCGTGTTGATCTCGCCGTTATGGGCCAGATAGCGAAACGGCTGGGCCAGACGCCACTGCGGCAGCGTGTTAGTGGAAAAGCGCTGATGGAACACGCACAGCGAGGTTTCCAGACGCTCGTCGGCCAGGTCCTTGTAGAACACCGGCAGATAGCTGGGCATGACCATGCCCTTGTACGACAGCACGTGTGCCGACAGCGACGGCACATAAAACACCTCGTCGTCGGGCAGGGCGTTTTCGGTACGCCGACGCGAGAACACCAGCTTGGACTCGAACAGCGCATGGTCCATGTCGGCCGGCGCGTTCACGAACAGCTGTTCCAGATGCGGCAGGGTTTCCAGCGCCTGGTTGCCGCAGGCGGACTGTGCATCGATCGGCACTTCGCGCCAGCCCGCAACCGTCAGCCCCTCGGCCTCCAGCTGGCGGCCGAGCTCCGCCTTGGCGGCTTCGCGCAGGTCGGCGTCCGGGTTCAGGAAGACGATACCGCTGGCGTAGTGATCGGCCAGTTCGATACCGGCTTCCTCGGCGATCGTGCGCAGGAAGGCATCCGGCTTTTTCATCAGGATGCCGCAGCCGTCGCCGGTCTTGCCGTCGGCGGCGACCGCGCCGCGATGGGTGAGCCGTTCGAGCGCGCCGATGGTGGTCTCGACCAGCCAATGGCTTGGCTGGTTGTCCATGTTCGCGATCAGGCCGAAGCCGCAGGCATCTCTCTCGAACTCCGGAGAATAGAGTCCGCCTTTCAACTGGTGCATTTTAAGTCCTCGGGTCAGATTCGGCGCGATCGAGGGCAATTCCCGGATGCCGAATGCCGTATCGGAAATCATGTGCCGCGGCGTTCGCCGCCTGGATGGTCACACTATACGGCGCAACGGGCCGTTCTGATGTGGCAGCCCGTTTCGAGCGCCGGTAACGAACCCACGTTGAATAAAAGTATAAAAGGCGGCCGATGCGCAATCAATCGGCGCGCGCAGGCAACGGCGCAGGAGCGTTGTAGAAACGGCTAATTTTCGAAATACCGTTTCAGGGTTTCGTCGAGCGCGTCGCCATAGTCGCGCGTGACAACGGCATGGCCGATATCGCGCATGAGCACCAACCGCAGGCTGCCGGCCGTGGCCTTCTTGTCGCGGGCCATGAGCGCGCGGATGCGCGCGCGTTCCAGCGTGCGCGGTGGGGCGATGGGCAGGTGCGCGGCGCCGATGAGGCGTTCGATATGTTCGCACTGGCTTTCGTCGAGCCAGCCCAGCCGGCAGGCGGTGTCGGCGGCCATGCACATGCCGGCTGCGACCGCCTCGCCATGCAGCCATTCGCCATAACCCAGTTCGGCCTCGAGGGCGTGGCCGTAGGTATGCCCGAGGTTGAGCAGGGCACGTTGGCCGGCTTCGCGTTCGTCGGCGGCCACCACCTCGGCCTTGTTCGCACAGGAGCGCCGGATCACCTCGATCAACGCATCCGCATCGCGGGCATTGATTGCGGCCATGTTCGTATCCAGCCAATCCAGGAACGGGCGGTCGCGAATCAGGCCGTACTTGATCACCTCGGCCATGCCGGCGGCGAACTCGCGTGCCGGCAGGCTGTCGAGCACGCCGACATCGGCGAGCACGCGCGTGGGCTGGTGAAAGGCGCCGATCATGTTCTTGCCCAGACGATGATTGACGCCGGTCTTGCCGCCGACCGAAGAATCCACCTGGGCGAGCAGGGTGGTGGGCAGCTGCACGAAGTCGATGCCGCGCTGGTAGCTGGCGGCCGCGAAGCCGGCGATATCGCCGATCACGCCACCGCCCAGAGCGACGATGGTGGCATCGCGGCCGTAGCCGTTCTCGAGCAGCCGGTCGTAGATCTTGTCGAGCGTGGCCAGCGTCTTGTACTGCTCGCCGTCGGGCAGAACCAGCGTATCGACGTCGTGCTCGGCCGACAGCGCGTTTTCCACAGCGGCTGCATAGAGCGGTGCGACCGTTTCGTTGGTCACGATCAGCACGCGCTGGCCGTGTATCGCGCCGGTGTAGGCGCCGGCCTGTTCGATGATGCCGCGAGCGATGACGATTTCGTAGCTGCGCTCGCCCAGGTCGACGCGCAAATCGGCACGACGGGTATTTTCGATTGCGACGCTCATGCCTGCCAGCGCTCCGGTTGTGTGTGTTCGGTTTCGTCGTCGAAGTGGCCGCCGCCGCCCGCCTGCTCGCGAATGACCACGGTCTTGGCGAGTTTGTCGTGCCAGCCCTGCTTGCGCCGATCGAAGGCGACCCAGACAAGGCCAAGGCCCAGCGGGAACGAGGACACGAAATAGCCCAGGTAACGAATGACCAGCTGGCCGGTGCCCGGCTGGCCGCCGGTGTGCGCATCGACCACTCGCGCGCCAACCAGCATCTTGCCGGGCGTGGCCTGCCGGTAGATCCAGAACAGAACCACGGCTACTGCGGGCAGCACGTAAACAACGAGTACATGGGCCGGCCCCATGATCAACGGTCCCTCGGCGGCAAAGAACGCCGGGCCGTAGACAAGCCGCATTATCGGTGCGGTGATGAAGGCGATCAGGATCGAGTCGACCAGCGAGGCGAATACCCGTATCCAGAAGCCGGCATAGGCCGGCGCGTTGGCGGCGCCGGCCGTCACGCCGTACCGATGGCCTCGAGCTGCTCGACGATCTCGCGAGCGAGGCGGCGTGCCTGCTGGTCGCCGGTGGCGACCACCACATCGGCAATGGAGCGGTAGAGGGGGTCGCGCTCTTCCATGAGCTGGGCCAGGGTGGCCTCGACATCGTCGCTGCCCTCAAGCAGCGGCCGATTGTTGGCCTTGCGGGTACGCGCGATCTGCTGCTCCAGCGATGTCTGCAGGTAGACCACTACACCGCGGGCCGAGAGCAGGTCGCGAGTGGATTCATCCAGAATCGCGCCGCCGCCGGTGGCCATTACCGTGTTCGGCTGCTCCGACAGCTCTGCAATCATCTCGCGTTCGCGCTTGCGAAAGCCGTCCTCACCTTCCATATCGAAGATGAAAGAGATATCGACGCCCGTGCGCTTTTCGACCTCATGGTCCGAATCCACAAAGGTCATGCCCTTGATTTCGGCAATGCGCCGGCCGATCGTCGTTTTGCCGGCGCCCATGGGGCCGACGAGATAGATGTTTGGGTTTGCTGCCATGTAATCTTAGTTTGGTCTCGGAAAACGAGGATAGGTGGGCCCGGCAAATATTCAGCCGCGAGCCAGAACAACCAGGATCATTTCGCGAGCAGTTTAACGCAGTTACCTGGCCACAAGGCAGTTCGCGTTTCGATCCTACCAAATAGAGCGGCGCGCCCCGGGGCGCGCCGCTCATCCTGCTAGGGGTTTTGCGACACCGGCGCGGACCCTCGGCTTATTACGCCCTGCGGCGTCGTAACAGTCACTCGCAACCGCCCGGTATCGGGTTCGTTCAAATTGTCCGCGGGCTCGAGCTCGAAGGTCGCAATAAACGGCCCTCGTGCTGAGGTGCTGCGAACAGTATAACTCGAAGGCCCAACGATCGATCCCACTTCCGTCGTCGCCTGGATTTGCGTTTCGGCCGGTGGCACTCGGCCGCCAGGGCCGCCCACCGAAACACTTACCAGCACATTCCCGCTATCGAGACTGATTGACGAAGGGTCGAACTCGATGACTTGGCTACTGTTGCTGAAGACGATGACGACCTGGTCCCGAACATTGATCGATTCGGTCGTGCAGTCGAGTTCGTCCGACGCGCTCGCGCCCGGCTGGCAGCGAAGGCCGGTGAATTCGCCATCGCCGAGATCGTAGCTACCGTTGTTATTGAAGTCGATGTAGGGTTCGTTGCTGTTACGGGCGCCGTCCTCGTTGTAGTCGACGAAGGCTTCCGGCAGATCATCGTTGGGGTTGAACTCGCCTTCGTCGAAACGGCCGTTGGAGGGTGAAGTGTCAGAGAATGTCTCTTCACCGATCGCGGTCGCAAGGACGGTCGCCCGGCCGTCGTCTGGACGCGAGTCCTGGGACGTAAGCGTCACGCTACAAGCGCCATTCTGCGTCGTGCAGCTGCCGGGGATCGAGCCGCCTTCTGTTCTGAAGTTAACCGCGGTACCGTCCGGAACCGGATTATTGAACCGGTCGGCCGCGCGAATTGTAATTTCGGTCGTTATGCCGTCGAATTCCTGGCCTTCGATATTCAACTTCGTCGCGCTTAGAGAGAAGTTGTCGTTGTCGGGCAGGCCCGTCGTGACGGCCAGTTCACTTGACTGAGCGCTTTGCTGCTGGCCGGATGTGCTCGTCGTGGAAGCGGTAACGCGCACGGATGTCGCAACGGTGCCGGAAGTAACCGTCGTCGTTGCGATCCCTTGACTGTCGGTTGTGGTTGAGGCGTTGCTCAAACTCAATCCGCCCACCGTCGTATTGAGCGAAAAGTCAACGGTTTGATTGGGCAGCGGCGAGCCAGTGCTGTTCGTCACCCTGAACGTAACTCTCGACTGTTCAGGTAGCGCGCCCGTACCTCTTAAACCGATCAGCTGCTGCGATACAGAATCGAACTCGATGGCGCCGAATTCCGCGGCCTGGGTCTCGATGTCAGCAGTGGCTGTCAGCGTGGTGTCTTCAACGCTAGTCCGGGCAGTCACCGTGTCTGTACCGACGCAGCCAAGCGCGGTATAGGTCGTTGTGGCTATGCCGCCCTGACTATCGACAACGGCGGGCGTGATATCGGCCTGGCCAGTGGATGCGCACTCAGATGAAAAAAACACCTGAGCCGATTCGCTCAGGCTACTACCGTCGGTGCCGCGAAGACGGACCGTCAAGCTTGAGCTCTGACCCGCTTGGAGCGACGAGTCAGCCACACCGATACGACCCGGCTGGAATTGACCCGAGCCGTCGATCGAGCCGATTTGCGGGTTGGAGTTGGGCGTGCCGGGCTCATTGGTGCCGCCACCACCCGAGCCGCCGCCCGACGAACCGCCGCCGTTATCGTCGTCGCCGCCTGACGTGGACCCGCCGCAGGCGGCGAGCGTAGCCGCGAGCGCCGTGACGGCGAGCAGCTGATAAATGGTCTTCCCCGACATGTATTCCCCCTAGGAATATTGAAATCGTGAATGCAATCGGCTCGTTCGGTCGCCGCGCGGTCAGTTGCCGAGCGACAGCTGCTCTTTGAGAATCTTGGGTGTGACGAACAGCAGCAGTTCGCGCTTGTCGCGCTGGCTTTGCGTGCGACGGAACAGCCCGCCGACCAGCGGAATCTCGCTCAGGATCGGAATCCGGTCGGCCTGGTTACGGTTCTCCTGCTCGTAGATGCCGCCGAGCACTACCGTATCGCCGTTATCGACCAGCACCTGGGTGGTCAGACTCCGGGTATTGATCGACGGCACGCTGCCACCGCCCTGTACGGCGATCGTGTCGCCCTGAGTGTCCTGGGTGACGTAAAGGTCCATGATGACGCGCTCGTCGGGCGTGATCTGCGGGGTGACGGTCAGGCCAAGCACGGCTTCCTTGAACTGGACCGTGGCCGCGCCACTGGAGGCCGCTTCGAGGTAGGGGATTTCCACGCCCTGCTCGATCTTGGCTTCCTTGGCGTTGGCGGTGATCACCCGCGGTGCGGAGATGATTTCGCCGCGGTTTTCCGATTCCAGCGCCGACAGGGCGAGGTCCAGATTGAACGTGTCGCCGACGATGCTCGTGGTGATCGTGCCGGCCGGGTTGTTCACCGGCAGGTTGATGGTATAGCCGTTGTCGACCAGATAGTTGCCGCCGCTGGAGGATTCAAAGGCGGCGTTATCCGTGGCCGAGGACGATACGCCCAGGTTGCGCGAGAACTCACGGTTGGCAACCACGATGCGCGATTCGATCAGTACCTGTCGAACCGGAATATCCAGTCGGTTGATGACGTTGCGAATCTCGCTGAGCTTGTCGCGGGTTTCGTTGATGAGCAGGCTGTTGGTGCGTTCGTCGACGGTGACCTGGCCGCGGTCGGACAGCAGCGACAGTTCGCCGGTCGTGCTGCGCAGCAGGGCGGCGAGTTCGCCGGCCCGGGCATAGTTGATCTGGATGATTTCCGAGCGCAGCGGTGCGAGGTTCGTGGTGGCCTGCTGGGCGGCGAGTTCGGCCTGTTCGCGGGCCGCGATCTCGGCCAGCGGGGCGACCGTGATCACGTTGTTTTCACGACGCATGCCCAGGCCCTTGGCCTGCAGGATGATGTCCAGCGCCTGGTCCCAGGGCACGTCTTCCAGACGCAGGGCGATATTGCCGCTGACGCTATCGGAGACGACCATGTTCACATCGGCCACGTCGGCCACGATCTGGAGCACGGCACGTACGTCGATGTTCTGGAACGACAGCGAGATACGCTGGCCGGTGTACTGTGGCTCCTGGGCTTCGCTTTCGGCCTTGTCGCTCGCGGTAATCGGCTGAAGCTCGATGAAGAAGCGATCGCCGGTCTGATAGGCCACCTGTTCGAAATCCGCGCCCGAAACGGGGGTGATCACGATGCGGGTGTTGCCATCGCGCTGCATGGCGTCGATGGTCTTGACCGGGGTGGCGAAGTCCAGCACGTCCAGGCGGCGCTCGAGTGCGGCCGGCAGCTGCACGCCGGGCATGGTCGCGATGACCTGGCCGCCGCGTTCGCTCACGTCCACCGCGCCGTTGACGCCGTCCAGAACGATCTCGACGCGACCGGCTCCGTCCTCGCCGCGACGAAAATCGATATCGCGCACCTGCGGGCCGCGCATCGACGCCGTGGCCGGTTGATAGCTGTTGTTGCCCGCCGGCTGTGCCGCCATCGGCGCGGTCTGGGTGGACACGTCGCCGCCGACGCCGATCACGATCGCATTGCCGTCGCGGTTGACGGTGTAGTCGGTCATGGCGGTGAGTTCGATCACCACACGGGTGCGGTTATCGCCTTCGGCCATGGCGACGGCCTGCACGGCCCCCTGGTCGATGCGCTGATAGCGCTGGTCGACCGCGAGGTCGGTATCGGGCAGGTCGATGGAAAGACGCGCCGGCTCGTTGACGGTGAACACCGAGGGAATGGGCGCACTGGTGGCCATGGTCAGACGGATACTCACCTGGTCGCCGCCAGTCGGGGCGGCGTTGACGGCCGTGAGCGTGTTCGTTGCCGCCTGCGCGGTCGTTGCGCCGGCGCACAGCAGGGCAAGGGTGAGCCACTGCCGGGATACCCGCCGGGTGAGCGAGGAAATGCGTGCAATCGATCTGCTCATAGTCTGGTTCTCTTTCACCGCGAGGGGGCGATCGTGGCCGGGCGGCGGATATAGCCGCCCAGGCCGTCCGGGACGATTTCGGTTAGAAGGACGCCGTTTTCGGAAATGCCGTCGATCTCGCCGTAGTTCTGGCCGAGATGGGCACCGTGGGTCACGCGATATACCACCCCATCGGGCGCCTGTATGAGCGCGTAGGTCACGCCGCCGCTGGAAATGGTGCCGACCAGGCGCAGCGCATCGAGCGGGAATGCTTCCAGCGCTTCGCGCGGGCGATCCACGTCCGGCGCGAGATCGTTGTTGCGATCGAAATCGCGGCGCGGCGCGGTGGGCGTGAACGGCGTGCGCCGTCCGCCCGGCTCATAGCTGTAGGGCGTATAGGGGGCGATTTCGGGAATCGGTTCGATCGGCGGGGCCGGGCGTTGCTTGACCTCGGCCACGAAATCGCGCAGATCGCGGTCGTCGCCGCCACAGCCTGCGAGCACAAGGCACAGGCCGGCAATCGTTCCCACGCGCTTGAAGGCCTTCATTGTGACTGGCTCCCGGCGGGCTGGGTGGTATCGCCGGCATCCTCGAGATAGCGATAGGTGTTCACGGTCATGCTCATGCGCAGGTCGCCGCTGTCATCGCCTTCTTCGATCGGCTTGATCTCGACGTTTTCGATGGTGACGATGCGCGACAGCGCGGCCACCCCGGACACGAAGCGCCCGAGTTCGTGGTAGGTGCCGGTCACGATCAGATCGTTGGGCAGGATCGCGTAGAAGTCCTGCGGTACCTCGGCGCGGGGCTTGAACAGCTCCTCTTCGAGGCCGCTGGCGATTCGCGTCTGCGAAATGTCGTTGAGCAGGCTCGGGACTTCGGTCTTGCTCGGCAGCTGTTGGAGCAGGGCGCCGAACTGCAGCTCCATGGCCTCCAGCTGGGTCCGGTAGGCATCAAGATTGGCGACCAGCCGCTGCTTGGCTTCGAAGGTCTGCTTGAGCTCGGGCTCGCGCGCCGAGACGCGTTCCAGCGTTTCCTGTTTGGGCAGTACGAAATACCAGGTGCCGATACCGATGATGACCGCACATACCAGCGCGATGGCAAAGCCGTAGGCCCAGGTCGGCCAGCTGCCGATATTGTTCTGATCCAGGCTGCGCAGCTCTTCGATGTATTCACTGAGACTCTTCATGAGCGCGGCGCCACTGGGTTGGTCGTATCGGCCTGGACGTTTTCATTCGCCTTTTTCTGCGGACTGTCGCCGCGGACATTCAGGGTGAAGTCGGCATAACGCTGCGGGCCGTTCTCGCTCGACTTGATCACGATCAGGCGCGGGTCGGTGAACCAGTCGGAGTCGTCGAAGTTGACCATGTAATCGGACACGCGCGCGTTCGATTCCGCCACGCCGTCGAGGTTGGTGACGTTGCCTTTCTGGGCGAGGGCGGTCAGGTAGACGCCGTTGGGAATGGTGTCGACCAGTTCGTCGAAGTAGTGAACGATGCCGGAGCGCGACTGCTGAAGCTGCTCGATGATGCGCATGCGCGTGATCAGGCTTTCACGCGTCTTCTGCAGCGCCCGAATTTCCACGATCTGGCGGTCGGCGATGGCGATCTGTTCTTCCAGATAACGATTGCGCGACTGCTGGATCTCGGTGAGATGGCCGTAATAGAGCGTGGGCAGCACGATGACGAGCATCAGGCTGGCCAGCGCCGCAAAGGCCAGGGCGCCGAGAAACTGCTTGCGCCGACGTTCGCGCGCGGCTGCGCGCCAGTCGAGAAGATTGATTCGAATCAAAGCGCTCATCGGATCGACCTCAACGCCAGACCGGTGGTCACCATCAACGACGCGGCCTCGTGATCGACGTGGTTACGGCGGGCGCGGCTGCTGGCGAGCATGCCGGCGAGCGGGTTGCCGAGCGTAACCGGCCGCGACATATGGCGTGCGACCGCGCTTTCCAGGCCCGGATAAAGGGTCGCCCCGCCCACGAGCACCACCTGGCCGACGGCCTCATCGCGCGAGCTCGCGGAAATATAGAACTGCAGCGCCCGCTCGATCTGGCCGGCCAGACGCTCGGCGAAGTCCGATACGTCGCCGGCAATTGCGGCGCCGTCGAGCTCGCCGGTGCGCAGGCGTGCGCGCAGTTGGTCGGTATCCTTGAGTTCGTAGTGCTCGATCAGGCGTGCGGCGAGGCTATGGCCGCCGAACGACAGCTCGCGTGAATACACGTGGCGGCCGCGATGCTGAACGCTCAGCCGGGTTTGATGGGCGCCGACGTCGAATACGGCCACGCTGGCATCGTGGGCGAGCGCGGGCGTCTGCTCGATGAGCAACGTGGAGGCGTTTTGCAGCGCGTACTCCTCGACGTCGACGATCTTGACCTTGACCCCGGCCATGTCGAGCGCGCCGATACGGGTTTCGATGTTCTCGCGGCGGCAGGCGACCAGCAGTACGCGGTTGACGTCCGGATTGGTCGGATCGCGCTCGAGCACCTGAAAATCCAGGTTGACCTCGTCGATGGCGTGGGGGATGTACTGCTCGGCGTCGAAGCCGATCTGTTGTTCCATGTCCTCGTCGGACAGGTCGGCCGGCATGTCGATGATCTTGCTGATCACCGTCGGGCCGGAGACCGCGATCGCCGCGTCGCGCGTGCGGGTGCCGGCGCGTTCGAGCACGCGGGTCATGGTGGCGGCGAGCGCCTCGGGGTCGACGACCTGGTCATCGGCGACCACGTCGGCGGGCAGGGCTTCGCTGGCATAGCTGAGTACGCGGTAGGCGCCCGGCTTGCCGTCGAGTTCGAGGACCTTGACGCGCGTGGAGCTGATGTCCACACCCAGAAAAGGCCGTGTCCTCGGCTTGAAGATTTGCTCGAATCGCCCCATCCGACTCCCCCTGATCGGCCCACGCAACGGTTTCAGGCCTGCGGAACACCCCCGTGTCCGCTAACCCCCGGCCCTGTGTTGGCCGCGGCGCGAAATGCCGGGTCTAACTATACTCATGGCGGCCCGCTTGGCAATCCATGATTGCAGGTTTAAGCGTTTGAATCCGCGTGTCTAACGTTTATCGGCAGCTTGTCGCGATTCCGCAACGTCTGCGGCAAAAAAAGATTGGGGCCGGTATCATGGCCCGAGTTTTTCCCGATCCGCGGCCCGTGAGCCGTGCATTCTCGATGAAAGCGATGCCGCGCGCCGCCCGTATTATTGTATTTCTGTTTGCCGGTTTGCTATCGGCCGCGACCCTCGCGGTGCTGGTGGTGGCAGGCGTCTATCTGTATTTCGGGCCGCAGTTGCCCAGCGCGGGCGATATCGGCGACCCCGAGCTTAACGAGCCGCTGCGCGTTTATACGGCGGATCGCAAGCTGATCGGCGAGTTCGGCCTGGAGCGCCGGCTGCCGCGCACCTATGACGAAATTCCGCCGGCGCTGGTCAAGGCCTTCGTCGCGGCCGAGGACGATCGTTTCTTCGACCATCCCGGCGTGGACTATCAGGGCATCGCCCGAGCGGCCTACGTGCTGGCCACCACCGGGCGCAAGACGCAGGGCGGCAGTACCATCACCATGCAGCTGGCGCGCAATCTCTATCTCACCAACGATCGAACCTACGTGCGCAAGATCAAGGAGATCATTCTCGCGCTGCGCCTGGAGTCGAAACTCACCAAGGAACAGATCCTCGAGATCTACCTCAACAAGATCTATCTCGGTAATCGTGCCTACGGCGTGGGTGCGGCCGCCGAGGTCTATTACCACAAGCCGCTCAACGAGCTCACTATCGCGCAGATGGCGATGATCGCCGGCCTGCCCAAGGCCCCCTCGCGCTACAACCCGATGGCCAATCCCGAGCGCGCGGTCGAGCGGCGCAACTATGTGCTGTCGCGGCTGCATGCGCTGGGTGAAATCGACGACGAGACCTACAATAGCGCCCGGGAAGCGCCGGTCACGGCCACCGCACGTGTCACCGACGACCGCTATGAAGCCGACTACGTGGCCGAAATGGTGCGCCAGGACATGGTGGCGCGCTTTGGCGACAAGGCTTATACCTCGGGCTTCGATGTCACCACCACGCTGGATGCCGAGCGCCAGCGCGCCGCCAACAACGCGTTGCGCAAGGCCCTGCTGGCCTATGACAGCCGCCATGCATGGCATGGGCCGGAAGACACTCTGGACAGCGCCACGGTCGACGACGCCAAGGCGCTGACGGCCGCACTCGAAGAGATGCGTGTGGCTGGTGGTCTGGTGCCGGCGGTGGTGACCGATGTGGCGCGTCGCAGTGCGACGCTGATGACCGAACGCTATGGCGAGGTCACCCTGAACGCCCAGCAGATGCCCTGGCTGGGCGGCAACGATCCGGCCAGCAAACTCGTCTCGCGTGGCGATGTGGTGCGGCTGGCCTATACCGGCAGCAAGGAAGACGACAAGGCCTGGACCCTGGCCGAGATTCCGAAGGTGCAGGGCGCCATGGTCGCGCTCGATCCGCATACCGGCGGTATCGAGGCGCTGGCGGGTGGCTTTGACTTCTCGCTGTCGAAGTACAACCGCGCGGTCCAGGCCCAGCGCCAGCCGGGTTCCTCGTTCAAGCCGTTCTTGTACTCGGCCGCACTGGCGCACGGGTTCACGACCGCCTCGCTGATCAACGACGCGCCGGTGGTCTATGACAGCCCGGATCTGAGCGACGCCTGGCGCCCCCAGAACTACAGTGGTCGCATCTACGGGCCCACGCGCATGCGCGAGGGGCTGGTGCACTCGCGCAACCTGGTCTCCATCCGCCTGCTGCGCAGTATTGGTATCGATGCCGCAGTCGAGCACATCGCCAAGTTCGGCCTGCCCGAGGACCAGATTCCGCGCAACCTCTCGATGGCCCTGGGCAGTGCGTCGTTCTCGCCGCTGCAGATGGCGCAAGCCTATGCGGTGTTCGCCAACGACGGCTTTCAGGTCAAGCCCTATTACATTGCAAAGATCGAGGATGGGCGCGGCGAGGTCGAGTTCGAGGCCGAGCCGAAGGTCGCCTGTGCGAGCACGAGCAATTGCCCCGCGCTGGAAAACACCGGCAGCCAGCGCGACGCCTCGCGTCTGGCCGAGCGCGTAATCGACGCCAGCAACGCCTGGCTGGTGGGGGACATGATGCGCGACGTGGTCAAGCGCGGCACCGGCCAGCGCGCGATGACGCTCGGGCGCAACGATCTGTCGGGCAAGACCGGCACCACGAACGACCAGATCGATGCCTGGTTCGTGGGCTTCAACGCCGACCTGGTGGGTATCAGCTGGGTCGGTTTCGACAAGCTCACGCCCATGGGGCATAGCGAAACCGGCGGTCACGCAGCGCTGCCGATGTGGATCGACTTCATGCGCGTCGCCCTCAAAGACACGCCGGAAGCCATTCCGCCGCGCCCGGCCGAACTCGTGGCGGTGAGCATCGACCCCGAATCCGGCCAGCGTTCGCTCGACGGCGGCGGCATCACCGAGTACTTCCGCCCGGACAACGTGCCGTCGGCGGAAGAGGCACGACGCTCGGGCAAGAATGCCCCGTCCAACGAGGTCGAGCAGCTTTTCTAGTCGCCGAGTGGCCGGGCATGGCGCGGGGGCGGGCGGCGAAAGCCCGGCCCGCGGCCAGCCCGGCGTATGGTCGTATCGGTTTATTCAGCCGGGTGGGCCATAGCGGTCGCCCAGGAGAGAAGCACGCCATGGCAAGCGCACGCAAACAGGCGGCACAGCGCCAGCATATGGCCCAGTTGGCCGCTCGGCTCATGGCCGAGCAGGGCATTCGCGATTTTCGTATAGCCAAGCAGAAGGCCGCACAGCATCTGGGCATCGACGTGCGCAACAGCATTCTGCCCAAGAACAGCGAAATCGAAGCCGCACTGGCCGAACACCAACGTCTGTTCGCAGGCGATGAACAGCCCGCCCAGCTGCGCGCCATGCGCGAAGCGGCGTTGCAGGCGATGGCGCTGTTCGCCGAATTCAAGCCGCGTCTGGTCGGAGACGTGCTTTCGGGGCTGGCCGATGCGCACTCCGATATTCAGCTGCACGTGTTCGCCGAACATTCGGAGAGCTTCGATTTTTTCCTGCAGGGCCAGGGTATTCCCTTCGAAATCGTGGAGCGACGTTACAAGGTCGCCCGCGATGCCCATCGGTTTTATCCCGCGTTTCGTTTCGTGGCCGGCGAGCATCGCTTCGAGGCGACGCTGTTCGCGGCGACCGAAATTCGCGAGGCACCGCGCAGCCTGGTCGACGGCCAGCCCATGGCACGGGCGACCGCGGCACAGGTCGAACGTCTGATCGCCGACGAAGAACTCGAAGCGCGACTGGCCGGTCTTTGAACGGGTCGTGCCTCACCCGGGCAGCCCCTGCCTGCCGGGGCGTGTAAGGCGCGCGCGGCGGCCCACGGCGGCGCTAGAATAATCGCGCCGCCTGGATCATTCTTGACACGGGCCGGCTGTAAGCCCTTCATTGAGCGAGGCGCATAACGCCGAGACGATCAAATCCGCTGCCTGGACGGGGGTGTTGCATGGAAAACTTCGAGAAGGTTCTGCTGGCCTACGACGGCAGCGAGCATGGCCGTATCGCGCTACGGCGCACGCTGCCGCTGCTGGGCTCGGGCGAAGTGGAAGTTCATCTGCTGGCGGTGGTGCCGCTGACTGGCGCGGTCGCGGCGGCCGAGGGTTTCTATACCGAAAGCATGTACGAAGCCGAGCGCGAGCGTATCGAGAACATCCTCGACGAAGGCGTGGCCCTGCTCAAGAATCGCGGCGTGGATGCCGAAGGCCATTTACGCGCCGGCGAGCCGGCCCATCAGATCGCCAAGCTGGCTGAAGACCTGGCCGTCAATCTGGTGGTGGTCGGCCATCAGCGCCGCGGGGTGCTGGCCCGCTGGTGGCAGGGCTCGGTGGGCGCATCGCTGCTCGATCGTCTGAGCTGCAGCCTGCTGGTCGTGCAGGCGCCGGGCGACGACGAACAAGACGTCGCCGATGCCCCTGCGCCCTGACGGTCTACGCCCTGACGCGTGTAGCCGACCGCGCTAGCGGGTCGACTCGGGCAGGTAGGCGCGCCAGTCGTGGGCGGTGTCGCCGAAGGCCAGGAAATGCGGGTTCAACACGCTTTCGGTGACGTTGTAGCGTAACGCCTCGCCGGCGAGATCGGTCACCTGGCCGCCGGCGCAGGCGAGCACCGCATGCCCGGCTGCGGTATCCCATTCGCTGGTGGGGCCCAAGCGCGGGTAGAAGTCGGCGCTGCCATCGGCGATCACGCAGAACTTCAGCGATGAACCCATGGTGACGGGTTCGTAGTCGGGCATCCGGTCGAGCAGGGCATCGATGTCAGGGGTCCGGTGCGAGCGCGACACGAGCACGCGCGGCTTGTCGCGCTTCGCGGCCACCGTGGCAATCGCCTCGGCTGCGGCATCGCCCTGTTGACGGAAGGCGCCGAGCGACCGCGCCGCGAACCATAGCGTACCCAGTACCGGCGCATAGACCGCGCCCAGTACCGGCTCGTGGTCGACGATCAGCGCGATGTTGATCGTGAACTGGTCGTTCTTGTTCACGAATTCCTTGGTGCCGTCGAGCGGATCGATAAGCCAGTAGGTCGACCAGGCACGACGGGTTTCGAAATCGATATCCGCGGCTTCTTCCGATAGCTGCGGGATATCCGGCGTCAGTGCCTCCAGCGCCTGCTTGATACTGCGATGCGCGGCCAGGTCCGCCTGGGTCAGCGGGCTATCATCGTCCTTGGTCTGGACTTCGAAGTTGCTGTTGTAGATCGGCAGGGTTTTCTGGCCGGCGGCGATGGCGATATCGCAGACGTGGTCGAGCAGTTCGCGGTTCAATTGCATAAGCGTCGGTCGGATCGGGCGTTGCGCGCATCATACCCGTTCGATGCGCGCGCACCGTTGCTGTCTGTTTTTACCGACGGCCGCGCGGCTTGCCACGGCCTCCGCCGCCCCCGCCGTTGCGACGGCCGCCGCCGCGGGGCTTGCGCTTGCGCCGTGCGGGCACGGTCACATCGTCGGCGAAGTCGTCGCCGTGCGGCATTTCGGCATCGATTTTGTGCTCGATATAGGCTTCGATATCGGGCAGCGAATAGACGTATTCCTCGCAGGCGAACGAAATCGCGTCGCCGGTATTGCCCGCACGCGCGGTACGACCGATACGATGCACGTAGTCCTGAGCGTCCTGGGGCAGGTCGTAGTTGATTACGTGGGTGACGTCGGGGATATGCAGCCCGCGTGCGGCCACGTCGGTGGCGACCATGATCGGCAGCTGGCCGGTCTTGAAGTCTTCGAGCAGGCGCAGGCGCTTGTTCTGGGCCACGTCGCCGGACAGGGTGGCGGCCGTGAAGCCGTTGGCGTTCAGGCCATCCTCGATGAACTCGGCGGTGCGCTTGGTATTGATGAAGATCAGCGTGCGCCCGTTTTCGATACGACGCAGCGTGCCCACCAGCAGGGCGAGCTTGTCGTCCTTGGACACGTGATAGAGCTTCTGCGTGATCGCGCCGATGTTGACCGTTTCGGTATCGGTGCGCACGAGGGTGGGGCTGTTCATGTGCTCGTAGGCCAGCTCCAGCACGCGATGGCTCAGCGTGGCCGAAAACAGCAGGTTCTGGCGGTTCTCGGCCGGCGGCATCTTGCGGAACATGTAGCGGATATCGTCGATGAAGCCCAGATCGAACATGCGATCCGCTTCGTCGAGTACGGCCACTTCGATCGCCTTGAGCGTATAGACCTTCTGCTTGTAGTAGTCGATCAAACGCCCCGGCGTGCCGATGAGGATATCCACGCCGTCGGTAATGGCCTGGCGCTGTTCCTCGTAGCCGGTGCCGCCGTAGCAGACCACGCATTTCAGTCCGGTACCGGAGGCCAGGGGCAGCGCATCCTTGTAGATCTGGTCGGCGAGCTCGCGGGTGGGTGCGAGAATCAGCGCCCGCGGCTGGCTCGCGCCGACCGGTGCATGGTCGCTGGGCTCGGGCTCGTCCTTGAGCAGCCGATGCATCGTGGCCAGCAGAAATGCCGCGGTCTTGCCGGTGCCGGTATGGGCCTGGCCGGCAATGTCGTCGCCCTTGAGGGCAAGCGGCAGGGTCTCGGCCTGAATCGGCGTGGCATGGGTAAAGCTGCGTTCGATAAGGCCGGAAAGAATGGTTTCGTGGAGGCCCAGCGCGTCGAGACGGGTGTCGGTCAGAAGCTTTTGCTGGGCGGCGTCGCTGGCGGATGCGGTTTCGGTCATATTGGCCCTTGGAATAGGTGAAAGATCGCGTCGATGGCGGCGAGTTCACGCAGGGGTTGAAAAACGCGCCGAGATAGGCTCCAATAGCCCGAACGTTGCGAATACGGATATTCGCTGCACTGCCCGAGTCAGGTCGACTCGCATTCCGGCACTGTTTTTTTGCAGCCCGCACTATAACAGCTTGTGGTCTTCACGGTTGTCGGGCCGCGGCCTTTCGCGCAGCTTGCAAACATCTTTTCGCGCCCCTAACTACCGGCTCAGCGGCGCCGTGTCGGCACACTGCCGACGCGCGTGAACTTTCATTTGTCCCGCTTGTATTCTTTCGAGGACGCTCATGAGTGAAAATATCGTCAAAGTCAGCGATGACAGCTTCGAACAGGACGTGCTGTCCGCCTCCGGCCCGGTGCTGGTCGATTACTGGGCCGAATGGTGCGGCCCCTGCAAGATGATCGCACCGGTGCTCGACGAGATCGCCGACGAATATGACGGCCGTCTGACGGTCGCCAAGCTCAATATCGACGACAACCCGAATACGCCGCCCAAGTACGGCATTCGCGGTATTCCGACGCTGATGCTGTTCAAGGACGGCGAAGTGGCCGGAACCAAGGTGGGCTCGGTTTCCAAGACCCAGCTGACCGAATTCGTCGATCAACATATTTGATCCGCTCCAGACCGCCGGCATATCCGCCGGCGGTCTTCGTTTGATTCGCAAGAAGTCGAACGCCTTCCCACCGCGAATAGGCGCGCATCCAGCGCCGGTTTTCGCTGCAACTCATAGATAGCCGTGTCTGAAGAAACAGTCGACGAACGCCAGTCCAAGGATTCGAACAGCAACAACAATGGCAATGGCGGCAATAACAACCGCCGCGGCCGGCGCCGCAAGAATCCCAACGGACCGAACAAACCGCGCAACAGCGGCGGCAACAACCGCGGCAAGGGCGGCGGCCCGAACAAGGGCGGCAACAACCCGCCCAACGAGGATATCGACGAGGCCGAGTTCGAGGCCTATGCGGGCGTCGCCGGCGACGGCCCGATTCTGCACCTGAGCGAGCTCAAGCAGAAGACTGCCGCCGAGCTCATGGACATGGCGCAGGAGATGGAGCTCGAAAACATCTCGCGCATGCGCAAGCAGGATCTGATCTTCGCCATGCTCAAGGGGCATGCGAAATCGGGCGAGCGCATCTACGGCGACGGCGTGCTCGAGATTCTCTCCGACGGTTTCGGCTTTCTGCGTTCGAACGAATCGTCCTACATGGCCGGGCCGGACGACATCTATGTCTCGCCCAGCCAGATCCGGCGCTTTTCTCTGCGTACCGGCGATAACATCTCGGGCCGTATCCGCCCGCCGAAGGAGTCGGAGCGCTATTTCGCCCTGCTCAAGGTCGACGAGATCAACGGCGATCCGCCGGAGAAGTCGAAGGGCAAGGTACTGTTCGAAAACCTTACGCCGCTGTTTCCCACCGAGCGTATGGTCATGGAGCTGGGCAACGGCTCCACGGAAGACATCACCGCACGTACCATCGACCTGGTGGCGCCGTTCGGCAAGGGCCAGCGTGGCCTGATCGTTTCGCCGCCCAAGGCCGGCAAGACGATGATGATGCAGAACATCGCCCAGTCGATCGCGCATAACTACCCCGAGTGTCATCTGATCGTGCTGCTCATCGACGAGCGCCCCGAGGAAGTCACCGAGATGGAGCGCAGCGTGCGCGGCGAAGTCGTATCCTCGACCTTCGACGAGCCGGCCTCGCGCCATGTGCAGGTCGCCGACATGGTGATCGAAAAGGCCAAGCGTCTGGTCGAGCACAAGAAGGATGTAGTCATCCTGCTCGACTCCCTGACCCGTCTGGCCCGTGCCTACAACACCACCGCCCCGTCCTCGGGCAAGGTGCTTACCGGCGGCGTCGATGCCAACGCGCTGCAGAAACCCAAACGCTTCTTCGGCGCGGCTCGTAACGTGGAAGAAGGCGGCAGCCTCACGATCCTGGCCACGGCGCTCATCGAGACTGGCTCCAAGATGGACGAGGTCATCTACGAGGAGTTCAAGGGTACCGGCAACATGGAGGTTCATATGGACCGCCGTATTGCCGAAAAGCGCATCTACCCGGCCATCCACGTCAATCGCTCCGGCACACGCCGCGAGGAGAAGCTGGTGCCTCAGGACGAACTGCAGCGCATGTGGGTGCTGCGCAAGCTCCTGCATGGCATGGACGACCTGGCGGCCATGGAGCTGCTCATCGATCGCATGAAGCAGACCAAGACCAACGCCCAGTTCTTCGAATCGATGAAACGTTAAGGCGGCTCGTCATGGGATATGACGTCATATCTCATGAGGACACGCTCCGGGTTTGAAGCCGGCGTTACGAAAAAAGCGGGCCAGTACGGCCCGCTTTTTTATGCGCGATAGGCGCGTTCGGCGGATTCGGTCTACCGGGAGCGATCCGACGTGGCCCGGCTGATGGCCGGGGCCATGGCCTGGCCGGTGGCCTGCCAGCCCTCGGCCAGGCTTTCGACCAGCGCTTCGTAGCCGTCGTTGGTGAGCGCGACTTCCTGCAGGAAAGGCTGGCGTACGACGGCACGACCTTCGGGGTCGTCGAGCTGCCATTCGCCCACGATTCGTGCCTGTCCGTCGTAGTGCCCCATGAACTGCTCAACGCGCGTGCGCAGCGTGTAGCGATCGGTCGTGGCCGAATCGGCACGCCGTACGACCTGAATGTCGGTGAGTTCTTCTGCGA
This sequence comes from Salinisphaera sp., assembly GCF_002729955.1. Taxonomy (GTDB): domain Bacteria; phylum Pseudomonadota; class Gammaproteobacteria; order Nevskiales; family Salinisphaeraceae; genus Salinisphaera. The sequence goes on along the minus strand of NZ_PBYA01000051.1, from coordinate 79,685 downwards.
GCGTCGCGATCAGGGACTCCCGCAGCTGCTCGCCCAGCGGCGCCGCCCAGCGGTTGTGGTTGGCGATGACCACCCGGTGCGGGCCGGTTTGATAGACGATGCCGCGTTCATCGAGTACCGGCGCGATCTCGACCGGCGCGACCATTAGCTGTGTGCGCGCCGTGGCTGCAGCCGACATCGGTTGGCGGGCCGATCCCGGGTCGAGTACGAACAACGACGGCGATGACGCACTGCCGGCGCAGCCGGCAAGCAGGGTGGCGGTGGCCAGGCAGAGCAGGGGGCGTGTTTTCATCGGGCGGCCTTCGGAATCGGATCGCCATCTTCGGGACGGCCGAAGATGAGGGCGTTGGGACGGTCATGCAGGGTGCGCGCCAGCGGCGCGACGTCGTCGAGCACCCGGTTGAGGCGATCCAGCGAGCGGCTGAATTCGCCATAGGCCGGCGCGCCCTGCTGGAAGCCTTCGAGGGTGTCCTGCAGCTCGGCGAGCGTGGCACGCAGCGTGCCCGGCAGCTCTCGGGTGTCTCGGGCTTCGAGCAGCTGATTGATATTGCGGGTGGCGCGGTGCAGTTCGTCGAGCGTGGCGTTCGAGGTTTCCAGCGTGTGTTTGAGGTTGTTGGCGATCGGGCGCACGTCGATGGCGTTGAGCTTGTCCATCAGGTCCGACAGCTGGCTCTGGATGCTGGTAATACTGCTCGGTACGCTGGGGAAGACTTCGTATTCGCCGAGGGTCATCGGCCGGTAGTCGTCCGCGTTGCTCTCGAACTGCAGATTGATGAAGGTTGCGCCGGTCAGCAGATTGCCCGACTTGATGGTGGCCCGCAGACCGTTGGCGAAAAAGCGCTTGTTGTTCGCGCGCCATTCGGCGTCGCTCCAGTCGGCCCAGCTGTTGGCAGGGCGCTGCGGTTCGATGGAGATCAGCACCGGGATCTTGAAGTCGGACAGGCGTTGCAGGTTGAAGTCGTCGCGAAAGAAGGGCACCTGTTCGACCGTGCCGATACGCAGGCCGCGGTATTCGACCGGCGCCCCGGGCGACAGGCCGCGCACCGAGTCGTCGAGCAGGATCACGTAGCGGATCTTGTGATCGAAGCGGTCCTGATTCGCTGCGCCGCGTGTTGCATAGAGCTTGAACGCCTGGCCGGCGCTGGCCGGCTGGCCGGGTGGGACACCGTCGGCTCGGCCAAAGGTGACGCCGCCGGCAAGAATGCTCTGCAGCGAGCCGGTTTGCACGTCCACGCCGTCGGAACCGAGATGGAAATCGATGCCCGAACGCAGCCAGAACTGGGTGGTCTGGGTAATCAGCTGGGCATAGGGCTCGCGCACGAACACGCGGTATTCCATATGCTGTTGCTCGAGGACGAACTCGCTGTCCTCGATCTGACCGACCGTCTGCCCCTGATAGATGATGGGGTCGCCCACCGCCAGCGAATTGTCGCCGTCGCTGGTCAGGCGTACCGCGATGCCCGGCTCGCTAGACGAGGTGGCGGGCGGCGTATCCTGAACCTCGAACTCGCGGCGGTGCTTGTCGGCGCTGCCGGGTTCGAGCTGAATATAGGCGCCCGACAGGATGGTGCCCAGCCCGCTGATGCCCTGGCGCCCGACTCTTGGCTTGACCACCCAGAATCGGCTGTCCGCCACCAGCAGTTCGGAGGTATCCGGGTTCATCTGGACGGTGGCGACCGCGCCTTCGTAGTCGTCGGCCAGACGCACCGATTCCAGGTGGCCGACCTCGACACTGCGGACCTTGACCAGTGTCTTGCCGGCCTCGAGGCCGTCCGCGGTATCCAGGGCGAGGGTGATTTCGGGTCCGCGCGACATCACGTTCTGATAGATCAGCCACAGGCCGATCAGGGCCGCGCCCAGCGGAATGAACCATACCGGCGAAATGCGTCGGCGCCGCGGGCCGTGGGTGACGGCAGTGTTCGGGTCTTGCGTCATGGGCAGTCTCGTTCGAAAGTCGCGCCCCAGAGCCGGCGGGTGTCAAAGGTATGCGCGGCGACCATGGTAATGATCACGACCGCGGCAAAACAAAGCGCCGCGGGGCCGGGTTCGATGGCCATCAGTGCCCCGGCGCGTACCAGCGCCACGAGAACCGCGACCACGAAAACGTCGATCATCGACCAGCGCCCGATCTTTTCGGTGATGCGGTACAGGCGCATCTGGGATCGCGAATCGTCGTGCCAGCCATTGCTCGCGGCCAGGCAGAGCCAGGCCAGGGCAGCGATCTTGCTGATCGGCACCACCACGCTGGCGACAAAGATAACCAGGGCAATCGGCCAGGAGCCGGTATGGGCCAGGTGCAGTACGCCGCCGATGATCGTCTGCGGATCGGTCGACCCCAGGCTGGTGGTCGACATGATCGGATAGATGTTGGCAGGAATATACAGGATGATCGCGGTGATCAGCAGCGCCCAGGTCAGTTGAATCCGGTCGAGTGCGTTGCTGACCGGGCGCCGGTTGCAGCGGGGGCAGTGTCCATGCCGGTGTGGCTGAAAGGCCAGGCCGCAGCCGCGACAGGCCACCGCATCCTGGCTCGCGCCGGTACGCCCGGTTTCGAGATGCGAGTCGATCGCCTGCTTCGGTGCCAGATCCTGCCAGAGCGACGCCCAATCGATGAACGTGAACGTACGTAACAGAAGCAGGGCATAAATACAGAAGGCGATGAACGAGGTGCCGATCGCGACATCCGCCAGGGTGACGATCTTGATCAGGCTCACCAGTACGCCGACGATGAATACGTCGGCCATCATCCACGGTTCCATCGGGCGCAGGCTGCGCGCCAGCATGCGCGTCGCGGGTCCCGATCGACCCCCCGCGGCCTGGATAAGTAGAAAGATCAGCGCCAGCAGATAGGCTGCTGGCAGGCCGGCGGTGGTCATGAAAAGCAGTACGCCCAGGCTCGGATAGTCGTGGCCGGCCATGGCTCGAGCGGCGTCGAAGAAACTCATGCTGTGGGCGACGCCGCGGGTGGAAAAGCTCAGAAAATCGAAGGCAAACACCAGGCCGAGCATCACCAGCGTCGCCAGCGCCCAGGCGAGCGGGCGCTGGTGATCGGGCTGCGCCGGCGGCGCGACATGGTGGCCGCAGCGCGGGCAATGCGCGGTTTCTCCCGCCTTGCGGGCCGGCACGCGCGCGACCCAGTCGCATTCGCCGCATACCGCGATCGATTCGCCGATGACCTTTTCGTTGTTCATGCCGTCAACAATAGCGTGGGCGCGCCGGTGCAGATGCACGGGCAAAAAAAAGCGGGCCGCAGCCCGCTTTTTTCGCATGTCGGCGATCGCTTCAGCGATCGTTATGCTCAGCGGTTGCCGATATCGACATAGTCACGCAGTTGGTAGCCGGTATACACCTGGCGCGGACGCGCGATACGCATGCCCGGGTCGGCCATCATTTCCGACCAGTGGGCCGCCCAGCCAACCGTACGCGCGATGGCGAACATCGGCGTGAACATGTTGATCGGAATGCCCAGCGCCTGATAAATGATGCCGGAGTAGAAGTCGACGTTCGGATAGAGCTTGCGCTCGACGAAGTAGTCGTCTTCCAGGGCGATGCGTTCAAGCTCGAGCGCCAGCTCGAAGAGCTTGTTGTTCTGCATGCCGTAGTGCTCGAGGATCTCGTGGCAGTAGCCGCGGATGATCTTGGCGCGCGGGTCGAAGTTCTTGTAGACGCGGTGGCCAAAGCCCATCAGACGGAACGGGTCGTTCTTGTCCTTGGCCTTTTCCAGATACTTCGGTACCTGCGACACGTCGCCGATCTGGGCGAGCATGTTGAGCACGGCTTCGTTGGCGCCGCCGTGGGCGGGCCCCCACAGGGCCGCGATGCCCGAAGAGATCGCGGCATAGGGGTTGGCGCCGGTGGAGCCGGCCATGCGCACGGTCGAGGTCGAGGCGTTCTGCTCGTGATCGGCGTGCAGGATGAACAGCACGTCCAGCGCCTTCGCGGCGACCGGATCCACCTCGTATTCCTCGGCCGGCACGGCAAAGCACATGCGCAGGAAGTTGGCCGCGTAGTCCAGATGGTTCTTCGGGCCGATCTTGGGCTGACCAATGGAGTGCTTGTAGGCGGCGGCCGCGATCGTGGGCATCTTGGCGATCATGCGGTGGGCAAAGATCGCGCGATGCTCGGGGTCACGAATGTCGGTGGTGTCGTGATAGAAGGCCGACAGCGAACCGACGATACCCGTGAGGATGGCCATCGGGTGGGCATCGTAATGGAAACCGTCGTAGAACTTCACCAGCGATTCGTTGAGCATCGTGTGATGCGTGATCGAATGGCGGAAGTCTTCCATCTGCGTGGTGTCGGGCAGTTCGCCGTTGAGCAGCAGGTAACAGACTTCCAGGAAGCTCGACTTCTCGGCCAGTTCCTGTACGGAATAGCCGCGATACATGAGGATGCCGTTCTCACCGTCGATGAAGGTGATATCGGACTTGCAGCTGCAGGTGGCCGTGAACGCGGGATCGTAGGTGAATACGCCCTGCTTGGTGTTCAGGCCGCGCACGTCCACGCCGGGTGTGCCGAGCGTGCCTTCGACGAGCGGCAGCTCGGTGCTGCTGTCGTCCTGCGGATTGCTGATCTTGAAGGGTTGACTCATCTACGATCTCCCGGGTGTTGTCCGTCTCTAGTCTTTTCAGCCCTGGTCGGGCTCGACGACCGGCTGCGGATAATGCGAAGGATATTCTGTACGCGCAACGCCGGTGGCGATAGCGGCCTGTGCCACGGCGGGCGGAATGAAATCGATCAGGCGCGGATCGAAGGGGCTCGGAATGATGTAATCCGGCCCGAACGACATGGCATCCTGACTATGCGCCTCGAGTACGCTGTTAGGTACCGGCTGGCGGGCGAGTTCGCCCATGGCCCGGGCCGCGGCGACGCACATCGTCATGTTGATCCGACGGGCGCGCACGTCCAGCGCGCCGCGGAAAATATAGGGAAAGCCCAGAACGTTGTTGACCTGGTTCGGGTAGTCGCTGCGCCCGGTGGCCATGATCAGATCGTCGCGCACGCTCTTGGCTTCTTCCGGCGTGATTTCCGGCGTGGGATTCGACAGCGCGAAGACCACCGGCTTGGCCGGCATCATGCCGATCTGTTCCTTGGATACGGTATCCGGGCCGGACAGGCCGATGAATACGTCGGCCTGCTTCATGGCGTCGTCGACGCTGCGCAGGTCGGTCTTGGTGGCGAACTGGGCCTTCTGCTCGGACAGGTCGTCGCGATCGGAGTGAATGACACCCTTGCGATCGCACATGAACACGTTTTCGAGCTGTGCGCCCATTTCCAGCAGCAGGTTCATCGAGGCCACGCCGGCCGCGCCTGCGCCCATGCACACGATTTTTGCGTCGGCGAGGCGCTTGCCCTGCAGCTCCAGCGCATTGATCAGCCCGGCGGCGACGATGATCGCGGTGCCGTGCTGGTCGTCGTGAAAGACCGGGATATCCAGACGCTCGATGAGCGTGTTCTCGATCTCGAAACAGTGCGGGGCGGCGATATCTTCAAGATTGATGCCGCCGAAGGTGGGGGCGATACGTTCGACCGTATCGATGAAGTCCTTCGGGTTGTCGGCGTTGACTTCGATATCGAAGACGTTGACGTCGGCAAACTTCTTGAACAGAACCGCCTTGCCTTCCATGACCGGCTTGCTGGCAAGCGCGCCGGTATTGCCCAGGCCAAGGACTGCGGTGCCATTGGAGATGACCGCGACCAGATTGCCCTTCGAGGTATAGCGAAAGGCTGCCTCCGGGTCATCGCGGATCTCTTTCACCGGTTCGGCTACGCCGGGCGTATACGCCAGCGACAGTTCTTCATAGGTGGTGAAAGGCTTGGTGACCGATATCGCAAGTTTCCCGGGCTTGGGCTTTGCGTGGTAATCCAGAGCTTCCTGTTTGCGCGAGTAATCGGCCATGCAGTTTGGCTTTGCGTTGAAGCGTAAGGAGCCCGGCGGCGCACGACAGGGCGCACCCAGGCAGTAATCGATGAATTCGCGAGTATACCGGCGCGTTGGCCCTGCGACCAGCGATAGCCCGGCTTTGCGTTGGCAAGTGGCTGTCAAAACGTCATTTTTTTATCAAAACGGCTACGACGAACGTCGAATTCCAGGCGTTCCAATCAGCCCGCACGGCCACCCGTGAATTGGCGTTACCGGTTGCTGGCGCTAGTCGTTTTCGGCCGCGGCCTCGATATGCGCCAGACTGCCGTCGGGTGCCACTTCGACGCTCACAAGGATGGGCTGGCAACACACGAAACAGTCTTCGGTATAGCGTTGATCGCCGGCCGAGCAGTCCACCACCAGCACGATCGGCTCGCCGCAATAAGGACAGGTCACGGTCTGTTCTTCGAGCATCAGGGCAGCACCTCTGCCAGGATCGTATCCAGAAACCGCCAGCCGCGGTCGGTTGCGCGCAGGGTTTGGTCATCGAAGGCTACGAGCCCTTTCGTGATCGGCTCTGCGAGCGTCGTGCCCAGGGCCTGCCAGTCGAGCCCGGTGCGTTGTTCATAATCGTCACGGGTCACGCCTGCACGTCGGCGCAGGCCGTTGAGCAGGAATTCGAAGCAGGCATCGTCTTCATCGAGCAGGCGGGATTCGGCAATCGACGCCGGCCTGCCGGCCACGCTCATGTACCCCGTAGGCCAGCGCTGGCGCGCGCTGCGCTCGATACGGCCATCAGCCCGCGTGCGCTTGCCGTGAGCGCCTGCGCCGATACCCAGATAGTCGCCGAAGCGCCAGTAGTTTTCGTTATGGCGGCATGCTCGCCCCGGCTGTGCCCAGGCCGAGACTTCGTACTGCTCGTAGCCCGCCCCGCGCAGGCGTTCGCCGGCCTGCTCGAATATCTCGACCACCGTATCGTCGTCCGGCAGGGCCGGCGGCTGTCGATAGAACGGCGTGTTCGGTTCGAGGGTGAGCTGGTAATAGGAGATATGGCCCGGCTCGCGTTCGATGATGCCGTCGATATCGGCCATGGCCCGGGCATCGGTCTGGCCGGGCAGCCCGAACATCAGATCGCAGTTGATCGCGGTAAAGCCCCCGGCGCGGGCATCGTCGATCGCGGCCAGGGCTTCGCTGGCGCCGTGGATACGTCCGAGCGCGCTCAGGCAGTCGTTGTCCAGGCTCTGAATACCCAGCGAAAGCCGGTTGACGCCCACCGCCCGCAGATCGGCAAAGCGGGTCCGTTCGGTCGTACCCGGGTTGGCCTCGAGAGTTATTTCACAGTCGCTCGACAAACCGAGCCTGGCGTCCAGCGCAGCGAGTATTCGACCGATCGCTCCCGCCGAAAACAGGCTGGGCGTGCCGCCGCCAAAGAATACGGTATCGATCGGCCGGTTTTCGTCGGCCGCGGCGAGCGCCCAGTCGGACAGCAGGGCGTGGATATAGCCGGTCTCCGGCAGTTCGGCCGGCGCACGATGCGAATTGAAGTCGCAGTAGGGGCACTTGCGCACGCACCAGGGCAGGTGGACATAGACCGACAGCGGTATGCCGTGCCGCTTTGCGACCGCCGGGGCGGGCTGTTCAGCCGTGATGCTCATCGACGCGCAGTTGCTCGACGAGCTGGTGCATGGCGCGGGCGCGGTGGCTGATCGCGTTCTTGCGCTCGGCCCCCATTTCGGCGGCGCTGGCGTTCTCTTCGTCCACCCAGAACAGCGGGTCGTAGCCAAAGCCGTGCGCGCCGCGTGGTGCCTCGAGTACCCGGCCGCGCCATACGCCATGGGCGATGACCGGTACGGGGTCGTTCGCCGAGCGGGTGGCCACAAGGCAACAATGAAAGGCCGCGCCGCGCTGCGCCGGGGCGAGTCCGTCGAGGGCGGCGACGAGCTTGGCGTTATTGGCCGCGTCGTCGCCGTGGCTGCCGGCATAGCGGGCCGAGTGGACGCCCGGCGCGCCGTCGAGTGCATCCACCGCCAGGCCGGAATCGTCGGCGACTGCCGGCAGGCCGGTCAGCGCGGCCGCATGGCGGGCCTTGATCAGCGCATTGTCGACAAAGCCGATGCCGGTTTCCTCGGCATCGGGCACGGCGAACTCGCTCTGGCTGAGCAGCTCGATATCGAGCGCCGCCAACAGGCTGCGCATTTCGGCAAGCTTGCCGGCATTGCCCGAGGCCAACACCCAGCGTCGATCCGGGGAGGCCATGCGCTAACCTTCGCGGGCCGCGCGCTGGGCCTGGATGAGCTCACCAATGCCTTTTTCGGCGTGGCCGAGCAGGGCATCCAGCTCGCTGCGGGCAAAGGCATGGCCTTCGGCCGTGCCCTGGATCTCGACGAAGCCGCCGGCCTCGTTCATGACCACGTTCATGTCGGTTTCGGCCTGCGAATCTTCGGCATAGTCCAGATCGAGCACCGGCATGCCGTTGTAGATGCCGACCGACACGGCCGCGATCTGGCCATGAATCGGGCTGCTCTTGAGTTTGCCGGCCTTGACCAGCGAATCCATGGCATCGACGAGGGCGACATAGCCACCGGTGATCGACGCAGTGCGGGTGCCGCCATCGGCCTGGATTACGTCGCAGTCGATAGTGACGGTACGGGCCCCCAGCGCGTTCATGTCGACAACGGCGCGCAGGCTGCGCCCGATCAGGCGCTGGATTTCGACGGTCCGGCCGCCCTGTTTGCCGCGGGCGGCTTCACGGCCATTGCGGCTGCCGGTCGCGCCCGGCAGCATGCCGTATTCGGCGGTCAGCCAGCCGCTGTTCTGACCGCGCAACCACGGCGGCACGCGCTCTTCCACGCTGGCGGTGCAGATCACCTTGGTATCGCCGAAGCTCACCAGTACCGAGCCGGCGGCATGTTTGGTGAAATGGCGTTCGAAGCGGACGTCGCGTAGTTCGTCGGCGGCGCGTGCGCTGGGTCGCGTGGTCAAGATCGGGCCTTTGGTCGTCGGTAAACTGGCCGTGCAGTGTAACAGCGTGCTGCTATGGCCATGCTGCAGCCCAGCGTGACCGCATACGGCTGTGCGATACTGCGCGGCTTGCCATATCGATGACGACCACGGACAGTCCATGACCCGGAGCATGACCGGTTTCGCGCGCAGCCAGGCCCAGGGCGACTGGGGCGAAGTGGTATGGGAGCTGCGCAGCGTCAATCACCGCTATCTCGATATTCACCTGCGCCTGCCGGACGCGCTGCGCGCGCTGGAGCCGTCGATTCGCGAGGCCGTGGCGCGGGTGGTGTCACGCGGCAAGGTGGATATCGGCGCCAAGCTCGTCACCACCGACGATACCCAGGCAATCGAGATCGATGAGCAGCGTCTAGCGGCCCTCGGCGAAGCGCTGTCGCAGGTGCGCTCGACGGTGATTGACTGCCGAGCGCCGGACGCGCTGCGACTGTTGACCTATCCGGGCGTGCAGCGCGAGCGCGAGCCGGACACCGATGCCATCCAGCGCGAAGCACTGGCGGCATTGAACGACGCGCTCGACCAGCTGCAGTCCATGCGCGAGGACGAGGGCGGGCGGCTGGCCCGGATGCTGGTCGAACGCGCACGCCAGATTCGCGAGCATGCCGATGCCGCCGCCGAGCGTGTGCCCGAGGCACGCAATGCCTGGTACGACAAGATGCGCGCCCGCCTGGCCGAGCTGGATACGGAAGCCGACCCCGCCCGTGTCGAGCAGGAACTGATCTTCACCGCCCAGCGCATGGACGTGGCCGAGGAAATCGATCGCCTGCACAGCCATGTCGAGGCGCTTGAGAAAGCGTTGGAGAAAAAGGAGCCGATCGGTCGGCGGCTGGATTTTCTCATGCAGGAATTCAACCGCGAGGCGAACACGCTCGGCTCGAAATCGCAGGACGCGCAGCTCACCGCCCATGCGGTCGAGATGAAGGTGCTCATCGAGCAGATGCGCGAACAGGTTCAGAACATCGAGTAGGGCACCCGTGAACGATTGCCAAAGCCAACGCCGCGGACAGCTGTACGTAATCTCCGCACCTTCGGGCGCGGGCAAGACCAGCCTCACCCATGCCGTTATTGAACGCCTGGCCGCACGTGGCCGCAAGGCCCGGTTTTCGGTGTCCTACACCACCCGCGCGGCACGGCCCGGCGAGGTTGACGGCGAGGACTATCACTTCGTATCGGTGGCCGACTTCGAAGCCATGATCGCAGTCGGCGCCTTTCTGGAACACGCGCGGGTATTCGATCGTTATTACGGCACTTCGGCAGCCGAGACCGAACGCTGGCTCGCCCACGGCCAGGACGTCGTGCTGGATATCGACTGGCAGGGGGCGCGCCAGGTGCGCGCACGCAACGCGGATGTGGTCAGCATCTTCATCCGGCCACCGTCGCGTGAAGAGCTGGAGCGGCGCCTGCGCTCGCGGGCTTCGGACGACGACGCCCAGATTCAGCGCCGGCTGGCCGAAGCCGACGACGAGCTCGCCCGCGCCGACGAATACGATCATCAGATCGTCAACGACGTGTTCGACGACGCCGTGGACGCGCTCGAACAGATCTTCTTGGCCACCGACCCGAGCGACCACGGCGAATCGTAGCCAGACAGGGCTGGCCGATGCGCGCGCGCATGGTTATACTGCGCGGTTTGCCACCCTCGTCGCGAGAGTATCGTCATGGCCCGAGTTACCGTCGAAGATTGTCTTGAGCACGTCAACAACAAGTTCGAACTGGCCACGATCGCGGCCAAGCGCGCCCGCCAGCTGGCACGCGGCGCCAACGCCCGCCTGCCCTGGGAGGACGACAAGCCCACTGTGATGGCACTGCGCGAGATCGCTGCCGGCGAAGTCACCATCGCCATTCTTGACGAGCCGGACCTGCCGCCGGTGAGCACCGGCATGGATGCGCCGCAGCCTGCCGAGCCAAGCGAGGACGAGCTGGAAGCCGAAGGCGAGAAGAAAGCCGCCAAACCCGCGGCCGACGCCGACGAATAATGGCGTCGCCGGGCGGCTGCGCTCGGCAGCAACGCGATCGAAGGGCCGCTGGCGACAGCGGCCCTTTTTATTGGTCGCCATGAATTTCTGCCGCGGCTCGGCCGTTATAGCGACATGGTCGTCAAAACGGCGTTTTAGCAGTAGTCTTGGATCATGGAATTGACCAGCGGTATCAATCGGCTGCAGACGCGTATCCGGACCTCGCGTATTTCGCGGGAGTTCGGTATCGATACGCTTGCCGAGCATCTGGAAGGCTATCTGCCGGAGCCGGCGATCGCGCGGGTGCGTGCCGCCTATGAGTTCGGCGAGCACCAGCACCGCGGTCAGTTCCGCAAGACCGGCGAACCCTATATCTACCACCCGCTGGCGGTGGCCCGGATTCTGGCCGAGATGCGGCTGGACGCCACCACGCTGATCGCAGCGATTTTGCACGACGTCATCGAAGATACCGACGCCGCCCGCGAAGAGGTGGCCCGGCGCTTCGGCAAGGAAGTGGCCGACCTCGTCGACGGCGTCAGCAAGCTCGACAAGGCCCAGTTCCATAGCCGCGAGCAGGCCACCGCGGAGAGTTTTCGCAAGCTGATGCTGGCGATGACGCGCGATATTCGCGTCATTCTGGTCAAGCTGGCCGATCGCCTGCACAACATGCGCACGCTCGAGGGCATGACCGCGAAAAAGCGTGCCTCGATCGCCCGTGAAACGCTCGAGATCTATGCCCCCATCGCACGGCGGTTGGGCATCAACAGCATGCGCCAGGAGCTCGAGGAACTCGGCTTCAAGAACATGTATCCGCGCCGCTACGAGGTGTTGCGCCGGGCCAGTCAATCGGTGACCGGCGATCGACGCAGCCTGCTGCGCGAGATCGAGGAAACGCTGTCGCGCGCGCTGGCGGCCGAGGGCATCGGCGCCATCGTCAAGGGCCGGCGCAAGAATCTTTACAGCATCTATCGCAAGATGCGCGAAAAGCATCGCCGCTTTCTCGATGTGTTCGACCTCTACGGCGTGCGCGTGATCGTCGACGCGGTGGACGAATGCTACCGCGGGCTGGGCATCGTGCATCACCGCTACCGCCCGATTACCGAACAGTTCAACGACTTCATCGCCAACCCCAAGCTCAACGGCTATCAGTCGCTGCATACCACCGTGATGGCACGCGGCGGGATCAAGTTCGAAGTCCAGATTCGTACCCGCGAAATGGATCAGATTGCGGAATCCGGTATCGCTGCCCACTGGCAGTACAAGCTGGGTGAGAAGGCGGGCAAGCTCGGCAACCTCGATGCCGAGGAATGGCTGGCCCATCTGGCCGAGATGCACGAGGGCGAGCGCGATTCGCTGCGCTTTGTCGACAACCTGCGCATGGACCTGTTTCCCGACGAGGTCTATGTGTTCACGCCCAAGGGCCAGATCATCCGGCTGGCCAAGGGCGCGACCTGTGTCGACTTTGCCTATGCGGTGCACACCGAACTCGGCGATCGCTGCGTGGCCGCGCGTATCGAAGGTCATCTGGCGCCGCTCAACAGCCAGCTTCAGTCCGGGCAGACGGTGGAGATCATTACCGCCAAGCACGCACGGCCCAACGCCGCCTGGCTGCATTTCCTCAAGACCGCGAAGGCGCGCACCGGGGTACGCAACTTCCTCAAGAACCAGCGCGAAGACAAGGCCCAACGGCTGGGCGAGCGTCTGCTGGACAAGTCGCTAAGCGATTTGGGCTTGTCGCTGCGCCGGCTGTCGCGTTCGGATATCGACCGCGGCCTGGCAGAAATGGGCGAGCCCAGTCTGCCTGCGCTGTATGCCGCAATCGGTCTGGGCCAGCGGCTGGCGCCGCTGGTCGCACGGCATTTTCTGGCCGGCGACGCGCCGGTGGCCAAGGGGCGGCGGGCCAAGCCGCTGGCCGTGGAGGGCACCGAAGGGTTGGTGGTCGAATTCGCCAAGTGCTGTCATCCGGTACCCGGCGACGCGATTCACGGCCAGGCCAGCCTCGGCCGCGGTCTGGTGGTGCATCGCTTCGGGTGTGCCTATTCCACCCGCAAGGGCTCCTCGGCCGATCGCGTGGAGCTGACCTGGGCGGATAACGTTACCGGCGAATACGACGTCGAGTTGCGTGTAACCGCCTCGAACAAGCGCGGGCTTCTGGCCACACTCACCGCCAAGTTCGCCGACGCCGACTGCAATATCCAGAACATCATGTTCCCGGAAAGCAGCGGTGCGCTGATCACCATCCGGTTTCTGATCGACGTGCGCGATCGCCACCATTTGGCCAACATCATCCGCCGGCTGCGGCGTATCAACGCCGTCGAGCGGGTGGAACGCAGCTAGGCTTGGCGAGCAGGGCTGCCGCGCAGCGACGCGGCTATGGGACAATGCCGGTCAGGCTTTTCAACCGTGTAACGTCATGATCCAACCTGCCACCCATCAAATCATCAAGACCGAAGAAGCGCCGGGTGCGATCGGCGCCTACTCGCAGGCCGTGCAAGCCGGCGACACGGTCTATATCTCGGGCCAGATTCCGCTCGATCCGGCCACCGGCGACCTGATCGACGGCGATATCGAAGCCCAGATCGAACGCGTCTTCGACAATATCGAAGCCGTGGCACGGGCAGCCGGCGGTACTTTCGCCCACGTGGTGAAGTTCACCATCTATCTGACCGACATGGACAACTTCGGCGCCGTGAACACGGTCATGGAGCGCAAGCTGGCCAAACCCTATCCGGCGCGTGCCGCCGTGGGCGTGGCTGCATTGCCCAAGGGCGCTGCCGTAGAGGCCGATGCCATCCTCGTGCTCGGCTGACAGGGCCGCGACAAAAAAGCGCTATAGCGCGGGCGATTCCTGCCAACGTCTGAACGGCGTTGGCCCCAAGCTCGTCGACAAGCTCGCCACGCTGGGTATCGCCAGCATCGGCGATGTGCTGCTGCATCGTCCGTTGCGCTACGAGGATCGTAGCCGGGTCACCCCCGTCAGCGAGATGATGGCGCAGGGGCTGCCGGTGGTGGCCGTCGTTCGGATCGAGGCCGCCGAGGTACGCCACGGCCGTCGGCGCAGCCTGCTGGTGAGTACCACCGACGGCCAGGCGCGCCTGTGGCTGCGCTTCTTTCATTTCGCCCCGGCCCAACAGGCCCGGCTGGTGGCCGGCACCTGGCTGCGCGTGTTCGGCGAGCCGCGGGCCGGCGTGTACGGCCTGGAGATCGTGCATCCCGAGTACCAGATCGTCGATGACGCGGCCGCCGGCCATGACTTCACCCCGGAGCTGCGGGCGGTCTACCCGGCGACGGCCGGGGTTACCCAGCCGCGGCTGCGCGATATGGCCGATCAGGCGCTGGCCCTGCTGGATACGCCGGGCTTCTGGCCGGATGTGCTGCCTGTCGACCTGAGCCGCGAGCTGGCGGCGGCCGGGGTCGATATCGATATCGCCGATGCGCTGCGCTGTATCCATCGACCCACGCCGGGCGAGGACCTGGCCGCGCTGATTGAGGGGCGGCACCCGGCCGTGACCCGGCTGGCCTTCGAGGAACTGCTGGGCCATCAGCTGGGGCTGCGCAGCCGGCGTCGCCAGGTCAAGACCGAACGCGCGCCGGTGCTTGGCGATGCCGGTCGTGGTCTGGCGCCCCTGTTCGAGCAGCTGGGTTTTTCGCCCACCAACGCCCAGCGACGGGTCATTGGCGAAATTCTGGCCGACATGGCCGTTGCCCATCCCATGCTGCGACTGATCCAGGGCGATGTGGGCTCGGGCAAGACCGTGGTCGCGGCGGCTGCCGTGCTGACCGCGATCGAGAATGGCTGGCAGGCCGCCTTCATGGCGCCCACCGAGCTGCTGGCCGAACAGCACTATGCCAATCTGGCCGGCTGGCTGGAGCCGCTGGGGGTGACGGTACGGCTGGTGACCGGCCGCCGCCGCCGCGACGATGCGCTGCTCGCCCCCATTCGCGACGGCGAGCCGGTCGCGGTCGTGGGCACCCATGCCCTGTTTCAGGCCTCGCTGGACTTCGGGCGCCTGGGACTGTGCGTGATCGACGAACAGCATCGCTTCGGCGTGGATCAGCGTCTGGCCCTGCGGAACAAGGCCGCGGCCGGTGGGCTGACTGCCCATCAGCTGATCATGACCGCCACGCCCATCCCGCGCACGCTGGCGATGAGCGCCTACGCCGATCTGGATACGTCGGTAATCGACGAGTTGCCGCCGGGGCGTACGCCGGTGGTGACCGTGGCCGTGCCCAATACGCGTCGCGACGAAGTGGTCGAACGTATCGGCCGCGCGGTCGCCGACGGACGCCAGGTCTACTGGGTGTGTACGCTCATCGAGGCCAGCGACAAGCTCGAGGCCCAGGCCGCCGAAGCCGCGGCCGAAGCGTTGTCCGAGGCCCTGCCGGGCGTTCAGGTTTCGCTGGCCCACGGTCGCATGAAGGCCACGGCCAAGCAGAAGGCCATGCAGGCCTTCAAGGCCGGGGCGATTGACGTGCTGGTCGCCACGACCGTGATCGAGGTAGGCGTGGACGTGCCCAATGCCTCGCTGATGATCATCGAAAACGCGGAACGACTCGGCCTGGCCCAATTGCACCAGCTGCGCGGGCGCGTGGGGCGCGGCTCGGTGGAAAGTCATTGTGTGCTGCTCTACCAGCCGCCGCTGTCGGAAACAGCGCGCAAGCGCCTGTCCGCCCTGCGAGAAACAGGCGACGGTTTTGCCATCGCCCGGGCCGATCTGGAGCTTCGCGGGCCGGGCGAGGTGCTGGGTACCCGCCAGACCGGAGCGGCGAGTTTTCGTATCGCCGATCTGGTGCGCGACGGGGTCTGGGTCGAGAAGGCGCTGGCCGCGGCCGACGACGTGCTGGCCTATCACCCCCGCGAAGCCGCCACGCTCATCGAGCGCTGGGCCGGCGGGCGCGGCGGCTATGCCGGCGTCTGACAACGAACGGCAGACGCAGTGACGCATGAAACTCAGCCGGCCGCGTTCAAGCGACGACTTGATAGGGAAAAGGCGACTGCGTTTCATCCATACCCGAAAACCGCTGATCCACGGATTGCGCCGATTGATTGATCGCGCCGGCGTGGGGCGGGTGATCGACTGCGTTGGCGCCGTGGGTGGGGTGGTATTAGCGAAAAGGAACAGTCCGCAGATCGACGCAGATCACACAGATCAAAGGCAGGAAATCCTGATCGTTCGTCGTCGCCTGGCGCATGCGTCCGGTGCTCCTGCTCGTCTGCGAAATCTGCGAAATCTGTGGTTCCTCTTGAAGAACGGAGCCGCCGGGCAGGTCAACCAACGAAGCCGCCCCACATCGGTGCCCCCTGCGGACTACCTATGAGTGCGGCGCAAACGTCAGAGCGGCCGGATTTCGCGCGCTCTGTCTTGCGCACTGCTCGCGTATCTTCGCGTTCATTGCCGGACACACTGCGTGCTTGAACACGGCCAAATGCGTTTCATACATAATCGAGGCGACAGATAGGCTAGCGCATGGGCCATCAGCGCCTGCTGCCGCTACTGAACTCCAACCGTATCGAGACCGGAAAAGCCTGGCGTGAAACTGCTCGTTCGTCTACGTAATCTGCTTCAGTTCCAGCTCGAACAGTTCATGCTGCGGGGCGTGCTTTCGCGGCTGCTGGTCATCGCCTGTGCGATGGTGCTTATTGCCGTAAGCGCCGGGCTGCTTGTCTACAACCTGCCGCATATCGGCGAGGCCGGCGAAGAGGGGGATCCCGGCTCTGCGATCTGGTGGGCGTTTCTACGGCTGACCGATTCCGGCTATCTCGGCGACGACGAAGGCCCGCTGCTGCGAACGGTATCGACCACGCTGACCATACTGGGCGTCGTGCTGTTTGTGGGCGCGCTGATCGCCACCATGACCCAGTGGCTTGACGACACCATCGAAACGCTCGAAGCCGGCTATACGCCGATCGCCAAGAATAACCATATCCTCATCCTGGGCTGGAGTAGCCGGACCGCGGGCATGGTCGAAAACCTCATGCAGTCGCAGGCGCGGGTGAAGCGTTTTCTGGACCGGCACGGCGGGGGGCGGCTGCATATCGTGATCCTGGCCGAGCGGGTCAACACCGGCATGGCTCAGGAGCTCAAGGATCGGCTGGGCCGCCGCTACGACGCCCGGCGTATCACGCTGCGCTCCGGCACGCCCCTGCGTGCCGATCATCTGCGCCGCGTCGATTTCGAGCATGCGGCCGCGGTTATTCTGGCCGGCCGCGAGTTCGACAGTGACGGGGGCGGCGACGAAGCGACCATCAAGACGTTAATCAACGCCAACGGCAGCAGCGAAGACGACCTGCCGCTGGTGGTGGCGGAAATATTCGACGCCAACCACCTGGGCACGGCGGCCCGGGCCTATGCCGGCGAAGCGGAGGTGATCGGCGCCGGGCGCATCGTCGCCCGCCTGCTCGCTCAGAACGCCCGTAATCGTGGCCTGTCCTGGGTCTATGGTGAATTGCTCAACGGCAGGGATGAACAGATCTTCGTGCGCGAATGCCCGAGTCTGGTAGGCGAACGCCTGGTCGACGTGGCCGGCTGTTTCGACAAGGCGGTGCTGCTCGGGGCGGCGCGCGATGGGGCGCTCATTCCGGTGCATCGCGAGGATGACGAGCGCGTTCGCGACGGCGATCGACTGGCGTTCATTGCCCGGGCCTTCGATGATTGTGCGCCCACCGGCGCGCCGGAGGCGGTGGTCACGGCCAGCCCGGTCGAGCGCCGCGAGCGGGCCGCTCGCAACCGCGGGCATCGACGCGTGCTCGTGCTGGGGTGGAACCGCAAGCTGCCATCGCTGCTGGCGGAGTTCGAAGCCTATCGCCGGGAAAGTGTGACCATCGACGTGTTCTCGCTGCGCCCGATCGCCGAGCGCGAAACGCTGCTGGCCCGCCAGGGGGTCGGGTTCTCGCATGCGAGCGTGCGCCAGATCGAGGGCGATTTCACCTCTTATCACGATCTCGGTCGGCTCTCACTTGCCGACTACGACAACATCATTCTGCTGGCCAGCGACTGGCTGGGCTCGGCCGAGGCCGCCGATGCACGCATGGTAATGGGCTATCTGGTGCTGGCCCGCCAGCTGGAAAAGGTCGAGCAGCCACCTTTCACCCTGGTCGAAACCATGTCCGCTGAGAACGCGGCGTTGTTCGACGCCCCCCATGTCGAGCGCCTGATTTCGCCAGCCATCCAGTCCAGCCTGTTGACCCAGGTCGCGCTACGCCGCGAACTGCACTGGGTGATGGAGGAGCTCTTCGGTGCGGGCGGCGCCGAAGTGGTATTTCGCGACGCGTCCCGTCTGGGCTTTGTGGGTGGCGACGAGAGTTTTGAAACGCTGCGCCGGGCCCGTGCCAGCGAAGACGAAATTCTGCTCGGCGTCATGCGTGGCCCGGAAACGGCGCAGCCGCGGCTGCAGCTCAACGTGCGCGATAAACACGCCCCACTCAACCTCAAGGCCGGGGACGAACTGGTGGTGCTGGCGGTGCCGGCTGCGTCGCTGAGCGGGGCTGAGGTGGGTTGACGCGAGCCTTTCTTGTGACGACAGGCCCTAGAGCCAGCGCCTGCGCCGAAAGAACACGAGCATGGCCACCACCAGCGCGCCCATGAGCCCGAGTACGATCGGATAGCCGTAGCGCCAGCCCAGCTCCGGCATGTTCCAGGGGCTGGCGGTATCGAAGTTCATGCCATAGAGCCCGACGATGAACGACAGCGGCATGAACACGGTGGCGATAAGCGTGAGCACGCGCATGATGTCGTTGAGCCGCATGGAGGCCAGCGACAGATGCGTATCCAGCAGCGCGCCGGTGGCATCGTGATAGCTGTCGATGAGGTCCACCACGCGACGGGCATGATCCTGCATGTCGCGGATATAGGGCCGGTTTTCGATATGCAGCGCCGGGTGATCGCTGGTCAGCCAGCGCTGGATCATCTCGTGCTGGGCACGCAGCGTCTTGCCGAGCGTGCTCAGGGCACGGCGCAGGTCGTGGATGGTGCCGATCATGTTGTGCCTGCGCGTTTCGAATATCTCGTCTTCAAGGCGATCGAGGCGCTCGCCGTAGGCGGCGACAACGTCGAACCCGCTATCGACCACGACATCGGCCAGGGCATGACCCAGATGCTCGGCACGGGCGCTGCTTTCGCCCAACGTGATCGGGTCGCTCGCCAGGTGCTCGCGCACCGGGGCGAACAGATCGTGCCGGCCGGCATGAAAGCTCAGTACGAAGCCGTCGCCGATGAACAGGCTCACCTGTTCGATCGTCAGCCGTGTGTCGGGCTGGCCGCGGGCACCCGAGGTCGGGATCACCGGCAGCGCGAGCGTAATGAAGACCAGGTTGCGATAGGGGTCGAGCTTGGGCCGCTGGCCGTGGTTGTGCACATCTTCCAGGGCGAGCGGATGCAGGTGAAAGCGCTCGCCCAGGCGGGTGAGGTCCGCCGACGGCAAGTCGCCCTCGAAATGCAGCCAGTGCAGCGTGCTGTCCTCGGCCAGGGCAGCGAGCGCCTCATCGAGCGTGGCGGCGGTGTGCTCGCGGGTTGGCTGGCCTGCATCGAGCGACAGCGCATGAATGGTCAGCGCGTCACCGGTATCGGCATGCTCGACGAGGGCGCCGGGGCGTGTGCCCGGCTTGGGGTGGCGGATACGGATATGACGCAGCATGGCCTAAAGCCTTCAACGCCGCTGTGCGCGCGTCAAGCGCCAGAGTTCATGCAAGCCGGCTAGGCACGTGCGACCGCATACAGATCCACGCGGCGCGCGCCCGCGTGACGCAGGCAGGCGGCCAGCGCGCGCGCCGTATGGCCGGTGGTAACCACGTCGTCGACGATGGCGACATGGGCATCGCCCAGGTCGCGATCGCATGCAAAGGCGTTGCGCACATTGGCACGGCGCGCGCTCGCGGCCAGCGTGCTCTGGCGCTCGGTGGCCAGACGTCGTTCGATGCCGCCGACCGCGATTGGCACCGCCAGCGGCTCGGCGAGCCGGCGGGCGATGCGCTCGGCCTGATTGAAACCGCGTTTGCGCAGATTGCTCGGGTGCAGGGGCACGGGCACCAGCCAGTCGGGGCGAGGGCTGTCGACCGCGCTGATGCGCTCGGCCAGCAGATCGCCCAGCAGTCGCGCATGCGGCATACGCGCACCGAATTTAAGTCGGGTGACCAGCCAGTCCGCCGGTGGGCGATAGTGCAGAGCCGCGATGGCCCGATCTGCGAGCGGGCGCTTTCGGCAATCCGGACAGACGCGGTCAGCGGCCAGCTCCGATAGCGCCAGCGCGCAGTGTTGGCAGGCCGCCTGCAACCAGGGCAGCTCGGCCTTGCAGTCGGCACAGATATCCTGCGTCAAGGGTGCCGGCGCATGGCATAGCACGCAGGCGGGCCCGAGCAGGGCCGATTGTATGCTTTTTGACCATCTGTAAAGGAAAGGCATGTTTCCAGCTTGACAGGGGGTGGCCGTTGACCAACCCTTTCCGCTCTTACATTTGTGAGTCGATACTGCCATGACCGAATCTGCGGATACCGCCGTTCTTCGCCACGACTGGCGCGCCGACGAGGTGCAGGCCTTGTTCGCGCTGCCGTTCGCGGACCTGATTTATCGCGCACAGAGCGCTCACCGTGCGCATTTCGATGCCAACGCGGTGCAGTTGTCGACCCTCATGTCGATCAAGACCGGCGCCTGTCCCGAAGACTGTGCCTATTGTCCGCAGAGCGTGCGCTTCGATACCGGGCTCGAGCGCGAGGCCCTGCTGCCACTGGAACAGGTACGAGACGCGGCCCAGCGCGCACGCGCCGCCGGTGCCACGCGCTTTTGCATGGGCGCAGCCTGGCGCAGCCCCAAGGATCGCGACCTGGAAAAGGTCATCGACATGGTGCAGGCGGTCAAGGATGAAGGTCTGGAGACCTGCGTGACGCTGGGCATGCTCAAGGCCCGTCAGGCCGAGAAGCTCAAGGCCGCCGGGCTCGACTACTACAACCACAATCTGGATACCTCGCCCGAGTATTACCAGGACATCATCACCACGCGCACGTATGAAGACCGGCTGGATACGCTCGGCCATGTGCGCGATGCGGGCATCAAGGTCTGCTGCGGCGGCATCGTCGGCATGGGCGAAACACCGCTGGATCGCGCCGAGCTGCTCTGCCAGCTGGCGAACCTGCCCGAACACCCGCAGAGCGTGCCGATCAACAACCTGGTGCAGGTCGAAGGCACGCCCCTGCACGGGGTCGACCCCATCGACGAGCTGGACTTCGTGCGCACCATCGCCGTGGCCAAGATCATGATGCCGGCCTCCTATGTGCGGCTCTCCGCCGGGCGCGAACAGATGTCGGAGGCGACCCAGACGCTGTGCTTCCTCGCCGGCGCGAACTCGATCTTCTACGGTGATCAGCTGCTGACCACCTCGAACCCCGCGCATCTCAAGGACCTGGCCCTGCTCGAAAAGCTCGGCATGAAGCCCGAGGCTTCACCCAAATACACCGATATCGCGGTCGGGCAGGCGCCCAGCGCCGATGCCGCGCCGCGGGGCTGCCGGCAGGCGAGCGAAAGCGCCGCCGTATCGTGAGCCCCACGCTCGCATCCTATTGCCATGAACGGGTGGCGGCGGTGCGCGCGGCCGAGCGCTTTCGGCGACGGAGGGTGATCGAAGGCGCGCATGCACCGGTGGTGGTTGCCGACGGCCAGCGCTGCGTGAATTTCTGCAGCAACGACTATCTGGGATTGGCCGCCGAACCGGCGCTGGCACAGCGCATGGCCCGGGCGGGCGAACGCCTGGGTACCGGCAGCGCTGCCTCGCAGCTGGTGACCGGCCATAACGCCGAGCATGCCGCGCTCGAAGCAGAACTGGCCGACTGGGTTGGCCGTGAACGCGCGCTGGTTTTTTCGACCGGCTATGCGGCCAATGTGGGCGTGGTGAGTGCGCTGATGACCCGCGGGGATCATATCGTGGCCGACGCGCTCAATCATGCATCGTTGATCGACGGCGCACGACTGTCCGGTGCGCACAAGCATGTCTATCGCCACGGCGATGCCGCCGACGCGGCGGTCAAGCTGGCCGCCTGCGAGACGGGCAATCGGCTGCTGATCACCGACAGCGTGTTTTCAATGGACGGCGATACGGCCCCGCTGTGTGCCTTGGCCGAGACTGCCCAGGCGCAGGGTGCCTGGATGGCGGTCGACGATGCCCATGGGCTGGGCGTATTCGGTGCCCAGGGCGCCGGGCGGGTGGCCGAGGCCGGTCTGGGCAGCAATCGGGTGCCGCTGCTGCTGGCAACGCTGGGCAAGTCGGTGGGCGCGGCCGGCGCCTTCGTGGCCGGCGACGATGTGGTCATCGAAGCGATTCTGCAAAGCGCGCGTTCGCTGATCTTTTCCACCGCGCCGCCGCCGGCCGTGGCCGCCGCCGCGCGTGAAGGCGTGGCGTTGGCCCGTGCCGGTGATTATCGTCGTGGCCATCTCATGGGGCTGATCGAGCGCTTTCGCCAGGGCGCGGTCGAGCTCGGGCTGCCGATCGAACCATCGGACAGCCCCATTCAGCCGCTGCTGCTGGGTGGCGAAGCCCAGGCCGTAGCGGTCAGCAATGCCCTGCTGGCCCGGGGGGTTCTGGTCGGTGCGATTCGTCCGCCCACCGTGGCGCCCGGCACGTCGCGGCTACGCATCACCTTGACCGCGGGTCATGACGAGGCACAGGTCGATGCCTTGCTGGGCGCGCTCGCCGCGGTGCTGCCCGCGGCCGACAGCCGGCGTAGCGCATGAGTTTGCATATCCAAAGCGTGGGTACACAGGGCCCGGATATCGTCTTTCTGCACGGCTGGGGTCTGTCGGCACGCATCTGGGAATCGCTGGCGGGGCGGTTGAAGAACCGTTTTCGTTGTCATCTGGTGGATTTGCCCGGCCATGGCGAAAGCCCGGCCGGCGCGACCGGGCTCAACAACTGGCTCGATGCCGTGGTGGAGCGGATTGATCGACCGGCGGTTTTCGTCGGCTGGTCGCTGGGCGGTCTCATCGCCCTGGGAGCGGCGCGTCGCTATCCCGAACGCCTGCAGGGGCTGGTGCTGGTGGCCACCCTGGCGCGCTTCATTCGTGAGCGCGGCAACGACTACGGCATGAAGCAAAGCGCCATCGAAGCGACCCGGCGGGGCCTGAGCGAGGATTTTTCGACCACGTTGAGCGAGTTTCTGATGCAGCAGGTACTCGGCGAGCCGGGGGCGGCCCGCGCGGTGCGCAGCCTGCGCAACGACCTCATGGACCAGCCGCCGGCCCAGGAGGCGCTCGAACGCGGACTGGATATTCTTTTCGAGGCGGATTTCCGCGATGCGCTGGGCGATATCGAGGCGCCGGCGTTGGTCATCGCTGGCGCGCGCGATCGCATGGCCCATCCTGATGGCATGGCCGCCATGGCCGATGCAATGCCCAACGCCCAGTTCTGGCGCGTGGAGCGGGCCGCGCATGCGCCGTTCATCTCGCACGAAAAACCGTTCGCTGACCGGCTGGCTACGTTCGTGGATGCCTGCGTGCAGGGCGGGCAGGCCGGATGACGGCACAAACGCTGTTCGTGACCGGCACCGATACCGGTATCGGCAAGACGCGTATCGCGGTCGCCCTGCTGCACGGGCTGCGGGCCGCGGGTTTTTCGGCGGTGGGTTACAAGCCGGTGGCCAGCGGCTGCGAGGCCACCTCCGCCGGTCTGCGCAACGAGGATGCCCTGGCGCTACAGGCCGCGAGCACGCCGGGGTGGGACTACGGCGCCATCAATCCGATCGCGCTTGCCGAGCCCATTGCCCCGCATATCGCCGCGGCCGAGGCGGGGGTGACGATTGATACCGAGGTGCTCGATGACGGCCATGCACGCCTGGCGGCCGCCAGCGACTGGGTCGTGGTCGAAGGCGCGGGCGGCTGGCATGTACCGCTGCGCGCCCGTGTCGATTTCGCCGACTGGGTGGGTGGCCACGGATGGCCGACGCTGCTGGTGGTCGGCATGCGTCTGGGCTGTGTGAATCATGCCGTGCTCAGCGCTCGTGCGATCGCCGCCGCCACGCCATTCATCGGCTGGATAGCGAATACGCTGCCGCCGATCCAGCCGCGGCTGGAAGAAAATATCGCCTGCCTGGAGCAGGCGATCGCCGCGCCTCTGTGCGCCCGTGTGGCCTGCGATGCGCGCGCCGATCTCGCGCTGAATCCCGCGCCGTGGTTCGTGCGTATGAACAGGCGTGAATGAAGGCTGAATCGTTTGCCAGCACAATAGCGCTTCGCATAAACTCTCGGCCGGAGGACACGGCGGGATGTCGAGTCGATACGAAATCACCGAACCCATGCGCCGGTTGGTCATCGCCCCGAACGGGTCGTTGTCGGTCGCACAGGCGCAATGGTTTTTTCTCGGCATGTGTAGCGTGTCATTCGGTATCGCGGCCTTCATGACAGTGTTCGGTTTATGGCTGATATGGCCGTTCGCCGGGCTGGAAATGGCCGCGCTTGGGGCAGGTCTCTACCTGAGTTTGCGCGACAACGGTTACCGCGAGGTCATATCGGTATACGAGGATCGTATCGAGGTCGAAGCCGGCCTCAACGAGCCCGAGCGGCGTTGGGAGTTTCCGCGCCTGCTGACCCAGGTCCGGCTGAGTCCGGGCGTGTATCGGAACAGTCCGTCACGCTTGCTGTTGACCCGTCATGGCCACGGCTGTGAACTGGGTCGCTGCCTGAGCGAGGAAGAACGGGAGAAGGTTGCCCAGAGGCTGAAGTCGTGGGTGACCGCGCCGCAGCTGTCGTCATCGCGCGACGATAGCCGGCAACGTGTTTTATAGAGAGCGATTATGAATAAAATCAGCATTCTGTCTCGATCGGGCCTGGTCGCGCTGGGGGCGTTGGCCATGTCGCCGGCACACGCGGCGTGGACGCTCAACATGAACGAGGGCGTCACCGATCTGACCAGCAAGGTCTTCGGCCTGCACATGCTGATTTTCTGGATCTGCGTGGTCATCGGCATCGGCGTGTTCGGCGTGATGCTCTATTCGGTGATCGTGCATCGCAAGTCGCGCGGCTTCGAGGCATCGCATTTTCACGAGTCGACGGTGGTGGAAATCGCCTGGACGATCGTGCCCTTCATCATTCTGATCGCGGTCGCGATCCCGGCCGCCGGCACGCTGCTCCAGATCGAGGATTCCAGCAATCCCGACATGACGATTCGTGTGACCGGCCATCAGTGGCTCTGGGAATACGACTACGTTGATGCCGACGTGCATTTCTTCAGCCGTCTCGACCGCGATAGCGACAACGCGCGTCGACTCAACTCCGGTATCGACCCGAATACGGTCGACAACTATCTGCGCAACGTCGACAACCCGATGGTGGTGCCGGTCGATACCAAGGTGCGCCTGCTGCTGACCGCGAGCGACGTCATCCATTCCTGGTGGGTGCCGGAACTGGGTGGCAAGAAGGACGCGATTCCGGGCTATATCAACGATATGTGGTTCCAGGCGAACAAGACCGGCGTTTATCGTGGGCAGTGCGCCGAGCTGTGCGGCCGCGGCCACGCCTTCATGCCGATCGTGGTCAAGGTGGTCTCGCAGAGCGATTACGACGCCTGGGTGCGTGAGCAGGGCGGCAACCCGAATTCCGACTCCGAGCTGGCCACCGGTCAGCCGAGTACCAACGAGGCCAATGCCGAGGCACAGACGTCGGCCGACGAAAGCGCGACCGCCGGCAACGCCACCGAGGCGCGTACCGAGGACGGCAGCACCAACGATCCGCAGGCCGCCGAAGAGAGCATTGTCGGCACCGGCGAATCCAACAACGAAGGCGCCGACGACGCCGACCAGCGCGAGGCCGAGGCTTCCGATGATCGCGGTTCGCCGAAGGTGCCGGATCCGGACGAGCAGGATCAATCCTCCGCCGACGATAGCGAGCAGGACGGCTCGGCCGCTACGGGTGACGAAATGCCGCGCGATGCGCTGATGAGCCAGGGCAAGGAAGTCTACGGCAACCTTTGCGCCGCCTGTCATCAGCCCGATGGCAGCGGCATGCCCGCGGCGGGCTTCCCGGCCATGAAGGGAAGTGCGGTCGCCACCGGCGATATCAATACGCACATCGGCCAGATCCTCAATGGCAAGGGCGCGATGCCGCCTTACAAGGGCACGCTCGACGACAAGCAGATAGCGGCGGTTGTGACGTATGAGCGCAACGCATTTGGTAACGATACCGGCGACGTGGTGCAGCCTTCCCAGGTTGCGGCGCAGCGATAAGTAGACCGCCCGCACGGCGGTTCAGGAGTTTGCGATGAGCACTGTCAATCCGACTGATACCCACCACGATCATCACGATCACCACCACGGCCCGGTCACTCTGGCCGACGGCGTGTGGCCGTGGATGAAGCGTTGGATCGGTACGACCAACCACAAGGATCTGGGTACGCTGTACCTGATCTTTTCGTTCACCATGCTGTTTATCGGCGGCCTGATGTCGCTGGTGATCCGTGCCGAGTTGTTCGCGCCGGGCATCCAGTTCGTCGACCCCGGTTTCTATAACGAGATGATCACCCTGCATGCGCTGGTGATGATCTTTGGTGGCGTCATGCCCGCCTTCGTGGGCCTGGCCAACTGGATGGTGCCGATGATGATCGGCTGCTCCGATCTGGCGCTGCCACGCGTGAACAACTGGGGGTTCTGGATTCTGCCGTTCGCGTTCACCATGCTCCTGGGTACGTTGTTCGTCTCCGGCGGTGCGCCGGCCTCGGGCTGGACCATGTACCCGCCGCTGGTCATGCAGACCGGTAATGCCTTGCCGCTGATGGTATTCGCCATCCATCTGGCCGGTATTTCGTCCATCACCGGTGCCATCAACATCGTGGTCACCATCCTGAACATGCGTGCGCCGGACATGCCGCTGCTCAAGATGCCGCTGTTCGTGTGGACCTGGCTGATCACTGCCTACCTGCTGATCGCGGTGATGCCGGTGCTGGCGGGTGCGGTCACCATGATCCTGACCGACCACTTCTTCGGTACCACCTTCTTCGACGCGGCCGGCGGCGGTGACCCGGTGCTGTTCCAGCATATCTTCTGGTTCTTCGGTCACCCCGAGGTCTACATCATGATTCTGCCGGCCTTCGGCATTGTCTCCACGATCATCCCGGCCTTTGCGCGCAAGCCGCTGTTCGGGCATGACTCGATGGTGTACGCCGTGGCCTCGATCGCCTTTCTGTCGTTCATCGTCTGGGCGCATCACATGTTCACCGTGGGCATGCCGGTCTCGGCCGAACTGTTCTTCATGTTCGCGACCATGCTCATCGCCGTGCCCACGGGCGTGAAGGTGTTCAACTGGGTTGCCACCATGTGGCGCGGCTCGATGACCTTCGAAACGCCGATGCTGTTCGCGCTGGGCTTCGTGGTGCTGTTCACCATCGGCGGCTTTTCCGGGCTGATGCTCGCGCTCACCCCCGTGGACTTCCAGTACCACGACTCCTACTTCGTGGTGGCCCATTTCCACTACGTGCTGGTGCCGGGCGCGATCTTCTCCATCATCGCTGCGATCTACTACTGGATTCCGAAGTGGACCGGCGTGATGTACAACGAAAAGCTCGGTCAGTTCCACTTCTGGTGGAGCGCGATCTGGATCAACGTGCTTTTCTTCCCGCAGCACTTCCTGGGTCTGGCCGGCACGCCGCGTCGTATTCCCGACTACGCCACCCAGTTCACCGATTTCAACGTGATTTCGTCGATCGGTGCGCTGATGTTCTTCCTCGGGCAGTTCGTGTTCATCTACAACATGATCATGTGCATGCGCGGCTCGGGTAAGAAGGCCACGGGTCGCGTCTGGGAAGGCGCGCGCGGGCTCGAGTGGACGGTGGCCTCGCCGGCGCCGTACCACACCTTCGAGCAGCCGCCGAAGATCGACCCGCGCGAGCTGGCGTAAGCGGGCGGGCTGCTCGACATGTCGCCCAAGCGCAAGAACGCGCTGCTCGCGATCGCCCTCGCGGGCATCGCGGTCGGCGTGTATGTCGCCTTCTTCTTCGAGATGGCGGCCCGCTAGCCGAAAGTAGTCAGGGGAGAGGGGCGCGCTGCGGCGTGCCCTGCAACGGCCGAGCCCGTAGAGCGGGTGCAAGGCAGCAAGAATAGAAGCAAGGACCGATCGTTATGGCCACGCATACCAGCGAACACCACAAGTATTACGTACCGGAACCGTCGCCGTGGCCGTTCATGCTCACGGTCGCACTGTTTCTCATGCTGGGCGCCGCCGGCTTCTGGCTGAATGGCCATACCGGGGTGGCGCCGTATATCGCTGCCATCGGCCTGGCCATGGTGCTCGTCATGGTGTTCATCTGGTTCCGTGACGTGGTGCACGAGAACCGCACCGGCGCCTACGGCGTACAGGAAGACCGCACCTATCGCTACGCGATGATGTGGTTCATCTTCTCGGAAGTGATGTTCTTCGCCGCATTCTTCGGCGCGCTGTTCTATACCCGCATGATCGCGCTGCCCTGGCTGAACGGCGAGGGCGAGAAGTTCTTCACCAACGTCTACCTGTGGCCCCAGTTCGAAGGCGCCTGGCCCACCAACGGCCCGGGCAATATCGGCGGCGAGTTCGAAACCGTCAACGCTTGGCATCTGCCGCTGATCAATACGCTGCTCCTGCTGACCTCGTCGGTGACCATCACCTGGGCGCACTGGGGGCTGAAAGAGGACAATCGCTGGAAGCTGTGCCTGGGCCTTGCCGCCACGGCCGCACTGGGCGCGTTCTTCCTGTATTGGCAGGCGGTCGAATATATCGAGGCCTATCAGCATCTCGGCCTGACCCTGGGTTCGGGTATCTACGGCTCGACGTTCTTCCTGCTGACCGGCTTTCACGGCATGCACGTGACGCTGGGCACGATCATGCTCATCGTCATTCTGCTGCGTTGCCTGAAGGGCCACTTCAGTTCCCACGATCATTTCGGCTTCGAAGCCGTCGCCTGGTACTGGCACTTTGTCGACGTGGTCTGGCTGGGCCTGTTTATCTTCGTCTATATCCTCTGAAGGATTAGCGACGGGGTACGGTCAGGCTGCCGAAAGGCAGCTCTAACCATTGCGGGCGGCCTGCGGGCCGCCCGTCGTCGTTCAGCGGGCCGTGGTTACTGGCCTAGATTGTGCGGCTGTACGATGCCGGTCAGGTAGCCGAGCACCAGTAGCGCGATAAGCGCCAGGGACAGGCTGATCCGCCAGGTCAGTGCCTTGACCGTGCGTCTGGTGTCGCCGCTGTCGCGTACGAGAAACACCAGCCCCGAGGCCAGGGCCGCGATGATGGCGAACAGGAACACAACGATGAAAATCTTGACCATATGCGGTTAGGGCGCTATCGGTTTGCGCCCCCTTTGTGGGGTTGGGTGATCGTAATCGTCGGCGTGACGGCACTGTCCAGCCTCGGCCTGTGGCAGATCCAGCGCGGCGAGAGCAAGCAGGCGATGCTAGCGCAGCGCCAGGCCGCGGGCAAAAACCCCGCGCATGATTTCATGGCCGCACGGCGTGCCGAGGGCGGGTCAACACCGGCATATGGCCTGCGATACACCGTGACCGGGCGTTTGGATGCGGATCGGCAGGTGCTGTTCGATAATCAGGTGCGCAACGAGCGTATCGGCTACCACGTCTGGACGCCGCTGGTGCTTGAAGACGGCGGTCGGGTCATGGTCGATCGGGGCTGGGTGCCGCTGGGCCCGGGCGGGCGAAGCCAACCCCCCGATCCCGCGGCGCCCACCGGTGAGGTCACGATGGTGGGCGTTTGGCGCGACCTGCCACGCCCGGGCATGCGGCTCGGCGGTGACGGCGTGTGTCAGCTCGAGGGTTGGCCGCGGGTCCTCAACTATCCCGACGTCGAACAGCTGCGCTGCCAGTACGACGGCGATGTGGCCAACGGGCTGTTGCTGCTGGATGAGGCCGACCCGCGCGGGTTTGCCCGCAACTGGCAGAACCAGTTCGAGCAGATGCCACCGGTTCGCCATTTCGGCTATGCGCTGCAATGGTTCGCCATGGCGCTGGCGGTGGCCGTGATCTTCGTGGTTCTCAACACAAGGCGTATTCGATGACGACACAGACACGCGCCCGTCTCAAGCTTATCGGCGTGATGATGGTTTTCGTGGGTCCGCTCGCGCTGGCCTATCTGCTCTACTACGGCCTGTCGTACGGCGGGGCGGGCACCAACGGTGGAACCTTGATCGACCCGGCCATGCGGGTGCCCGACGTCACCCTGACTGATGCGGCCGGCAACACGCAGCCGGGCGGCGCGCTGTTCGAACAGAAATGGACGATTCTGCAGGTCGCGCCGGGCGGCTGCGAAGCCGCATGCATCGAATCGCTGAAGGAAACGCGCCAGATTCGTGCGCTGCTGCATCGGCGCGCGACCCGCGTGCAGCGCATTCTGCTTACCGATGCCTCCACGCTGCCGGATATGCCGGAACAGCCCGACCTGAGTCTGTATCGCGCGCCGCTGGACGAATTCAGCGCCATGTTCGAAAGCCAGGACGCGGCGACCCCGGGCACGGTGTATCTGATCGATCCGCTGGGCAACTGGATGCTTTACTATCCGCCCGGCGGTGACGGCTCGGCGCTGTTCAAGGACGTCAAGCACCTGCTCAAGCTCTCCCATATCGGTTAGGCCGGGAATCTGCCATGACCCGTTTTCGTCTCAATCTGATCGTGGTCTGTCTGACCTTCGTTGTGATCACCCTCGGCGCGTTTGTGCGCCTGTCGGATGCCGGGCTGGGCTGCCCGGACTGGCCCGGCTGCTACGGCCATCTCGATGTGCCCACGGCAGAGGCCGATGTGGCGCGCGCCAACGAGCGCTTTGCCCATCGCCCCGTGGAAGCGCCCAAGGCCTGGAAGGAGATGATTCATCGCTATGCGGCCGGCGCCCTGGGCCTGCTGATACTGGCGATGGCGCTGCTCACCCTCAAACGCAGCAGCAACCCGCATCAGCAGCGACGACTGCCTTGGGTGATTCTCGCGCTGGTGATATTTCAGGCGCTGCTCGGCATGTGGACGGTGACCCTGCTGCTCAAACCGTTGATCGTGACCGCCCACCTGCTTGGTGGCATGGCCACGTTCGCGCTGCTGGGCTGGTGTCTGTTTCGTGAGGGGGCGCTGTTCCAGGGCTATGCTCTGGCCATGCGCCGAGGCCTGCGTGTTGCCGCGGGCACGGCGCTCGCGCTGCTGGTCGGCCAGATTTTTCTTGGCGCCTGGACCTCGACCAACTATGCGGCCATGGCCTGCCCGGATTTTCCCACCTGTCAGACCTACTGGTGGCCGCCTACGGACTGGTCCACGGCCTTCACCCTCTGGCATGGGCTGGGCATCAACTATGAATACGGCATCCTCGACAGCGTGCCTCGTGCGACCATTCACTGGGCGCATCGACTCGGGGCGGTGGCGATTACCGGGGTCATGCTGGGGCTCGCAGTGCTGCTCTGGCGCCAGGGCCGGGTCGACCGGCGCTGGCGGGCCATGGCGCTGACCCTGGTCGCGGCGCTGGCGCTGCAGGTGACGATCGGCATTTCGGTGGTGGTCTTCCACCTGCCGCTGCCGGTCGCCGTCGCCCACAACGGCGGCGCTGCCCTGTTATTATTGACGCTTATGGCCATCAACCACGCAGTCTGGAAAGCGCGCGATCATGTCTAGCTCCTCCAGCTCAACAACGTTCGACCGTGCGACGCTGTCCCAGCGTCTGTCGGATTACTACGAGCTGTGCAAACCGCGCGTGGTGCTGCTGATCGTGTTCACTGCCATGGTCGGCATGTTCCTGGCCACGCCGGGCATGGTGCCGATTGATGCGCTGCTGTTCGGTACGCTCGGCATCGGCCTGATGGCCGCTTCGGCGGCCGCCGTCAACCAGATGCTCGACCGCAAGGCCGATCAGCGCATGGCGCGCACGCGCAAGCGCCCGCTGGTGACCGGCCATCTGGATATGGCCCAGTCGGCAAGATTCGCGGCCGCGATCGGCCTGCTGGGCATGGCGATCCTGCTCTGGCTGGTCAATCCGCTCACCGCCTGGCTGACGCTGATCACGCTGGTCGGCTATGCCGGTATCTATACGGTCTATCTCAAGCGCGCCACGCCCCAGAACATCGTGATCGGCGGGGCGGCCGGCGCGGCGCCGCCGCTACTGGGCTGGGTGGCGGTTACGGGGAGCGTCGACGCGCACGCGCTGATCCTGTTTCTGATCATCTTCATCTGGACCCCGCCACATTTCTGGGCGCTGGCGATCGAACGCCACCGCGAATATGCGGAAGTGGATATTCCGATGCTGCCGGTGACCCACGGCCTCGAGTACACCCGCACCCAGGTACTGCTCTATACCGTGCTGCTGTTCATCGTCTCGCTGCTGCCGTTCGTGACCGGCATGAGCGGGCCGCTGTACCTGGTCAGCGCGATCGGGCTATCGGGCTGGTTCTTGGTCTACGCGATTCGGCTCAAGTATGCGCCGAAGCCCGGGTTGGCCATGCGGACCTTCGGCTACTCGATTCTTTACCTTATGGCGCTGTTCAGCGCGCTGCTCGTCGACCACTACGTGCCGGCGATCTTCGGGGTCTGATCAGGCCGGGTCCGTGCCGCTGATCGCGCGGTCGAATTCGCGCAGACGATCAACGACCGCCTGTTTGCCCGGCTGCTCGGCCAGCGCTTCTTCTGCCAGCGGCGCGATCGCGCTGGCGCCCGGCAGTTCACCATTGTGTTCGATGATCTCGCGCATGCGCGGTATGAACACGAACTGTAGCCACTCGCTGAAATCCAGCGTATCCGCACAGAACGGCGTACGGCTGGCCATGGCGGCCGGTGAGGGCGCGTTCGCATGCCAGAGATCGGCGGCGCGCATGCTCTGCTCGATCGCTAGCATCAGGTCGGCAAGCTGGTGTAATTGCTTCATCTCGTTTTCAGGCATAAGGGCAGGACGAATCGGGCGAGGCGCGGTTCAGAACGGCCACCACCAGTGGCCGGGGTTTTCCAGGTCGGCACGACAGCCCCGCAGCTGGCCGGCATAGCGGTCGGCACGGGCGTTGACCCGGCCGGCGGTTCGTTCGAGCCAGGGTTTGCGGCGATAGCTGCCGCGCTTAAAACCGGTCTGGCCTTCGTGATAGGCCAGGTACTGGCTATAGGCATCCCACTTGGAAATGCCGAGCATGGCGTTGCTCTTGGCAACATACCAGCCCACGAAATCGGTGGCGTCGGCAAAGTCGTCGCGGCTGGCCCAGCCGTTGCCCGTATCGGTCTTGTACCAGTCCCAGGTGCTGTCGAGCGCCTGGGTGTAGCCATAGGCCGAGGTGATATGGGTCCAGGGGATGAACCACAGCAGGCGCCGACGCGGCGGACGCGCGTCGCCAACGAACGCGGACTCCTGATAGATGATGGCCATCTGTACATGAATCGGCGCGCCCCAGCGATCGAAGGCCGAGTCGGCCGCATCGAACCAGCCGTTCTTCTCGTAGAAAATATCGCAGACATTGCCGGGCGAACGCGGCGGCGCGGTGACACAGCCGCTGAGCACGACGGCCACGCAGATCAGAACAAGACGATGCATGCGCAAAGCGTAGCAGAGCTTTCGGATACGGTCGCCCGGTGGCAGGGCGGACAAGACTCGGAAGTCGTCGTGACAGTACGAAGTGCGCAGGGGACACGCTCGATGCTCTGCTCCGGGTTGTCCGGCGGTTCGCGGCGCGGGAGGCGAACCGGGCCGAGCCGACCGCATAGGCACGCCGGCTAAGACCGTAGCGCCCGACACGGGTATAATGCGGCGCCCTGCGTGCGGCTCGAAGCGTTGCAGCGGGCGCGCCCATGTCGAAAAGTTATAAGAAAATAAAAATTCAGACGTTTTAAGATAGATCGCGGGCGGCTAACCTGCGCGGCGCAGGCCGGCGGTCTGAAGAACCCACCTTTTGCGGATTGTTGATGAAGGTCTCCCCCATTCAAGAACACACCAGCCCGCTCGATGCCCAACAGGCCCAGCAGCTGTCGGCGTTGATCGAGACGCTCACGCCCATGCAGGTGACCTGGATCAGCGGTTATCTGGCCGGCATCAATGCGAGCGCCGCTACGGGCGAAGTCGCCGCGCCAGCCGAGGCTGCCGCGCCGGCCGCCCAGGGCGATGCGAGCGAGCCGTTGACTATTCTTTATGGTTCGCAGACGGGCAATGCGGAAGACATCGCGGAGAGCCTGCGCGAGCGCGCCGAGGCGGCGGGGCTGAATGCCACCGCCTACGACATGCTCGACTACAAGCCCAAGGATCTCAAGAAAGAGAAGAACGTCATTGTCTGCGTGTCCACGCACGGTGAGGGCGATCCGCCGGACAATGCCGAAGAACTGCATGCCTTCATCTTTGGCAAGAAGGCGCCCAAGCTCGACGGCTTGAAGTTTTCCGTGCTCGCCTTTGGCGATACCAGCTACGAACATTTCTGCCAGACCGGCAAGGATTTCGATGCTCAGCTCGAAAAGCTGGGCGGCACCCGCGTGACCGATCGCGTGGATCTGGACGTGGATTTCGACGAGGCCGCCGAAGCCTGGATCGAAAGCACGATCGACAAGTACAAGCAGGAACTTGGCGGCGGCGACACGCCGCACCCCACCGTGACCGCCATGCCTGGCGCGGCGCCGGCGGCCGAAGGTGCGAACTACTCGCGCAAGAACCCGTACTCGGCCGAAGTGCTGGAAAACGTGGTGCTCAACGGCCGTGGATCGGACAAGGAAGTCCATCACATCGAGATGGACACCGAAGACTCGGGGCTTGTCTGGGAGCCGGGCGATTCGCTGGGCATCATCCCCGAGAACGATCCCGCCGTGGTCGAGGAACTGATCGCCGCGCTGAACCTCTCGCCGGAAGAGAAGGTGACGGGCATCGATGGCGAAGTGACGCTGCAGCATGCGCTCACGCATCAGTACGAAATCACCACGCTCACGCGCCCGTTGATCGAGAAGTACGCGGTCCAGGCCCAGAACGAATCGCTCGATGCGCTGCTCGCCGAAGATCAGCGCGAAGCCCTGGCCGAATACATGCACGGTCGATTCCTGATCGATCTGGTCGAGGATTATCCGATCGAAGCCATGACCGGCCAGGATTTCGTACGCCTGCTGCGCAAGCTGCCGCCGCGGCTGTATTCCATCGCCTCGAGCCATGCCGCCAACCCGGACGAGATTCATCTCACCGTGGCCGCGGTGCGCTATGAAACCTTTGGGCGGGCACGTAGCGGCGTGGCGTCGATCCAGCTCGCGGATCGCAGCGAAGATGTGAAGCTGCCGATCTATATCGACCACAACAAGAACTTCAAGCTGCCCGACAACGACGACGCGCCCATCATCATGATCGGGCCGGGCACCGGCGTGGCCCCGTTCCGGGCGTTTCTCGAAGAACGCGAAGAACGTGAGGCCGCCGGCGACAACTGGCTGTTCTTCGGTGCCCAGCATTTTCTGACCGACTTCTACTATCAGACCGACTGGCTGCGCTGGCGCAAGGAAGGCCTGCTCACGCGCATGGATGTGGCGTTCTCTCGCGACCAGGAAGAAAAGATCTACGTACAGGACAAGATCCGTGCCGCAGGCAAGGAAGTCTTCGAGTGGATCGAGCGGGGCGCGACCGTCTATGTCTGTGGCGATGCCAATGCCATGGCCCATGACGTGCATGAAGCGCTGCTCGAGCTGATCGGCGAAAACGCAGGCCTCGACGCCGACGGCGCTGCCGACTATCTCAAGAACCTGCAGAAAGAAAAGCGCTATCAGCGCGACGTCTATTAAGCAGCGCCCGCGCCCTTGTACGCGTCAGGCGACCTGCTTTACCGACACCACCGATTTCGAGTTCCCTCATGAGCGATAAAGAACTATCCGCCGTCGAACACATCAAGACCGCCAGCAACTACCTGCGGGGCACCATTGCCGAGGGGCTGGCCGATGAACTCACGGGTTCGATCGCCGAAGACGATACCCAGCTGACCAAGTTTCACGGTTTCTATCAGCAGGACGACCGCGACCTGCGCTCCGAGCGCAAGGCCTCGAAGCTGGAGCCGCACTACCAGTTCATGCTGCGCCTGCGTTTGCCGGCAGGCGTGGTCACCGGCGAGCAGTGGCTCAAGATCGACGATCTGGCGCATCGCTATGCCAACGGCACGCTGCGCCTGACTACCCGTCAGACCTTTCAGTATCACGGTGTGCTCAAAAAGCACCTGCGCCCGCTGCTCCAGGGCGCCTACGAGGTGGGCGTGGATGCCCGCGGTGCCTGTGGCGACGTCAATCGCAACGTCATGGCCTCGGCCAACCCGGATCTGTCCGCCCTGCATGGCGAAGTGCATGACTGGTCGGTGAAGATTTCCGAGCATCTGGCTTGGAAGTCCCGTGCCTATGAAGAGATCTTCCTGCAGCAGCCGCCTCAGGGCGAGGACCACGAACCGATCTATGGCACCACCTATCTGCCGCGCAAGTTCAAGATCGCCATCGCCATCCCGCCGGAAAACGATGTCGACGTCTTCGCCAACGATATCGGGCTGATCGCCATCGTCGAGAACGACAAGCTGGTCGGCTTCAATATCGCCATCGGCGGCGGCATGGGCTCGACCCACGGCGACGAGGCCACCTACCCACGGCTGGGTTCGGTGATCGGTTTCGCCACGCCGGAAGATACGCTCGAGGTGGTCGAAGAGCTGGTCAAGATCCAGCGCGATCATGGTGATCGCGTCAACCGCAAGCACGCGCGCTTCAAGTACACCATCGACGACCACGGTCTGGGCTGGATTCACGAGCAGCTCGACGAGCGTGCCGGCATCAAGCTCAAGCCCGCCCGTGAATACAAGTTCGAGCGCAACGGCGACCCGCTGGGCTGGGCCGAGGGCGATAACGGCAACTGGCATCTGACCCTGTTCATCGAAAACGGCCGTATCGCGGATTTCGACGACAACGGCACCGCCCACTATGGTCAGTATCAGGGCCCGCCCGGCTACAAGCTCATGACTGGCCTGCGGGAACTGGCGAAGATCCATACCGGCGAGTTCCGGCTGACCGGCAATCACAACGTGATCGTCGCCAACGTCAAGCCCGAGGACAAGGCCGCGGTTGAAGAGCTGGTGGCCCACTACGGCCTCGACGACGGCCAGAAGTATTCCACGCTGCGTCATTCCGCGATGGCCTGTGTCGCGTTTCCGACCTGCGCGCTGGCCATGGCCGAATCCGAGCGCTATCTGCCGACGCTGGTGACCAAGATCGAGAAGATCGTCGACGACGCCGGTATCAAGGATCAGCCGATCGTCATCCGCATGACCGGCTGCCCCAACGGCTGCGCACGGCCGTTTCTCGGCGAGATCGGCTTCGTCGGCAAAGCCCCCGGCAAGTACAACCTGTATCTGGGGGCGGGCCACGACGGCGCGCGGCTCAACAAGCTCTATCGCGAGAACATCGACGAGCAGGAAATCCTCGCCGAGCTCACGCCGATCATCGAGCAGTACGCCGCCGAGCGCGAAGCCGGCGAACCGTTCGGGGATTTCGTCATTCGGGCCGGTATTATTGCCGAAACCACCGAAGGACGGTTCTTCCATGAAAACGTCGGCTCCCCAGAAGCGGCCTGATACCCATCGTCTGAGCGGCGCGGGCCGATGGCTCGCGCCCGCGCTGTTCCTGCTGTTTTGTGCTGCACCGCCGCTGCTGGCTCAGGGCGGCACGTCGGCGACGACTCGTGCCGACTCGGCCGGCAGTCCGGCCGCGCAACAGGACAAGGACGACATCATCCGTGAGCTGATCGCGCTCACGGATGCCGAGCAGCTGGAAGCGATCTTCTCGCGCCAGTTCATCGATCGCGTGGCCAATGCCGTGGCGCTGTTTCGACCGGATATGGATCCGGCCACCATGCGCGTCATCCGCCAGGAAGCCACGGCGGTCATCCGCGAACGTATCGAGTCGGGCGATGCGTTGTATTCCGTGCTCTACCCGGTGTACGAGAAGCACTTCAATATCTTCGAGCTCAACCAGCTGGTCGAGTTCTACCAGTCGCCGCTCGGCCAGAAGCTGGTACGCGTGTCTCCCGAACTGCTGAGCGAATCGCTCGCGCTGGGCCGCGAATGGGGCCTGTCGCTGGTACCGGAGATCATGGAGCGGGTGCAGTCGCGTCTGGACGAGTGATCGATCCGGGTCTTGATGACGCATGAAACGCGTCGGGCTAGCGGGCCAGCGGGCTGCTCTTAAGCAAGCAGGTGGTCCGCAAATGAACGCGAAGATACGCAAATAAGGCAAACACGGATGGCTCGAAGCCCAAGTGGCCTGATGTGCGCGCCGCCGGGTGATTTTTGTACACAGGCAACCGCAATGGTGTCGACACGACGGCGTTCGTGGGTCCAAGCGCCGCTGCGCTAAGTGAGGCGAATCGGCGCGGGCCGAATCCGGTCGACGTTTGCAGCAAGCGCCGAATACCTCGTCAGGCGCAGCCCGTAGCCGGGGCGTGCGTGTCCTTGGATAGCGCAACCGGCGCGAACAGGTGCGTTTTATTCGCGTGAATCTGCGTTCATTGGCGGACGGTCTTGCACGATAACGTGCCGACGCTTTATGCAGACCGGCTTTCCCAGCGTCCCACGCCCATGAAGATCAGGCGCAGCTGTTTTTCGGCGCGCAGCATCAGCGCATCGTCTTCGGCGTTATCCGGATCGACGTCGAGGATGCGCTCGGACAGCGTGATGACCGTATTGACCACGAGGTCGGAGATTACGCGCAGATCGTCCTGCGAGATATGCGAAAACTCGTCGAAGCGGGCCAGGTCGGCGGCCAGGGCGTTCGTGAGCAGCACGATTTCGTTATGAATGGCCTCGCGCATGGCCACCGTGCCGGCGAATCGCTCCTTGACCACGAACTGGAACAGCAGCCGGTTGTCGCGCACGTAGTGGGCGAACAGTTCCACCGAATAGCGAACCAGACCCTTGAGCGGCATCGAGGCGAGCGCCGCGTCGCCAAGAATCTGGCGAAGCGATCGGAACGTGTCCTCGATCAGCGTCAGCCCGAGCGCGTCGAGGTCTTCGAAATGCCGATAGAAGGCGGTCGGCACCACGCCGGCCTGGCGTGCGATGCGACGCAGGGAAATGGCTGAGAAGTTCGCTTCGCTGGATACGAGCTCGAGAGCCGCGTGCATGAGCGCTTCCCGCGCTTCGCCTCGACGTGGCGCGCCGCGCGCACGTGAGGACGGGATTTTCTCGTCGCGGCTCATGGTATTCGATGGTAACGGCATGAATGCATGACAGGCATGGGTAGCGACCTTAGCCGCTTGCAGGGCGCTTGAAAACAGCGGTCGGCCAGGGCGTGATCTCAGGCGCGAAATGTCGTGTGAACAAGTGTTGACTTAAGGTCGATAACCGGCCTAAAGTGTACACGTGTTCACATTCATGAGGAAGCGTCGATGAACCCCGTGGTTAAGAAGGTCCTCGGCAGTTCGGTGGTTGGTGCGCTGACCAGCCCGCTGTCCGTGGACGACTATCTGGCCCTCATCGATGGGCGTCTGTCGCTCTCCGAGCCGCGTGGCCGCGTCACGCAGGCAATACGCCAGACGCCCGACAGCGTCACCCTCGTAATCGCGCCCAACGACAACTGGCAGGGGCATCGTCCCGGCCAGCACGTGCTGCTGGGCGTGGATCTGGACGGCGTGCGTCACAGCCGCTGTTTCTCGGTGGCGAGCGCACCGGATCAGGCCACGCTCGAGATCACGGTCAAGCGCAACGGCGAGGGCCGGGTAAGCAACTATCTGGTCGACCAAGCAGCCCGTGGTCAGCTGGTCTATCTGAGCCCGGCCGAGGGCGAATTCTATCCCGAGGCGCGCACGGCGCACCCGGCGCTGCTGCTCAGTGCCGGCAGCGGCATCACCCCGGTGATGAGCGTGCTGCGCTACTGGATCACGAATCGACAGCTGCGTGACGTGGTGTTCATCCACTACGCGCGCACGCGGGCCGACATGATCTATGCCGACGAGCTCGAAGCGCTGGCACAGCGCCACGACGGGCTGCGGGTGGAAACGGTGTTCACGGCCGATGGCGGCGATCGAATCAGCGAAGCGTCTCTCACGCGGCTGGTGCCTGATCTGGCTACGCGCGAAACCTGGCTGTGTGGTCCGGCAGGCTTCATGGACGTGGCCGACGCGCTCGTGACGGCGGCCAGCGATCTGCCGCTGCATCGCGAACAGTTCGCGGCCACCCGTCGTGAAGCCGCGCACGGCGAAGGCTCGGTACGTTTTCTCAAAAGCGATATCGCTGCCTCGGGCGAAAGCGGTTCCCTGCTGGAAGTGGCCGAAGGCGCAGGCCTGAAGCCCAACTACGGCTGTCGCATGGGGATCTGCCATGCCTGCAAGTGCCGCGTGGCCGAAGGCAGCGTACGCGATCTGCGTACCAACCGGGTTCGCGACGTACGCGACAGCGACATACAGCTTTGTATCCACGCCGCCGCGGGTGACGTGGCGGTCGAACTCTAGAAAGCGGTTCGGCTGCGAGTTGAAGAAATTCTCACGATCGACGCCAAGGCGTCATGGAGTAGGACATGGGTAAGCCGACACATTTGAGCAAGGAAGATATCGAAGCGTTCGGCCGCGAAATCGATGCGGTTCGCGACGAAGTCATGAACGACCTCGGTGAGCGCGATGCCCGCTATATCCGCAGCATTCTCAAGACCCAGCGCTATAGCGAAGTCGCCGGCCGGGCGTTGCTGATGGCGGGCTTTCTGCCGCCGGCATGGCTCAGCGGCGTTGGCCTGCTGTCGTTGTCCAAGATTCTCGAGAACATGGAGATCGGGCATAACGTGATGCACGGTCAGTGGGACTGGATGAACGACCCCTCCATCGACTCGGCGACCTACGACTGGGACAACACCTGCCCGGCGCATCAGTGGAAGCATTCGCACAATTACATGCACCACACCTTCACCAACATCGTCGATCTGGATCGCGATGTGGGCTACGGCATCCTGCGCATGAGCGAAGACCAGGCCTGGCGGCCCCAGCATCTGGCCCAGCCGTTGACCGCGGCCACGCTGGCCACTTTCTTCCAGTGGGGCGTGGCCCTGCACGATCTGGAAGTCGAACGTCTGGGCAAGGACAAGACCTTCAAGGAAGCCGCCGTTCAGGCACGCGAGATCTGGGCCAAGGCCCGCAAGCAGGTGCTCAAGGACTATCTGCTGTTCCCGGCGCTGGCCGGGCCGATGTTCGCCCCGGTGCTCGCGGGCAACATCACCGCGAATCTCAACCGCAACCTGTGGTCGTTTCTGATCATCTTCTGCGGCCATTTTACCGACGAGGTGGAAATGTACGATGTGGAAGAGACGCGCGAGGAAACCCGGGGCCAGTGGTATCTGCGCCAGCTGCTGGGTTCGTCGAACCTCACCGGCAGCGTGCCGTTTCATATCCTGACCGGCCATCTGAGCTATCAGATCGAACATCATCTGTTCCCGGACATGCCTTCGCATCGCTATCGCGAAGTCGCGCCCAAGATTCAGGAAATCTGCGAGCGCTACGGCCTGAACTACAACACCGGCCCGCTCACCAAGCAGTTCGGCGGCGTGGTCAAGCGTATTCTGCGCATGTCGTTGCCCAATCGGCGTAAACGCAATACGCTCGAGGCTACGCCGTCCACGGATGCGCCTGTTTATGCTGAAGCTGCTTGAAACACTCAAGGACTCGGCCGAGTCGACCTTCGACTCGGCCGCCTTGCGCGTGGAGAACGTACACCGCCTGATCGGCGGCTATGTCGGTGATCGAGCCCGTCGCGTGCGCGGCCAGGCCAAGCCTGAAGCATCGCAGACGACCGACCACGGGCGCGCCAGTATTTACGACGTGATTCGTGGCGTGAACCGCGAAATCGGCGAGTTCGGTACCGACCTTTTCGAAATCATCGACGATGCCCGTGCGCGTCGCGAGGCCGACAAGCCGTCCGCTTCCAAGCGCTCCGATCGCGAATCCTGATTGCCGGAATCGTTACTTGCAGGATGCCTGACCCGGC
This sequence comes from Salinisphaera sp., assembly GCF_002729955.1. GTDB lineage: Bacteria > Pseudomonadota > Gammaproteobacteria > Nevskiales > Salinisphaeraceae > Salinisphaera. Next base: position 37,946 of record NZ_PBYA01000051.1, on the reverse strand, counting down.
CGCGAGCCCTTGGATGCGGCCGCCGTGATGCAGCGTCCGCCGTGGGCTGCGAAGACAGGCCCCAGGAACGAACGTTCGGTTCGCCGTGGCAGGCGCGAACGCGTAAAATCGCCCGCGAATCATAGCCGAGCGGGATCCCAATGACGGTACCGGTGTTTATGCGTCGATGCGGGCCCCAGCGGCTGGCCGGTGCAGTGCTGTGCTGGTTGCTGTTATGCCTTGTCGCGGCGATGCCGGCCGGCGCCCAGGTCGCGGACTCGCAGCAGAGTCTGGACAAGCGCATCGAGGATCTGCGCAGTCGCGTTGACGCGGTGCCCTCCCAGAGCAACATGGATGCGGCCCTGCGCGAGCAGGTGGTGGATACCTACCGCCAGGCAATCTCGTCTCTCGAAACCGCGCGTAACGCGCGCCAGCAAACGCGCGAGATGCGCAGCCAGGCCGAACAGGCCCCGGCACGTATTCGCGAACTGACCGACGAACTTCAGCAGATCCAGGCGCCCCCCTCGAGCGAAGCGCTGAGCGACCTGTCGGCCAGCGCGCTGTCCAGCCGGGTCGATGCGACCAGTTCGCGCCTTGCGGACAATCAGGCACGACTGACCGATTTGCGCGATCAGCTCAACCGCCTCGCCCAGCGGCCGGACGCCGCACGCGAAGCCCTGGCCGATGCGCGCGAGTCGCTGCGATCGCTGGACGGCGAAACCAGTCCGATCGAGCGTGATCAACCCAGCCAGCTGGTAGAGGCAAAAAGCGCTGCACAGGCGGCGCGGCGTGAGGCGCTGACTGCCGAAATCGAGCGTCTGCAGCAGGAAATAAGTAGTCAGGACGAGCGTCAGCGCGAGCTCGAAGCACGGCGTGCGCTCACCGAGGCGCGCCAGGCCTACGACACCGAACTATTGGCCGCGCTGCAGCTGGCACTCGGCCAGCGCCAGAATCAGAGTGCGATCGAGCTGCGCTCGGCCAGCGAAAACAAGCTCAGCGAGCTGCGGACCGCCGCCGAGCCGGTCAGCGACGCCGCGCAACGCAACGTCGAACTCGCCGACCAGCTCACCCAGATCACCACGCAAACGGAAGCGCTGACCAACGAGCAGGTGCGTCAGCACACCCGGGTCGACGATATTCAGCGGCGGCTGAGCCTGGTGCAGCGCCAGCTCGAAATCGGCGGCTCGTCGGTTGCGCTCGGTGACGTGCTGCGCGCCCAGCGCCGCGAGGTCGCCAAGCCGGGGCTGCTGTCCACGACCACCCGAAGCAGCACGGATGCCACCCAGCCGCAGATTGCCTCGGCCGAACTGCAGCGTTTTCAACTCCAGCAGCAGCGGGCGGACCTGGAAGACATCGACCGGCGCGTCGCGCAGCTCGTGGCCGAAAACCCCGAGCTTAGCGAAGGCGAGCAGCAGTCGCTGGCCGGGCTGCTGCGACATCGGCGCGAGATCCTTGATCTGCTGATTAGCGCGGAAGGGCGCTTCATCGAGATCGGTCGGGATCTGCGGCGGCTGTCATCGGAATACAGTCAGACCGTCGATTCGTTCAACCGACTGCTCAACGAGCGTCTGTTCTGGCTGCCTTCGTTCGGCGCCCTGAGGCTGGACTGGTTTGGCCGCGCCATCAGCGACTTGCCCTGGGCGTTCCAATGGTCGTCGTGGGTGAACGTACTGCAACGGCTGGCCGACGGGGCCCGGGCACGGCCGTTCATGACCGCGGTCGGCCTGACGCTGATCGTCGGTCTGTTGCTACTACGCGCGCCGCTGCGCAGCCGTCTGCGGCGACTGGCCGAGCCGGTCGGCAAGGTGCAGCACGATACTTTCTGGGTCACGCTGCGCGCGGCCCTGGCCACCGTGCTGCTGTTCATACCGCCGGTGGCGACCTTGTTGCTGGCGGGTTATCTGGTACGCACGGCCGCCAACGGTGACGTGTTCACCATGGCAGTGGCGGAAGTCTTCATTCGGGTCGCTATTCTTGTGCTTTTTCTGGAGCCTTTTGCCCAGGTCTGTCGCAGGTATGGCCTCGCGGAGAGCCATTTCCAGTGGCCCGAAGAGGCGCGGGCCGGCTTGTATCGAATGCTGCGCTGGCTGCTGGCCATGCTGCTGATCCCCACCATGCTGATCAGCTTCACGGAAGCCTTCGACGACGACAGCAAGCGGGAAACGATCGGCCGCGGCGCGTTCATGGTCAGCTCGCTGATGATCGCTGCGTTTGGATGGCGGCTGCTACATCCGACACGCGGCGAGCTCGCCGGGGTGATCAATTCGGAAGAGGGCTCCTCCTGGCGGCTCGGCTATCTGTGGTTGCCGATCGCGGTGGGCCTGCCGCTGTTGCTGTTCGGCCTAGCGGGCATGGGCTACTACTACACCGCCCTGCAGCTGCAGAGTCGCTTCTTCTATTCGGCGGGTCTGCTCGGCGGCGGCTTCGTGCTCTATGCGCTGATCGTCCGCTGGCTGACGGTCGCCGAGCGGCGTCTGGCGTTGACGCGGGCACTGCGACGGCGTGAAGAAGCGCGCGAGGCCAGGGCGACCCGCGATGCCGCTGCCGCGGCCGGCGAGAGTACCCCCGAGAACCTGGATACACTTGAAATCGATCTCGTCCAGATCAGCGAGCAGACGCGTGGCCTGATCAAGGTGGTGATCGCACTGCTGGCCATGGGCGCCCTGTGGCTGATCTGGTCCGATACGCTGCCGGCGCTTCAGCTGCTGGACAACATCACCCTCTGGCAGTACGCCAACGAAGTCGATGGCCGAACCCAGCTCACCCAGGTCACGCTCGGCGCGCTGCTGCTTGCGCTTGCACTGGGCGTGGTTACCGCTCTGGCCGGACGCAACCTGCCGGGCTTTCTCGAGATTACCGTGCTGCGGCGGTTTTCCATGGACGCGGGCAGTCGCTATGCCATGGCGACCCTGTTCCAGTATGCGATCGTGATTATCGGCATGCTCGGCGCGGTCGCGCTGATCGGTTTTCGCTGGTCGTCGATCCAGTGGCTGGTCGCCGCCGTCGGTGTCGGCCTGGGCTTTGGTTTGCAGGAGATCTTCGCGAACTTCGTCTCGGGTATCGTCATTCTGTTCGAGCGCCCGGTGCGGGTGGGTGATACGGTCACCGTGGGTACCCTGACGGGCACGGTGTCGCGTATCCGTATTCGTGCCACCACGGTCACGGACTGGGACAACAAGGAAGTGGTGATCCCGAACAAGACGTTCATCACCGAAACGGTGATCAACTGGACGCTTACCGACGACATCACCCGCCTGATCCTGCGCGTGCATCTGGCGCTGGATACCGATACCGAGCTGGCCGAACGACTGATCATGGACGTCATCAAGGACGAGCCGGTGGCGCTCGAGAATCCGGCGCCGACGGTATTCTTCGTCGGCTACGACGACAGCGCGCTGATCTACGAAGCGCGTATCTTCTACCACGATCTCTACAACTTGCTGCCGCTGCAGCATGCGATCTATAAGGGTATGCATGCAGCATTCCGGGCCAACGACGTGGTCGTGTCGTTCCCGCAGCAGGATCTGCACCTGCGCTCGGTCGACGACTCCTTTGCCAAGGTGTTCAAGGGGCCGCCGAGGCAGGCACAATCATCGGACGAAAACGCCAGCGATTCGGCGCCGACGCCCAGCACGAGCCGTTGAACGGCCCGCGGGCCGCAGGGGACGTGTCTCAGTCGGTGGCAGCCTCGGCATGCAGCTGGCGCGGCAGGGCCTCGGGATAATAGGCATACAGCCAGGTTTCGCTGATCCGGCGATCGCCACGGCGTAGCGTGGCCTGAAGATCGACCGGCGTATCGTTGGGCGGCAGCGCGCCTTTCCAGTCGAAGAATACCCGCCAGCGCCCGGTTTGCTCCACGTGCTGGACATAGGGATTGTCGATCTGGCCGTGACTGGCTTGCACGCTGGGCTCGGGCGGATTGTCCTCGTTGAACTCGTCGAGCGTGGCGCCGGCGAAATCGATGACGAACTTGCGCGCCAGCACCGACTGGTCTTCATAGGTGCCCGGCGCGCCCGCTCGGCCGGTGCGCGTGGACATAACCCGGGCCAGGGCAGTCGGGTTCGGCTGGTCGGCGCCCCAGTGCAGGCGATAGTCGAACTGCCACGCATCGCCGGCGGCTGCCTTGCCGGCCGGCACCCAGAACACGTTGATGTTGTCGTAGACCTCTTCGTCGGTCGGCAATTCGAGCAGGCCGACATGACCGCGCCCCCAATCGTGCAGCGGCTCGACCCAGAGGCTGGGGCGATTTTCGAAGGCGACGTCCGGATCCTGGTAATGATCGAACACGCGATCGCGCTGGAGCAGGCCAAAGCCTTTGGGATTGTTGTCCTGAAAAGCGCTGTACTGGGTACGGGGCGGGTTCACCAGGGCGCGCCAGAGCCGCTCGTCGTTGCCGGTGGTCATGGCCAGGCCGTCACTGTCGTGTATTTCCGGGCGCCAGTCGACGCCGCGGCGGGCATTGGTTTCGGAAAACCAGAACATGCTGGTCAAAGGCGCGATGCCCAGGCGCTGTACGTCGCGGCGCTGGAACAGCCGGGTTTCGATATCGAGGATGACGTCGTCAGGCCGGCTCAGCACGATGCGATATGCGCCGGTGATGTGTTCGCCTTCAAGCAGCGCACAGATCGTGAGGGTCGACGCGTTCGGTTCGGGTTTGATCAGCCAGTACTGGCTAAAGTCCGGAAACGCCTCGTCGCTGTCGTAGCCGGTATCGATGGCCACGCCGCGGGCCGACAGGCCGTACTGATCGAGTGCGCCCGGGCTGCGAAAATAGCTCGCCCCCTTGAAGGCCAGCCATTCGCGGGCGGGTTCGCCGCGGCCGAGCATGCGAAAGCCGGAAAAACCCAGATCGGCCGGCAGGCGTTCGGCAAGCGCCGGGTCGTCGTAGCGAAACAGATTGCCGTCGTATGCGATACGCCGACTGCGTCCGGACTCGACCACGTGGATCGCCACCGGCTTCCGGGCGTTCTGGTCGAGATGAAAGAACTCGACCGTGACCGGGGTCTCGGCGTCGGCCCAGAGCGCGGCCTCCTTGCGGGCATGAATACCCATGAAGGCCTCATAGCCGATTTCGTTCAGCAGCTCACCATAGCGCTCATCGGGCGCCTGATAGGGCTGTTGTGAAAGGCTGCGCGCATGCGCGACCAGGGTCTCGAAATCGAAGGTTTCGCCGTCGGCCGGCAGTGGGGCAACGATGTCGGCCCGAGCCCAGGAGGGCAAAAAAGAAACGCCTGCCAGTGCCGTTGCCGACACAAGCAGGCGTCTTCTACTGCGATCGATTGTCATGCGCGGCCAGTGGCGCAGTCGCGGCCCGCAGGCCGTATCGGGCGACTAGGCCGCGGTGACCATCGCGCCCCGAAGTTTCTTGATCGCGGCGACTTCGAGCTGGCGGATACGCTCGGCCGATACCTTGTACTTGTCGCCAAGCTCCTGCAGGCCGATCTTGCCGTCCTCGCGCAGCCAGCGGCTTTCGAGAATGTCCCGGCTGCGATCGTCGAGCTGGGTCATGGCCCGCGAGAGATTGGCGTGCTGGTAGGTCTGCCAGTCGCCGTTCTCGATATCCGAGGCCGGATCGTAGCCGTCGTCCGCGGACAGATAGTCCTCGGGCGCATAGCTGTCTTCGTCGTTGGCCGAGGGCAGGGCGTTGTAGGACGTATCGCCGCCCGACAGGCGACGCTCCATCTGCAGCACCGTCTCGGGCTTGACGCCCAGATCGCCGGCCACGGCCTGGACTTCCTTGTCGTTCATCCAGCCCAGACGCTTCTTGGAACTGCGCAGGTTGAAGAACAGCTTGCGCTGCGCCTTGGTCGTGGCGACCTTGACGATACGCCAGTTGCGCAGAATGAACTCGTGAATTTCGGCACGAATCCAGTGCACGGCGAAGGAAATCAGGCGCACGCCCACGTCGGGGTCGAAACGCTTGACCGCCTTCATCAGGCCGATATTGCCTTCCTGGACCAGATCGGCCAGCGGCAGACCGTAGCCGGAATAGCCACGGGCGACGTGAACCACGAACCGCAGGTTGGACAGAATAAGCTTCTGGGCTGCCTGGATATCCCCGTCATCACGCAGCTTGCGTGCGAGCTGCTGCTCGTCGTCGACTTCCAGTACCGGAATGCTGGAAACGGCCTGCAGGTAGGAATCGATACTGCCCGACGACAGCGTCGGCAGGTTCATCTTCGCGGGGGAAAGAGAGATATCGTTAGCCATGTGCAAAGCCTCCTTTGGACTTTTGCCTATTACAGACAGTCTAGCAAAAATTGGCGGCTGTTGATGCAGCAATCATAGGAATGACGTTAAGACCTCTGGGCGCACGTTAGGTTCCCTCTATCGGCGCCTAGAGCGGTTCGATGGCCGCCAGGCGTCGGTTCACGGTGAGAACGCAGCCCAGCCAGCCCAGCGCCACGCCGATGCCAAGCAGCATCAACACGCCATCGAAGCCCAGCCCGTGCATGGCCAGGGCGCCGTCGTAGGATCGGGTCAGCGCGCCCAGGGGCTCGGCCAGGGCAAGAAAACAGATGCCCAGCAGCACCAGCGCGAGCACGGCGCCGATCAGTCCGTACCAGAAGCCGCTATAGAGAAACGGCCGACGGATGAAAGCATCCGAGGCGCCGAGCAGCTTCATCACCTCGATTTCCTCGCGCCGGTTTTCGATGTCCAGGCGGATGGTGTTGCCGACGATGAACAGCACCGCGGCCGAGAGCAGCAGGCCGATCACCCAGGCCGAACGCTCGATCACCGACAGAATGGCATACAGGCGCTCGAGCCAGGCCTGGTCGAGCTCGGCCCGGGCCACGCCGGGTTCGTCTTCAAGCGATACCAGCAGGGCCCCGATTTCGGCGCGCGACATGTCCGAGCGTGGATTGATGGTGATCACAGCCGGCAGGGGGTTGTCCTCGAGCGCGTCGATTGCAGCGCCGAAGCCCGAGGATTCACGAAACTGTTCCAGCCCCGCGGCCGCGGAAATATAGGTGCTGGCATCGACCTCCTCGCGCTCGCCCAGACGCTCGGCCAGGGCCTGGCCTTCGGTGACCGATAGATCGTCCTGCAGATACAGCGAGGCCTGTACCGCGCGATGCCAGCTCTGCGACAGCGTATCGAGATTGCTCATCAGCACGTACAACCCGGCCGGCAGGGCCAGGGCAATACCGATGACCGTCGCGGTCAGCAGGCTGGCCAACCAGCGCCGGTGCAGGCGGCCGAGGCTCTCGACCAGGCAGCGCACGTGCGAGCTGGCCCAGCCCTGGGCCGGCGCGGCCAGGGTGCTGGGCAGGGTACGTCGACGGTTGCTCTGGGCCGCCTGGCGGTTCGGGTTGTCGCTGCTGCGTGCCATGGCGCTAACCGTTCTCCAGATGGCCGTGATCCAGGCGAATGCGGCGATGGCCCATGCGTTCGACCAGATCGATGGCGTGGGTGGCGATCATGATGCTGGTGCCGGCTTCGTTCAGGCGCGTGAACAGGCGCATGATATCGGCCGACAGGGCCGGGTCCAGGTTGCCGGTCGGCTCGTCGGCGAGCAGCAGATAGGGGCGGTCGACCACGGCCCGGGCAATGCCCACACGCTGCTGTTCACCGCCGGAGAGGGTGATCGGGAACTTGCGTTCCAGTGACAGCAGGCCAACCGTATCGAGCGCGGCGCGTACCCGGCGGGCGATATCGGCATGCCCCAGGCCGCGAATGACCAGCGGTAGCGCCACGTTGTCGAACACGGTGCGATCAAACAAAAGGTTGTAGTTCTGAAAGATCAGACCCAGGCGCTGGCGATAGCGCGGGATCTGGCGACGCTTGACGGCAGCCAGATTGGTGCCGTTAATCACCACCTGGCCACGGGTCGGGCGCTCGATCAGGCCGATGAGCTTCATGAGCGTCGATTTGCCGGCGCCGGAGTGTCCGGTCAGAAACGCCATCTCGCCGCGCTCCAGATGCAGCGATATGCCGTCGAGCGCAATCTTGCCACCGGGGTAGCGTTTGACGACGTTCTTGAAGGCGACGATATCGGTCATGGGCGAAACGTAGGCGGTCCTACTTGCTGCGATCGAACAGGGCGTCCATGAAGTGTTCGGACTCGAACACGCCCAGATCCTCGACTTTCTCGCCGATGCCGATGAAACGCAACGGCAGGCCCAGCCGCTTGGCGATCGCGAACACGATGCCGCCGGAGGCGGTGCCGTCGAGTTTGGTGATGGTAATGCCGGTCAGCCCCACCGCTTCGTGGAAGGCCACGGCCTGCTGCAGGGCGTTGCCGCCGGTGGTGGCATCCACCACCAGCATGACTTCGTGCGGAGCGAATTCGTCCTGCTTGCCGAGCACGCGCTTGATCTTCTTGAGCTCATCCATGAGATGGCCCTGCGTATGCAGGCGTCCGGCCGTATCCGCGATCAATACGTCGATGCCCCGCGCCTTGGCGCGCGAGAACGCGTCGAATACCACCGAAGCCGAATCCGAGCCGCTGCCCTGGGCCACCACGGGCACGTGGTTGCGCTCGCCCCAGCCCTGCAGCTGTTCGACCGCGGCCGCACGAAAGGTGTCGCCGGCGGCGAGCATGACCGACTGGCCGGCGTCCTGGAATTTCTTCGCCAGCTTGCCGATGGTGGTGGTCTTGCCCACGCCGTTCACGCCCACCATGAGGATCACGAACGGGCGCGTGTGTTCGGGAATGGACAGCGGCTCTTCACAGGGCGTGAGGATCGCGCCCAGATGTTCGCGCAGCGCCTTGCCCAGATCCTTGCCGGTACGCAGGCGCCCGCCGTCGAACATGACCTGCAGCCGGTGCATGACCTGGCCGGTAGCTTCGACGCCGACATCGGCGAGCAGCAGCTGGGTTTCGAGTTCGTCGAGGGCATCCTGGTCGACGGTTTCGCCGGGCAACAGGTTGCGCAGGTCGTAGGTCAGCCACGAGTCGCCCTTGTTGAGGCTGGCTCGCATCCGGGTGAAAAAGCCCGGCTGCTTGAGTTTCGAGGACTTGCGCGCCTTGGGATCTTGGGCCATGGAGAATGCGCTGCTTGGGCTGTTGAACGTGGACGAAAACGCACCGCGCGATCGCTGCGAACAGCGAAGGGCAGACGTTACGGATCGGGCGTTACTTTAGCATCGCCCGCGCCTCGGGGCGTGTCGATGAGCACGATAGTGCCTTCACCGGTTTCGACAACGCGTGCCTGCACCCCGGCTGCATCGAGATCGGCCGCCAGCGCGGCCTGGGCCGCGGCATAGCGATGCTGGTCGGCCGCCGTGGCCAGCAGATGGAAGCGATGCACGACCTGCTGGATATCGGTCATGCCCACCCACAGGGGGCGGCGGTCCGAGTCGCGCTCGCGCCCGGTCGGCCACAGCCGCAGCACCCGGCGGCTCTGTTCGGCCCCGGCCTGCTCGTGCACGAGCGTCAACGTGGGCTGGCGGCCGTCGTGGATACGCGGCAGCACCGCGAGCTGGTGGATATCGCTATCGCTGACCAGCCAGTGCAACGGCTGGCTCATGCCCAGCGCTGGCGCGGGCTGCCAGCCGGCCTGGCCGAGCAGGCGGCGCAGCTCCGGCGCGTGGGCGGCCACCTGTACATTCAGCGGCGCGCTGTCGCGCCCGGCGATGTCCTTGATACGGGCCTCGAGCTGGTGATAGCCGTCGATATCCCAGCGCTCGACGAGATCGGGCGTGCGTTGGGCCTCGGCCTTGGCCCAGGCCCGATAAGTGGTATCCGGCAGGATGCCGGCGACCACCGCGATCATGGCAAAGCCGGCCAGTACCGTGAGTACCGGTGCACCGTTCACGCGTGCCGGGCGCTGGCGGCGATAGCTGAGCACCAGCATGTTCAGCCAGACGAAGGCGATCGCCAGGCCGATGAGCAGATCGCTGGCCCAGTCCAGGCCCAGATAGAGACGGGCCAGCGCCAGCAGTACCACGCCGGCCACGGTCAGCGAGTGATAGTAGGGCCGCGCGGTCAGCGGCTGGCCGGCTGCGATCATCAGCCCCGCCATGCCGTAGACGGTGGCACAGAGCATGAGGTCCTGACCGCCGCCGGCCAGAAAAAGCGGGTCGGTGGCATCGCCGTGGAAATAGTCGCTGGGGGCAGGAATGGCCAGCCACCAGCGCAGCCCCAGCGTGACCAGCGCAGAAAAACCCAGAGCCACGATCCAGTGCGCAGCGGCGCGCCCGTTGCCCAGTAGGGCAAGCACCGCGGCCAGTACCGCCGCGAACGGAAGATAGATCAGCGGCGACCCCATCTGGGCGATGGCGAAGGCGATCTGATCCGATATCGGCGTCTGCAGGCTTTGTACGATATAGAAAGCCAGCGCATCGAACTTGCCGGGGTAGACCGGGCGTTGCCAGCCCCACATCAGCAGATAGGCCAGGGCCGTGGCCAGCATCAATACGCCGGCGCCGATCGCCAGGGCCGGGATCTCGGGCTGGCGCGGGTCGGCCAGGACATTGCCCAGACGCCCGCGGCGGCGATGACGACGGCTCCAGGCCAGCAGCCGGCCGGCATAGCGACGCAGGGCGACGCGGCCTGCGACCAGTACGAAGCGTACGCAGATCGTGGTGATCCAGACGATGGCGACGACCGCAACCAGCAGAATCGCCAGACGGGTGGCCACCTGGGCCGCCAGATCCAGCGATGCGCCGAACACCACGCCGGGCAGGATATAGCAGGGCGCCCAGATCGCGGTTGCGATCAGGTCCATGATCACGAAACGGGTGGTGGACAGGCCGGCCGCGCCGGCTACGGTCGGTACCACCGGACGCAGGGCGCCGATCAGCCGGCCCATGATGATGGCCTTGCCGCCGTGGTCGGCCAGAAAACGTTCGCCGCGGGCGACCAGCGCCGGCGCACGCGCAAAACCGGGCAGCGACGACACCCGCCCGCGATAGCGTCGACCCAGGGCGAAGCTCGCGCCGTCGCCGACCAGCGTGCCGATGATGGCCACCACGAACGTGGCGCCGAGTGGCAGCAGATTGGCCCCGATCAGCGCGCCGAAGGCGAACATGAACAGGGCGCCGGGCACCAGCAGCCCGAACAGGAACAGCGACTCGCCCAGGGCGACGGCAAAGACCAGCGCGAGTGCGGCCAGCGGGTGGGCTTCGACCCAGCCCAGCAGGGCGGCGAACAGCTCGTGCCCCATTGTGCTAGCGCCCGGCGGTAGCGCGTATGCCGAGCGTCACATGCGCCGCGTGACGATGCCATGACCCGCGGGCGGCCCCTGCGTCCACGGACCGTGCCGGCGGGCATGGCGGCGTCAACGAAGCGCGCGGGATGCGACGCATCGAAAGCCTGCGCCCTAGTCGCGCGCGAGCGCGGCGAATGCCGCATCGGCGGCATCGAGCGTGCGCGCGATCGCCACGTTGTCGTGGGCATGCGAAATGAAGGCCGCCTCGAACGCCGACGGTGCCAGATACACGCCGTGATCGAGCATCTCGTGGAAGAAACGCGAGAAGGCATCGGTATTGCAGGCGGCCACGTCATCGAAGCGGCTGACCTGCTTGGCGTCGGTGAAGAACATGCCGAACATGGCGCCCACGCGCTGGGTCATGAACGGGACGCCGTGTTTGGCGGCGCGTTCGTCCAGACCGGCGAGCAGCTTGTCGAGCTGCGGCGCGATAGCTTCGTGTACCTCGCCGTTCTTGATGCGCGAGAGCGTGGCGATCCCAGCGGCCATACCCAGCGGATGCCCGCTCAGCGTGCCCGCCTGATAGACCGGGCCGGTCGGTGCCAGGGTTTCCATGACCTTGGCCGGGCCGCCGACCGCGCCCACGGGCATGCCACCGCCCACGATCTTGCCCAGCGCGGTCACGTCCGGGGTGACGCCGAAATGCGCCTGGGCACAGCCCGGGTGCACGCGAAAGCCCGTCATCACCTCGTCGAAGATCAGCAGGGCGCCGTAGCGGTCGCACAGTTCGCGCAGACCTTCGAGAAAACCTTCGGCCGGGGGCACGCAGTTCATGTTGCCGGCCACCGGCTCGACCATCACGCAGGCGATATCGTCGCCGTGGGCATCGAACGCCTGCACGACCGAATCCAGATCGTTATAAGTGGCCGAAAGCGTGTCCTCGACCACGGCCTGGGGCACGCCCGGCGAGCCGGGGATGCCGAGGGTGAGCGCGCCCGAGCCGGCATCCACCAGCAGCGCATCGACATGGCCGTGGTAGTTGCCCTTGAACTTGAGGATCTTCTTGCGACCGGTATAGCCGCGCGCCAGGCGCAGCGCCGTCATCGCAGCCTCGGTACCGGAGTTGACCATGCGTACCGACTCGATCGAGTCGACCATGGAACACACCAGTTCCGCGAGTTCGGTTTCCAGGCCGGTGGGCGCACCGAAGGACAGCCCCTTGGCCGCCTGCTTCTGAACGGCATCGACCACATCGGGATGCGCATGGCCGAGGATCATCGGCCCGAACGAGCCGACGTAGTCGACGTATTCATTGCCGTCGACGTCGTAAATATAGGCGCCCCGGGCGCGTTCGATGAAGGCGGGGGTGCCGCCGACGCCGGCGAACGCACGCACCGGCGAGTTCACGCCGCCGGGCGTTACCCGCGAGGCACGTTCGAACAGCTGGGCTGAACGCGGGCCGGGGCGCTGCCACTGTGTCTCGGATGCGCTCATCGAAAATACTCCTGCGAAGATTGAACCATGCGGGCTGGCCAGTTAGCCGGCCCGTTGAAAAAGGGCTGCCAGGGCGCGGGCTGCCGCACCGCTGTCGGCGGCATGAAACAGGGCGCCCGAGACGGCGATCAGATCGGCGCCGGCGGCAATGATATCGGCCGCGTTATCGCGGTCGATACCGCCGATCGCCACCACCGGCACGCCGAGCGTGCGTGCCTGGGCGAGCACGGCCGGGTCGGCGAGGGGGGCATCGGGTTTGGTGGCCGAATCGAAGAATCGGCCGAAGCTGACATAGCTTGCGCCCTCGGCAATGCCGGCACGGGCGCGTTCGACCGAGCCGGAACAGCTGATACCGATGATCGCCTGCTCACCGAGCGCGGCGCGCGCACGCGCAAGGCTGCCGTCGCTCTGGCCGAGATGGACCCCGTCGGCGGCGACGGCCTGGGCCAGACGCCAGTCGTCGTTGACGATCAGGCGCGCATCGTAGGCGCGGGTAAGCGCGCGCAGCTCGCCGAGCAACGCGGCATCGGGGCCGGTCGCGCGCTTGTCGCGGTATTGCAACCAGCAGGCGCCACCGGCGAGTACCGCCGCCACGGCTTCCAGCGCGTCGTCGGCCAGTGTGGTGCGGTCATAGATGGCATAAAGCCCGCGCACGCTCACGGTGTTTCGGTGGCGATGCGGGCAGGGATACGCTGACCCTGGCCGGCGGCAAACGCCCGGTCCAGGGTCTCCCAGGTGTACTGCTGGGCGTGCTGCAACGCCTCGTCGGGATCGTGGCCCAGGGCGAGCCGGGCAGCGATCGCGCTGGCCAGGGTGCAGCCGGAGCCGTGAAACACGCCGTCGATACGCGGCCACTGATAGCGCTGGATCGCGCGGCCCTGTGCATAGCGGCGGTTGACGACTTCGGGGCTGTCTTCGTCGCCGCCGGTAATCAGCACGTTGGCGCTGTGCTGGCTCAACGTTTCTCCGCAGCGATCCAGGTCGGTTTCGCCGTCACACAACGCGCGCGTCTCGCGGGCGTTGGGCGTAATGACGGTGGCGCGCTCGAACAGCCGGTCCTGCAGCGCCCGGCCCACCGTGTCGTCGGCGAGGGTGCCACCACCCGCCGCCACCAGCACCGGGTCGATCACCAGCGGCGTATCGGGCAGCCGATCCATCAGGGTGGCGATGATTGCCACGTGCTCGGCGCTCGCGATTACCCCGAGCTTGACGGCGTCTATGGACATATCGGCCACCACCGCGTCCAGACATTCGCTGAAGAAGTCGGCGTCGACCGGCTTTACGCCATACACGTTATGCGTGTCCTGGCAGGTAAGAACAGAGATCACCGCCGCTGCATGCACGCCATGGGCGGCCGCTGCCTCGATGTCGGCTTGAATGCCCGCGCCGCCGCTCGGATCGTGCCCGGCAACGACCAGGATATTGGGTCGTGTCATGGCGCGGAGTCTAACACCCGCGGGGTATGGCTTTGTGTTATGCACAATGAAAAATATGGCCGTGCGAGCGCTTGCGAAAATTTTTTCATCGGTAGAATCGCGTAGGCGGTGGTCGTCCCTAAGTCCATGATTCGAAAGGAGTGTGTCGGTATGGTTACGAAATCGCCGCTTTGGCGAAACCGTTGAAAACATGCCGCTTGAAGGCGCTTATCGAAACAGTTTCCACAGAGTTATCCACAGCCTCTGTGTATTTCTTGTCTTTCGCGTTTACGGTCAATCGTTTAGCCCGATTACTTGAGGAATCGCCTGTTCTACGTGGCGGGTTATACACAGTGTCAACCCGCTTGTGGTCGGGCCATCAGTTTGTTATGCCGAGCTTCGTCAGTTTCCTGGCAGATGTAATTTACTGATCTGTAAATAAAAATTATTCGGGTGACAAAAAACGTCCAATCCCATTCCGGGCCATTCGCCGGAGGGGGCTGCGCGTCCCCGTTCCGTCCCCAGATTTATCCACAGGTTAGATCGGGTAGGGAACGCGTTGGACAGCGCTTGAAAACCTGCCGCCGTGGCCGAGTTCGATACGCCGGTAGCCGGGGCTGCGACTCGTGTCTTCGGCAAAATCCCGTGAGCCGGGGGCGAACTGGCGCATCGTGCTCGGGGTGATCAGGCAGGGCCGCCCGGCAAACTCCAGCTCCGCTGCCTGATGGGCATGGCCGCAAAGGATCGCACGTACCTGCGGATGACGGCTGATGACGTCTTCCAGCGCCTCGCGATCGCGCAGGCCGATCGCGTCGATCCAGGCCGCGCCCACGTCGACCGGCGGATGGTGCAGGCATACCAGGGTGGGCGCGGTATGGGCGTGCAACCAGCTGTCGAGCCGCTCGATCGCGTCGTGGCCCAGCGCACCCGCGTCGCTGCCCTGGATATGGCTATCGAGCGCGATCAATTGCCAGTCGCCCACCGTAAGCCGTTCGTGGACCACTGCATGTTGGAGCCGGCGCGCCATGCGGGCCGGATCGTCATGATTGCCGGCCATGGCCAGCACCGGACAGGGCAGGCGCGCGAGGGTGGCATCGAGCCGCGCATAGCCACGCTCGCTTTCGTCATCGACGAGATCACCGCCGAGTACGATCGCGTCCGGCTTCGGGGTTTCGGCGAGTGCGGCTGCGAGCAGGTGTTGAAAGGTCTTTTCCACCGGCCAGCCGTGCAGCCGCGCCTCGGGGTCTGCCAGCAGGTGCAGATCGGTCAGATGAATGAGTTGGTATATTGCGGGCATTGGTTTGCTTTGGTCTGGCGTGGGAAGCTCTGCATAACCTGTCACGGTCGCGCTGGCGTGCTTTGCGCGCGATTGGTAGCCAGCTGAGAGCGTAGCCTGCTTGCTGCACGGTAGCGAACACTGGCGCTGATCAAGCGCGCGCAAGGCCGGCAGCCCGAAAGGGGGCGGCCTCACAGACGCTGCGGCTGCGTTGCCGGGCTTGACCTGCCAACCAGGCAGGCGCTGCGCCTGGACGCCTTGCCGCACCGTCTGTGAGACTCGAACGCGAACCGCGAGCGGTTATGCAGAACCTGCCTTGGCGCCAGCTGCCATGCCCGCGGTGCGGGCCACGACCCGATGAATGACGAGAGAGCACGATGATCGACCCGGAACTGCTCGGCTATCTGCGCGATGTCAGCCTGCGTGAAACCGAGGTCATGGCCGCCAACCGCCGGACCACGGCACGCGAGGCCGATGCCAACCTGCAGATCGATCCCGAACAGGGACAGCTCATCGGACTGTTGCTGCGTCTGGCAGGTGCAAGGCGCGGCATCGAGGTAGGCGTGTATGCCGGCTATTCGAGCCTGTGGATCGCCCACAGCCTGCCCGCCAGCGGGCACCTGCTGGCCTGCGACACCGATGCCGAGATCACCGAACGCGCGCAACGCGACTGGGCCACGGCCGGCGTGGCCGATCGAATCGAGCTGCGTATCGGCCCCGCGCTCGCGACCCTGGATGCCGAAATCGCGGCCGGCATGGCGGGAGCCTACGATTTCATGTTCATCGATGCCGACAAGGCCGGCTATATCGACTACTACGAGCGCGGGCTGGCGCTCGTCGCAGCCGGGGGACTGATCATCGCGGACAATACGCTTTGGCATGGGCGCGTTATCGACATGGCCGATGAAAGCACCGACACCCAGGCGATCCGTGCGTTCAACCAGCATGTCCATGCCGACGAGCGAGTCGACATGAGCCTGGTGCCGATCGGCGACGGCCTGAGCGTGGCGCGCAAGCGATGAGCGAACGCATTGGCGACTACAGCGCGGCCGAGCGCAACAAGCGGCCGATATTCGAGGCGCTGGTCGAACACCTGTCGCAGGCGCGTGCGGTGCTCGAGGTCGGCGCGGGCGATGCCACGCATGCCCGCTATGCGCTCGAACGTCTGCCGCACTGTGTCTGGCAGACCAGCGAAGCGCCGGGACATCATCGACGTCTGGTCGCCGCGTTGGCCGACAGTGCCGATCACCGGCTGCCGCGCCCGCTTGCGCTGGACGTGAGGGCTGCCTGGCCGGCGGGGCCCTACGACGCCGTGTTCGGCGCGAACGTGGCCCACATCATGGATTGGGCCGCGGTCGAAGCGCTGTTCGCAGGGGCGGCGACGGTACTGCGACCCGCCGGGCGCCTATGTCTTTACGGCCCGTTTCTGCGCCGGGGTGAAACGCCCCGGCCCGGAAACGCGACTTTCGATGCCGCGCTACGCGATCGAGACCCGGCCATGGGATTGCGCGAGATCGAGGCGCTCAACGCGCTCGCGCAACAGCAAGGCCTGGTGGCGCTCGACGATATCGCCATGCCCAGCGACAACCGCCTGCTGATCTGGCAGAAAAGCGGCGACCGCAGTTTTTGATTCGGCATCGCAGCGGCTGTCCATGTCAGCCGCTTGCAGCCACCCGCCGCCCGTGGCGAAAGCGCGTAAGCGTGCGCCGAAGCCCTTGCTCGGCCCGGGCATTATCTGTTTCGTGCCGGGGCAAAAAGCGCCGCTAGTTGACCCGGTTGCGAATCTCGCCGTCCAGAAAGGCCTGAATGTTGGCGGTCACGCCTTCGAGCATACGCTGGCGCGCGCCGCGGCTGCCCCAGGCGCTATGCGGGGTCACGATCAGGTTCGGAATAGCGGGATCCAGCAGAGGATGATCGGCCGGCGGCGGCTCCTGATCGAGCACGTCCAGTGCCGCGCCGCCGATCTCGCCGTCCTTGAGTGCGGCAATCAACGCCGCGCTGTCGACGATCGCACCGCGGGCGGTGTTGACCAGGAATGCGGTGTTTTTCATCCGGGCCAGGGCATCGGCATCGATGAGGTGGCGGGTGTCGTCGGTTAACGGGCAGTGCAGGCTGATCATGTCCGAGCGCTCGAGCAGCTCGTCGACCGCCACGCGGCCATCGCGGATGCTTGTTGCCCCCGGTCGTTCGCCAACCAGCACGCTCATCCCGAAGGCCTCGGCGAGGCGGCCGACCGCCTGGCCGAGTTCGCCGTGGCCGATCAGGCCCAGCGTCTGGCCCGCGAGCTCTTCGATCGGATAGTCGAGCAGGCAGAAAAATTCGCTGGCCGCCCAGTCGCCGCGCTTGACCGCCGTGTCGTAGCTGGCCCAGCGGGTGGCGTGGGCAAGCATTAGCGCCAGCACATGCTGGGAAACGGCCGGGGTCGCATAGCCGGTGACGTTGACTACGGCAATGCCGCAGCGTGCCGCAGCGTCGACATCCACGTTGTTGAAGCCGGTCGCGGCAACGCAGACCAGCTTGAGCTTGTCGGCGTTCTCGAGAGTGTCTGCGTCGAGTACCACCTTGTTGGTGACCACGATATCCGCTCCGGCGACCCGTTCGGCCACCTGTTCACGCGTGGTGTTGTGGTGACACTGCCAATCGTCAACGGCGCCGGTCAGCGCGTCCCAGTCGAGCCCGTCGCCCATCGAGCCGACATCCAGAAAACAGCCTCGCATGGTAATTCCTTCTTAATTATCGATATATATGAGCGATAGCCTAACCGACGAACCGTCTATGCGTGGTACGGGTAGCGATTTTTCTCGGACAACATAGACTTGTTGTGAGTAAAATGCGGTTTTATACCTAACGTGTAAGATGCATGGGTTCGCGCTTTGTGGCGCGACTGTTCCCTATCGGGTTCTCAACCAAGGCTGAAGAATCACATGATCCGCAGGACAGAACAGCAAGATGAATCTCTGGGCAAGCATCTGCCTCAGACCTGCCCATCCGTGGAAGCGCTGGAATATGAACTCGCCTTTCTGGTGCGTCGCCTCGAAGCCGCGCGCCGGCGTTTCAATTTCGGTCTAGAGCGCGCTCACTATCTGTTGTTGATCCTGCTGGAACGCAAGGACCGACAGTCGGTGGGCGCTCTGGCCGAGCAGGTGAACCTGGATGCGTCGACGGTCACGCGTCAGGTCGCGGCGATGAAGCAGGCTGGACTGGTCGACAAGCTCGACAACCCCGACGACCGTCGCGGCGGCTTCGTGACCATCACCGAAGCCGGACGCGATGCCGCCGCGCGCGTGCGTGATCGCCGCCTGGAGCGCGTGGAAAAAGGTTTCGACGATTGGTCGGAAGCCGAGCGCGCCGAGTTCGCACGGCTGACCGCCCGCTTCAACGACGCCATGCGGGACGCGCTCAACGAAGCCTGATCGACCCGATCAGCTTCGCGGCTGCCCCGCGAAGGTGACTGCTTCAACCGGTTTCGACGATCCGGCCTGCCGGTAACGGCAGGCCGAGGTCGTGCCATAGATCGATCGTTGGCTGGGCCTTGTTGAGGCTGTAGAAATGCAGCCCCGGTGCGCCGCCGGCCAGCAGCTGTTCGCACATGCGTGCCACCACCTCGCGTCCAAAAGCCTGGACCGCGGTCTGGTCGTCGCCGTAGCCCTCCATCTTCTGGCGTATCCAGCGCGGGATATCGGCCCCGCACATGGCCGAGAAGCGCGATACCTGGCCGAAGTCGGTGATCGGCATGATGCCGGGCACGATCGGGATATCCACGCCCTGAGCGGCGACCTCTTCTACGAAATTGAAATAGGCGTCGGCGTTGTAAAAATACTGGGTCATCGCCGAATCCGCGCCGGCGCGTACCTTGCGCACGAAGTTCTCGATGTCGGCAGCGGGCGAGGGCGCCTGCGGATGGTATTCCGGATAGCAGCCGACCTCGATATGGAAATCGTCGCCGTGACGCTGCTTGATATGGGCGACCAGTTCGTTGGCATAGCTGAACACGCCGGGCTCGTCCATGCCCTTCGGCAGATCGCCGCGCAGAGCAACAATACGATCGACCCCGGCCGCCTTGTAGCTGTCGAGCAGCTCGTTAATCGACTCTTTCGTGCCTTCGATACAGGACAGGTGCGGGGCCGCGGCGATACCGGTGGCCTTCATCGTTGCGGCCACGGTTTCGAGGGTGCCCGAGCGGGTGGTGCCGCCGGCGCCGAAGGTCACCGAAAAGAAATCCGGGCCAAGAGTCGCCAGCCGGGCACGTGCCTTGTCCAGCCGTGCGGCACCTTTCGGCCCCTTGGGCGGAAAGAATTCGATACTGAAAGAGTTCTGCGATACGTGCGTCATGCCGATACGTCCACTGTCGGTGCGTCGATCCCTCGACCGGCTGCTGCGGCGTGTTTGCCGTGACATGAAAAGACCCGGCCCGCGTGGTCGGCGGGCCGGGTCTGCTCAGGGCCCGGTTTATTGGGTCGCTAGCGTTTTAGTAGCGGTAGTGATCCGGCTTGAACGGGCCTTCGGCCGGTACGCCTAGATAGTCCGCCTGTTCCTGGGTCAGCTTGGTGAGCTTGGCGTTCACGCGCGCCAGATGCAGGGCAGCGACCTTCTCGTCCAGATGCTTGGGCAGCACATAGACCTTGTTTTCGTAGCGTTCGGGATGCTTCCAGAGCTCGATCTGGGCCAGCACCTGGTTGGTGAACGAGTTCGACATCACGTAGCTCGGATGGCCGGTGGCACAGCCGAGGTTCACCAGACGGCCTTCGGCCAGCAGGATGATCTTCTTGCCGTCGGGGAAGGTGATGTGGTCGACCTGCGGCTTGATCTCTTCCCACTCGTACTGTTCGAGCGATGCCACGTCGATCTCGTTGTCGAAGTGACCGATGTTGCACACGATCGCCTCGTTCTTCATCCGCTTGAGATGATCGTGGTTGATCACGTGGTAGTTGCCGGTGGCGGTCACGAAGATGTCGGCCTGTTCGACCACGCCCGGGTCTTCCATATCCACCACGCGCAGGCCTTCCATGGCCGCCTGCAGGGCGTTGATCGGGTCGATTTCGGTCACGCAGACGGTCGCGCCCAGGCCGCGCAGCGACTGGACGCTGCCCTTGCCGACGTCGCCGTAGCCACAGACGATGGCGACCTTGCCGGCGATCATCACGTCGGTGGCCCGCTTGATACCGTCCACCAACGATTCACGACAGCCGTATAGGTTGTCGAACTTGGACTTGGTCACCGAGTCGTTGACGTTGATCGCCGGGAAGGTCAGGCCGCCTTCCTTGGCCAGATGATAGAGACGATGCACGCCGGTGGTGGTTTCTTCGGAAACGCCGGTGATTGCCTTGCCGAGCTTGGTATAGAAGTCCGGCTGTTCGGCCAGGCGCTTCTTCATCACCTTGAACAGGGCTTTTTCCTCGTTCGAGGTCGGGTTGTCGAGCAGCGACGGGTCCTGCGTGGCCTTCACGCCGAAGGTGGCCAGCGTGGTGGCATCGCCACCGTCGTCGAGGATCAGGTTGGGCAGGCCGCCGTCGTGCCAATCCATGATGGCGTGGCAGTACTCCCAGTATTCCTCGGCCGATTCGCCCTTGAACGCATACACCGGCACGCCGGATTCGGCGATCGCGGCGGCGGCGTGATCCTGGGTCGAAAACACGTTACAGGAGGCCCAGCGCACTTCCGCGCCGAGGGCGACCAGCGTTTCGATCAGCACCGCGGTCTGAATGGTCATGTGCAGCGAGCCGGCAATACGCGCACCCTTGAGCGGCTGCGATTCGCCGAATTCTTCGCGCAGGGCCACCAGGCCCGGCATTTCGGTTTCGGCGATCTCGATTTCGCGCCGGCCCCAGGGGGCCAGCGAAATATCGGCGACGACGTAGTCCTGGTCGATCTTTTCTGCGGGGGTGCTCATGTTCGTTTCCTGTTAAGTCGGGGGAGTCGTCGAGCCGGCGCGTGCTGCCACGCGTTGAACGGCCCGACCTTGGGTTGTCGGGTTTACGCCGCCTGCAGGCCGGCGTCCTTGGCCAGGGCTTCGGCCTTGTCGGTGCGCTCCCAGGGCAGGTCGATGTCCGAGCGGCCGAAGTGGCCATAGGCTGCGGTGGGCGCATAGATCGGGCGCTGCAGGTCGAGCATGGTGAGAATGCCGTAGGGGCGCAGGTCGAAGTGCTCGCGGATGAGCTGGGTCAGGCGTTCGTCCTCGACCTTGCCGGTGCCGAAGGTTTCGACCCAGATGGAGGTCGGTTCGGCCACGCCGATGGCATAGGAAACCGCCACTTCGCATTTGGAAGCCAAGCCGGCCTTGACCACGTTCTTGGCCACATAGCGGGCCGCGTAGGCCGCGCTGCGGTCGACCTTGGACGGGTCCTTGCCCGAAAAGGCGCCGCCGCCATGCCGGGCCATGCCGCCATAGGTGTCGACGATGATCTTGCGCCCGGTCAGGCCGGCATCGCCCAGCGGGCCGCCCACTTCGAACTTGCCGGTCGGGTTGATATGAATGGTCGGGTTGTCGGTGAGCCATTCGCCGATCACCGGCTTGATGATCTGTTCGTGGACCGCTTCTTTCAGGTCGGCCTGCGAGATGCTCGGGTCGTGCTGGGTGGAGAGCACGACGGCGTTGATCGCGACCGGCTTGCCGTCTTCGTATTCGAAGGTCACCTGCGATTTCGCATCCGGACGCAGCCAGTCGAGTTCGCCGGATTTCATCAATTCGGACTGGCGCCGGGCCAGGCGGTGCGCATAGGTGATCGGGGCCGGCATGAGCACATCGGTTTCGTCGCAGGCATAGCCGAACATCAGGCCCTGGTCGCCGGCACCCTGTTCTTTCGGGTCGCCGCGGTCCACACCCTGGTTGATATCGGCCGACTGCTCGCCGAGCACGTTCATGACCGCACAGCTGTCGGCATCGAAGCCCATCTCGGAGCTGGTGTAGCCAATGCTGCGCACGGTGTCGCGCACGATCTTTTCGACCGGCACGTTGACGTTTTTCTTCTCGTCGGTCTTGATCTCGCCGAACACCATCACGAGCCCGGTTTTGGTCGCGGTTTCGCAGGCCACGCGCGCGCTCGGATCCTGGGCCAGGTAGGCGTCGAGGATCGCGTCCGAGACCTGATCGGCCAGTTTGTCGGGATGGCCGCCCGTGACGGACTCTGAGGTGAACAGGTATCGGCTCATAAGACGTTATCTCTCTATCCGGATGAACGGATGAAAGTATACGCAAGCGTTATTGCGGTTTCCACGACAAATCGACGATCAGCGTAGCGCGTCGCCGATGTTCGGCCGTTGTCATGGTGGGCGTGTGGCAACCCGGCTTCCACCGATGAATTGCTTGTTTGAAAAAATGCTTTCACGGCGTGCGCTTGCGCGCGATCGGCCGTGGGGCTGCCCAGCGCTCGAAGCGTTGGCTGAAAACGGTGTTTTGGCTCGTGGTGGGATATAGGCAGGCTCGGGATGTGGCGACATCGCAAGGTGCGGCGTTGCGGGCCGCGGTCGCTAAGGTTAATGTGACATCGATTGATGTCAGAATAAACAGGTCGTTGCAACGGCCAGCGGGAGCAGCATGTTTCGATCCAAGCGACTTTCCGACGGCGCCCATGCCGTGATCACCGGGGCCGGTAGCGGTATCGGTCAGGCCTTTGCAGTAGCGCTGGCGGCCCGCGGCGGTGCGGTGGTGTGTTCCGATATCGATGCCGCACTGGCCGAGGCCACCGTCGCCCAGATCGAGGCGGCGGGCGGGCGTGCGCTGGCCACGGTCTGCGACGTCACCCGACTCAGCGACGTCGAAAAACTTGCCGACACCGCGATCGACTGGTTCGACGGCCGGCCCGATCTGGTCATCAACAATGCTGGCGTGGGCGCCGGCGGGGATGCGATCGGCGACATGTCCATGGACGACTGGCGCTGGGTGCTCGACATCAACATGTGGGGCGTGATCCACGGCTGTCACGTATTTGCTCCGATCCTGCGCGAAGCCGGCCAGGGCGGCATCATCAACGTGGCTTCCACTGCCAGCTTTGCCGCCGCGCCGCGCATGGGCGCCTATAATGCGAGCAAGGCCGCGGTACTGGCGGTGACCGAAACCCTGGCGGCCGAACTGGCCGATACGCCGATTCGCGTGACCGCGCTGTGCCCGACGTTCGTACAGACCAACATCATGAAGGCGGGCCGGATCAGCGCCTCGTCTTCGAAGATCGCCGACAATCTGATGCGCTGGGGCGGCGTATCGGCCGAGAGCGTGGTCAAGAGTGCGCTCGCCGGACTCGATCGCGGCCAGCTCTATGTGCTGCCGCAGTTGGATGCGCGTGTCGTATGGCGGCTCAAACGACTGTTGCCGACCGGCTATACAAAAGGCCTGGGTTTCATTAACCGTTTCACGACGCAGGACCCGTCGGCCACGACCGCCCGAGACTGAGGGCGTACCGATAGGTCGGCGGCGCCCGCCGCAGGGTGCCGCGTTGGATGCTGTACGACGCCGGGCGGTTGCCCCGTGCATTCATGGTTTCGCGATGGCTCGCCAGAGCATATCGAAGAGCACGTTGACCTGGGCGGTCAGCGGTGGCTCCTGCCTGCGCATGCTCTGCATCTGGATCAGTCGGGCCAGCACGCCATAGAAGTAGTCGAGCAGGATGGTCTCGCTGACCTGATCGTTGAGGATGCCGCGCTCGCGCCCGTCGGCCAGCACCTCCAGAAACAGATTGGTCAGGCGGCGCTGCTGGTCGGTCACGTCGTGGCGCATGGCGCCCGGGTAGACCGATCCCAGAATCATGCGGGCAACCTTCGGGTGCTGTTCGAAGAAGTCGAGTACCACCCAGAACACCTTCCGTAGCCGGTCCTTGTAGGTCTCGATCCCGATCAGGTGATCGCTCATGCGCTCGGCCAGCGCATTCGCCCAATGCAGTACGCAGGCATCGAGCAGGGCCTGCTTGTCGCCGTAGTGGCGATAGATGGTCTGCAGCGAGGAGCGGGCAGCGCGGGCGATCTCATCCAGACGCACTTCGTGAAAGGCCCGCTCGGCGAACAAATCCAGCGCGGCTGCCTCGATACGCAGGCGAGCGGCTGCACTTGCGCCCTGTCGTGTTTTTTCGGAAGGACGGGGCGAATGGCTCATGGATAAAGCGCTCTCACGGTGAACATAAAATTACACTTTGTATCAGGCATTCGTTCTATTCGAAATTATTATTGACATTGCGTAATGGCATTGACTAAAGATAGGGCGCGAACAGGAGATGATTCTCCATATCCTAAAGTGTAATTAAAGTTACAGATCGTGTCTGAAAAAAGTTGGATGACGCCCATGAGCAGTAGAAGCGCGACCGCGACCCGTAGCAAGACAAGCACGGCCAAAGCGCCTGCCCCCGGGATGCGGGGGCCGAACGGCCGGATCGCGATCGTGGCCGGCGTGCGTACGCCGTTCACGCGTATCGCAACCGCCTTTCGCGACCAGAATGCGATCGACCTGGGGGCGATGGCGGCCGCGGAGGTGCTGGCACGAGCGGGACTGGCCGCCAGCGAAATCGAACAGGCGATCTTCGGCATGACGATCATGAAGCCCGAGGCGCCGTTCATCGCCCGCGAAATCGTGCTGGCATCGGGCATGGATATGGCGACCGATGCCTATTCCATCACCCGGGCCTGTGCGACCAGTTTTCAGACCGCGGCCAGTGGCGCGGACGCGATCGCGCTCGGCCACGCGAACGTGGTGATGGCCGGGGGCACCGATTCGACGTCCGATATTGCCGTGCCCCTGTCCAAGCGTCTTTCGGATGCGCTGCGGGACGTATCGCAGGCAAAGAACGGCCGTGATCGTCTTCGTATCCTGTCGCGGCTGCGCCCGCTCGACCTTCTCCCCCGCCGGCCGTCGATCACCGAGTATTCCACCGGCAAGACGATGGGTGAATCCGCCGAGCAGATGGCCAAGACCTGGGGCGTGAGCCGTGCCGAACAGGACGACTTCGCCCATGCCTCCCACGCCAATGCAGCCGCAGCACTCGCGGACGGGCGTCTCAACGCCCAGCGCATGACCGCGTTCGTGGCCGCCGACGGCAGGACCGTTCCCGTGAGCGACGACAACCTGGTACGCACGAACAGCGAACGCTCGGGCTACGACCGCCTCGAGCCTATATTCGATCGGGCCAACGGTAGTGTGACCGCTGCCAACTCGAGCCCGCTGACCGACGGCGCCGCGGCCATGATCCTCATGAGCGAAGCGCGGGCGAAGGCGCTCGGCTACGAGCCGCTGGCTTATATCCGCAGCTATGCCTTTGCTGCGAAGACGCCGGCCCGCGATCTGTTGATGGGCCCGGTACTGGCTGCTCCCGTCGCGCTCGAACGCGCGGGCCTGTCGCTATCCGATCTCACCCTGATCGATATGCACGAAGCGTTTGCCGCCCAGGTCGAGGCCAATATTCGTGGTATGGAATCGAAGACCTATCTCGAAGAGATGGCGGGGCGCAGAGCGCTGGGCACGGTCGACCGCGACATTCTCAACGTCAACGGTGGCTCGATCGCCTTCGGCCATCCCTTCGGTGCCACCGGCGCACGCATCCTCATCCAGACCGCCCACGAGCTCAAGCGCCGTGGCGGTGGGCTGGCCCTGGCCACTGCCTGCGCGGCCGGCGGCATCGGTGCCGCCATGATTCTGGAACGCGACTGAGCGTTAGCCGCCCACCGATCTCGATTCCACTGCGAGCATCTTTTATGAGCAAGACCGCCACCCAAGAATCGTCCACGGCCGCCGAAGAACTCTTCGAGCTAGAACAGCGCGACGATGGCATCCTCATTCTGCGATTCGCCGTGCCCGGCGCGCGCCAGAACACCATCAACGCCGACTTCGCAGCGGCCTTCGATCGCGTGCTCGAGCTGATCGAGCACAACACCGAAGTGATTGGCGTGGTGCTGATCTCGGCCAAGCCGGGTTCGTTCATGGCAGGTGCGGATATCGGCCTGTTCGATCACGGGTATCTCGCCAGCGAGTTCGAAGCCCTGTCGAAGCGGGGCCAGGCCGGCTACCGACGGCTGTCGAAGCTGCATGTACCGGTGGTCGCCGCGATCGACGGCAGCTGTCTGGGCGGCGGCCTGGAAATGGCCCTGGCCTGCGATGTCCGTATTGCCGCCGATAGTGAGGCGACCGTGCTCGGGCTGCCGGAAGTGATGCTGGGCCTGCTGCCGGCCGCCGGGGGCACCCAGCGCCTGCCGCGGCTGGTGGGAATTGCCACCGCGCTCGACCTGATGCTCACCGGGCGCAAGCTGCGCCCCGCACAGGCACGGCGCATCGGCCTGATCGACACGGTGGTGGCGCCGGAAGCCTTGCTCGCCGAAGCCATTCGCCAGGCAAGAATCGCCGGCAAGCGCTCGACGACCGCCGCGACCTCGCCCCTGCGCCGTGCGCGGGCGCGTCTCGGCGCCGGCGTCACCGGCCTCAGCCAGGCCGCACTCGAGGACAATCCGGCCGGTCGTCGCCTGCTGTTCGATCAGGCCCGCAAAACGCTGCGTGCCAAGACCCATGGCCACTATCCTGCGCCCGAACGCATTATCGACGTGGTGGCCACCGGTTATGCCCGGGGCATGCAGGCCGGCTATGGCGCCGAGGCCCAGGCTTTTGGCGAACTGGCCACGGGCCCGGTATCGAAAGCGTTGCGCCATGTCTATCACGCCACCGAAGCGCTCAAGAAAGCTACCTTCGTGGCCCGTAACGTCAAGCCACGCGAGGTACGCCAGGTGGGCGTGCTCGGCGCCGGGCTGATGGGTGCGGGGATTGCCACGGTCACCGTCGACAAGGCCGGCTTGCCGGTACGACTCAAGGACGTCAGCGCCCAGGGGCTGGCCCGCGGCATGGATCATGTACGCGCCGTCTACGACAAACGGGTGGCGAAAAAGGCGATGACACGGGCCGCGGCCGATCGCTGCCTGAATCAGGTCACGGCGACCACGGACTACAGCGGCATGGGGGCCGCGGATATCGTGGTCGAAGCCGTGTTCGAGGATCTCGAACTCAAGCAGGCCATGCTTGCCGATATCGAAGCCGCGGCCGACGCCCAGGGCAATGCCGACTGTATCTTTGCCACCAATACCTCGTCGTTGCCGATCGCGCAGATCGCCGCTCAGGCAAAAAGACCCGAGAACGTCATCGGCCTGCACTATTTCTCGCCGGTCGAGAAAATGCCGCTGCTCGAGATCATTGCCACCGACAAGACCTCGAAAAAGACCATCGCCACCGCCGTGGCTTTCGGCAAGGCCCAGGGCAAGACGGTGATCGTGGTACGCGACGGGCCCGGTTTCTATACCACCCGTGTGCTGTCGCCGTATCTCAACGAGGCCGCGCGCCTGCTCGCGGAAGGTGCGAGCGTAGGCGCCGTTGATGAAGCGCTGGTCGACTACGGTTTCCCGGTGGGTCCGCTGGCCCTGCTCGACGAGGTCGGCGTGGATGTCGGCGTCAAGGTCGGCCCGATTCTGGAAGCGGCCTTCGGCGAGCGCATGACCCCACCGGCGGCGTCGGCAAGGATGATCGAGGCCGGCTATCTCGGGCGCAAGTCCGGCAAGGGGTTCTACGACTACACCGCGAACAAGAAGAAGGGTGGCAAGCGGCCGATCAACGCCGAGCTGGCCACGCTGCTGAGGGATGAGCGAGCGCAGGGCCGCACGCCGAGCGCGGCGGAAATCGCGGAGCGCTGCACGCTACTGTTCGTCAACGAAGCCGCGCACTGTCTTTCCGAGCACATTATCGACGATCCGATGCAGGGCGATATTGGCGCCATATTCGGACTCGGCTTTCTGCCGTTCGCCGGTGGGCCGTTTCGCTATGTCGACACGCTGGGCATCGATTACGTGGTGGACCGGCTACAGGCGCTCGCCGAGCGCCACGGCCCGCGTTTCGATCCGGCGCCCGTTCTCGTGACCATGGCCAAGGCGAGCGGCGACTCGCATCGTCGCTTCTACAGCGTGTAGGGCAGGCCGGCGATGACCGTAGTACGGCTTCGTTCGTCAAAGACTTCTATCCGCAGATTTAGTTGGTTGTCAGGCGGACATGGATTCATACAGGTGAAGCGCGTTTTTGTAGCCGCGCCCTTCGATCGGGCGACCGCTCGACAGCCGAATGACCGACTGATTTTTCAAATCCTTCAATCAGCGAAATCTGTGGATAAACGACTTGAAGAGCGAGGCCGAATTAAGCGTTCGAGGTCATGTAATGGCCGCTAGCGCAGTTGGAAAGATCAGGAATGCCTTCGATCAGCGCGGGTGTCTGCTACTGATCGGGTGATTTATTGGCGTGCTCGGCGTAACCCGCGCCCAAACGCCTCAACGGAGAAGCCCACAGCGGCTCGGGAGTGCGACCCATGTTCGAAAAACTGATGAAGTGGATGCAGGCCAACGAGGTGTTGCCGCGTATCTCCGATACCGAACGCCAGGCCCTGGAGGCCGGCGATGTCTGGATCGACGGGGAATTCTTTTCCGGCCACCCGGACTTCAAGCGCATGCTCGATGCCCGCTACGGACAGCTCAGCGCCGAAGAGCAGGCGTTCATGGACGGGCCCGTCAACGAGCTGCTCTCGCGTGCCGACTGCAACCAGATCGCCATGAGCCGGCGGGTGCCCGATGACCTTATCGACTTCATGGCAGCACAGGGGTTTTTCGGGCTGATCATCCCCAAGGCTTACGGTGGCAAGGGTTTTTCGACCCTGGCGCGCTCGGCGGTCATGGCCAAGGTCACACCGCACTCGGCGATTCTATCGACCTATGTGGTCATCCCGAACACGCTGGGTGCTGCGGAACTGCTGGTCGAGTACGGCACCGACGACCAGAAAGACCATTACCTGCCGCGTCTTGCCCGCGGCGACTATCTGCCGTGCTTCGGGCTGACCGAACCCACCGCCGGCTCCGATGCCGCCTCGATCACCGCCGATGCCGAGGCCTTTCGCGACGACAAGGGCGACGTCTCGCTGCGGCTGAATTTCGCCAAGCGCTATATCACCCTGGGCCCGGTCGCCAATCTGATATCGCTGGCCTGTCGCCTGCGCGACCCGGACAACCTGCTCGGCAAGGGCGAGGCGCCGGGTATTACGGTCGTACTCATCCATGCCGGTACGCCGGGCCTCAAGCAGGGCGATCGCCACGAGCCGATCGGCGAAGCGTTTCCCAACGGCCCGCTTATCGGTGAGAACGTCGTGGTCAACGCCGACAATATCCTGGGCGGGCGCGAACGGGCCGGCAGCGGCTGGCGCATGCTCATGGAGAGCCTGGCGGGCGGGCGCATGGTGTCGCTGCCTGCCTCGGCGGTGGGCGGCATGCGTACGATCGCGGCAGCGACCGGGGCCTATTCGATGGTCCGCCAGCAGTTCGGGCTGGCGATCGGGCGCATGGAAGGCGTGGCCACGCCTGTCGGGCGTGTAAATGCGCTGGCCTACATGAGCGAAGGCGCCCGCGTGCTCGGCTGTAGCGCGGTGGATGACGGGATCAATCCACCGGTCGTATCGGGGGTGATGAAGGCCTATACCACCGAGCTGGCACGCCAGTGCGCGACCGATGCCATGGACGTGTTTTCCGGGGCCGGCGTCATGCAGGGGCCCAACAACATCATCGGGCGCGGCTATTGCAGCGCGCCGGTGGCGATTACCGTGGAAGGCGCCAACATCATGACCCGCACGCTGATGGTGTTCGGTCAGGGCGCGATTCGTTGCCACCCGCATGCGCTGGATGTGGTCAAGGCGGTAGAAAACGACGATGCGCGGGCGTTTTCGAAAGGCATGCGTGGCTGGGTCGGCCACTTCTTCGCCAACATGGGGCGTACGCTTGGCCACGGTTTGACGCGCGGCGCGTTCGTACGGGTGCCCGACGTCGACCGGCACACGCGTCGCTACTACAAGAAGCTCGGTTGGGCCGCCTCGCGCTTTGCCCTGTTCACCGATCTGGCGCTGTTCTTCGTGGGCGGCAGGCTCAAGAAGCGCGGCAATCTCACCGGCCGCTATGCGGATGCACTGGCCTGGATGCTGATGGGTTTTTCCACGCTCAAGCGTTTCGAGGCCGAAGGCCGCCAGCCGGGCGATCGGGTGCTGGTCGACTACGCGCTGCGGCTCAGCCTCGCCCGGGTGCAGGAGGCCTTCGAAGGCATTTACGAGAACTTCGATGGCCCGCTCGGCACCCTGCTGCGCTGGGTCGCCCTGCCGTTGCTGCGGGTGAACCGGCTGGCACGCCTGCCCGATGATCGTATGGCGGTGGCCTGTGCCGGCGTATCGCAACGCCTGGATGCCCAGAGCGAGCGACTCAACGCCGATATCTTCATGCCGGAAAACAGCGAGTCGGGTGTGGGGCGGTTGTTCGCTGCGTTCAAGCAGGTCAATGAAGCCGCGCCGCTGGTCGATCGTATCAAGGCGGCACAGAAGGATGGGCGTTTGCCCGGCGGTGATCCGGACGGGCTGGCCGAGGAGGCAGCCGATGCCGGCGTGCTGAACGCGGACGAAGCCGCGGCCGTGGCCAAAGCCCGCGCGGCGCGTCTGGCCGCGATCGATGTCGACGTATTCAGCGAAGCCGAATTCTTTGCCCGGGCGGTCGATACGGCCGATGCCGCGCGGCGCGAGGCGGCATAAGGTCAGCGCTTTATGGGCCCGCCAACGAACGCGAATAAAGGAGCGATTGGTGATGTACACAGTGCGGCAGGCGGCGCGAACAGCTGCGCAGTCGACGTTCGAACGATCTGTCTTTCATCTCATTCGCCTGTTTTCGCGTTCATTCGCGCACAACCTGCTTGCTGGAGCGCAGCGCCGTAAGGGGCCTGCCTGTTCGAGTGTGTTTGCACGTTCGACGGGCAGCTGAAGGTATTCGACAAATCAGGGATAGACCATGACCAATCCGCTCCTGGCGGGCGTACGCATACTCGATCTCACCCGACTGCTGCCCGGCCCGCATGCGACCCAGCTGCTTGCCCAGCTGGGCGCCGAAGTGATCAAGATCGAGGACCCGGACGGCGGCGACTATGCGCGCGAGCTCTCGCCGGCACTGTTCGAACAGGTCAATCGTGGCAAGGCGTCGGTGACCCTGGATTTGCGAAGCGCCGACGACGTGGCAGCTTTCAAGCGGCTGGTGGCGGATGCCGACGTGGTCATCGAATCCTTTCGGCCCGGGGTGATGGATCGTCTGGGCTGTGGTTATGAAACGCTCAAGGCGATCAATCCCAAGCTGGTCTATGCCGCGCTCACCGGCTATGGCCAGAGTGGGCCCCTGGCCGCGGCCGCCGGCCACGATCTGAACTATCTGTCGCTGGCGGGGGTGCTCGATCAGACCGGCAATGCAGGCGCGGCCCCGGCGATGTCGAATGTCCAGATCGCGGATCTGGCCGGCGGCGCGCTCACCTGTGCGGTGGGGCTGCTGGCGGCGGTGATCGGCGCACGCAACAGCGGCGAGGGTACGTTCGTGGATGCGGCCATGCTCGACGGCTCGCTCGCGCTGCTGCCCGTGGCCATGGCCACGCGCCAGCAGTTCGGCCATACCCAGCCGCGCGGCGCCGATACCCTTACCGGGGCGCTGCCCAACTACCGGGTCTACAAATGTCGCGACGGGCGATATCTGGCGGTCGGCGCCCTGGAGCCGAAGTTCTTTGCCCGGCTGCTCGATCGCTTGAACCCGATCCGGGGGAATAGATCACCCAAGCCCGCGGGGCATCCCGAGAAGCAGGCGGGCCAAAAAGGGCGGCGCGCCGGCACGATGTCGACATGGGCCGATCGCCTGAACGCGGCCCTGGCCGATCCGCGTCGGGCACGGCGTCTGACCCAGCCGGTCCACTGGGGGCTGGCGGCGCTGTTTCGTACCCGTAGCCGCGATGCCTGGGTGAATTTGCTGACCGATACGGATGCCTGCACCACGCCGGTGCTCACCCTCGAAGAAGCGCTCGCCCATCCGCAGGTGCAGGCGCGCGGCATGCAGCAGGGCGGGGCGCTGGGGTGCCCGCTGCGCTTCGACGGCCACGCTCGCCAGGGGCTTTCGCCGAGTCCGGGTCTCGGCGCGGATAACGAACGGTTTCTCTAGCGCCAGCCGCGGCTGGCGCGGCGGGTTTGGGTTGGCTGGACACAGTGGCTAAACTGCGAAGCAGTATTTACCAACAAGGATCGCTCATGTCGCTAACCGACTCGACGATGATGCCGCTGGGCAAGAAGGCGCCCGATTTCTCCCTGCCGGACACCGTCTCCGGCCAGACGGTTTCGTTCAAGGACGTCGCGGGCGAAAAAGGCACGGTGGTGATGTTCATCTGCAACCACTGCCCCTACGTTCTTCATATCGTCGACGAAATTGTGGCGGTGGCCAACCACTACCAGCCGCAGGGCATCGGTTTCGTGGCGATTTCCTCCAACGATGTGGCCGAGCGCCCCGAGGATGGCCCCGAGCAGATGCAGGTGTTCGCTGAAAGCCGCGAGTTCGCCTTTCCCTATCTCTACGATGAAAGCCAGGCGGTGGCCAAGGCGTACGACGCCGTCTGCACGCCCGATTTCTTCGTGTTCGACGGCGACGGCAAATGCGCCTATCGCGGCCAGTTCAACGAGTCGCGCCCCAAGAACGGGGTGGCGGTGACCGGTGCCGAACTGCGTGCGTCGCTGGACGCCCTGCTTGAGGGCGACATGATCCCCGAAGACGTGCAGGTGCCCAGTCAGGGCTGCAGCATCAAATGGAAGGCGGCCTGATTCGCGAAAGGGTGGGCCGCGCCTGAACAGGGCGTAGAACGACCCGCCCGCCCCCTGCGAAAACGCCGGTGCGCTCGATGCGCCCGGCGTTTTTTTGCTCACTTGGGACTGTGCACGTTGTCCGGCATGCCCCGGCCGGCGGGCCGGCGTTTTAGCCCGGCATCATCCGGTTCATCACCCGCCAGTAGTTGACGGGCATGAGCCGCGAGATCGCCGAGATGATCTGGGCATCGATACCGATCAGGCAACGGCCCTTGCGTTTGGCCAGATCGTCGAGAATCTTGCGCGCGGCCTGATCGGGGGTGGTGCGGGCGAGCTTGTTGACGAAGTCGCCGGCGGCCTTTTCCTGGTCGTCGCTGCCGTCGGGGCCGACATAGAAGCGCGCGGAATGGGCGATTCCGGTCTTGATGCCGCCGGGGTGAACGCACATGACGTGCAGGCCGCTGTCCGCCGTTTCATGACGCAATGCCTCGGTAAAGCCGCGAACTGCGAACTTGGTGGCGTTGTAGGTCCCCTGGGTGGGCAGGCTGATCAGTCCGAACACGCTGGATACGTTGACCAGTGCGCTGCCCGAATTTTTCTTCAGCGCCGGTAGAAAGGCCTTGGTGCCATGCACCACGCCCCAGAAATTGATGCCCATGATCCATTCGAAGTCTTCGTAGGTGGCGTCTTCAATGGTCTGGGAGTGGGCCACGCCGGCGTTGTTGACCACCAGATCCACCTGTTGGTACTCGGCGATCACCTCGTCACGAAATGCCTCGACCGCCGCGCGGTCGGATACGTCCACCGATGCGGTCAGCACCGCGGCATCGCCGCATTCGCGACGTGTTTCTTCCAGGCCGGTCGTATTGACGTCGCACAGCGCCAGGCGAGCGCCGCGCTGTGCGCAGGCAGTGGCCAGGCTGCGTCCGATGCCGGAGCCGGCGCCGGTAATCACCACGACCTTGTTATTCAAATCCTTCATGCCTGTTCCTTTTCGTGAACCGTGGGCGGTGGCTGCTATCGCTTTTCATAGCGGCCGGGCCCGTGTCCGGACGGGCGATCAGCACCACCGTTCGGCGATCGTCAAAGTGACAACGCGCGATGTCAAATTACGTTTGACAACAAATAATGTCAATATGGCGGCATGAGCAATGCATCTTCATCGGCGCCGGCGGCCGGTAACGGACGTGCCTATGGCGGGCGCAGCCTCGACGAACGGCGCAGCCGGCGACGGGCGCAATTCATCGAAGCCGGGATCGCGGTTTATGGTCGCGACGGTTTTCGCGGCGCCACGGTGAAGTCGCTGTGCCGGACGGCGGGTCTGACCGAACGCTATTTCTACGAGTCATTCGCCAACAGCGAAGCCTTGTTTGCCGAGGTGTATCGCGCGCTCGTGGGGCGGCTGGAAGAAGACGTGGTCGCGGCGATCGATAACGCGCCCAGCGACGCAGAGGCGACCGCGCGGGCCGGGCTGCGGGTGTTTTTCGAAACCATGTATCACCAGCCCGGTACGGCGCGAATCCTGCTGATCGAGATTTTCGGCATCAGTGGCGAGATCGATCGCCTGTATCGGGAAACCACCCAGAACTTCACCCGTACGCTGCAGGCGCTGGTCAGCAACATCTTCGTGCTCGGCGAGGACAGCGGCACCGATGCCGGCGTACTGTCCACCGGGCTGGTGGGTTCGACCATTCATATCGCCATGTACTGGACGCTCAACCGCTATCGCGAGCCGCTGGACGTGATCGTGGAATCGAGTCTGGCGCTTTATGTCGCCATGGCACGTCAGGCCGAGCAGGGCAGCGACAGGGCCTCTTAGTCCGGCACCCAAGCAGAGCGGCCGGCGCCCGCCCAGAGATCATCTGTGTGCGTGCCGAGTGGATAAGCGCCCAAAAAAATGGCGCGGTAATCACCGCGCCATTGGTACTGCCTTTGGGCTTGTGACCGGCCGGGCGATCAGTGGTGGGTGGCGTAGGCCGCCTCGGCATCATCGACCAGGCCGTCCAGCTCGGCCAGCAGATCGGCGTTATTCTGCTGCCAGGGGTGGAAGCTGTACTGAAAATAGCTCAGCCACTCGGGAACCATGCGGCGGATGAAGCCCTGTTTGCCGAGGGTGAAGTTGAGCATCTTCAGGTGGCCGCGCCAGCCTTCCTTGCGACACTTCTCGTCGGCCTGGGTCATCTGCCAGTAGAAGCTGAGCAGCACGGGCCAGAACAGCGCGGTGGCCAGGGACATGGCAAAGGTGCGTTCTGCCCAGTTGCGCGGCCCGCGGCCGATGCATTTTTCGTAAACGTCGTAGGCCACGGCCTTGTGCTCGACTTCCTCAAGCGCGTGCCAGCGCCACATGCGTTCGAAATCCTCCTGCGAGCCGGCCATCATTTCCGGATAGCGCAGCAGCATGTCGCCCATCAGCGCGGTGTAGTGTTCCAGCGCGATGGTGGCCGCCAGCGGCAGCGATTTCGGGCTGCGCTGCTTGATCCAGTCGAGCAGGTTCCAGGTGAACTGGTCGAGCTTGTGGGCCGGCAGGCCGGCCTGCGCCATGAGCTCGTTGTACTCGATATGCTCGCGCGAGTGCATGGCTTCCTGGCCGATGAAGGCGGTCGCGGCCTTCTTGAGATCGGGGTCGGGAATCTGGTCGCGATAGCTGCGCACCGCGTCGATGAACATGCGCTCACCGGCCGGGAAGAGCAGGCTCAGCGCGTTCATGAACTGGGTGACGTTCGGGCCTTCCTTGTGCCAGTCGCAGATACGGTCGGCCGGCGGCAGGAAATGCAGGTCGCGCCGCTCGGGCATGACCGCGACGTTCTCGCTGTGCGGGAATTCGCGCTGTGCACCGCTCGTGTTGTTCTTTACGACATCGGAAGCGTTCTTGCTCATGGTGCCCTCCTTGGATCGGGGTCGGTATGCCGTTTCATACGGCGTGTTCTGGATAAACGGGGCGGGGGTGAATGAACTAGGCCGCGTGGCTGGCGTAGGCGGCCTCGGCGTCATCCACCAACTGGTCGATTTCGGCCAGCAGATGCGCGTTGTTCTGTTGCCAGGGATGGAAGCTGTATTTGAAATAGGCCAGATACTCGGGCAGCAGCTTGCGCAGATAGCCGGGCCGGCCGAGCATGAAGTTCGCCAGCTTCAGATGACCGCGCCAGCCGGCCTTCACGCAGGCCGGGTCGGCCGCAGCCAGGCGCCGATAGAACAGCATGACGTGCGGCCAGAAGGTGGCCGTGGTGGTCAGCATGACCGCGCTGCGCATCGCATAGGCTTTCGGCCCGCGGCCGACGCATTTTTCGTAGACGTCGTAGGCCACGGCCTTGTGCTCGACTTCCTCGAGTGCATGCCAGCGCCACATGCGTTCGTAGTCCGGCTGGGAGCCGGCCATCTGTTCGGGGTGACGCAGCAGGGTGTCGCCCATGAGCGCGGTGAAATGCTCGAGGGCGATGGTCATCAGCAGCGGCGTGACTTTCGCGCTGTTGTTCTTCACGTACTCGGTATGGGCCCAGACCTGGGCATCCAGCTCGCTGGCGGGCAGCCCGGCCGCGTCCATGAGCCGGTTGTATTCGATATGTTCGCGCGAGTGCATCGCTTCCTGACCGATGAAAGCGGTCGCGGCCTTGCGCAGATCCGGGTCGGGGATTTCGTCGCGATAGGCTCGCACGGCATCGATGAACATGCGCTCGCCGGCCGGAAAGAACAGGCTCAGCGCGTTCATGAACTGGGTCACGTTCGGGCCCGCCTGGTGCCAGTCGCAGATCCGATTGCCCGGCGGCAGAAAATGCAGGTCGCGCCGCTCGGGCATGACCGGGCCGCTGTAACCGGTGAATTCCTGTTGCAGGTCGACTGTGGTCTGCTTCATGAGAACCTCCTCAAGCGCGGGGGCGCGCCGCTTCGGTGGGCGATGATTTGCGGCTGCCGGGGGCCGGCAGCCGGTCGCGATTGGCCTCGACGAACGTGCGGCAGTGCACGGCAACCGTCTCGGCTTCGCTCTGTATGGCCCAGTGGCCGGCATCGAGGGTTTTTACCGTGAGCGTTTGTACCCAGCGGTCGAGCCCGGCCACGAAACCGGGGCCGACGAAGGGATCGCGTTCGGGCACGATCACCTGAACCGGCATCTGGGCATGGCGCGCTCGCGGGGCGCGAAGGCGGGCCACGACGTTGGCGCGATACAGCGCGATGCCGCGTGCGCCGTCGCCGGTCTGGCTGGGGTTGCGTGCCAGCCGCGCCCCTTCCATGCGCTCGACGATGGCATGCCACTGCCGACCCAGACCGGCACGCCAGAGCAGCGAGGGCAGGCCGGGCAGATGAAACGCGAACACGTACCAGGATTTGCGCAGCTGTTTGAACAGACCAGCGCGATCACGCTGCCACTGCTGGCGCAGCCAGTGGCCGACGTGGTCCAGACTGGGCCCGGAGATCGAGGTGAAGCTGGCGATACGAGTGGCCAGTGCCGGGTTGGTTATGGCCTCCCAGCTCTGGATCGAGCCCCAGTCGTGGCCGATGACATGCACCGGCGCATCGGGGCTGGCCCAGTCGATCACGGCTTCGAGATCGGCGGCCAGGTGGTCGAGCCGGTAGGCCGAGGTCGCGGTCGGCGCGCTCGAACGCCCGGCGCCGCGAACGTCGTAGCGAATACAGCGGTAATCCTCGGCCAGATGGGCGACGACGCGATCCCAGACCGCGTGGTTGTCGGGGTAGCCGTGCACGAACACGAGCACGGGCGCATCCGATGGGCCTGCGACATGGCAGGCCAGATTCACGCCATCGCCGCGAACCCAGACGGGCTCGTCGGCATTGTCGGCTCTGCTGTCTTGCTGCGGCATTGGCCACGTCCGATGTAATAGTTACATCAAACAGTGTCACAAAGGCGGGGTGAAAGCAACAGCGCCTGTGATACCCCCGGAACGAAGGCGCGCAGAGCCATTTCAGCGCTGCCGCGCTGCTTCGAAATCGATCAGGGAATGCCTTGCAGGTCAGCCGGGGCGCGGCGCCGCGCGGCCGTGGCCG
Source organism: Salinisphaera sp. (assembly GCF_002729955.1). GTDB lineage: Bacteria > Pseudomonadota > Gammaproteobacteria > Nevskiales > Salinisphaeraceae > Salinisphaera. The sequence goes on along the minus strand of NZ_PBYA01000051.1, from coordinate 67 downwards.
GGCCGGGAACGGCCCGGTTTATCGCGCGTCGTGCAGGTGCTCCATGAGCAGCGCCAGACGATCGCCC
>NZ_PBYA01000050.1 GCF_002729955.1 Salinisphaera sp. | reverse complement strand
TTTCCTGCCGTAATGGCGTCCCCAAGGGGATTCGAACCCCTGTCGCTGCCGTGAAAGGGCAGTGTCCTAGGCCTCTAGACGATGGGGACACTTTTTATGGTGGAGCCAGGCGGGATCGAACCGCCGACCTCAACACTGCCAGTGTTGCGCTCTCCCAGCTGAGCTATGGCCCCTGATGTGCAGCGAGGGCGTATTGTAGAGATTGGCGTGCGGCTTGCCAACCTCTATCGCATTATTTTTTTAATGCGTTTTTCAGCGCCTCGGCTACGCGTTGCTGATCGGCCTTTTCCAGATACGGATGCATGGGCAGGCTGAGTACCCGTTCGGCCGCACGCTCGGACTTCGGAATGGCCACATCCGAATACAACGGCGGCTGACGGTTCAACGGGACGGGATAGTAGACGGCGTTGGGAATACCGGCCTCGTTGAGGGACTGGCGTACCCGGTCGCGATCGTCGACTTCGATCGTGTACTGAGCATAGACGCTCGTGCAGTCGGCGCCGATCACCGGCGTATGCACCACGCCGTCGAGCAGCTCGGCATAACGTGCGCCCGCCTCGGCACGCCGGGCGACCTCGTCGTCGAAGACCTCCATCTTGGCCAGAAGCACTGCCGCCTGAATGGTATCCAGACGGCCGTTGATGCCCAGCCGCGGGTGCTGGTAGGGGGCATTCTGGCCATGGTTGCGCAGTTCGCGCATGCGTTCGGCAAGCGCCGCGTCGTGGGTGAACGTCGCGCCGCCGTCGCCGTAGCAGCCCAGCGGCTTGGCCGGGAAGAAGGAGGTGGCCGCGATCGGCGATACGCCGCAGGAGCGTTTGCCTTTATAAGTGGCGCCGAAGCTCTGGGCGGCGTCTTCGATCACCGGTACGCCGTGGCGTTCGCCGATAGCGTTGATGGCGTCCATATCCGCGGTCTGGCCGAACAGGCTCACGGGGACGATCGCCTTGGTGCGATCGGTGATCTTTTCTTCGATGAGCGCGGCGTCGATGTTGTAGGTATCCGGATCGATATCCACGAACACCGCGGTCGCGCCCAGCAGGCCGATCATCTCGCCGGTGGCGATGAAGGTAAACGGCGTAGTAATGACTTCATCGCCCGGGCCGATTTCCAACGCCATCATGGCCACGAGCAGCGCATCGGTGCCGCTGGATAGCGCGATGCAGTGTTCGATGCCGACGTATTCGGCCAGACGCGCCTCCAGGGCTTCCACCTCGGGACCCATGACATAGCGGCCGTGGTCTAGAACCGCCTGAATGCGCGCGTCCACATCCGGTTTGATGCGCTGGTACTGGGCTTGCAGATCGATGAGTTGCATCCGGGCTCCCGGCTTCGAGGGTGATAGTTCCTTGGCTGCGCGGATTCTAGCATCGCATCGGCGCGATTTATTCGTTGACCCGTTATGGCTTGCGCACTAGACTCTGCGCGCTCGCAAAGCGAACCGGGCGGTTAGCTCAGCGGTAGAGCACTGTCTTCACACGGCAGGGGTCACTAGTTCGAACCTAGTACCGCCCACCAGATTCAAATCGAGGGTCAGGCCAGTCGGCCTGGCCCTTTTTTTATGTCCGCGCGGTTGGCGGGCGCTCGCATCCACCGGCCTGGTTGCGCATAATCGCGGCGTTCCCGGGTCATTCGACTCGTCAAACCAAGCAGTCAAGGGGTTAGTGTGCGTATCACGATATTCGGAACGGGTTATGTCGGTCTTGTGACCGGGGCCTGCCTCGCTCAGAGCGGCAACCACGTTGTATGCGTGGATATCGATGAAGCCAAGATCGCGCGCCTGACGCAGGGCGAGATCCCGATTTTCGAGCCGGGTCTCGAACAGATCGTGCACGACAACGTGCGTGCCGGGCGGCTGCGCTTCACCACCGATGCCGCCGAGGCCGTGGCCCACGGGACCCTGCAGTTCATCGCCGTGGGCACGCCGCCCGACGAGGATGGCAGCGCCGATCTGCAATATGTGCTCAAGGTCGCTGCGACCATTGGCGCGCATATGGACGATTATCGGTTGGTGATCACCAAGTCGACGGTGCCGGTCGGCACGGCCGACAAGGTCCGGGCTGCGCTGGCCGAAGCGGTGCGCAAACGCGGCGTCGATGTCGAGTTCGACGTGGCCTCGAACCCGGAATTCCTGAAAGAGGGGGCCGCGGTCGAAGATTTCATGAAGCCCGATCGCGTGGTGGTGGGCGTGGACAGCGACCGTGCCGCCGAGCACCTGCGCGCGCTCTATGCGCCGTTCAACCGCCAGCACGATCGCACCATCGTCATGGATATCCGCTCGGCTGAACTGACCAAGTACGCGGCCAACATCGTGCTCGCGACCAAGATCAGCCTCATGAACGAGCTGTCGCAGGTCGCCGATCGCGTGGATGCGGATATCGAACAGGTGCGTAAGGCCATCGGTGCTGATCACCGTATCGGCTATCACTTTATCTATCCGGGCTGCGGCTTTGGCGGCTCCTGTTTTCCCAAGGACGTACGCGCGCTTGCGCAGACGGCCGGCAAGCTCGGCTACGAAACCGAGATCATCAACGCCGTGGAGCGGGTCAACGATCGTCAGAAGCAGGTGCTGTTCGAGAAGCTGGCGGCCCATTTCGGCGATCTGGCGGGCAAGACCATCGCGCTCTGGGGGTTGGCCTTCAAGCCCAACACCGATGATATGCGCGAAGCGCCCAGCTGCACGCTCATGGAAGCGCTATGGGCCGCCGGGGCGAGCGTGCGCGCCTATGACCCCGAAGCCATGAAGGAAACCCGGCGTATTTACGGCGAGCGCGACGATCTGACGCTCTGCGATACGGCCGAACAGGCGGTGGAAGACGCCGACGCGCTGGTGCTGGTTACCGAATGGCATATTTTCCGTACCCCCGATTTCGGCGATATCGCACAGCGCATGCGCGAGCCGGTGCTCGTCGACGGGCGCAACATCTACAAGCCATCGTATGTCGCCCAGGCCGGATTCACCTACTACGGTATCGGCCGCTCCGCGGCCAGTGGCGCAACGCGTCACGTCGTATAAAATACGCGCCGTTATTGGCCTCGCAGGGGTTTCGAGCATGCCCATCTACGAATATGTCTGCCGCAACTGCGGTCATGAACTTGAACGCCTCCAGCGTCTGTCGGAAGGCCCGCTGACGCAGTGCCCGGCCTGTGATACGCCGGAACTCAAGCGCAAGATTTCGGCGGCGGGCTTTCGTCTGGCCGGCGGCGGCTGGTACGAAACCGACTTCAAGTCGGACGGCAAGCGCAATATTGCCAGCGGTGACGACAAAAGCGCGAAGTCGTCGGGCTCGACGTCCTCGAGCACAAGCGACAGCGCCAAGTCGGATACGTCCACCCCGTCGTCGACGCCTGCCGCCAGCGACAAAAAGTCGGATAGCGCCGCGTCCAAGCCGACCAACAAGACCAGCACCCCGTCATCCTCGAACGCGGGCAGCTAGACATTGGAGCGCCCCGGCCGAGCCCGGCCGGGGTGTGATCGCGGCAGTTCGCTTGCACGCGCCTGCCGTGCGGAATTTTCGCGCGGGTACCGGCCAGGCGCTGCCTCTTGCTAGACTCGCGCTCTTTTGCATACCTCGAAGACGATAGCCATGATGCGATCCCACTACAGCGGCGACGTCACCGCCGCTGCCATCGACAGCGAAATCACCGTCTGCGGCTGGGTGCATCGCCGCCGTGACCATGGCGGGGTGATCTTCGTCGACCTGCGTGATCGCAGCGGTCTGATCCAGGTCGTCTTCGATCCGGACGAACCCGACACCTTCGCCGAAGCCGAAAAGCTGCGCAGCGAGTACGTGATTCAGGTGACCGGGCGGGTGCGCGCGCGGCCCGAGGGCACGGTCAACAAGAATCTGGCCTCGGGCGAAATCGAGGTCTACACAACGGCGTTGACCGTGCTCAATGCTTCGGAAACCCCGCCGCTACAGCTCGACGACACCGAGAACGTGGGCGATGCCGCGCGTCTGCGCTATCGCTATGTCGAGCTGCGCAAGCCGCGCATGCAGCGCCACATGCAGCTGCGTGCCCAGGTGACCCGTGCGGTGCGCAACGCGCTCGATGAGCTCGGCTTTCTGGATATCGAAACCCCGATCCTCACGCGGGCCACCCCGGAAGGCGCGCGCGACTATCTCGTGCCCAGCCGAACCCAGCCCGGCCATTTCTTTGCGTTGCCGCAGTCGCCGCAGCTGTTCAAGCAGCTGCTGATGGTGGCGGGCATGGATCGCTATTATCAGATCGCGCGCTGCTTTCGTGACGAGGACCTGCGCGCGGACCGTCAGCCCGAGTTCACCCAGATCGATATCGAGGCCTCGTTCGTCGATGCCGACGACATCATGGCGATCAACGAAACCATGATTCGGTCGCTGTTCGCCGACGTGCTCGACGTCAAGCTGCCCGATCCGTTCCCGCGCATGAGCTATGCCGAAGCGATGCAGCGCTTCGGCTCCGACAAGCCGGATCTGCGCATCGATCTGGAGCTGGTCGATATCGCCGATCTCGTGGCCGATGCCGACTTCAAGGTGTTTTCCGGCCCGGCCAACAGCGAAACCGGCCGCGTCGCGGTCATGCGCGTGCCGGGCGGGGCGAGCCTCACGCGCAAGCAGATCGACGGCTATACCGAGTTCGTCGGTCGCTACGGCGCGAAGGGCCTGGCCTACGTCAAGGTCAACGATATCGCCGCGGGTCGCGACGGCCTGGCCTCGCCGATTCTCAAGTTTCTGTCCGATGCCGCTGTCGACGGCATCATGTCACGCAGCGGTGCCGCCGACGGCGACCTGCTCTTCTTCGGTGCCGACACCGAGACCGTGGTCAACGATGCGCTGGGTGCCCTGCGGGTTCGCCTGGGCCACGATCTCGGGCGTGTCGAAGGCGACTGGGCGCCGCTGTGGGTGGTCGACTGGCCGATGTTCGAGTACGACCCCGAGGCCAAGCGCTGGGACGCTCTGCATCATCCGTTCACCGCGCCGGCGGTCAACGATGCCGACGCGCTGCGCAACGATCCCAAGAACGCGCTGTCGCAGGCCTACGACATGGTGCTCAATGGCACCGAAATCGGCGGTGGCTCGGTGCGTATCCATACGCCGGCGATGCAGCAGGCCGCCTTCGACGTGCTCGGCATCTCCCGCGAGGACGCCGAAGAGAAGTTCGGCTTCCTGCTGGAGGCGCTCAAGTTTGGCGCGCCGCCCCATGCCGGCATTGCTTTCGGGCTCGACCGACTGGTGATGCTCATGGCCGGGGCGGACTCTATTCGCGAGGTCATTGCCTTTCCCAAGACGCAGACTGCCACCGATCTGCTCACGGGTGCGCCGGGCGTGGCCGACAACGCGCAGCTGCGTGAACTGGGCATTCGGTTGCGCGCCACCGGCGACGGCAACACGCCGAAGGGGAGTTAGCGCGCCGCTTCGTTACCGGCGAAAACTGTTGGCCCGACAAGCCGGCGCCGCCTCGAGCGGTTGCCGGCTTTGTTGTATCTGGCAACCGGTTTTGACGTTCAGACGGCAGGCGGGAGAGTCTCGACCTGTGTTTTGGGATAAAAATCCTAAAGCGTGGGAGGCGCGCCCATCGCGCCAATGGCAAGGGGAACCCAGTCATGAGAATGTCAAACCGAGTCGGCCCACGCCTGCGGCAGCAGGTGCGCCTCGCACTCATCGGTACATCGCTGGCGGTCGTTGCGCCGGGCGCGATGGCCGCGACCATCACCGTCAATGCATCGGGTGATGCATCCGGCGAGGGTCAATGCACGCTGCGTGACGCGATCGCTGCGGCGAATCAGAACGAAATGGTCGGCGCCTGTGCCGCGGGCGACGACATGAACGACACCATCGTTTTCGGCAGCAGCGTTGCCGGGTCAAAGATTACGCTGGCCGGCACGGCGCTGCCGACCATCGCCTCCGGGTCGACGTTGACCATTGGCATGGCCAGTGACGGCGATTCCGACAGCACGAATGATTCCGCAGACGTCACCATCGATGCCAACAACCAGAGCCGAATCTTCACCAACCAGGGCAACCTGACGCTCAACGGCCTGACGCTGGTCAACGGTATGGCGACGACGTCCGGCGGCGATGCCGATGCCCGCTCCGGCGGCGCGATTCTCAACGACGACGGCGGCGTTCTGACCGTTAACGGCGGCGCCATGAACAACAACACCGCCGATCGTGCCGGCGGTGCCATCGAAGAAGCCTCGGGTGCCACGGCCGCGGGCGACGATGACGACAGCGCCAACGACAACGTCCGCGTGACGCTCAACAACGTCAACTTCAGCGGCAACAACGCCGGTATGAATCCCGGTAACGGCGGTGCGCTGCACGTGACCGGCAGCGGCGATATCGTCGTCAACGGCGGTACGTTCAACGCGAATATCGCCGAAGAAGGCGGCGCGCTCTGGAACAACGGCGGCACCCTGACCGTGTCGGGCGCAAGCTTCACGCAAAATCGGGCCAACGGCACCGAAGCCGATATGGGCGGCGGCGCGATCTTCGGCCAGGTCGGCGGCGCAAACGGCACGGTGGTCGTATCCGATTCCACGTTCGTGTCGAACATGGCCGGCAACTCGGATGATAACGAAAGCTCGGCCTCGGGCGGCGCCATTCTGGCCGGCGACGGCACGACGCTGACGATCTCCTACTCAGTGTTTCGCATGAACACCGCACGGCGTGCCGGTGGCGCCATCGAGGTGCTGGCGGGCAGCACGACCACGCTCGACAACGTCACGGCGACCGGCAACGATGCGGGCGCGAGTCCCGGCAACGGCGGCTTTCTGCACGTGACCGGCGATGGCGACATCGATGTGACCGGCGGCTTGTTCGCACGTAATACCGCGGTCGAAGGCGGCGCTTTCTGGAACAACCAGGGCACGATGACCCTCGACGGTGTCTCCATCGTCAACAACGAAGCCACCGGTGTCGATGCGACCCAGGGCGGCGGCGGCATCTATGCCGAAGGCAACGACATGGGCGATAGCGGCACGCTCACGATCACGGCCAGCCGTATCGCCATGAACCGTGCATCGGGCACGTCCGGCTCGGGCGGCGGTATTCTGGTCAGCCCGAATGCCACCGCGAACATCACCGATACGCGCATCTCAGGTAATACCTCCCAGCGTGCCGGCGGCGGTATCGAGAACGCAGGTGGCAGCGTGACGCTGACCGAGGTCACGCTGGGTGGCACGGCAAGCGCTGACGGCAATAATGCCGGCGCCAACCCGGGCAACGGCGGCGGCCTGCATATCGGCGGCAGCGGCACGACCACGATCGTCGACTCCAGCGTGGGTAACAACAAGGCCGTGGAAGGCGGCGGGCTGTGGAACTCGGGCGGCGGTACGCTCGATGTCGACAACAGTACCGTGGCGCAGAACAGCGCGACGCGCGGGGCCGGCGTGTATCTCGACGGGGCCGGCGGTACCATCACCCTCGACTATGTCAGCGTGACCAACAATCAGGGCAGCGGCGTGTTCGCGGTCGACGGTGCGGGCGGTTCCATTACCGTGAACAACAGCCTTGTGTCCGGTAACAGCCCCGATCTCGGCAGCGGCGTGACCGCCGATGGGGCGAACGGCAACGTCACCGGCGACGTGGCCTTCAACGGCGCGTACCGTTTGTATGGCGGACCGACCGCGACCCAGCCGTTGGCCACGGACAGCGTGGCTCTCGACACCAACGCCGACTGTGCGGCCACCGACACCGATCAACGCGGCGCCGACCGCGGTTTCGATGCCGTGGATCCGAATAACGGCGACGGCGACTGCGATAGCGGCGCGTTCGAGCTCACCGATGATCCGGTCGTACAGGCAACCCGCCTGAACCTGGGTTCGGCGGTGATCGGAAACGACGATGCCGATGCCGTGGTGCTGGGTGTGCGGCTGGCCAACAACAGCGACACCGCGGTGACGATTGGCGGCTTCTCCGGCTACGTAAATCGCGACGATCGGCTGCCGGCCGGTATTGACCCGAGCGACATCCGTCTCACGGTCTATGCCGACAGCAACGACAACGGCCGCTATGACATGGGCAGCGACATGTCGGTAGGCAGCGCAACCCTGGACGATGGCTACGACTTCACCGTGACCTTCAACGGTGGCGGTCAGAGCGTGTCGGCCAACGATAGCGCGAGCTACTTCATCGTGGCTGACCGGGTCACTCAGGGCGATGTTGTTGCCGGTGTGGCGACCGTACAGCTGTCCACTTCGCTCTATGCGGGCGGCGGACTGCTTGCACTGCTCGGTCTGGTTTCTGTCGGCGGCGTGCGTCGGCGTACGCAGTATGCGCTGGTCGCCGGTGCGCTGGTGCTCATGCTTACCGCCTGTAGCGATAGCGACAATGACCGTACGGTCAACGTCAAGCAGCCGGGCAACCCGATGATGGGCGAAGGCGAGGCGACCTTCGTACTGAGCGAAGTCAATGGCACGGGTACGGATCTGCTCATCGGCGACGGTTTGCCGATCAGCGGGCCGACCGTGTCGTTCGATGCGTCAACGACAAACGCCAACGACACGAACTAGCGTCGCGTCGGATCGCGCTTGCTGGCCGGATCGGGGCTCCCGATCCGGCCTTTTTTATGGCGATTCGTCCTGGTCGTGCCTGCGCTCAATCGGCGGCGTCGAGCAGGATGCGCGCACGTCGTACGATGCTGATCCGATCGCCATTCTGCGGTCCGGTCAATCGTACGCGCGCGCCGGCGTCAACGGCGGTATAGAACGTCTGGGCATCGACGGCGTTGCCGTCAGCGTCCTCGTAGGCGGTGGTGGCATCATCGAGCTGTGCGGTGACCCCGGCCACCACGATCGTCGCGGCCGTGCCAGTACGCGTCACGTTCGTGGCCGCGCCTGCGATGGCGGCCTCGTCGGCCTGGGCGGCCGGCAAGCGCTCGATGCTGCGGGCTGTCGCCGTAGCGCCGTCCAGATAGGCCTGTACGCGTACCGCATCCCCGGCTGCGAGCGTGTCGAGACGCAGGGCCTGCTTGCCTGTTTGGCTGTTGTCGATATAGGCCGTATCGGCCGATACGCCAATGCTTTGTCCCAGCAGGGTAAGGGTGTCGGCGTCGGTCGACTCGACCCGGGCCTTGAGCATGGCGTTCGAGCGCGGCTCGACCCGCAGTGTGCGGGCCTTGACCCGTTGGTTTTCGAATACGCCGCGTACGCTCACCACCACGCCCGGGGCGAGGGCGGTCTTGCCGTCGTCGAGGCGCCGGGCATCGCTGGCATCGATACGCCAGTTGCCGGCCACGAAGTCCGACCTGCTCGAAAAATCGTCGATCGAGGCGCCAACGAGCATCTGTCGACCGGCCGGCGCGGCATTGAGCGACTTGACGTTGATAACGCTTGCGATCAGCGCATCGCTGCGAGCCGCGCCGCGCGTGCCGAAGGCTTCGATACGGCTTTCCGTGTTCAGCGTCGCGCCGGCGGGGCGGAGCGCGGCGTTGGTGAAATCGATGCGCTGGCCGCCGACCGTCAGCTGCGTGCCGTCGACACGATCGACCTTGCCTTCGATCTCCAGCGTGGAGCTATTGGGTACGAAGTCGGTTTCGCTCTGGCGGATCGATGCGGCCTGGACGCGATTGGCGGTCTGGGTGAAGCCGCTCACCGCGATCAGATCCCCCACGGCCAGCTCGGCGGCCGGCGTGTTCACGAAAACGGTATCGCCATCGAAATGTACGGTCTGTTCGAGTGCGACCAGCGTGCCGCTTTCGCCGTCGGTGTCGATACGCTCGATCGGGCCATCGAGGGTGCGCTGGTAGACGATGCGCTCGGCACGCGCGTTGCCGTCGCGATCCAGCGTGCCGGTCACGGCGACGCGATCGCCCACGCTCAGCCGGGATTCCGGCACGTCTTCGCCGACAAAGCGAATGGTGGTTGCGCCGGTATCGAATTCGGTGCCGTCGATATAGACGCTGCCGAAACCCGAGACGATGCCGGTGCCCTCGATGCCGGCCTGGCGGCTTCCACCTGCGTCATCGCTGCCGCCGCAGCCGCCCGCCACGAGGGCTGCGAGCACGCCGGCGAGCGCCAGGCCGACGCGGCCGGCGCGATGCGCTTTGTTATTCGGGCTGGTCGTCATCAGAAGTCTCCCCCTTGTCCTCGAAATAGTAGATACCCACGCCCGCGCGGGTGCACGCTGTGTCGTGATCCTTTTCATCGACTTCGTGGCGCTCGAGCCAGTCGTCGAGTGTTTCGAGGAGTTGCTGTGCTTGTTGTGAGATCAGGCGATGAAATACGGGCAGCACCCGCTTGTTCACGCGCGTATTGAATACCGTGCGCTGGAAGCGCGGCTTTCTGTCCTCGCCCGAGGAAAGATTGTGCTCGAGGGTCGACAGAAGATCGTGACCTGCCGAGCCGAGCATGCGAATACGTTCCGAATCCCCGGTGCCGGGTACATAGGCACGATTGAGCACCTGCACACGGCCTTGCGCGTCGCGGGCCACCGAGCGCACCCGTTCGAGTTCATCAAGAATGGCCATCACCGGAATATCGCCGCTGTAGCGGCGTACCAGCGCGGTGAAGCCCTCGATGTCGTCATCGAGGATCAGCGGCCGCGGCGCGCCTTCGTCGTCGGTGAAGTCCGGGTCGCGATGCCAGCCGGAAAGCACGCGGGTGGCCCGGTTCGCGCCGCCCCAGGTGCCGGCGTCGTACTGCGAATCGCTTTGCTCGCGCAGGCGCTTGACCTCCTTGCGCGTCAGTCCGGTAACGACCGCTACATGGGAATCGGTCGCTCGCTTGCCCGCGGGGGTGAACGATTCCCTTGCCACTTCGGCATAAACCGCACGCACGATGGCATCGAAATCGCGATGCGCAACACCCTTGGCCAGCATGATGCGCACCAGCGGCCGGAGCAGACGGTGGGATGCGCGGGCGAGCCATTGGCGGTCGTGGTTATTCATGGGGCCATTATAGATGTCTAAGGGCCGGCGCCGACTTGCCGTCTTGGTTGTGGTACATTTTCCGAACGATTCGCCGACTGATCAAAAGCATGTCTGCAACTGCTCTTGCCTTGCAGGATTTCGCGCGCTACGACGATGCCGCCTGCGATGCGCGTATTCGTGCCGCCAAGGAAGCGCTCGGCTCGCGGTGCGCCATTCTCGGCCATCACTACCAACGTGACGAAGTGTTCGCGCATGCCGATTTCTCCGGAGACTCGCTGAAACTATCGGCTCAGGCCGCGAAATCTGATGCCGAGTACATCGTCTTCTGTGGCGTGCATTTCATGGCCGAGGTGGCCGATATCCTCTCGCGCGATGATCAGACCGTCATCCTCCCGGATATGGCGGCCGGCTGCTCGATGGCCGACATGGCCAACCTGCGCAACGTCGAACGGGCCTGGCGCGAACTCGCGACCGTGCTCGAACCGGAAGAAACCATCACGCCGGTGACCTATATCAACTCCGCGGCCGACCTGAAGGCGTTCTGCGGTCGCCATGGCGGCATCGTCTGTACCTCGTCGAACGCGCGCGGCGTGCTCGACTGGTCGTTCTCGCGGCGCGAGAAGGTGCTTTTCTTCCCCGATCAGCATCTGGGACGCAATACCGCCTACGACATGGGCATCGGCCTGGACGAAATGGTGGTCTGGGACTACGACAAGCCCATGGGTGGGTTGAGCGCGGACGAAATTCGCGATGCGAAGATGATTCTCTGGAAGGGCTTCTGCTCGGTTCACCAGATGTTTCATCCCAACCACATCAAGAAGTTTCGCGAGACGAACCCGAACGGCCGGGTCATTTCGCATCCCGAGAATGCCTTCGAAGTGTGTCAGGCCTCGGACGTGGTGGGCTCCACCGAAACCATTCTCAAGACGGTGCGGGCGAGCGAGCCGGGCAGCCACTGGCTGGTGGGCACCGAGCTGAACCTGGTCAACCGGCTGCATCACGAAATGGCGGAAAAGGGCGTGAAGGTGCAGTTCATGTCACCGGTGGTGTGCATGTGCTCGACCATGTTCCGTACCGACCCGCAGCACCTGGCCTGGGTCATGGAAAACCTGGCCGAAGGGCATGTCGTCAACCAGATCAAGGTCGATGCCGACGAGGCCCGCGAGGCCAAGGCCGCGCTCGATCTGATGCTCGAGATCACGGCCTAGCGTCGAGCCGACACCATATCTGGGGTCGGCAGCGCGTCTGCGCTACACTATGCGCCCGTATAAGCTCCGAAAACGTGTCGGTGAGCGCCAAGCGCGTCGCCGTCGCGGTGCATTTTTCGTACTTCAACCCGAGCATTCGAACATGTTTGACTCCGCACAGGGCATCGCCGAATTCGACCCGGAACTGGCCGCCGCCATGGCCGACGAGGATCAGCGTCAGGAAGACCATATCGAGCTGATCGCCTCCGAGAACTACACCAGCCCGCGCGTGATGCAGGCACAGGGCAGCCTGCTGACGAACAAGTATGCCGAGGGTTATCCCGGCAAGCGCTTTTACGGCGGCTGTGAGCATGTGGACGTTGCCGAACAGCTGGCGATCGATCGCGCCTGCAAGCTCTTTGGCTGCGACTTTGCCAACGTACAGCCGCATTCGGGCGCCCAGGCGAACGCCGCGGTCTATCTGGCGCTGGTCAAGCCGGGCGATACCATTCTCGGCATGAGCCTCGATGCCGGCGGCCATCTCACCCATGGCGCGGCCCCCAATTTCTCGGGCAAGAACTACAACGCCATCCAGTACGGCCTGGACGCCGAAACCGGCGAGCTGGACTACGACGAAATCCAGCGTCTGGCCGACGAGCACAAGCCGAAGATGCTTATCGGCGGTTTCTCGGCCTATTCGCGCCATATCGACTGGGCACGCATGCGCAAGATCGCGGACTCGGTCGGCGCCTGGCTGCTGGTGGACATGGCACATGTCGCGGGCCTGGTCGCGACCGGCCAGTATCCGAGCCCGTTGCCGCATGCCCATGTGGTGACCACCACCACGCACAAAACCCTGCGCGGCCCGCGCGGCGGACTGATCCTGTCCGCGGCCGGCGATGAAAAACTCTACAAGAGGCTCAACAGCGCGGTGTTCCCGGGTACCCAGGGCGGGCCGCTCATGCACGTGATCGCGGCCAAGGCGGTGGCGTTCAAGGAAGCGCTGGAAACCGACTTCGAAACCTATGCCCGCAAGATCGTGACCAACGCCAAGGCCATGGCTCAGGTATTCATCGACCGCGGCTATCATGTGGTTTCCGGCGGTACCGACAACCATCTGATGCTGGTGAGCCTGGTCAAGCAGGACATTACCGGCAAGGACGCCGAGGAATGGCTCGGCAAGGCGCATATCACCGCCAACAAGAACGCCGTGCCCAACGACCCGCGTTCGCCGTTCGTGACCTCGGGGCTGCGTATCGGCACGCCGGCGGCCACCACGCGCGGCTTCGGCGAGGACGACGTGCGCCAGATCGCGACCTGGATCTGCGATGTGCTGGATACGCTGTCTGCGGGTGGCGATGTCGCCGCCGAGGCCGAGCGTGTGCGTACGCAGGTCAACGAGCTGTGCGCGCGTTATCCGGTGTATCGCACGGCGGCGCGCGGCGCGGCCTGATCGCGGCCTGGCGCTGCAAGGAAACGGCTGATGCAGTGTCCGTTCTGTGATGAACGCGCAACGCGCGTGGTCGACTCGCGCCTGGCCGCCGAGGGCAGCCAGGTGCGTCGGCGCCGGGAATGCCCGGCCTGCGGCGCGCGTTTCACCACCTTTGAAACGGCAGAACTCGTGTTGCCGCGTATCGTCAAGAACGACGGTACGCCCGAGCCGTTCGACGAGGCCAAGCTGCGTCAGGGCATCACCCGCGCGCTTTACAAGCGACCGGTGGCGGCCGAGGCGATCGATACCGCCATCAGCCATATTCTGCAGCGGCTGCGCACCGACGCCGAGCGCGAGGTGGCATCGCGCCAGCTCGGCGAATGGGTGATGGAAGAGCTGCGAGAGCTTGATCAGGTCGCGTTCGTGCGCTTTGCCTCGGTCTACCGGCGCTTTGAGGATGTTCAGGCATTTCGCGAAGAAATCGAACGCCTGGAAGCCACGCCGGGTCGTGGCGATGGCCAGCTGTCGTTGATCGATAGCGCCGCGGGCGGCGAACGCGGGCGATCGTGAGTACCACGAGCGTTCGCAAGGCCGTGCACGCCTTCTTCATGCAGCGGGCGATCGAGCTGGCCCGGCGCGGCTGGTATACGACCCGGCCGAATCCGCGCGTGGGCTGCGTGATCGTGCGCGGCGAAACCGTGATCGGCGAAGGCTGGCACGAGCGTGCCGGCGAAAACCATGCCGAAAAGGCAGCGCTGGCCGACGTCGAGCGGCGCGGCGACAACGCCCGCGGGGCGACGGCCTATGTGACGCTGGAACCCTGCAGCCATACGGGACGTACCGCGCCCTGTGTCGATGCGCTGATCGAAGCCGGCGTGGAGCGCGTGGTGGTCGGCGCCACCGATCCGAACCCGCGGGTCAACGGCCAGGGTATCGCTCGTCTGCGCGAGGCGGGTATCGAAGTCATCGCCGATGTCGTGGCCGATCGCTGCCGGGCGCTCAACCCTGGTTTTGAAAAACGCATGCGCGACAAGCGCCCGAGGGTGCGCGTCAAGCTGGCCATGAGCCTCGACGGCCGTACCGCGGCCGCCGACGGCACGAGCCAGTGGATTACCGGCGACGTGGCCCGTGAAGACGTGCATCGACTGCGCGCGGAAAGCGGCGTGGTGATGGTCGGTCGCGGTACGCTCGTGGCCGACGACCCCGGCCTGAACGTTCGCCTGAAAGGGCAGTGGCCGCAGCCGCTGCCGGCGGTGCTCGATACGCGTCTGCAAATCACGCCGGCCGCGCGGCTTTTCGAAACGGCTTCCAAGGTGCTGGTTTATACCGCTGCGACCGATGGCGAACGCATTGCCGAGCTCGAGCAGGCCGGTGCCGAGATCGTGACGCTGGATTCGGGCGCGGACAGGCTCGACCTGTCGGCGGTACTGGCCGATCTGGGCGAGCGCGAAGTCAACGATGTGCTGGTGGAATCCGGCCCGGAACTCGCCGGCGCGCTGGCGGATGCCGGGCTGGTCGACGAGTACGTGATCTATATGGCGCCGAAGCTGCTGGGTGACGGCGGACGCGGGCTGTTGCACATGCCCGGCATCGCCACCCTGGCGGATGCGCCGAATCTTGTCATCGACAGTGTCGAGCCGCTAGGGCGCGACTGGCGTATTACCGCGCGGCCGACGACAGCGACGAAGGACTGATTATGTTTACTGGCATCATCAAAGGCCTTGGCCGGGTTGCCGCGCTCGAAGAACAGGGCGGCGATACGCGAATCGTGATCGACGCGGCGGATACGGACCTGGGCACGGTGGCCCTCGGCGACAGCATCGCGGTCAACGGTGTGTGCCTGACCGCGGTCGAACTCGACGGTGCGAGGTTTGCCGCCGACGTGTCGACCGAGACCCTGTCGCTGACCACGCTGGGCGCGCTCGAGGTGGGCAGCGCGGTGAACCTCGAGGGCGCACTGCGCGCGGGCGAGCCGCTGGGCGGGCATATGGTGTCCGGCCATGTGGACGGCTTCGGCGTACTCGAGGCGCGCGAGCAGGATGCGCGCTCATGGCGGCTCGTGTTTTCGGTGCCCGCTCATCTAAGCCGGTTTTTTGCGCCCAAGGGCTCGGTATGTGTCGACGGCATCAGCCTGACCGTCAACGAGGTCGAAGGCGATCGTTTTGGCGTGAATATCGTGCCGCATACGATGTCGCATACGACGCTGGGCGAGCGCGCGGTGGGCGATCGAGTGAATCTGGAAATCGACGTGATCGCCCGCTATCTCGCCCGTCTGGTCGAAACCCGCTAGCGCCTGTCGTCGTAGGATCAAGGCAACGCGTCGGCGCCGTGCCTCGCCCGACACGCTTGGGCAGGCAATGCGACGTCGTATCGCAACACGACACGCCCTAAGGCCCCGCGAGTTGTCGCGCTCGGTGCTAGACTGCGCCGCGGCGTGGGACGCCGCGCCTGTCCTCGCGTTTGCGTAACGCCCCTGCAAGGAGCCCCCGGTATGGCCATCAGCCCCATCGAAGACGTCGTCGAAGACATGCGCAACGGGCGCATGGTCATCATGCTCGACGATGCCAATCGCGAGAACGAGGGCGACCTCATCATGGCCGCGGAATGCGTGCGCCCCGAAGACATCAACTTCATGGCCCGCTATGGCCGCGGGCTCATCTGTTTGACCCTCACGCGTGAGCGCTGCCGGCAACTGCATCTGCCGCTGATGGTGGCCGCCAGCGACGAAGCCCAGTCGACCAATTTCACCCTCTCGATCGAGGCCGCCGAAGGCGTGACTACCGGGATTTCGGCACACGACCGTGCCCAGACCGTTCGTGCCGCGGTCAAGCGCGATGCCCAGCCTTCGGACCTGGTTCAGCCGGGGCATATCTTTCCTCTGATGTCGCAGCCCGGCGGCACTCTGGCGCGCGCTGGGCACACGGAAGCGGGCTGCGATCTTGCCCGGCTTGCCGGCCTCGAGCCGTCGTCGGTGATTGTGGAAATCCTCAACGAAGACGGCACCATGGCACGGTTGCCGGACCTGGAAGCATTCGCGGCCGAGCACGATATCAAGCTCGGCACGATCGCCGACCTGATCCGCTATCGCATCGAACACGAGCGGACCGTGGTGCGGGTGACCGAGTCGCAGGTGGATACCGAGTTCGGCCCGTTCACGCTGTACTCCTTCGAAGACGAAGTGGACAAGGTGCTGCACTTCGCCATGGTGCGCGGCACCATCGATGCCGAAACGCCGACGATGGTGCGTGTGCATGTTCGCAATACGCTGGCCGATATGCTGGGCGTGCGCCATGGCGACTTCGGCTGGCCGCTGCGCGACACCCTCGCGCGCGTGGCCGAAGAGGGCTGTGGCGTGGTGGTGGTGCTGCGCAAGCCCGAGACCGCACGCGAGCTGATCGAGCGGATTCGTATTGTCGAAGGCAATGCGCCGTCGCATGCGCCGGACGGCGCGGGCGACGAAAGCCGAATCCTGCGCACCTACGGCGTGGGCGCCCAGATTCTCACCGATCTGGGCGTGCGTCGTATGCGCGTGCTGTCGGCGCCAATGCGCCTGCAGGGCATTTCCGGCTTCGGGCTGGAAGTGGTCGAATATGTTCAAGGCCACGACGACGCGGAATAACCCGCGGGCGTCGTGCAATAATATCGATCGGAATCAAAAGGGCCGCCATCATGCGCAGCATTCAAGGAGAATTCGACGGCGACGGTTTGCGTCTTGCCATCGTGTGTACTCGCTGGAACGACGATATCGTCGATCGGCTGGTCGACGGCGCGCTCGACGTGCTCAGCGACTGCGGCGTGGATGACAGCGACATCACGCTCGTACGCGTGCCGGGTGCGTTCGAACTGCCGCTGGCGGTCGATCGCCTGGCCGAACGCGACGAATACGACGGCATTATCGCGCTGGGCGCGGTGATCCGCGGGGAAACGCCGCATTTCGATTTCGTCGCCGGCGAGTGCGCCAAGGGCCTGTCGGCCACCGCGCTCGAATACGGCGTGCCGGTCGGCTTTGGTGTGATCACCGCCGACAACGCCGAGCAGGCGGATGCGCGTGCCCAGCCGGACGAAGACCACAACAAGGGCGCAGAAGCCGCGAGTGCCGTGGTCGAAATGGCCTCGTTGCTGCGCATGATCGCGGAATAGGCGAGTCGAGAGTACCCACGTGATCATCAGCGACGACCAGGTTCAATACGAATCGCAGGAAGAGGATCGCCCCGAGCAGGACGAACTTCCCACCCCCGCGCGCGTTCCCGGCGGGGCGCGGATTCGGGCGCGCATGGCCGCGGTTCAGGCGATTTATCAGTGGCGCATGAGCGGCACCGATCTGGGCGAGCTGATTCTGCAGTTCGCCCAGGCCGGGCGACTGCGTGAGCTCGATCGCGAGTATTTCGAAACGCTTCTGCGCGGCGTGGTCTACGACGTGAGCGCGCTCGAAGCCGCCTTCGATCCCTTTCTCAGCCGGCCGGCCGTGCAGCTTGATCCGGTGGAATACGCGATCCTGCTGCTGGCCACCTTCGAGCTGCGCGATCGTATCGAGATCCCCTTCGCGGCGATCATCAACGAGGCCACCAACCTCGCCAAGACCTTTGGCGCAACCGATGGCCATCGCTTCATCAACGGCGTGCTCGATGCCACCGCCCGCTCGCTGCGTGCCAACGAGATCGGCGCCCGCAAGTAACGCAGACCGTGCGTGAATTCGCCCTCATCGAGCGGCTCGCCGAGCGCCTGGCGAGCCGGCGCGCAGATACGCGGCTGGGCATCGGCGACGATGCGGCGCTGATCGCACCGCCGCCCGGCCAGGAGCTGGCCATCACCACCGATACGCTCATCGCCGGACGTCATTTTCCGGTGGATACAGTGGCCTTCGATATCGGTTACAAGGCACTCGCGGTCAATCTGTCCGACCTCGCCGCGATGGGTGCCGAGCCCGCCTGGATCACCATCGCATTGGCCGCGCCCGAGCTCGCGGGCGACTGGTGCGATGCGCTGCTCGACGGTGCACTGGCGGCGATCGGCGATCACCCGGTCGATATCATCGGCGGCGATACCACCCGCGGTGATCTGGCCCTTACGATCACGGCGATCGGTTGCCTGCCGGCCGGCCGTGCGCTGCGACGAAGCGGCGCCGGCTTGGGCGATGTGATTGCGGTGACCGGCACGCTCGGCGACGCCGCCTACGGCCTCGAGTGCTGGTCGATGCGCGATCGCGCCAGTGAAGACCAGCGCTTCTGTATTGACCGTCTCGCGAGGCCGCAATGGCGGCCGGGCGCGACCCTGCGCGGTATTGCGAACGCGGCGATCGATATATCGGACGGCCTGGCGGCCGACCTGGGCCATATCCTGGAAGCGAGTGGCGTCGGCGCCCGGCTGGATATCGACGCGTTGCCGGCGTCCGCCGCGCTGAGGCGAGCCTGTGGCACCGACAGTCGGCGCCGCCTGCAATGGTCGGGCGGCGACGACTACGAGCTATGCATCACCCTCGCCGAGGACCAGCTCGACGCAGCCCGCGCCGCGCTCGGTTGCCCGCTGACGGTGGTCGGCACGATCGAGGCCGAGCCCGGCCTGCGTGCGTTCGATGCCAACGGGCAGCCGTGGGGCGGCGACGGCGAGCGCGGCTGGGATCATTTCGGCTCGTAGGCACGGCGGCGATCACGGCTTGGTGAGCCGGGCGGTTCAACGCCCGCAGGCCGGTTGAAAGCCGAGCGTGCAGGCACGTTCGAAATAGGTGCTGGCCTTCGAGGCGTCGCCAAGCCCGTTTCGGCTTTCGGCCATCAGGAATAGTGCCCGCGGATTGTCCGGCTGATCTTCCAGCAGCGGCTCAAGCGCGCCGATTGCGCGCTCGTAGTTGCCATCATTGACGTAAAGGCGTGCCAGCGCTTCCTGCGCGTCTGCATGATCGGGTCGCAAGGTGGTGACCTGGCGATAGTCCTGTTCGGCCTGATCGCGGTCGCCGCGGGCAGCAAACGCCTCGCCGCGGCGGTAGTAGGCCTCGACCCGGTTCGCCTGCAGGGCGATGGCGGCACTGAACTCGTCGATGGCGCGATCGAAGTTCGCCTCGGCCAGTGCCTGGCGCCCCCGTTTCATGGCCGCATCGGCCGCATAGCGTTCATAACCGGTCGCGCCGTTGGCGACCAGCAGGGCTGCGATATCGCGGCGTTCGTGGTCGAGCGCATAGGCCAGGGGCACGACGCCGCCCGCTGCGGCTTCGGGGTTCGCGCCGCGGGCCAGTAGCAGGCGGACCGTCTTTTCATGATCGCCAACGATGGCCTGGAACAGTGCGGTCCGCCCCTGATCGTTACGGGCCTCGATATCGGCGCCGAGATCGAGCAGGTAGCCGATCATGGGCTGGTGGCCCGACCGCGCGGCCATGATGAGCGGCGTGTTGTGCTTGTGGTCGGGCCGGCTGGGGTCGGCGCCGGCGGCGACCAGGATATGGGCGATCTCGGTATTGCCCTGTTCGGGCTGCCACGCCGCGACCCAGAGCGGCGTCTGCTCCCATTTGTTGGCGGCGTTGGGCTGTGCACCGGCAGCGATCAGCGCACGCGCGATCGCCGGATGATAGGCCTCGGCAGCCCAGTGCAGGGCGGTAAAGCCGTTACGCCCGTCGCGCGCCTCGAGCTGGGCGTCTCGATGCAGCAGGGCGCGTACGACCTCCAGGCTGCCGTACTCGGCGGCGATATTGAGCGGGGTCTGGCCGGCCGAGGTGCGCAGGTTCACCGACAGGCCCTGATCGAGTGCCGTGGCCAGCGCGCCTGCGTCGTCGCGCGCAGCGGCATAATGCAGGCAGTGCCAGCCGTCATGTTGCTCGCGCACGGTATCGATCGCGCGCGACACCATGCAGTTCACGTCACGATAGGGATCCAACGCGAGTGCGGCGAGCATGCCCGCCAGGCCCAGTCCAACGATGACCAGTAGCGTTTTCATGTTTCCATATTAGTGCATACGCGTAAGCGCCACGGGCGCATCGCTTGCGCGAGTCGGTAGACTGTGCCGCTCGGTTCGTCTCACATATCGACCTCTTCGCCCCATGATTGAACTGCACGACAGCCTCAGCGGCCAACGCCAGCCCCTCAAGACCCTGGAGCCGGATCATGTGCGGCTTTATGTGTGCGGTGTAACGGCCTACGACTACTGCCATCTCGGGCATGCGCGCGTGATGATCGTGTTCGATATGTTCGTGCGGTATCTGCGCGCCATGGGCTGGCGGGTGACCTATGTCCGCAACGTCACCGATATCGACGACAAGATCATCAAGCGCGCGAATGAAACCGGCGATACGCCCGAGGCGATCGCAGAGCGCTTCACCCGCTTCATGCGCGAAGACGAGGCAGCGCTGGGGCTGACCGCGCCCAGCGCCGAGCCCACGGCGACCGGTCACGTCGACCAGATCATCGCCATGATCGAGCGGCTGATCGACAACGGCGCGGCCTATGCCGGCGACAACGGCGACGTCTACTACGACGTAAGCACCTTCGATAACTATGGCGCGCTGTCTGGGCGGCGCCTGGCCGACCTGCGCGCCGGCGAACGGATTGCCGTGAACGAGGCGAAGACCGATCCGCTCGATTTCGTGCTCTGGAAGGCGGCCAAGCCCGAGGAGCCGAGCTGGGACTCCCCCTGGGGCCCGGGTCGGCCCGGCTGGCATATCGAGTGCTCGGCCATGTCCACGTACTGCCTGGGCGCGAGTTTCGATATCCACGGGGGCGGCCTGGACCTTCAGTTTCCGCATCACGAGAACGAGATCGCACAGAGCGAGTCGGCGACCGGTCAGCGCTATGTCACGACCTGGATGCATAACGGCTTCGTGACCGTGGACGACGAGAAGATGTCGAAATCACTCGGCAACTTCCTGACCATTCGCGACGTGCTGGCCCGGTACGACGCCGAAACCGTGCGTTATTTCGTGCTGTCGACCCACTATCGCAGCCCGCTGGCCTACAACGCCGATGCCATGGATGCCGCCACGAGCGCGCTTTCGCGGCTCTATACGGCGCTGCGCGATGTCGCCCCCGGCGATGGACAAAGCGACGTGGCCGACGGCTTCGAGGCCCGCTTTACCGATGCCATGGCCGATGATCTGAACACGCCGGCCGCGATTGCCGTGTTGTTCGAAATGGCGCGCGACTGCCAACGACTCAAACAGGAGGACGCCCAAACCGCGGGCGTGATCGCGGCGCGTCTGCGCACGCTGGCCGGTCGGATCGGGCTGCTGGAACAGTCACCGCAGGCGTTCTTGCAAGGCCAGGCCGGCGAGGGCGATCTGAGCGCGGAGACCATCGAGGCCATGCTCCAGGCGCGTCGCGAAGCGCGCAGCGACAAGAATTTCGCCCGCGCCGACGAGATTCGCGACGAACTCACCGCCCAGGGCATCGTCCTGGAAGACGGCCCCGACGGTACGCTCTGGCGGCGAAGCTGAGCGGGGCTTAGTCGCCCCGTTCGGCCTGTTCGCGCAGCTCGGCCGCGCGCAGGGTGTTGCTCATGAGCATGGCAACGGTCATCGGGCCGACGCCGCCGGGCACCGGCGTGATCCACGCCGCGCGCTCGGCGGCGGTGTCGAACTCCACATCGCCCACGAGCTTCCCGGAATCAAGCCGGTTCATGCCGACGTCGATCACAGTGGCCCCTTCGCGAATCCATTCGCCCTTGATCAGACCGGGCTTGCCCACCCCGACCACCAGGATTTCGGCCTGACCGACTTCGTATTCGAGATCGCGCGTAAAGCGGTGGCAAACGGTAGTGGTCGCGCCCTTGAGCAAGAACTCCAGCGCCATGGGCCGGCCCACGATATTCGAGGCGCCAACAACCACGGCCTGGCGGCCGCGAAAGGGCTCGTCGATCGATTCCAGCAGACGCACGATGCCCAGCGGAGTGCAGGCGCGCAGCTGCGGCACGCGCTGGGCCAGCCGGCCGACGTTGTAGGGGTGAAACCCGTCGACATCCTTATCCGGACGAACCCGCTCGATGACCTTGGTGGCATCGATATGCGCAGGCAACGGTAGCTGTACGAGCACGCCGTCGATCTCATCGTCGGCGTTGAACCGGTCGATCAGCTCAAGCAGCTCGGCCTGCGAGATGTCGGCCTCGGGATAGACGGCCTGCGAAACGAGCCCGGCCTGCTGGCAGGCCTCGATTTTCTTGCCGACATAGATCTTGGACGCCGGGTCGCTGCCGACCAGAATGACGGCGAGTCCAGGGGCGCGCTGTCCGCGCGCACGGCGCTGTTCCACCGCATCGCGTACGGCATGACGAAAATCCTGGGCGATCTGCTTGCCGTCGATAAGGCGGGCGGCCATGGGCATCAAGGCGGTTGGGAAAAGTGCGCGGATTTTCGCACGCTCCGCGAAGGGCCACAATTTGGCAGGCTGAATCCAGCCGTCTGCAGGTGATGCTCGCATGCCGGGCGGCGACCAGATAGAATTCGCGGCCAGCCGATATGTGTGCGTGTCGGTCGCTCGACTTCGTCCCGAGGCGAGTCAGCTGTGGCCAGAATGGCCTGCCGCTTTGAGTGAGAAAGACAAACCGGGGTATAGCGCAGTCTGGTAGCGCACCTGCTTTGGGGTTTGTCGTACACGACAAACGCCGAGAAATGCATGTTTCGAGGCCGGGTTACTTTGCGAAGCGCAGCTGAGCTTAGTAACAGACTGCTCGCAGAGCAGGTGCCGGGACATGGCAGAATGCCCGTCGTCGTAGTTGAGTGAGGAAGACAAACCGGGGTATAGCGCAGTCTGGTAGCGCACCTGCTTTGGGGTTTGTCGTAAACGACAAACGCCGAGAAATGCATGTTTCGAGGCCGGGTTACTTTGCGAAGCGCAGCTGAGCTTAGTAACAGACTGCTCGCAGAGCAGGTG
>NZ_PBYA01000049.1 GCF_002729955.1 Salinisphaera sp. | reverse complement strand
CTCCAGCAGATAGCTATCACCGTCGACGAGAATGCCCTTGAAGCGGCCTTGAAACAGGTGACCCGTGCGTCGATGGCGACGGTTGCTGTACTGGGTATAGACGCCATTGAGTTGACGCATCCCGCGAGAGAGGTTGGCGTCCGGTGTCTCGATGACCAGGTGGTAGTGATTGGTCATCAAGCAATAGGCGTGGCAGACCCAGTTGAAGTCTTGCACGACCTGGCCAAGAATTTCGAAAAAACGAGTGCGATCCGTGTTGTCTTCGTAAATCGCCTCCCGACGATCACCGCGCGACGTCACGTGATACAACGCGCCAGCAAACTCGATTCGGATGGGTCGGGCCATACGATCGACATTAGCTTGATTTGGAAATCAATGCTATTTAGCTAGACCTGACCCCGTTTTGTGTTAGCTTGATTTAGAAATCAATGCTACTTAGCTAGACCTGACCCCGTCTTGCTTGCTTAGCTAGACCTGACCCGTCCTGCTCGTGACCCCGTCCTGCTCGTTCTGGTGTTCGAAGATTATCCGAATTGTGCGCTCGCGGGCTTCCACGAATGGCATTCGCTCTGCTTCAATCCGCCAGTCTCTTGCGCGTTGACGCATCTGACGATTTTGACCACGTTTTAATTCGCCCGCTTGCCAAGAATGACCCAGACGAACATGGGCGTGCCGACTAACAAAAGAAATGCGACATACCCCAGCATGTGCGGGGCCAGCGAAAGCACCATCGCCGTGACGATCGCTTCGATCAGCAATCCAATGACACCAAAAGCACGGGCAGCGGGGCTGCCCCAGAAGCTCTTTTGCGTCGGCCCATTCGTAATACGGGCATCAGCGTAGCGCTTGAACGCCAAACACAGCTCGTAGAAGACTTCCCGATCTCGAGGATGCGGAATCAGCCGGTAGGACAGTCCTTTCTTTGGACGGATATGCAAGTAAAGGCGCCCCTTCATGCCGAAATCGACCGCATCGGTGTCGTAGCTGGCGATGTCTTCGAAGGCAATCCGGCCTTTGCGACTTAGGGTCAGACCGCTTGAGTCCAAGGAGGCGCGCTGAAAAGGAAACATCAGTACTAAGATGACAAATGGAGCGATGAGTGATGCAAGGAGCAGAGGAAACCAAATCGCGACCGAAATCAAACCTTGCGGGAGATAAGTAAAAATTACATAAACGGTTAGAAGCGTCCAGCCGCCTACAAATAGTACTTCCAGACCTAACAAAATAAGTGGTGCAAACTTCGAGGGCACCTTGACCCGACAATCTTGGCTCAACGTTTCATTCATGACATGACGGTTCTCTTGTAGCTCTTGCCTGGCGTTGTAGACGATTCAAAACAGGTAGCTCCAAAACCCCTCTTTTCGAGCCCAGCTATAATCAGCTTCCCCCAGATCCAGCGACATTACCAACTGTCGCTTGTTCAGCGCATCCGGCCAGTACTCGATCTTCAGGCCGACTCGGTCGTACACATCCTCGTCGACCAGCACTTCAGTCTGTAATACTGCGGCGCCCGCATGTTGCTCGAGCTGGACCGCGTGCTGCAGGCGGTTGTCGGTAACGTAACGCACCGGATCCCCCATGTGCTTGATGTAGCGATAGGCCTTGCGGGCCTCCGTGCCGCGTGGAATCAGATAATTGGCAATCGACTCGCCCCAACCGACATCCCGGGCGTGCATCTCCTGGCCCTCAGTGGCGTTTTGCCGTGGCTGCAGCGCCGGATCGTGACTGAGCTGGCTGCCATGGAAGGCGATAACGCTATGGCCGCCCTCCCCGGCGAGCATGAGTTTATAGGCATAGTCGCTGTAGTCACCAATGCCGGGTATGATGACCCGCAGTTGCACCCGATCACGGCCCGGCTCGTTTTGCCAGACCAAACGGATGCTCAACCCATAGACGACGTCCTGATAGGCTGCCAACTCCTTCTGAAGGTTCGCATACGCGTCACGGTTGGAGGCACTCGGATTGCGGTAGTAACAGCGGGTGAACCAGACTTCCAGCGGCGTGTCAGTATTCTTCAATGCCAGGTAAGTCAGGTAAACGGCCGCGCCCAACGCCACGAATGCCAGTACCGTCCAGCCGATGACCGGGATGGACGAGGCGCCCAGCCCCAGCGTTGCCCAGCTGGTCATGGCCGCTGTGGTCGAGCCCGCTGCTGCCATCGCGTTGACTTGGGCAAAAATGGCAGCTGCGCTAGCAATACCGGATGCGCCATACGCTACGGTAGACCCAATAAAGCACCAAGCAGCATCGTTATCGCCCTCCGAGAAGCTTGTACCCGCCCTAATACCATGTTTGATGGCGTCCGAAAAAGACGCCCCCACGGCAAACAGCCCGCCGGCAAGGCGCCAGGCAATGGCACGCCTGACGATCTGCGCGGCGGCGTTTTCTGCGCCGTCGGCCACGGCCGTTTCGGCACGCTGCTTCAAGGTCTGGCCCATGGCTTCACTAAATACCGAGCTTACCCCTAGAACGCCCGACACGACCGCATAATGCGCGCTGCTGAGGTTCTCACTGGCCTGGGTGCCCGCCGCACCCTGGGCATCATTCAGGCTGGCCAGGGCCGATGCCAAGCCGTACAGACTCAAGGCGCCGCTGAAACTGACCATGCGCTGGCCGGCGTTGCGGATGTCCTCGGCCATGGTGTGATAGGGGTTAAACGCGGCCTGCTTGAAGGCTTGATTCAGTTCATCCCCGGTGGGGAAGTCGGCATCAAAGCCAGCCTGGGAAAAGTCTTCACTCGTCAGGTAAAGGTCCAGCGTCAGCATATCCTGCCCACCAGGCCGAGGCTGGGCGAAGCCCCCAGTTATCCCCTCATGTTTAATCAGGGCAATCTGGCCCTCGCGGCTTCTCTGTGGCAGGCCCGCACCGGCCTGACCCCAAACCGTCTCATACAGCTTGATGGTCAAATGATGCACCGGCGCCTGCAACCGCTGCGGGTATACAATGATGCCTGTCCGTGCGGTGCGCAGCAGCTGCAGGCGGGCGCCGATTTCGCGCATAGGCTGGACATTATCCGCCGCCATTCTAGGCAAATAGGCCACTATTGCATGGGTGATCGTGCCCGTGGCGGCCTGCACCGCTGGCATGTTGCTATGGTTCAGGTCACTGCTATGCAACCAACTCGTAATCGACTCATGGATGTTGTTTGCCGCGTCCCTGGCGGAGCCGAACATCGACAGAAAGTCGGTTGTATGACTCAAAACAAACTCATGCACATCCGGATCGCCCGCCGCCAACACGTACCACAATGGGTGGTCGTCATCATCGGGCTCAGCCTGCACCCACTCTTTCCAGATGGCGCGTTCTTTTTCGGACGCACCGACGCCTTCGAAACAATCGGCAAAGTCGCATTCTAGCGCTCGTCCGGTGGGGCGATGCGTCCCGTCGTACAACATCCATACCAGACCAAACAATGGCCGCCCCACCAAAGCTGCCCAATCCGCACTGGCATCATCGAGGGGTTGCCGGTACCGATTTTCCTGCTGTTCGTATTGTTCCTTGTCCGCTTCGAGCTTGCCCATGTCGAGTTTGGGCGCGTAGCGCTCGGCCCACGTATCGGCTTGGTTATTGGCTTGCATGCTCTGGCGCACGCCTTCGATCAGCTCACGAATGATCACCGGCTCGAGATCGGACTGGACGGTCTTGAAATGTGCCAGTTCGCCCGCCTTGATGTTGCGCCAGGCGGCAGCATCTCGGACGTTGCCGACAGGATCGTTGAGCCCCACGACCACGCCGCCCTCGGGGCTGATTTGTTTCATGCGCTCGACGAGTTGTTCTGCTAGCTCGCCGCGATTGACAGCCTCATTAAGGGTCCATGCGTAGTAACGCTGCGCAAAATCGGCAAAACCATACTCGGGTATCGCCTGATTGAGCGTATCCGCATCGCTGGCACGAAAGCCTACGTCATCGGGCACCGCACCTCCGGATACCAGCGAGGACGGTGCAACTTCGATCATCATGCCGTTCCACAAGATATCGTTAGCACGTAATTGCTTGAGCGCCTTGCGGGTTAGCCACGCGCGGCTGTAGCCCAGCCACACTTGATCTGCTTGGCTGGGCTGCTCGATACTAATGATCGAGGCATCCAAATTATGGCCGTCGCGTTCGCACGTGAATTTAGGCGTTTCCTCGGGCGGTTGGCCGATGACGTACTCTCGAAACAACCCTTTTGGGGTAGCAGCAAAGCAGCGCCAAAAACCGCCGTGACGATTATCGTAGATATAGACGTAGCCTTCGGTTATTACACGGGGCACATACTGACCGGCTTCTAGCGGTGTCGCGACGTTCTTATTCGTCCGGGTCAACGCATCAGCTAACCCCGAAGGTTTGACCTTATTTTTCGGAACATAGGCTAATCGCACAGGCAATATGGGCAGGCCGTGTCGGTTACACCAGTGACAGTCTTCAGGAAGACTCATGGCTGTGTACCTTCTAGTCTTTTCGATGTGTGGTGTTGCTGCGTGCGCTGGAGAGCTTCAGCTGCTATCGCTGTCCAGTCATCCTCGTCCCAGGCTGCGACCAACTTTTGATAGGACGCGCCGTCGTCCCGGACTGCAGCGAGTACAGCGGCGATTCGATCAGCCAATTCAATAGGCACGCCCTGGCTTTTGCGATCAGCCACGAACGCCGCGATATCGGCTTGATCAATTAAA
This sequence comes from Salinisphaera sp., assembly GCF_002729955.1. Taxonomy (GTDB): domain Bacteria; phylum Pseudomonadota; class Gammaproteobacteria; order Nevskiales; family Salinisphaeraceae; genus Salinisphaera. The sequence continues at coordinate 171,961 of NZ_PBYA01000049.1, read as the reverse complement.
CTCAGTTCACGGGCCCGAATAATGTGGGACGCCAGCTCACCGCGCCCCGGCCAGGGTTGATCGCGTTCAACCACGGCGCACGCAGCCGCGTTTTCAAGAGATATGTCCTGCAGTAGTGCTTCATCGGACGACGTCAAATGGATAACGGGGACCGCCGCAACATCATCCGGATAAGGCACAGATTGCAACTCGCCCTTCGAATCGAGTGCGAGCCAATCGACAGCGGTTACCGGAGGAACCAGGCGGTGTCCTCTCTCATGCCCGGCGAGTAGCGGCAGCACGCGCGGGTCCCAGAAGCGCAATATGTGTCTTTGGCGATGTCGGTCGGTCTTGACGGACCCGCGAGCCAAGCACTGGGCTAACTCGGCGGGAGATCGGGTATCCGCAAGTAGCCAAGCGCATATTGATCTTCTAAACGGTGCCGTTGTCTTTTGCATCTCCTCAACGGCCAGTTCCACCGACCGATTAATGGCTCTTTCTTGTCTGATCGGATCCTGGATCGGGCACAGATAGGGTTTTTTACCCAATTCGATATCAGGATGGTTAATCGGCAAGACATATCGTCGCAGCGACGCCATTGTTGGTTCATCCGCAAACGGGTCACCAAGCGTGGGATCAACCATTAGATAGAGTTCGGCGTCGGGTCGTTCCGACTGATGAGCTCTCAGTCTCATAATCGCGAGGCCAACACACTTGTCAAAATCGACTGCCATCAGGGCTCCTTTAGGCCAGTGCGCCGCCTTTTCCGGCCGCACTCTGATTTTGTTGCGCGCAACCTCTGAGCTCCGTCTTGGCAAACGATAGCGATTCCGGCGTACCACTCCCCGGCCCGGTCAACACATGCTGCCCGGCATGGAATTTAACCGCCCCCGGTGCGGTGAGGGTGATATTCGCGCCCTTGATCTCCAGCCCGCTGCCCGCGGCGGTGAGCAGGATGTGTTTCATCGCGCTGACGTTCACGTCGGCTTGCGTGCTTGCGATGGTGACGGACTGCTCGGCGGCGAGTTTTGCTTTCGCGCTTTGCGCCTGGGCGGTGACGGGGCCGGTGGCGGCATGCAAGGCGATGCCGGTTTCCTGGTTGGGTTTGCTGCCGCCTGCGGCCCGGCCTTGGGTGTACAGGCGCAGGCCCAGCGCCACGGCGGCGACGTGGTCGTTTTGCGTGGCGATATTGATATCGCCGGCGGTGGCGGACAGGGTTTTGCCGGCGCTGACGATATGGTCGTGCGGCGTGAGCGCGGCGATGCCGGCCGGGGCACTGGCGATGAGATCGGGCCGGGCCCAGGCGGGTACGTCGCCGCTGCCGCCTAACGTGGTCTTGATCGCGGCTTCCGCATTCGGCGTGGTCGTACCGGTGCCCGATGCGGTGGCAGCGATCGATTCCTGCGTGTCTTCGAGGGCGTTCAGTGCGGGCCGGTCGGCAACCTTGGGGTCGCCTTCGACCGTGGCCTGTTGTGCGTCGGCGGCTTCGGCCAGGCTTTTGACGAGGCCATGGGCCTGGCCGAGAGCTGATTGCGCGCCGTCGGCACGCATCTGTTCGGCGCCACGTTCAGTGGTGAGCAGCACGCCCTGCCCGGCGCGCAGGCTGCCGTAGGCCTGGGTGGTCAGTTCGGCGCCGTGGCCGCGGTCGGTGCCGCGCTGGTTGTCGGTCTGGTGTTTGAGATGACCGAGTGCCAGCGAGGTGACGTACTCGGTGGTGGATAGCTGGGTGCGCAGCTGTTTCGGCGTGGCGTCGAATACAAGCTGGTTGTAGCCGCCGGTGCCCTGCCCGCTGGTGGATAGCGCCTGGGTCTTGAGACCCGACAGCACGGCGGGGTGCGCATGTTCGCCGGCTTGGCCGGCGAACCACGCAGGGGCGTTGCCGGTGACGGCACCGACCGCGCCGCTGACGCGATTGTGCTGGGCGTCTTGTTCGCCTTCGCCGTTGTAAACCGCGCCGGTGACCACGGGGCGATCGATATCGCCTTCCAGGAAACGCACGATCACTTCCTGGCCAACGCGGGGCACGAAGTGGCTGCCCCAGTTGGCGCCGGCGATGGCGGTGCTCACCCGAACCCAGGTGCCGGCGGCGTCGCTGGCGGGGGCGTTGTCGTCGCCAGCCGGATGGGCCTGCTGGTTGTGCGCACTCGCACCGCGCTGCCAGTGGAACTGGACCTTTATGCGGTGATCGCGATCGGTATGCACCGGTGCGCCGGGCGGGCCGACGACAATCGCGGTCTGGGTGCTGCGGATCGTGGGCTTGGGGTGCAGGCGTAGGCCGTGGCCGTCGGTCAGCGCGGGGCGATAGACGGTATCGGCCGGGATGGCGGTGAAGGCGTTGTGGTAGAAGTCGTCGTCTTCGTCGGCGTTCTGGGTGCTTTCGGAGACGGGCAGCTCGCCCTGTTCGTGGATGCCGCCATCCGCCCGTGCGGCACGGCCATGCCAGGCGGGCGGTGTGGCTTCGGCGCCGCCGAGTTGGCGTTCGGCCTCGGCGAGGATATCGGCGGAGAGATTGTTCTTGATGCGGTGGTGCACCCGTGTGCACAGGCTGGGCGCATCGCCTCGGGCGTGATCGACGAGCACGAAGCGCTCGCCGGGGGCGAGCTGGCGTTCCACGCCTTCGCCGTCGATCACGCTCTGACCCGCGATCCAGGCTTCGCGCTGGATATCGGCCAGGCGCTGACCGTATTCGCGGGTGGGATAGGCGTACTGGCCGGGGGTGTCGTCGGCGTCGATCGCAATCGGGCCTTGCGGGCCGGCGGCCGATACGGCGCGGGTATCGCGGGTGCGATAGTCCCAGCTGGTCATACGCAGCTGCGGGCTATGGCGCTGTTCGCGTGGCCGCCAATGCTGGATGGCGTCCTGGGTTTCGGTGGCATCGGCGCGATGAAAACGGATCGGCCGGCCGTCTTCAGGCTGAAAAGCGCTGTTGTGATCGGCGATGACCAGCGTATGCGTGCCCAGCGTATCGGCGGATCGGTCGCCGCTGTGTTCGAACCAGTAGTACAGGCCCTGGCTGGCCAGCAGGCGCTGCACGAAGGCGAGATCGGTCTCGCGATACTGGGTGGTCAGGCTACGCTCGGGATAGACGCCGCGGTCGGCCAGATCCCAGCGCCAGGCCGGCACCAGCGCGCCCTGGCCGCCGTAGTCCGAAAACACGGATTCGACGATATCGATCAGGCTGGCATTCTGGAAGACGTAGCTGTCGGTGCGGTAGGCCAGAAACGCCAGCCAGGGTTCGACCACAAGCCGGTAGCGGGCCGCGCCCTGATTGGAGCCGATGCGTTCGAAGGCGGTGATATGGCCGTGCCAGGGGCGCAGTTCAGTGCGCGATTCGGCGGTCATCAGTTCCAGCAGCACGGGCTGGCCGATGAGCTCTTCCAGAGCAATGAACGGGTCGGTCGAGAGCGCGGTAAGCTCGAAGCGATAACCCGCACCGTCGCTGATGGCTTCCAGGCCGTCGACGCGCTCGGGCAGCAATGCCGCCCCGGTACGCGGGGTATGCAGTCGCAGCAGGCGGTCCGTCTGGGTGACCCCTGGCAGCGCATTGGCGAGCATGTCGACAAGTGGATTCATGGCGAAAGAGTTCGCTGGCCAGGCCGGGTACGTACTAGCGGACGTGGATCGCCTGGGCGCGCATACCGATCCACGGCCCGTGGAAGTTTCAACAGTGCGCTCATGAGGTAGGGACTCATACCGCTACCCTCGCGGCGCAGACCAAGCCGCGGATTTCGTCGGCTACGGTTCGCATTTGCTCGGTGAACGCCTTGCGCCGGCCATCGCGGTGGCGCACCCGTGCCGGCTTGAACAGTTCGCCCATCCATACAAGGATATCGGCCGCGTACGGCGTGAGTTGTGTGCCCACTGCCAGATTATTGAGATAGCGCACCCAGTGCGGCGTATCGGCAGAGCTCGCTTTCGAAGGAGAACAGGCGACCGGGCGCAGGCTCGGCACACTATCGTGGCGCGCCCAAAACGCCGGCGCCGGGTGCGTCGCCGCACAACAAAGCGCGCCCGACAAGCCGAAGCGGCCGATAAACTGCGGTCGGTCAGTCATGCCCCCTCCCGCGCTCAAAACTGTATGTGCAGGTGCGGCGGATGACGCTCTTCAACAACGACCCGGGCGCGATTCGCACGGCAGGCCTTGATCAACGCTTCGCGCTCGCTCGAAGTGCAGCCGCGGGTACGAAGCTCCAGCGCCGTGGGGTGAAGCTGGCGCGAGACATAGACGCGTGAACGCAGCTGCTTTTCGATTACGTCGGCCATGGCCCGCACGGTTTCGCGCTCGCTCTGACGTTGCTTGCGGCCGGCAACGAAGGCCTCGTGAATCTTCATGGCAGCACGGCGCTGGCGAAAGGCATGGTACGAACCACCGCGCTTGAACCTGTCGTACATCGCCTGGGCCTGGCTTTGCGCGCTGCGCGCGCCGCTGGTTACCACCACCGGCTTGGCCACGTCGCGACTTACCGCGGAAACAAAACGCCGCGCGGCCGCCGATAACCGAACCCCTGCCAACGTCGTGTAACCCGCCATGAACTCAGCCCCGCTTGATCAAACCCATGCACAAATCGCTTGCGTCGTCTTACGCAGGCACCACGCAGGAAATACCAGAATGCCTATTGGATATTTCCTTATCTTTTCGGTGCCCGCCGAAAATCACTGAAGAATCGATAAACCCTGATTATTCAAAAGGATCGCAGTCAATCTTCAGCCTGTGTCAAACCTATCTCTTGTCGCTCGACCTCTTCATGACCGAGCTTTCAGCCGGTGAAGCCTGTCTTTATCGGCCCCACCGACTACTTCCACCGTGCCGCGAACCGCAATCAGCTCGAAGCAAGAACTAAAATCATACCAAACCCAATTTTCGCTTGCTGCTAGTACCAGCTATTCGTCGTGACGCCCATTGAACGCCCGCTCCACGCCCAATTCGCGCCGCACCAACGCCGCTTTCGGGCGTAGCGCGAATGCCTCTATCCTGCGGCCATGCGGCTCACGCCGATACCACCTTGTATGTAAATTCCCCGTTTTTCTTCGCGCCGACGCGGATTTCGGCGATTGCCTGGCCGTCCGCCATATGCGAGAGCACCGCGCCGGCGATCTCGGGCAGCAGCGTGCCGGTGAGAATGTTATCCACGTTGCGGGCGCCGGAATCCACTTCGGTGCAGCGAGTGAGCACGGCCTCGACCAGCGCGTTGCTGTACTTGAGCTTGGCGTTGTGGTTTTCGGCCACTCGCGCCACGATTCGATCCAGTTTGAGGCGGATGATCTCGACCAGCGCATCGTCGGATATCGAGTAGTACGGCACCACCTTCAGACGCCCGAGCAGCGCCGGCTTGAAGGTCTGGTACAGCTCGGGGCGCAGCGCCGCGTCGAGGCTGTCGATATCCGGCATTTCGTCGGCGGCCTTGTTGAGACAGGCCTTCGTGGTGGTCGCCGAGCCCACGTTGCTGGTGAGAATGATGATGGTGTTCTTGAAATCGATGGGCCGGCCTTCGGCGTCGTCGATCGTGCCCTTGTCGAAGACCTGATAGAACAGCTCCATGACGTCCGGGTGGGCTTTTTCCACTTCGTCGAGCAGCACCACGGAGTACGGGTTGCGGCGCACGGCCTCGGTGAGCACCCCACCCTCGCCGTAGCCCACATAGCCGGGCGGCGAGCCTTTCAGGCCGGATACGGTATGCGCTTCCTGGTATTCGCTCATGTTGATGGTGACCAGCTTGCGCTCGCCGCCATACAGAATATCGGCGAGTGCCAGGGCGGTTTCGGTCTTGCCCACGCCCGAGGGGCCGACGAACAGGAACACGCCCTTGGGCTTGCCCGGATCTTCCAGGCCGGCGCGGGCGGTGCGTACCCGCTGCGCCACCGCGGCCAGCGCATGCGACTGGCCGATCACGCGGTTTTCGAGCAGCCGCTGCAGGTCGAGCACGGTGTTGATCTCGTCCTTGATCATCTTGCCGAGCGGAATCCCCGTCCACGAGGACACGATCTCGGCCACGGCATGGGCATCCACCTGGTTGGTGACCAGAGGGGATTCGCCCTGCAGCGCGGCCAGTTCGCCCACCAGATTCTTGAGCGTTTCGCGATCCTCGGCGCTCTGGCCGGGCGCATCGGCCACGGGGGCTATCGGCGCCTCGGCTTCGTCCTCGGCCGGCTGGCCTGCGGCGTTACGCGCACTATCGCGGCCGCCTTCGAGCTTGGCGCGCAAGTCCTGAATCCGACGAACCAGGGCCTGTTCCTGGGTCCAGCGTTCGCGGTCGGCTTCCAGACTTGTTTCGATGGACTGACGCAGTTCGTACAACTCGGCCAGACGCTCTTCATGCCCGTCATCGGCCGCGGCTTCGCGCTCGAGCGCTTCGATTTCGGCCACCAGCCGATCCAGGCGCTTGCTGTCGTCTTCGATACGCGCGGGTGTGGCGCTCTGGCCGAGTGCCACCCGGGCACAGGCGGTATCCAGCACGCTCACGGCCTTGTCCGGCAGCTGGCGCCCGGTGATATAGCGGTGCGACAGCCGCGCGGCCTCGGCAATGGCCTCGTCGAGAATACGCACGTTGAAGTGGGCTTCCATGAGCGGGGCGATACCGCGCAGCATGGCCGCGGCCAGTTCGGCATCGGGCTCGTCGACCTTGACCACCTGAAAGCGGCGCGCGAGCGCGGCGTCTTTTTCGAAGTACTTCTTGTACTCGCTCCAGGTGGTAGCCGCGATGGTGCGCAGCTCGCCGCGGGCCAGCGCCGGCTTGAGCAGGTTGGCGGCATCGCTCTGCCCGGCCTGGCCGCCCGCACCGATGATGGTGTGGGCCTCGTCGATAAACAGAATGATCGGCGTAGGACTTTTCTTGACCTCGTCGATCACGCCCTTGAGACGGTTCTCGAACTCGCCTTTCACGCTGGCACCGGCCTGCAGCAGCCCGAGATCGAGCACGTGCAGGGCTACATCCTTGAGCGGCGGCGGTACGTCGCCCTCGACGATCTTGAGCGCCAGCCCTTCCACCACGGCGGTTTTGCCCACGCCGGCCTCGCCGGTGAGGATGGGGTTGTTCTGGCGGCGCCGCAGCAGAATGTCCGTGACCTGGCGAATCTCGAACTCGCGGCCGATCACCGGGTCGATGCGCCCTTCCCGTGCGCTGGCAGTAAGATTGTTCGTGTACTGATCGAGCGCGGGCGTGCGCGAGCCTTTCTTTTCGCCGCCGAGTGCCTCCGGGTCGTCCTCGGCCGCGTCGGCCGACTGGCTCTCGGTCTGGCGCAGGCTTTCTGCCGCCTCCTGGGAGCCTTCGGTGACCGCGTCGAAATCGTGCTTGAGCTCATCGACCTTGAAGCGGGCAAACTCCGCCGAGCCGCGCGAGGCGAACTGCGACAGCTCGGATTCCGTGAGCAGCGCCAACAGCAGGTGGCCGCTGCGAATGCTCGCCGTTTGCGAATCGAGCGAGGCGATCAGCCAGGCGTGCTCGAACAGCGTGGGAATATGGCGCGAAAATACCGGCGTGCGCGTGTTGCCGGTCTTGAAGCGCGCTACTTCCGCTTCCAGGTCGCTACTCAGCGCGGTCGGATCGATACGGCTATTGCGCGCCGCCCGCACCAAATCGCTGTTCGGCTGCTCCAGCAGAGCCAGAAACAGGTGCTCCAGGTCGACCTCGAAGTTGCCCCGCGCCTGGGTGATGGCGGCGGCCCGCTCGGCCGCGCGGCGGCAGGTCGGGTTGAGCTTGCTGATCAGCGTCTTGAGATTCGTTGCCATGTTCTTATTCGTCGTTGAAGCGGGTAACGGGGTGATCGGAGCAGCACGTCATATTCGATAGCCGGCATCCGCCCGCGGCGCGTCGGGCTGGCGGCTGCACAGAAAAGCATCCCAGCCCAGTCGACCGTCTTCGCGGTCGGCATCGAGCGCGGCCCCGCGGACTTCTTCCGGTGCCAGAATGAGCACCACTTCGTACTCCAGACGTACGCCGGTGAGCGCCTGGACGAGTTTCTTCAATGCCTCGGCGCTGTCGCCGCCGGGCAGCAGGCCGGTGAACTGGGCGCGCTTGAGCGGCCCGATCCATAGCCGTACACAGATATCGCACTGCATGACCCGCTCGCCGGAGAGCGCGCCTCCCCCGAGCGTGGCATTGGCCTGGCCCAGGTAGGTGCGCTGGGCGGGCGGCACGTCGTACCAGCGCGCCACGAACTGTTCGAGCCGCACCTCGACGCCGAAATAGTCGGCCACGACTCGTTCCACCATCGACGCCGACGCCGGCTTGCGCCAGAACGCGCTGGCGTAGTTGGCAATGGCCTCCTGATGAATACAGCCCGGTTCGTGGCGAAGCCGTTTTTTGAGCGGATCGAAATCCATGCCCGCGAACGAGAGCATGACCGGCAGCGCCCGATCGCGCCGGTCCAACTCGTAATGCAGTGGCAGCCGGTACTTTTTCCAGGCGGCATAGAACAGCGCGGCGCTACGGTTCGAAAAGATATCGAAAAAGGCACGCGCGGCGCGATCGCGCTGGTAGATTTCGCGGCCGATCAGGCGTTCGGTGTACTGCAGCGGCAAGGCGCCGTTGGTACCCAGCAGGCCGAAAAACGCAGGCGTAATGGCCACCTGGGCCAGGTCGCCTTCCTCGATGGCGTGGTTGCGCTGTTGTTCGTCCTCGATCACCGAGCCGTCGACGGCCAGCGCCAGCGCCTCTTTCAACTCGCTCGGCGGGAAATCCAACGACAGCGTGTTGCGAAAGCGCAGCCGCTCGGATACGAAATCCAGGCGCCGCCCGTCGCCGCGCGAGAAGTAAAGCTCGAGCAGACGCACCGCCTGGAAATAGCCGTAGCGATACGGCTCTTCCAGAAGCGATTGCGTTATGCCAGCACTGAATCGCCGCCGCGCGGATGGCATCGCAGCAAGACCTCCTCAGTGTGGCCGGACACGATCACCAGCTGGGTGAAACTGTTCGCATGCACGTAAAAACCCAGGAACCGATCGATGACCTGGGCGAATACGTTGACGCCGATACCGACAAAGCTCTCCTCGTCCACGGTCAGCGTTACCTCAAGCCCGCGCACGACGGCGGCGTGATTGCCTCGGGACAGCCACGTCGTCGTCGGCTGATAGTCCAGCGCCAGAATCCCCTCAATCTGGCGCGAAGAGATCGCCGATCGCGACAGATCGTAGATGCGCAGCACTTCCTTGAAGGTTTCCAACCCGCCCTGCACCAGCGACAGGTGATCGAGCGCCAGATGCGAAATCAGCCGCCAGTGGGCCTGGCGTCCGCGCGCGAAACGTTTACCCGGCGATGGCTTGCGCAGCATCTGGATACGCTGCACCACCGAGCCGCCTTCCAGCGTCAGGTCACCGCCCGGCCGGCCGTAGGCTAGACGCTCGGGCAGATCACGATTGGTACAGGTCAGGGCTACACTGAGCGTGTCGGTATGCGGCTTGACCGGCTCGAAGTTCAGGTCGACCAGCGTGAGTTCGTATTCGTAGCCCGGGCTGGTTCGCGCGACCAGATCGTCGCGGCTCATGACCCAGTAATGGCCGGCGCTTTCCGGGTCCGCGCCATGCTGGAGCGAGTAGAACGGCCGGAACACGGTGACCGACTCACCTTGCGGCGTCTGACGAACGCGCTTGACCGACTCGACCGATACCACTTCATAGGCGTATGCACGGCGTGCGTCCGCGACCACCGGGTAGGACGACGCCGTTTCGCTTACGCGTATCGGCTCGCCGCGTTGCGGGAACAGGTTCACCACCGGCGTACAGCCGGTAAGAAGGCTCTCCGCACTCAAGCCTTCGAGTGTACGCGCAATGCCCGAATCAGACCGCACGCCGGTCAGCAGCAGATGGAGCGTGAAGATACGGGTGTCGGACGGCAGCGCGCGTACGAGCGCCGCGAAGTCGATATCGACGAAATTGAACTTGTCCGGAAAGGCGAAGAACTCGGTCAACAGACGGAACGCGGGATGCGAACGCCGTGGATAATCGATCAGCCCTTCGCTTTCATCGAAGCCAACCGGCTTGATCGGTATCTCGTTAAGCGCAACCCATTCGCCGTGCCGATCGGCCTCGGCATAGGCCTTGAGCGCATACATGGATAGCGCATCGCGTAGCGCAGCCGAAAACGATGGCTCGCCGTCAATGAAAAGCCGCAGGTCGTCGATGCCGAGCGTCGCGGCCTTGGCCTGTTCCGAGGTGATCTGGAACGTCAACGATATCTGGCCGGTGGCATCGGCCGGGGTGCGCACCGCTCGCGGCGGCTGCGCCACAGGTACGAACGCCGCGCGCTGCAGCTCGAGCGGCCCCAGCGTGACGTCGTATGCGGTACGGAAGCGACAAGGCACATTCTTGACCGGCGCGGAGCGCAGCTCGGTACCGCGGTGGATGGTCGTCGCCTTGCTTAGCTGGCCTGCGGCACTGCCGATATCCAGCCGTGCGATAGAGCAGGCCGGGAACGGCCGCAGGTAGTGCGGATAGAGCACTTCCAGCAGCGCGTCGGTAAATTCCGGGTAGTCGTCCTCGATCTTTTTCGCAACGCGCGCGTTGAGCAGCGCGAAGGATTCGATCAGGCGCTCAACGTGCGGGTCCTGACTGACATCGCCGGACAACAGCAGCCGTCCCGCCACCTTGGGGTAACGACTGGAAAATTCTTTTGCGTATTTACGCAGGAAAGCGAGCTCACGCTCGTAAAACGGCAGCAGGTCTTCCATGGCTTACCGCTTACGTTGACGCAGCTGAGGCATGTAGCCATGGCGCGTCAAGAAATCGAACATCCGCGCACCCGTTCTCATACGAGCGCACGACGACTTTTCGATACGGTGTACTGAAGCGTCGACGGCTGCAGCATGGCGTCGAAGCTGACCGGCTCTTGGGCCGGATACATGACCAGCAGCGCGGATATGGCGAAGTGCAGCTTGCTCGACAGTTCGTGGTCGAGCTCGAGCGAGGCACGCACATTCTGCAAACGCGGCTCGTGCTTGCTGATGGCCTCTTCCAGGGAACGACAGACATAACCCCGATCGTAGGCGCTGGCGAGGCTGAGGCCGGAAAAATCGTTCAGGCCGTAATTCAATACCGAGCGCTGGCACTCCGGGTAGCCGCTAAGCGCTTCCTGTGAGTACACAAGCCGGCTGTTGAGCAAGGCTTCGAGATCCCGGGCGACCGACTCCTTGACCTGTTCGATATTGAGCAATTCCACCGTGCCGGCCGACGGCGCACGCGGGTCGTCGTCGAGCAATTTCTCGAACAGACTTGGCTCGAATCCAGTCACATCAACCCCCGGCAAAACAGACGGTGCAGAGCCCGGCACCCATGCCATAGCCGGCCCGATACGAGCGCGCATGTTCACGCTCGTTCACGGCTATGCCCTTCTCTAGTGGAAAACAACGGCTTCGCGACACGCAAAGCCGTTGCAAAGCGGGCCTCGGCGCTGCGTGCGAACACGCCGCTGCGCCGAGGCCGCCGACAACGCGACGCTCAGGAAGCGAACGTCTTGTCGTTCTTGGTCAGGCTCCAGGCGCCCTGGGAGCTACCGCCGGCACCACCGCCGATCTTCTGCTGCGTGTACTTCCACTGTACGGCGGCATACTTGAGGGCCATGGTTTCGGTCGGGATCCCTTCCGCTTCGACCGACGGCGCCATATCGGAAACGATGGCGTCCTTGAGCTGGATTTCCATGTACTTGATGCGCTGGCCTTCGCCATCCGCACGATAGAATTCGATGGTGACCTTGGAGAAGGTCGTGCCACCGGAGCAGGCCTGATAAAGCTGCGGGCTCACGACGTCCATGTCTTTCGTGAAGATCATGTCTTCGTGCTCACAACGCTCGGCGGTATGACCACCGGCGCTGGATGCCGTAGCCGACTTCGGCTGCAGAATCCGGTGATGCCAGGTATGGGCTTCCACCCAATCCTTGTGATCCTTGTCCTGCGATTCGCCCTTGATGCCCGGACGATCGAACTTGATATAAATATCCTTCACTGCGGTCCCTCCATATTTACAGGATGTCGTCTTAAGTTTCAGATTACCAACAGGAACTTACGACGCGCGCGCCGATTCGGGCAATTCAGCTACCAACCGAAGTGATACCGACAGTTCGTCTAGTTGGAAATGTGGCCTGAGAAAGGCCACCGCCCTATAAGAGCCCGGGCGCCCCGGGATCTCGGACACTTTGATCGACGCTTCCCGCAGCGGGAACTGGGCCTTGGCCTCCTGCGTCGCGTTATCGTCAAGCAATACGTACTGGGTTATCCAGTTGTTCAGGAAGTCCTCGACGTTACCCGCCGAGGCAAAGCTACCCACCTTGTCTCGCATCATCGCCTTCAGGTAATGCGATACCCGCGAAACGGCGAAAATGTACTGCAACTGTGCAGAGAGTACGGCGTTGGCGTTGGCTGCATCCGTGTTGTATTTCTTGGGCTTCTGCACCGATTGCGCGCCGAAAAACGCGGCGTAATCGGTATTCTTGCAATGCACCAGAGGGATGAGGCCGAGGTCACTCAGCTCTTTCTCACGCCGATCGGTGATCGATATTTCGGTCGGGCACTTAAGCGCGATTTCGCCATCGTCCGTCTTGAAGGTATGGGTCGGCAGGTCCTCGACCAGGCCGCCCCCTTCCACGCCACGAATGGCCGCACACCAGCCGAAGTCTTCGAACGCCGCGGTAAGGCGGGCACCGAATGCGTAGGCCGTGTTGCACCACAGGTACTTGTCGTGATCCTTGCCGTCGACGTCTTCCACGAAGTTGAAGCCGTCGACCGTGGTGCCGTCCTTGGGGTTGTAAGGCAACCGGCCGAGAAAACGCGGCAAGGTAAGGCCGACGTAGCGCGAATCTTCCGATTCCCGGAACGACTTCCACTTGGTGTATTCCACCGTGTCGAAGATCTTGGCCAGATCGCGCGGCTTGCTCATCTCGGTATACGAATCGAAGCCGAACAGCTCGGGTGCCGCCGCCGAAATGAACGGCGCATGCGCGGCCGCAGCGACGTGCGACATCTGCTCGAGAAAGTGCATGTCCTCGGGCTGACGACTGATCTCGAAGTCACCGATGATGGCGCCGAACGCAGAGCCGCCGAAGGTGCCGAATTCTTCTTCGTAGACCTTCTTGAACATCGCGCTCTGGTCGAATTCGATGGCCGCCTTGAAGTCCTTGACCAGCTCGCGCTTGGTCGCCGACATCATTCGGATCTTGATCATCGACCCGGTCGTGGTCTGGGAGACCATGTAATCAAGCCCGCGCCAGCTGCTTTCGAGCTTTTTGAACTCGGGCGCATGCATCACTTCGCTCAGCTGATCCGAAATCAGCGAGTCGAGCTCGGCAATACGGGCATCGAGGGTGGCGCCGAGGTTATCGGACACCACGACGGTGCCATTCATGACGTTGTCGACCAACTCCGAAATAATGTCGCGCGCTCGCGCATGCTCGGAGTCCGACTTGGCTACGCGGCTCTCGTCGACGATCTTGTCGAGCAGATTGACCTCTTCGGCCTGCGCCGCTTCGGTCTTGGATTCGTTACTCTGGGCGTTGGCCATTCTTAGCTTTCTCCTCGGTCATCGTCGCCGTTGTCGTCGGCCGCGGATGCCGATTTTTTCAGGGCTTCGAGCTGCTCGGTATTGCTCAGCACCTCGGCGAGCATGTCTTCGAGCTTTTCGTTACCGGCGAGCTTGTTGCGAAGATCTGCGAGCTTGCGGCGCGCGTCCACGAGCTGCTTGAGCGGCTCGACCTGCTCGACCACCGATTCCGGCGAGAAGTCATCCATGCTCTTGAAGGTCATATCGACGCCGAACTCGCCGCCTTCGTCAGAAAGGCGATTGCGCACGCGGTAAGCGGCCCTCGGCGCAAGCCCGCTCATGACCTCATCGAGGTTGTCGCGGTCGACGGAGATGAACTTGCGATCGCGAAGCTTGGGCTGCTCCACTTCGGACTGGCCGCGGAAATCACCCACGGCGCCAACCACGAAGGGCAGCTCTTTTTCTTCGATCGCGTCGCCCTTCTCTACGTCGTAGGTGAGCTGAACGCGCGGCGGCCGAACCTTCTGCAGCCGTTTTTGCACACTTTCATTTTTAGCCATGGCGAGACCCCTATTGCGGTAACGTCTGGAGCGACTCGAACGGATCGAGCGAGCCGCCGCTCGATCCCTGATTATTGCTATTACTCGAATCTGCAGGCGAAGACGCGCTGCCAGATGATGAAGAAGAACTTTTACGACTTGATGACGACGCACGAGAAGACGAGGAAGCCGAGGGCGCACGACGGGTGCGCCGCGGCGCGCTCCGCCGCTGCGGCTTGCTGTCGCCGACCAACACGTCTTCACCCAGCGTTTCACGCAGCTGCTGGGCGAGCGCCTGGGCTTCGCTTCGCACGGAACCCTCGAGCTTGCTTTCTGCGCGCAGCGCCCTGATGGCGCGCTCGGCGAGGCGCAGACTGCTGACGATGATGATGCTGTTCGCGTCCAGGTTGGACGGATCGCGATCGACGGCTTCTTTGGCGGCCACGATCGCGGTGTCGTAGCTGTTTGCGTCGAAACGGATCTGCGCGATGTTCAGCCAGGGCTCGACCGCCACAGGATTATGCTTGGCAGCCTCTCTGTACAGATCCACAGCGGCCTCATCCCTGCCGCTATCGCGAGCCTCGCTCGCATCGTCGAGCAGCTCCTGCTCCGACTTGGGCGCGCTGTCGATGTTGCCCTTGCCCGAGGTTGCACACCCTGAAAGCATCGATGCCGCGACAAGCAGCACCACAATCGACGCGAACCGCGCGCCTGCCCCGATCCCCTGATATCCACTCATTTGCAGCTGCAAATCCTAAATGCCTGACGTGGCGAGTTTTATCGACACGTGTTAAAACACCTGTGCATAACACTAACACTTTTTTTCATCTGTGCGCGACACTATTATCATCATTACGACGGTTCGCAACGAAAACGGAAATTAATGCCAATTCACCGAAAGAATGGAACGCTGTTTTGCTGCCTGATCACTTCATTGTTTGCAATCTTATTGCTCTCGGTCTCGGGTTGCAGCCTGCTCCCTGGTAGCGATGAGCCCAAGGAGGCACCGGAGCCGATCGGAAAGTTCAGCAGCGAGGGGAACGAGCCTAGAGTAAGCCTGAAACTGTTTGCGGGCAGCAACGTGAATCTCAGCCAGTACGGCGACCCACTGGCGCTGCTGGTCAAGCTTTATGTGCTCAAGGATAAGAATGCGTTCGAGCAGGCGGACTACGATACGTTCCTCGACGACGACCGGGCCCGCGAAGCGCTCGGCTCCGACCTGATCGAGGCACGCGAGACGCTGCTTGTGCCCTCGCAGACGTACGAAACCCAGGTGCCGCAGGTCGAGGAAGGCCGGTATCTCGGCGTGGTGGCGCTCTTTCGCAACCCGGCACCGGAACGCTGGCGCTTCGCATTCGATCTTGCACCGCAAAAAGCTGAGCCGGTAGTGGCCGGTCTACACGCCTGTGCAATGACAATCACCAGCGGCAGCGTTGTCGATGCGCCGGATTACGAGCTTAGCCGGCTGTCGAACGTCACCTGTTCTGACGAGTGATGCGCACGCTTGACGGGTGGTAAGACGAATGACGCATGAATGATTTACGCTACAGCTCCGTACGCGAGCACCTGAATGGGGATGTAGCAATCACCCACACTGGGGCAACGAGTCGCCTGCGTTAGCCGCCGCGACCGATGGGATAGGGACTGATGAATTGGAATAGACGTGTTTTATGGGGTGAAGGCCTCTTTTTGAGGCCGCAGCACTTTCAACGTCAGGATGCCTTCCATGACGGTCGCGTACGGGAGGTCATGGCGGATTTGCACCCCTATGCATGGGGAATCCGCGGTAGCCGGGTCGACATCGGCGCGCTTCGTAACGGCGTATTCCGGCTGGAATCGTTTTCGGCGGTTTTCCCCGATGGAGAAACCGTGGCCGCCCCCGAGAGCGATCCCCTGCCGGAAGCTATCGGCCTGGATGCCCTGCCCGACAACGCGTCAAGCGTCGTAATCCACGCAGCTATCCCCCGCTTCAAGGATCATGGCGGCAATCTCGGCGGCGACGGCAACGGGCTGTCGCGCTACGTGAAAACAAACGCACAGACCGCGGACCTGTTCACCGATGCCAGCGAGGCCGAGATCGCATTCCTGGGCAAGTCGGTGCGGCTACTCACCGACGACAAACCCCGCGACGAGTTCGTTTCCCTGCCGATCGCTCGGGTCGAGCGCGCCTCGACCGGCGGCTTCGAGCTCGACAAGAGCTTCATGCCCCCGTGTCTCAATATCGAGGCATCGCCGCTGCTTCAACAGCAGCTGCGCAGTTTGCTCGACGCACTCCAGGCGAAGGTTGAAGCGCTGTACGGGCATCACCGCGAACCCAGCAAGCATGTGATTGAATTCCGATCGGGCGATATCGCATCGTTCTGGTTGTTGCACACGGCGAGCACATCGTTTGCGCGGCTGTCGCATTTTCTGCATCACCCACGGCTTTTTCCCGAGCGTCTCTACCAGCAGATGCTCGAGTTGGCGGGCTCGCTCATGACCTTCTCGAAGGTCTATACGCTCAATGACCTGCCGGCCTATAGCCACGATGAGCCCGGCACGTGTTTCGAGGCGCTCATGCGCATCAACCGCGAGCTGCTGGAAGCGGTCATCTCCGAGCGCTACTTCAAGATCGCGCTCACCGAGCAGCGGCCGTCCTACTATCTGGGCCAGCTTGCATCCGACCGAATCGACGAACGCACCGAGCTTTACCTGTCCGTGGGTGCGGATATGCCGGCGACCGAGCTGATCGAGGTGGTGCCGGTACGATTCAAGGTCGGCGCGCCGGACGATGTGGAAAAATGCGTGCTCTCGGCGCTGCCGGGCGTGAAACTCGTGCATACCCCGCAGGCGCCGGCCGCCGTGCCGGTACGAAGCGGGCAGTATTACTTCGCGCTTCAGGCCCAGGGGCCACTCTATGAGCGCATGCTCAAGGCAGGCTCGGTGATGATCTATGTGCCTAACGGGGTGTCGGACCTCAAGCTCGAACTCATCGCGGTCACGCCATGAACAGCTCCACGAACGGCAACCGGCCTAGCATGTTCAATAGCCCGAGCAGCAGCGCGGATACGGCATACCACGGCGTGGAGCACGACGGCAACAAGACGCTGGTCGATCTGCTCTATAACGGCTTCTATCTGCTTTTCGCGTTGCGCAACGGCCAGCTGCCGCAGGACGCGGCGGCGTTTGCAAATGCGGTCGAACGCTACCTCGACGAGTTCGAGCGCTCCGCCAAAAAGCTGAATAAATCCACCGAGGATATCTACGCGGCAAAATACGCGCTTTGTGCCGCGGTGGACGAAACCGTGCTCGCCGAAGCGGCGGATATCCGTGACGAATGGGGCCGACGCCCTCTACAGCTTGAGCTTTTCGGCGACCAGCTGGCCGGCGAACATTTCTTCGACCGCCTCGAAGAACTGCGTGCGCAGGGGCGCTCCCGCATTGAGGCGCTGGAAGTCTTCTATATGTGCCTGCTGCTCGGTTTCAAGGGCAAATTCGCGCTCGAGGGTTCGGAAAAGCTGGGCTACCTGACCGCCCGCCTCGGCGATGAAATCGCAAACATGAAAGGCCGACGCTCAGGTTTTGCGCCGCACTGGGAGCCACCGGATTCCGTGGCCCACACGCTCAAGCGCGAAGTACCCGCCTGGGTAGTCGCAAGCGTGTGCGCACTGGTGGGTGCCGTAGCACTTGTCGGTCTTAATGCGAGCCTTTCGAGCAGTAGCGAGCACCGACTTGCGCAATACAACGACGTCGTCCAGCTGCCACCTTCGGCCGCCCATTTGACCATCACGCTGCCCTAGACATCGGCAGGTAATCACATGGCACAGTCCGATCTCGCCATCAGCAAAATCCGCCAGGCCTTCCAGGCCGTCTATAGCCAGCACGGCCGGCTTCTGGCGGTGGAAACACCCCTCGGCGAAGAAGCCTTCGTAGTCGAACGCATGCACGGGCGCGAAGCCATCAGCGAGTGCTTCGAGTTCGTCATCGACTGTACCGCCCCCTCGGCCCATTTCGAACTCAAGACCCTCATCGGCCAGCCCATGACCCTGCGCCTGGCCCAGGCCAGTGGCAGCCCCCGCGCCTGGCACGGCTATATCACCCAGGCCGGTTTTCTCGGCGCCGATGGCGGGCTGGCCCGCTATCGGCTGCATCTGCAGCCCTGGCTTTCGTTTCTATCGCGTCGGCGTAACTGTCTCGTCTTTCAGGATCTCGACGCGCTCGAGATCATCGAACGCATCTTTGCCGATTACCCCCAGGCCGACTACGCCGTCGATGTCAGCCAGACACTGGCGAAACGTCCGCGCTGTACCCAGTACCGAGAAACCGATCTGGCTTTTGTTGAACGCCTGCTCGCCGAAGAAGGCCTCAGCTTTCATTTTCGTCACGATCCGAACGCCTCGGCGGCCGATACCGAACACGGCGCCAGTCACGGCCCGCAGCTGCGCATTTTTGATCGCCAGGCCGACGCGCCGGATGTAGAGCCGGCTACGATCCGGTTTCATCGTATTTCTGCCGCTGAAACCGAAGATGCCATCACCGTATTCAGCGCCCGGCGGGCGCTGGCCCCCAATACCGCCACCTTGTCAGCCTGGGATGCCTTCAAGCTCAAAGCCCACGCCGCACAAAGCGAGCAGGCCGCCCCCGATCTACCGGCGCTGGAACTCTACGACGGCAGTCGCAGCAGCTGGCGTCATCAGGATGAGGCCGGCATCACTCAAAGCGTCGATAACGCCCTTGCCGCCGCGCGTCTAAAAAGCATCAGCGCCTCGGGCACGGCCAGTGCGCGGCAACTGGCCGCGGGCTGTGCCTTTACGCTCACTGACCATGCCAGTGACGACGGCCGCTATGTGCTCTGTGCGGTCGAGCATCGTGCGGCCAACAATCTGGGTGCGCATCTCGCCCATCTGCTGGGTACGACCGATATTGAGTTCGGCAGTTATCGCAACGCCTTTGTCTGTGTACCCGATACCACGGCCGTGGTGCCCACCTTCATCGCCGCGCCCCAGGCCGCCGGCCCGGAAAGCGCCCTTGTCGTGGGCGTGGCCGATGAAACCCTGACCAGCAACCGTGATCATCGCGTCAAGATCCAGTTCCCCTGGCAACGCGGCGAGCAACCCACGCCGGGCGGTCTGCGTGAAACCCATAGCAGCGCCAACCCGCAGGGCAATGCCCCGGGCGATGAACGGGCCGGCACCTGGGTGCGGGTGGCCGAAGGTCTGGCCGGGCCCAACTGGGGGGATCATTTCACTCCGCGTATTGGCAGTGAAGTGCTGGTGGATTTTCTCGACGGCGATTTCGACCAGCCGATCATTACCGGCCAGTTCTATAACGGCAGTGATGCCCCACCCTTTGCCGCCGGCGCGAACAGCAACGCGAACCACCCCGGCACGCTCTCCGGCACCCACGATCGCGCCCTGGATGGCAGCGGCCATAACCAGTGGATGCATGACGATGCCCCGGGTCAGCTCAGAACGCGCCTGGCCACCACCCAGGCCGACAGCGCCCTCAATCTGGGTTACTTGATCGATCAACAAGGCGCACACCGCGGTGCCTATCGTGGCCAGGGTACGGAACTGACCACGAAAGGCTGGGCCGCGCTGCGCGCGCCCGAAGGCCTGCTCGTATCCAGCAGCGCGCGTCCGCGCGCCACGTCCACCGCCCAGGACGTGACCGAAGCGGTCGGCCAACTCAAGGCCGCCCAGGAACGCGCGACGAGCCTCTCGGATGCGGCCAGTGCACAGAACGCGGCCGGACTCAACGCCAATACGGCGCAAGCCGATTTTACCCAAGCGATCGACCCCAACGCGGACGGCGTTTATACCGCTCCCGTTGGTGGCCAGGATCATCGCAAGGCGGCATCCGGGAAAAGATCGGGCGGCGATCCCGCCGAGCGCTTTGCACAACCCTTCGTGTTCGTCGACAGCCCCAGCACCGTGGCTTTCACCACCCCGGCCTCGCAGCTGCACTATGCCGGCCAGAACACCCATGTCACCACCCAGGGTGAAACCCAGCACACGGCGGGTGCGACTTACAGCAGCGTGGCCGGTGGTACCACCAGCCTCTACACCCACGACGGCGGCGCCCAGGCCGTGGCCGCCAATGGCCCACTGTCCCTACAAGCCCACGACGACACGCTGGAGATCCTGGCCGACGACAGCGTGACCGTGACCAGCAGCACCGACACCGTCAACGTCTTCGCCCAGAGCAAGATCGTGCTGACCTCCGGACAGTCCACCGTGACGCTTGAAGGCGGCAATATCACCTTCGCCTGTCCGGGGACGTTTACCGTTAAAGGTGGGGCGCATGGGTTTGTGGGGCCGCTAAGCGAGAAGGCAGCCATCCGCCAGCTGCCGGAAGGTACAGTCAAATTAACGCCCGCTCGAATGGTTGATTTCTCCGGCTAGGGGGATAACGCATGAGTGACCAACCGCCTGTGCGAGACTGGTCTTACCCTTTTGAAACGACCGATAACGGCAGCCCCGAAGACCAAGCAACAATTTATTACCGCGCTCTCGCACAGGCGTCGACCGGATTCTTCCCGGTCGGCAGCAACGGGTTATGGCACGGCGGCATCCATTTTGATTCGGCCACCGGCGGCGCCCTTCAGCAGGGTAACGGTGTTCGTTGCATTGCAGACGGCGAGGTTGTCGCGTACAGGATCGATTCTGAGTACCCCGCCATAGAATACGAGAACGGCCCAAAAAACGCCGAATACTCAACCGGCTTCGTCCTGGTCCGCCACAAGCTTCAACTACCGGCGCAGAATGCAGACAATGGCGCTGCGCTAAGCGGAGACCAACCCTCGGGTAGCAGCGAGCAGGACACGGCAGCAGGCAAACCCAATAGCACGCTCGTGTTTTACAGCCTGTACATGCACCTTCTGAACCTTGCCGCTTACAAGTATGAAGAGGCGATGGCGCCGATAGCGGCTGACAGCGACACCCAGTCCAAAGAACCCCCGACTTTTCTGACGTCCTATACGGTCGGCCAAGCCGCGCGAGACCAGTTGAACGGACGAATTGGCCTGAACCTTCGTGACGAAAGTCACCAGATAAAAGGCTTGGCGATTTCGGGAGCCAAGCTGGTGCTAGGCCCAGCGAAACGCGACTGGCCAGGCTACTTCCCCGTGCTTCGCATCAATACCGGCGCCACCGAACCAGCAGAGCTAAGTCCGGCTGGCCTATTTGCTTATAAAGACGAGCTAGAAGGTCCTAATCTAGATGCTACCGCCGACACGATAGTGAACCTGGACGATCCGGTGCCGATCTCAGCCGGCGAACTCGTCGGCTACCCGGGTTCCTACCAGCGCTACACCGACCAGCAACCCGCCCCGCTGGTACATATCGAAGTTTTCAGCACCGACGATGTACCCGCGTTCGTAAAAACGAGCCGAGAACGCGCGCCCGAGTTGAATCAACGCCGCACCGATAGTGCCCAGAACACGACGCGACAATCGAATGCGTCAGATAAGGAGAAACCCTCACCATGGGCGTGGGATGGGTTCTCGTTTGTAGAAGAAAGCACGTCGCTCGACCAGCAAATGGCGCGCAGCCTCATCGCTAATCGCGGCGCTCGCCCCGAAGAAGAACGGGACTATAATGCCGTCGCGAATACCACCGATGGCAGCGCCTTGTTCAAAAAAATTCGCGAAGACATCGATCTCGATAATGACGGCCAATTGAGCAAGGAGGAGATAAAGTCTGCTCTTTCCAATCCCGCCACTGCGAAATCCCTATCCCACCTGATCGTCAAATTCGAGAGTGAATGGGGCGGCAGCATGGGCAAATGGGACGCTCTCGACCGCTACATGACGGGGCTTAACGAAACCGACTGGGCCAAGGAAAAGCAAAGAATTCAACGGCTCCAGTGGTGGGATGGAGTGACAGAGCTTTCGGCGCCAAACGCTTGGCACTTTCACCCGATCGGATTAATCGCGAACTTTCCAAAGACGTGCTCCTGCGGCCAAGACATCACGGAAGCCGATCTCGATCTAATTCTTCCTGATGACGTGAAAGCTAACGGCCTGTTTTACCGGGCGCACGACAGATCTGTCAGAAGTTACGACAAGTCGCGATTCCTCACGCAGCTAAATAGATTTTTGCGTTCGTACGAGATTAATACCTGTGCCAGAAAAGCGCATTTCCTGTCGCAAATGATACATGAGTGTGATGAATTAAGAACAAATGAGGAATATCGGAACAGCGATGGTTCGATGCCGCGTGGTTGGTCGAACTATAATGGCGGGGCCAACTATCATGGGCGGGGCTTAATCCAGCTCACCCATAGATCGAACTATGCATCATATGGCAACGCGGTGGGCAACCCCGATATCGCGTCTCAGCCGGATATCGTTAGCCATTCAATCTTAGAGACTACTCGATCGGGATGCTGGTACTGGCGTAGTGGTAGCGGCTGGGGCGATATAAACCCGAAAGCGGATTCCAACGACTTTTTTGCGATAACCGTTGCAGTAAACGGCGGGTTTAGGCATGTAGCGAATAGATTTATTGCGCTAAATAAACTAGCGAGGATTTTTCAGGCTGATAACTGCCAAACAAATCCCGGGCTGAATTTTTCGAATTACGAAATCGAATCGAGTAGTTTGACCAACTCCAATTGGTACAAGAGCCACCGATCAATTGCCGAGCGAGCACAGAACTCAATAGACTCCGCCGAGTACAACACTAATGATGATTAAGAACCTTCCTAAATACGCGCATTTTGTCTTTCTAACACTTTGCTTTGCGTTTAACATTGCCTATGGCGCCACGTTCGAGGGCATATTTTCCAGTGGCGAGAAATACCGCGCTAATTACTCGATTGAGACTAAAACACGACCGAACGAGCCTGCGACAAAATTACTTACTGTTAAAGTCGACTTAGAAAGCGGTCAAGAACTTTCCTATTCCTACGAGGCTTCGGACTTTCCTGCCGTTCACGCCAATCCACTCGGCTTCATTTCAATTGTTGTTAACCAAGGCGGGATGGAAGGATCACGAACTTATAACTACTTATTTTTGTCTGGTAGCAAGCTGGTTTCGGCGGGCGAGGTAGAAACCCTTCTTCATCTGGGGTCTGTTGAAGACATACTAATACAGAAAAATGAAGAGATAAGCGAGTCAGCTATAAGGGAATTTATGTCAAGCGTCGCGAACGAGCGCTCGGAAGAATTCTCGAATCCCGATCACGCATATCCGAACGCAATGTTGATTATTCTTGGCAAGAGTTATACCGAAGACCTTCGGTTCGACGCCGCTCACTCTCTGCTCGATAACAAAGAGATAAAGGAAGATCCAGTTCTCTTGACTCGCCTCAAGTCGTCTTTTTGCAATTAGCCCACTGCGTTGGGTGAGCCGCCATAAGCTTGCTCAATTAAGCCAACGATCAGCCCAGTTAACCGGATTACAGCGCTCTAAAAAGCTTTTACTCATACTCCCGCCGTAAGCCCGATGTTCTATTCTAAGGTCCATATTCGGCCCCCTGCGGGTTCGAACGAAATGGTGCCGAACGAAGAAAAAGCGGCGGACCTATTGCTCCTAGGCAAGGCTGGCGCATCCTGCGCTTTGACGCTTTCCGTGCACCTGTCGTGTTATACAACCCTGACTAGCTCACTGCGCTTCAGCATCCAAGCCGACTGGGACTTGCCGCCGAAGGCGGGAGTATTAGCAATAGCCGAGAACTTCATTTACCGACGCCGCTTCTCGGCTGGTGCCGAGCGATTTAATCGGTAGAGGTCGCCATCTGACCTGCGATGAGCGTTGCCCCACACTCGGTCTTATCGCCATGGCGGGCAACCGGTTGGCCGTCGACCATCACGGTTGGATCGCCGCTGACGATTCGGTTCGTGCCCATGCCGCGTGACACGCATTCGCTTCTCGGGCATGTCACTTCGTCGCCGATCCGGGCGACCGGCTTGCCGCCGGTGATTGAGGTAGGCGCCCCGCTTATGACCGTGCCGCCGTGATCGGTCTTGTCGCCTACAACGATGAATGGTCGAGACATGCTGTCCTCCATGTTCGTACGATTTGCCGTGTGTGAATCAGCGACGATGCTTGCTTGGGTCGTCATACCGCGTGCCGTGGAGCTCGACATGGCCGAAATCCTGGAAAGACCAGTTGCCGCCCCATGTGAGCCCGTACTTCTCGGCAAGCTTGCCATAGAGGTTGTAACCACGCTGTGTCCAATCATCTTCGATGGCAATGACAAGTTTGCCATTGCGAAGGAAGGCGGAGTCGGCAGCAAGACCGAATTGGTGATAGCTCTGATAAGGCCCGGCATTCGTCACATAACCGCTTTTCGACTTGAGCCGCTGCTGACGTTCCGGGCTTCGATAGCCTTCGATAAGCACCATCCGGTAGCCGTATTTGTCGCGCATCTCCTTGTAGACCTGTAACAGTATCTGCGCGAATTCGGGCTTAAGACGGTCCCATTTTCGGTTCGCGAGGCGCAGATCAGGCCGTACGGATTCGACCTCGCGTGTGGTGAACACCTCGGGCGGTAAAGGTTGCGGCGGCGCGAGGCGCTCGCCGCGAAGCAGGCTGGCTACGAGCGGGTTCGACTCGCGCTCGGCTTCGCGATAGTTGTTGAAGTCGAGTAAGCCTTGCATTTGGACAACTACCAGCACGGGAAAGGTCAATAACAGGACCACGGCAAGTGCGATCCATCGGTGCCGCGAGAACCAGCGCGCTAGCCGCCCCCCGTTGCGCATCGCCCTGCCCGTGCCGCTACGAGCGCCTCGGGCCGCAGACTGCCCGCTCGAAGCAAACCGGTTTGCCGCCGCCCGCAATCCATCGCCAAGCGCACGTCGCCCCTCAGGGAAGATGATCAAGAACAGTGCGAAAAGCGCTGCAAGGAAATAAAGGGCAATCCAGATAATCGTCACGTCAGCTTTCGCGCCATTTCAGTCGTGCACATGTCCGTATAGCCCAATTTCGCCCCGGCATCGCTCATTACCGCCTGGCCGCTTCCCATCGCCCGATAAAGCCAGCGCCCACCTCGCTGCTGCCTTCACCAGCAACCAAAACCGTGCGTGGGTGACAAATTTTTCGATTATTTGGCACTATGCAGCTATCGCCATCTTACGCAAGGACGAGACGTGCCTGTACAGATGCCCTACAGCCTGCTCGGCGAGAATAATGCCGAGGATCCGGATCATGCGCGATACGGTGGATTCCTTGCCCGAATGGAACCGTCATCCGCAAAACCGTCTGCGATAACGCATCTACGCTGGCTGGGCCTTGGGATACTGATCGGCTGCACCCTGCTTACGGTGTACCAGTTCATCTTCGTGTCGGATGCGCCCGAGGCTCAGACGGCTGCGAATCGGTCGGCCACCTCCGAAGGCGCCTCGACAGCGACGGGCAATGCCACGTTTGCGACAGACGACAGCCGCGCCGGCAATGATCGCGCCTCCCCCAACGAACGTGCAGACGGCCCTGCGCAAACGGCAGTGATCACTCAAGGGCGCACCGCAAGCCCTGAGTTTGCCGATTCCATGAGCATGATGGCGCCTGATGGCACGAGCGCGTCCGACGCTCGCGCATCTGACGGCACCACGGCATCGGCGGCCTCGGAAGCCGATGGCGCAAACGATGCGCACGGCAGCATCGGCGACGATTACCCAACGGCATTGCTTGCCGGCTCGCTACAGTTATCCGAGCCCTCGCTGCAGAGCAGCAGCCCGCGAAGGTCTTCGAACGTCTCTAACGATGATCCGGATGTCGCAATCTTGCAGCTACTGCTACAGCGCATCGATAAGAAGGAGTAAGCACGCTGCGAACTCAATACTCGGCGCCAGTGCGTCTACGGCGAAGGCGACAACCGATCACGGCGCCCACAGGAATTGTAATCAGAATAAGACAAGATGACGCCCGAACAGGGCTTTGCTACTTCGGCAGCCTAGGTGTTAACGGCTCGGCGAGCTGTTTTTTATAAGAAGACAGGGGCGGTTAAGACCTGCGACGCGCTCTTTTGATGCACGTCGCCCGATACGCGATATTCCGGGGAAAAGCGCGCAACGATGTTACGCAAGTTTTTTAAGGGGTTTTTGTTGCTGGCGCTGGTTTTCCTGGCGATCTGGCTGGTGGTGATCGCCTACTGGCGCATGACCGGCACGGACCCGAACGGCGCCGATCTCGCCCTGTACCTTGTCGCCCTGCCGATCGCGGTGATTGCGGTGTTCTTCGGCGCGAAAGCGCTGGTCAAGCGCGTGCGAAACAAAGGCGCCGAAGACGACACGGCCAGCGCGAATAGCGGCGATACACAGAAGCCGACCGAAGCCTCCCGGCCCGAAGACGCGCTGTATCTATGCCTGCTGGACAGCGCATTGCGACTGCCCGTAGGCAGTAGCGGCGAAGACGCCCTCGCGGTATTGGCGGAAGGCAAGACGCGCCCCGGCCTGGACGATGTGCTGGTCGACGACCAGGGCTTCCCGGTGTTTGCAACGCGGGTCGAAGATGTCGTTGACGAGGGGCTCGAGCAAGCACTCGACTTACCCGGCGAACACAAAGACACGCCCCTGCATTGGGCCCCGGCGCAAATGCGGGCGCTGGCGATGGGGCGTGACGTGCTCGACGACCTCCTTACGGGCCAGCTCCCGCAGATACTCGCCGAGTTGCAAGCGCCCGCCGACAGCACAGAGGAAAACCACTCGCGAGACCGCGCTATCCCGGCCCCGCCGCCGCTACAGCTGCGCTTGTTACTACCGGCGCATTGGTCGGTGGCCCATCGTGAATCCGCCAGCGCCTGGTTTCGCGAACACGTCGAGCGACAGGAACTGCATCCGCAGCTTACCGTGATAGCGAAACACGCCATCCAGCGCGCCGGCGCAGCGGGTTTTGGCGATCTGAACGACCTCGCCTTCGCGGCCGACAACGAAGACCGGGATACCCTCTGCGTCATTCTGGCCTGTGACTCGCTCATCGGTGAGACCGAGATCGCGCGGCTCGACGGTGAAGGGCGGCTGTTCAGCCAGTCCAATCCAGGCGGTATGGTGCCGGGCGAAGGCGCCGCTGGGCTTGTTGCCGCATCTCCCGGCTTAATTGCCGGCATGGCGCATGCGGATTATGCCCGGGTGCACCGCGCCGCGGTGGGCGACCGGCAGACGCGCACCGGCGAAAAGTCGCGCCGCAGCGAAGATCAGGCACTACTCGGCAAGCTTGGCGCCAAAGCGCTTGCCAACGCACGGCGCGCGCCCGAGGATATCGGTTTCGTTATCAGCGACGGCGGTATCAATTCGACACAGGCCCGCGAACGCGCGCAGCTGATCAGCGGTCAGCTCGACCATCTGGACCCAACCGCCGAGTGCCCGAATATCGGCACGGCCTGTGGCGATCTCGGCATCGTCGGTACGTTGGCGGCGATTGGTTTGAGCCATAGCGCGGTGCGAACCACGGGCGGGCCCGTGCTGGCCGTAAGCTTGTGGCACCCGTTACAGCGGGCCGCCGCGGTGCTGCAACCGCCGGCCGAGCCGGAGTCCGCCAGCGACGACCCAGAACCCGCCGCCACGCCGGCGTGACCCTTTTTCTAACGTTTTCGAGCACAGCCCATGGCACGCGTTAAACGATTCTTTACAGACCCGCGCACCCTGATCGGGATCGGCGTTCTCGCCCTGGCCATATTCGTGCTTCTGGTGGCCGACTCCTGGCGTACCGCGGCGTTGCTGATCGAATCCTTGATCATCGTGGGCCTGCTGGTCTGGGGCACGGTATGGCTGTGGCGCCGTCATAAATCGAAAAAGGCGGCGAACGAATTCGGCGACATGCTGGAAAAAGACGCCGACAAGGCAGTCAGCAACTCCAGTGGCAAAAAGCGCGAAGAGATCGCCGCGCTACGCGATCGCCTGCAATCGGCGATCAAGACGATCAAATCCTCGAAAATCGGCCATACCTCCGGCCGTGCCGCGCTCTACGAGCTGCCCTGGTACATGGTGATCGGCAATCCGGCCGCCGGTAAGAGCACCGCGATCATCAACTCCGGGCTGCAGTTCCCGCTCGAAGAGGAATCGGGCAAGGTCATCCACGGCGTTGGCGGCACACGCAACTGCGACTGGTTCTTTACCACCGAGGGTATTCTGCTGGATACCGCCGGGCGCTTTTCGGTGCATGAAGAAGATCGCAGCGAATGGCTGGGGTTCGTCGATCTGCTCAAGCGCTATCGCCCGAAGGCACCGCTCAACGGCATCATCATCGCGGTCAACGTACTGGACCTGACCGAGCGCGGCCCCGAGTTCGCGATCAATCTCGCCAAGCAGCTGCGCCAGCGGGTTCAGGAACTCACCGAGCGGCTGGAGATCTTCGCGCCGGTCTATGTGCTGTTCACCAAGGCCGACGTGATCGCCGGCTTCAACGAATTTTTCGCCGAAGCCGACCCGGGCGAGCGCGAGCGAGTATGGGGCGTGACCCTGCCCTACGATATCGACAGCAACCGCAACGCGGTGGCGATGTTCGACGAACGCTTCGACGAACTCTATCGGGGCCTCAAGGAGATGAGCCTCGCGCAGATGTCGATGAACCGCGGTCAGCCGATGGCCCCGGGCGTATTCACCTTTCCGCTGGAGTTCGCCTCGATCAAGCCTGCGATCGGCGCCTTCATCAACACCCTGTTCGAAGAGAACCCGTACCAGTTCAATCCGGTCTTTCGCGGCTTCTACTTCACCAGCGCGATTCAGGAAGGCCAGCCGGTCGAACACTCCAGCGAACGCGTGGCCCAGCGCTTCGGGCTGCAGGCCGCCGAGCACAAACCCGCGGTCGGCAAGGCCGCCAGCGGGTTTTTCCTGTCGGACCTGTTCCGACGCGTGATCTTCGCCGACAGCCGACTGGTGCGTCAGTACACAAGCCCGGCCAAAAACCGTTTTCGCTACGCCGTCTTCTTCAGCGCGGTTGCCATCCTCGGGCTGTGTTTCGCCGGCTGGACATGGTCTTACTTCGGCAATCAGCAGCTGCTGGCCGAGGTCAACAACGACCTCCAGCAGGCCGTTGCCGTACAGAACGGCCAGCTCGATCTGGCCTCGCGTTTCGAAGCGCTCAACATTCTCCAGCAGCGTATCGACCAGCTCGAGAGCTACGAAAACGACCGCCCGTGGTCGCTCGGGCTTGGGCTGTATCACGGCGACGCCATGCTCGACAAACTGCGCAGCGAGTACTTCAAGGGTACGCGCGCGCTGTTGCTCGACCCGGTCAAGGAAAAGCTCGAGACATTCCTCGTCCAAGTCAACCAGAACGCCGACCAGCTTGACGAAAGCAGCCCACAGGCCGCCGCGGATGCTACCAATGCGAGCAGCGGCACCTACGAACGCGCCGACCCGACCGACGTCAAGGATGCCTACAACGCGCTCAAGACCTATCTCATGCTGGGCGACAAATCCCGCGTCGACACCAAGCATCTCTACGACCAGCTCACCCGCTTCTGGCGCGGCTGGCTCGAGGCCAATCGCGGCGGCATGCCGCGCGAACAGATGATTCGCGATGCCGAACAGGTGATCTCGTTCTACCTCGGCCATGTCAGCGCGCCCGACTGGCCCATGATCGAGAACCGCCTGAGCCTCGCCGCCGATACCCGCGAGGAACTGCGCAGCGTGATGGCCGGCCTGCCGGCACGTGAGCGCGTCTATGCCGACATCAAGGCCCGCGCGTCGACGCGTTTCCCGCCGGTAACCGTCGCCGGCATCCTGGGCGACCAGGCCGGCGACGATGGCGAACAGGCAGAGACCGATTCGAGCACGATCATCGAAGGCAGCTATGCCGTCTCCGGTACGTTCTCGCGCCAGGCATGGGAGCAGTTCATCAAGGGGGCGTTCGAAAACGCGGCGACCCAGGAGCTCCAGAGCGAAGACTGGGTGTTGCGCACCAGCCAGAGTAACGATCTGACGCTGCAGGGCAGCCCCGAGGAGATCGAAAGCAGCCTGATCAAGAAATACAAGGCCGAATACGTCGAAGAATGGCGCAAGTTCATTCAGGGGCTGACCATCAACAGCTTCGACAGCTTTGAGCAGGCCGCCGAGAAGCTCAATCAGCTGGGTGACCCGTCAGCCTCGCCGCTGCGGCGCATGCTCGGCGCGATCTATCTGCAGACCGCCTGGGACAACAAGAGCCCGATGGTCGAAGACGAGCAGGCCGAAGCCGTGCAAGGCGGGATCGTCGACTGGTTCAAACGCGTGATCCTGCGGCGTACACCGCATCAGGCAAATCGCGCCGCATACTACGTGGACAGTGCCGATATCGGCGATATCGAAGCCGGCGACGCCGGTTCGCCAGGCGCCGGGCCCAAGCTCGGCGCGGTCGGCGCCGAGTTCTCCGGTATTGCCCAGCTGGTGAAAAAGCGGGATTCCAACGAATCGCTGCTCAACAGCTATATCGATTCCCTGTCGAAAGTCCGCACGCGCTTCAATCAGATCGAAAACGAAGGCGATACGGGCCCGGGCAGCGTCGAACTCATGGTGCAGACCCTCAAGGGTGAAGGCTCCGAGCTGGCATCGGCCCTGCAGTACGTCGAAGACCAGATGCTGCCGGCGATTCCCGAGCAACAGCGGGGCACCATCCGTCCACTGCTGGTACGCCCGCTGGTTCAGGCCTATGCCGCCGTGGTCGATCCGGCTCAGGAAGAGGTCAACCGCCAGTGGCAGGCCGGTGTTTACGATACGTATCGCGAAACGCTGGCACCGAAGTATCCCTTCACGTCCGATGCCACGGTCGAAGCCTCGGGCGGCGAAATCGCCCAGGTATTCGGGCCCGATGGCGCCATCGCGAAGTTCGCCGACGAAAACCTCAAGACGTTGGTCATTCGCCGTGGCAACACGCTCACGCCACGCACCTGGGCCGACATCGGCCTGAGTCTGACCCCGGCGTTCACCCAGAACTTTTCGCAATGGGTCTCGCCGCTCGGTGCTCAAGGCATGCCGCAGCCTTCCGACGGCGGTAGCGCCGTGCAGCAGACGGTGTTCCAGATCCAGCCGCTGCCCGCGCCCGGCGTACGCGAGTATTCGATCGTGCTCGACGGGCAGCGTTTGAAATACCGCAATACGCCGCCCCAGTGGTCGAACTTCGTGTGGCCCAATCCGGAAGGTACACCGGGAGTACGCGTTGAAGCGACAACCTTCGATGGCCAGAACGTGGAGTTGATCAACTTCCCGGGCCGATTCGGCTTGCAGAAGATGATCAAGTCCGCAGCGCGCGAACGCAAAGGCGACAATATCTTCCGGCTGTCCTGGTCGGAAGGCAATCTGGTGGTCGCGGTCAATCTGCGTATCATCAGCAACCCGCAGAGCGGCGGCCGGAACAAGGGCATCGCAGCTCTACGCCTGCCCGATACCATCGTGGGTGCCGACAGTGAGTCCACCGCGATGACGCAAACGGCGGGCGATAGCGAAGAAAAGACACCGGAGCCAAGCTCTGCCCAAGCGGGTGCCACCCCCAGCGAACCCGCCTCGCAGGCCACCTCTGCCGCGACGCAGGACAGCCCATGAGCAAGATAGCAGCCACCCGTGTCGCCTACTTCGGCAAAGTGCCTTCACGCGGCGACTTCATCAAATCCGGCGAGAACCATCGCCTGCTGTCGACGCTCGACGGCTGGCTCGACGGCACCATGGAGCGCGTGTCGGGCGACCCGCACTGGAAAACCACCTACGATGCGGCCGCGCCTCTGCATTTCGCGTTCCTGGGCTCGCGCCGGCGCCTGGCCGTGGCGGGTCATGTCGTCAACAGCCGCGATCAGTCGGGGCGGCGGTTCCCGTTTCTGACCGCGAGCACCCTGCAGGTCGAACAGCCGCTGGCCTTTGCGGCGCGCAGTCCGCTGGCACTCAGCCGGCTGTGGGCCCGCATGCAGAGCCTGACGAACGAACTGATCAACAGCACCGACTGTAGCGCGCTGCTGGGCGACTACGGCGACATCGAGGTCGAAGTCGAAACCGATGCCCGTGCCTACGATGCCCATATGAAGGATTTTCTCGAAATCCAGACGTTGGGCGCGCTGGAAGGCGCGCTGCGGGATTCGGGCCATCCGGTGGACCTCCGGAACCTGCTGCCGGCACTCGGGCTGTTATTGCAGCCGGTGATGGCCAGCGGGGCTTCGCGGTTGGATAAGGGCCTCGCGCTACCGCTACCCGACGACCCGGTCTATCGCTACCCGGTCGCCGCGCTCTGGCTCGACCTGATCACACCGTTTCTGGCACGCGCCGAGTTCGAACTATCGGTATTCATTCACGCCGTCGAAACGAAGGCGCGGATGTTGCTGGGCTTCAACGGCGCCCCTGAAATCACCCTGCACTCCGCGCTGGATCCGAAAACCGGCGCCCAGCAGAACATCACGCTCGACGATCCGGACTGGGTGGAAGCACAAACCCGCTCTGACTACGGCCTGCAGAAACTCGCCAACTATCTGGCCCAGCCGAGTGTCACGATGCGCAGTGCCCGCTCCGTCTATCGCGATGTCTTTCTCGGGGATTAGGCCATGATCAAACAACTCTGTGTCGCCCTCGCCCTGGTCAGCGCGACTGCAGTCGTCCAGGCGCAGACGCAAAATCAAGACTCCAGCACGTCGGAGGCGAACGCGCCGCGCGCACGGGTATCCGGTACCGCGCCCACCAACCAGGTGGTGGTGACCGGCGTCGTGCCCAACGAAAACACCAAGGCGGTTGTGCTCAAGCGGCTGCGCGCCATCTACGGCGACGATCGGGTCATCGACGAAGTCACCATCGGCGATGTGGTAGCCCCGCCAAACTGGGAGACCTATCTCGATCGCATGCTTGTTTCGGATTTGAGCAACGTGTCGCGTGGCAAGCTGGTGATCAAGGGCAATGACGCCCAGATCAGCGGTGACGTCGTCAACGAGGCACAGCGCCAGGACATCGTCAGCAAGATGGCCACCCAGCTCAACCCCAGCTATTCGATCGAAAACAACCTGGCGATTGGCGCGTCGGAGCAGAAAATTCTCGACGACGCGCTGGCCAATCGCACCATCGAGTTCGAAAGCGGCAGTGCCACCCTCACCCCGAAGGGCCTACAGATCGTCGACGAAATGGCAGGCCCGATCCGCAAACTTGAAAACAAGCGGGTGGAAATCATCGGCCATACCGACAATAGCGGTTCGCGTCTGGCCAATCTCGCGCTGAGTGCCAACCGTGCCGAAGCGGTCAAGGCCGCGCTGGTCGACAAGGGCATCCCAGCGAAATCGCTGATCACGCTGGGCGCCGGTTCGCAGCGCCCGATCGCCAGCAACGACACGGCGGCCGGGCGCGCGCGCAATCGTCGTATCGAGTTCCGAATTCGCAACGCCGATAACAACGACGACGCCGAGTAATCGGCGGATACGCCGCCGAGGCTGGTTACCCAGCCCCAAGCGAGGGCTGGGCTTCCCGTGCTCGCGTGCTAAACAGGCGGGCGTCTTCGCGAATGCCGTACCAAAGGCACGGCGGCTCACGATGGATGGGGCCAATCAGCCCGCGGCCGTGGCGCGGCCTCGCGTAGCCGGCTGCCCTTATTCGAACGAGTCGTTATCCTCGCCGCGACGCATGCGGGACAGGCCCAGCAGTTCCTCCATGTGGGCAAGCTCGCCCTCGTCACGAATGACGTTGCGTAACCAGGAATGGAGCGGCATCTCGCCCCAGTTCGCTGCGGTGTCGGCGAGATAGGCAACCGGGCTATGCGGCTCGGTGCGCCGGAAGAAGTCGGCCACGAGACGCAGCTGCGACAAGGCCTGAGCGCGCGTCTGTATCTGCGTGGGTACAGCGCTGCGTGCCGGCGCGGCAGGTTCCTGCGGTGCGTCTGATGCCTGTGCGGGCGCTGCCTCACTTGCCGACGCGGCGGGCGCAGATTTTTTCGGCGGCTGGCGGGTAGCGCCGGCCGCATCGGCGAAACCTTCCACCAGCGAATAGACTTCGTCGAGCGTCTCATGCACGCGGGCGAAACCGGGCGCATCGCCGTTGAGCTTTTCGTCGAGCGTGCTCTCCAGTTCACGCACGGCTGAGCGGCACTCGTCCACGTCCTCGACGAGGTCGGCATAGAATGAGCCCGAGGTGTCACGACGCGCGGATTCGAACTGGGCGAGGCGGTTCGCGGCCTCGGCATTTTCTTCGGCGTCATCCTCGCTGCCGCGTGTCTGCTGTACCGCCCGCCGTGCGGCTTCGAGATCGGCCAGGCTGAAACGCCCAATATCGGATGACGTCACCGGCTGCTGCTTCATCAGTGGCACCGATAATTGCAACAACCGGGCAAGATTGTTGATCCGGGCCTCTTCGTCGCCGTCTTCCTCGTCGGGTAGCGGGTGCAGGCTGTCCCAATCGGTCGCGCACAGCTGCGAGAGCACACGATAACCGCTCGCGATGCCCGAAAAACCGTTCAAATGCGCCCACGCCTCGGTCAGCCAGACACAGACGCGAATATCCTTGGTCTTTTCCGAGAGCAGCTGCGTACACAGGGTATCGACACGCGGCCAGTCAGCGGCCTTGAGGTCCTTGATCCAGTCGCCCTGCTCGAGGCTCGGATCATCGGCCCGGCGCGCCTCGACAATCGCATCGAACTCCGGCGATAAGGACATATCCTCGCCGCAGGGATCGTCTTCGGTAATTGGCGCCGTCAGTGCTGCAAGATTGGGCATGAAAACTTCCCTTGAATGCTAAGAACGTCCATATACTCCAAGGCCACGGCGTATTAATCAATGCTTCCATAACGATTCACGCCGGTTAAGCGGCGCACAACGGGAAATTGGCCCGGAACCCCCGAAAACCAAGTCCGTTGGCGTTTCAAAAAATAATCCCATGCCCGCTGCCGCCCGAGACGCCCTGCCCCCCGAGCTCACGGCCTTGTTCACGGCCGAAAGCCGGCTGTATCGCCGCGGGTGTGTCGTCGCTCATGGTCGAACGCTGGCAGGGCTTCGAAGAACTCTCGTCGGCGCATCCCACCCAGATCGTGGCCCTGTCGCCCGATGCCCAACTGGCCGCCCATCTGGGCGCGACGAAGGCGAACCAGTCCTCGATCGATCCCGAAGCCAGCCCGCTGGCCGCGCTGCTCAAGACCGCGAAAGGACAGGTCGACGCCGCCGACTGGCAACAGGCCACGGCCAATGCGGACAACAAGAACACGGCGCTGAGCGATACCAAACGCCCCCACCCCGCCGATCCGGTCCTGCGGGCCGCGGCTATGCGGCGCTGGCAGTGTTGCCCATCGGGTTCGTTCCGTCTGCCGTTACGTTCGGCTTGGGGGATAGCACTTTTTCGCGCTGCCTTGCACCGATACCGGACGGCTTACGGATATCAGCGGGGCTATTGATTACGGTCAAACTTTTGCTGCCGCGCTCACTGGTCGCTTGGATAATGTTCTAACCCATTCTCGACCCCGGTTAATTATCACCCCCACCTCCTGGAACTGATCACAGCCACCGCTCCTATGGATAAGGCAGGCCGGCACGTCTTCGCGCGCCCACCTAACCACGCCGGCCTAACAGTCCGTTAATCGCAGTCGATAGATGGCGCGCGACGAGATAACAATGGCGTGCTGTCTTGCCCGCTCGCCAAACTGCACGCATAAAAAAGGGCGCCCGTTGGGGCGCCCTTTTCACAACACAGCCGCCGAGGACAGCCGTTGCAGCCTATCAACCTTCGTCGGACGCTTCTTCCGGGGCCTTCTCGGCAAGTTCCTTCATCGACAGACGCACGCGGCCCTGACGGTCGACTTCCAGCACCTTGACCTTCACGGTCTGGCCTTCGGAGAGTTCGTCGCTGACCTTTTCGACGCGATGATCGGCGATCTGGGAGATATGCACGAGGCCATCGCGGCCCGGTACCAGATTGACGAACGCGCCGAAGTCCACGATACGCACGACCTTGCCTTCATAGACCTGGCCGGCTTCGATATCGCGGGTGATGTCCTCGATCCGCTTGATCGCCATATCGGCGGCGGATTTATCGACTGCGGCGACATGGATGGTGCCGTCGTCTTCGATATCGATGGAAGCACCGGTTTCTTCGGTGATCGAGCGAATCGTCGCACCACCCTTGCCGATGACGTCGCGAATCTTGTCGGAATCGATCTTGATCGTGAAGATGCGCGGCGCCCACTCGGAGACTTCCTGGCGCGGCTTGTCGATGGCCTCGCCCATGACACCGAGGATGTGCAGCCGGCCTTCCTTGGCCTGCTCGAGGGCGGCTTCCATGATCTCGCGGGTGATACCGGCGATCTTGATGTCCATCTGCAGCGCGGTGATGCCGTCGTTGGAGCCGGCCACCTTGAAGTCCATGTCGCCGAGATGATCTTCGTCACCGAGGATATCGGTAAGCACGGCGAACTTGTCGCCTTCCTTGATCAGGCCCATGGCCACGCCGGCCACGGGCGCCTTGATCGGCACGCCCGCGTCCATGAGCGCGAGGCTGGTGCCACAGACCGACGCCATCGACGAGGAGCCGTTGGATTCGGTGACTTCCGAGACCACGCGCATGACGTAGGGGAATTCCTTCTCCAGATCCGGCAGTACGCCCATGATGGCACGCTTGGCCAGCTTGCCGTGGCCGATTTCACGACGCTTGGGGCTGCCCATGAAGCCGGTCTCGCCCACGCTGTAGGGCGGGAAGTTGTAGTGCAGCATGAACGGGTCGTCGTACTTGCCTTCGACCGCGTCGATCATCTGCGCGTCGCGACCGGTGCCGAGCGTGGTGACGACCAGTGCCTGGGTTTCACCACGCGTGAACAGCGCCGAGCCGTGGGTACGCGGCAGTACGCCGGTCTTGATGTCCAGCGCGCGCACGGTGCGCGTGTCGCGGCCGTCGATACGCGGCTGGCCTTCGAGAATGCGCGAACGCACGGTGGTCTTTTCCAGCGAGCCGAGAGCGGCCTTCACGTCGTCGCGGCTCCAGCCTTCC
Organism: Salinisphaera sp.; assembly: GCF_002729955.1. GTDB lineage: Bacteria > Pseudomonadota > Gammaproteobacteria > Nevskiales > Salinisphaeraceae > Salinisphaera. The sequence continues at coordinate 135,156 of NZ_PBYA01000049.1, read as the reverse complement.
TCGCCTTCTTCGACGGCCAGCTCGGCGACTACGGCGTCCTTGATTTCGCCCAGGCGGGCACCGCGGTCCTGCTTGTCGGCGATCTGATACGCCTCGACGACGTCGTTCTTGGCGACACGCTCGACGGCTTCCGCCAGGGATTCATCCTTGGCCGGGGCCTGCCAGTCCCATTTCGGCTTGCCGGCTTCGGCGACCATCGCTTCGATGGCCTGGATGGCGGCCTGGATCTGTTCATGACCGAACAGCACCGCGCCCAGCATGATTTCCTCCGACAGCTCCTTGGCTTCGGATTCCACCATCAGCACGGCGTCGGAGGTGCCGGCGACAACCAGGTTCAGATCGCTCGTCTTGAGCTGGGTGGCGCTCGGGTTGAGCACATATTCGCCGTTGGCATAGCCAACGCGCGCACCGCCAATCGGGCCCGCGAACGGCAGGCCGGCAAGGCTGAGCGCGGCGGATGCGCCGATCATGGCGGGGATATCGGCATCGATCTCGGGATCAACCGACATGACCGTGGCCACGATCTGGACTTCGTTGTAGAAGCCTTTCGGAAACAGCGGACGAATCGGACGGTCGATCAGGCGGCAGGTAAGCGTTTCCTTTTCACCCGGGCGCCCTTCACGCTTGAAGAAGCCGCCGGGGATCTTGCCGCCGGCATAGGTGCGTTCCTGATAGTTGACGGTCAGCGGGAAGAAGGCGGCGTTGGGCGCGGCTTCCTTCTTGCCGACAGCGGTGACGAGCACCACGGTGTCGCCCATGCTCACCTTCACGGCGCCATCGGCCTGACGCGCGATCTCACCCGTTTCGAGGGTGACCGCATGTTCGCCGAACTGGAAGGTCTGTTTACTGGTTACGGTGACGTTGCTCACTAGAATTATCCTGTGTCTTTCAAACAAAAAAGCGCCCGGCTCGGTTAACCGAGGGGCGCTTTCATAGGCTGGGATCTGATGATCGCGCTTAGCGACGCAGACCCAGCTCGCTGATCAGAGCCTTGTAACGCGAAGCATCGCGGCGCTTGATGTAGTCAAGCAGCTTGCGGCGCTGGTTGACCATCTTCAGCAGACCGCGACGGGAATGATGATCACCCTTGTGCGCGTTGAAATGATCGCCCAGCTGGGTGATGCGGGTGGTCAGCAACGCAACTTGCACTTCCGGGGAACCGGTATCGCCGGTACCACGGCTGTATTTGTTGATGACTTCGGCTTTTTCTTCGGTCGACAGGGCCATGTTTACTCCTGGCTAACAATACAAACACCGCAGCCCCGCCTGGCTGGAGCAACCCGGCCTTTTCCAAACAGCAAGCCGGGAGGAGACTTTCGTCTCTCATCCCCACGAAACGGTTTGGAAAAAGCCCGTGCGCTCCGGTCACCGGGCAGCAGCCGCATGTGCCGCGAGGCGCATATTCTATCGGCTTGTGGCCTCGCTGTACAACAGCTTTCGGCCGACATCGCAATGCGTGCCTGGGCCCGGGAAGAGCCCCGACCCCGGGGTCTATCGCTGCGGGCGGGCGAACAACCGCCTGGGGGCCAGCATGCCGCGCTCGTCGATATAGCCCAGGCCGAGGATCTGGCCCGCGTCGTCCTGGATACACAGCGTCTGCGCGTTCACCGTACCCGCGGGGCAGGCCACCGGGCGGCCGTGGTTCATGGCCGCGGCACTCGATTGATCGAGCACCACGTTGGGCCAGTCTGCCACCGCGACCGATAGCGGCAGCAGCCACTCGTCGAGAGACTCGCCCGCCGCGGCTCGCTCTTCGATATCGGCCAGCGGGGTCATACCCAGTTCCGTACCCAGGCGCCCGATCGCGGTACGATGGAGGCTGCCCACATGGGCCACGCTTTGCCAGGCTGCGGCGATATCCTCGACCAGCGTTCGGATATACGTGCCGCTCGATACGCGCGTTTCCAGCGTAAAACTGTGCGCACCACAATCGATGAGCTGGATCGAGTGCACGGTGATAGCGCGCGGCTCGCGCTCGACCGTCTCGCCGGCCCGTGCATGCTCGTAAAGACGTTTGCCGTCTTTCTTGAGCGCGGAGTACATCGGCGGAATCTGCTGCTGGGGGCCGACAAAGCGCGCCAGTATCGATTCCAGCGTCTCGCGATCGGGCATCGCCACGTCGCTGCGCGCCACGACATCGCCCTCGCCATCGCCGGTGGCGGTCTGAGCACCGTGCAGTGCGGTTACGCGATAAGTCTTGTCGGCAGCCAGGAGATAGGAAGAAACCTTAGTCGCCTCGCCCAGGCAGACGGGCAGCAGGCCGCTTGCGAGCGGGTCGAGGCTGCCGGTATGCCCAGCCTTGCGGGCATCGAAGGCACGACGCACGCGTTGCAGCGCTGCATTCGAAGAACAACCCAGCGGTTTGTCGAGCAGCACGACGCCGTCGATATCCTGCCCGCGCTTACGACGCCCCATGCGCCTCGCTATCGTCGGCGGCGCTGTCTTCCTCGGCCAACGGGTCGCCGTGGCGACGATCTTCTGCCACCGCCGAATTGATGACCTCGCGCATATGCTGGGCATCGCGCTCGGTGGTGTCTTCGATAAAGCGCAGTTCCGGCATCACGCGCAGGCGCAGCCGCTTGCCGAGGGCACGCTTGAGAAAGCCGCGTGCCGCGTTGAGGCCTTCGATCGCCTTGCTCGACTCTTCCGGCGGCGCCGTGACGTCGAAGCTGCCGACGAACACCTTCGCATGGGCCAGATCGGGCGACACCTCAACCGAGGTTATCGCCACCAGTCGAACGCGCGGATCCTTGACCTCGGTGGTGATCAGGATGCCGAGCTCGCGCTTGAGCTCTTCGGCCACCCGATGCTTGCGAGAGAATTCGCGTGCCATGTCTGCGCCTATCCGCAGCCGGCCTAGGCCGGCTCTGCCGTCTGCACAGCGCGCTGCACTTCGGTGCGCTCGTAGACCTCGATCTGGTCACCGGGCTTGATGTCGTTGTAGTTCTTGACACCGATACCGCATTCGGTACCCGCCGGCACGCGATTGACGTCGTCCTTGTGGCGACGCAGCGATTCGAGTTCGCCTTCGTAGACCACGACGTTGTCACGCAGTACGCGAATCGGCTGGCCACGCACGACGTTGCCATCGGCGACCAGGCAGCCCGCGATCGCACCCAGCTTGGAGGAACGGAACACGTCGCGCACCTCGGCCAGCCCGATGATCTCTTCGCGAACTTCCGTACCCAGCAGACCGCTGACCGCGTCGGTGACGTCCTGAATCGCTTCGTAGATAACGCTGTAATAACGCACGTCCACGCCCGATTCCTGGATGACCTTGCGGGCCTTGGCGTCGGCACGCACGTTGAAGCCGATGATGATCGCCTTCGACGCCAGTGCGAGCTCGACATCGGACTCGCTGATGCCGCCCACGCCGCTGGAGATGATCCGGATCTTGACCTCTTCCGAGGGGATCTTGCCCAGCGACTCGACCAGCGCTTCCACGCTGCCCTGCACGTCGCCCTTGATGAGCAGGTTGAGATCCTTGGTTTCCGAGGGACCGTTTTCGCCGATCGCCGAGAACACTTCTTCCAGGCGCGCGGCCTGCTGCTGGGCCAGCTTGTTCTCGCGTTCGCGCTCGTCGCGCTGCGAGGCGATTTCCTTAGCCCGCTTCTCGTTCGCGACCACGAACGCATCGTCGCCGGCTTCCGGCGTGCCGGACAGGCCCAGCACCTCGACCGGGATCGACGGCCCGGCCGATTTCACCTGTTCGCCCAGCTCGTTGAACATGGCACGAACGCGGCCGAAATGCGGGCCAGCGAGAATGGCGTCGCCGCGCTTGAGGGTACCGGCCTTCACCAGAATGGTCGCGACCGGGCCACGACCCTTCTCCAGGCTGGATTCGATGACCGTGCCACGGGCCGGCACGTCCACCGGCGCCTTGAACTCGGCCACTTCCGCTTGCAGCAGGATCGCATCAAGCAGATCGTCGATGCCTTCACCCGTATGCGAGGACACCGGCACCACCATGGTGTCGCCGCCCCAGTCTTCGGGGATGATGTCTTCCGCGGACAGGCCACTCTTTACCTTGTCGATATCGGCGGCCTGAACGTCCATCTTGGTGACCGCGACCACGATCGGCACCCCGGCAGCGCGGGCGTGCTGGATCGATTCCTTGGTCTGCGGCATGACGCCGTCGTCGGCCGCCACGATCAGAATCGCGATATCGGTGATCTCGGCACCGCGAGCGCGCATGCGGGTGAACGCGGCGTGGCCCGGGGTATCGATGAAGGTGATCGCACCCTTGTCGTGCTTCACGTGATAGGCGCCGATATGCTGGGTAATACCGCCGGCCTCGCCCGCCTGTACCTTGGTACGGCGGATATAGTCGAGCAGCGAGGTCTTGCCGTGGTCGACATGGCCCATGATGGTCACGACCGGGGCGCGGGTGACGCCTTCGACTTCCTCTTCCTCGGCACGTACTTCGTCAATCAGCGTTTCTTCCGCCGTTTCCGACTTCACCGGTTTCGGGTTGTGGCCCATCTCCTCGACCAGCAGATACGCCGTATCCTGATCGACGGTCTGGTTGATGGTGGCCATCACGCCCAGCTTCATCATCCGCTTGAGCAGCTCGCCGCCCTTGACGGCCATGCGCTGGGCCAATTCGGCCACGGTGATGAGCTCGGGAATCTCGACATCGCGCACCACCGGTGCGGTGGGCCGCTCGAAGCCGTGCTCGGTCGCCACGTTGACCTTGCTGGCGCTACGCGTGACCCGCTTCTTCTTGCTCTTGCGCCGACCTTCCTTGCCTTCGGCAACGTGCAATTCCTTGCGCTTGCCGCGGTTTTTCTCGCGCTCGGCGTCTTCTTCGGTACGGCCGTGGCTCTGGGCCGCGCGCCGCAGGTTTTCCTGTGCGCGCGAACGCGCATCATCGACCTTGACCGTGCGCTTGGCACGCTCTTTCTCGAGGGCTTCGCGGTCGGCCTTTTCCTTGGCTTCACGCTGGGCATTGATCTCGGCTTCGCGCTTGGCGCGCTCCTCTGCCTGCTGGCGCAGCGCTTCTTCCTGTTCGCGCTGGGCCTTGGCCTCGGCCTCGACACGCTCGGCCTCTTCGCGGGCGGCCTGCTCGGCAGCCTCCTGTGCCACACGGTCCTGCTCGGCCTTTTCGGCTTCGGCACGCGCCTGCTGCTCAGCATCCTGGGCCGGCGGCTGCTCCGGCGCGGATTCCGGCTGCTGTTCCTGGCGATAGGTGCGCCGCTTGCGCACTTCCACGCTGACCGTACGGCCCGAGGTTGCGCCGCGGCCGGTGTTGACCTTCAGCTCCGAGGTCGAACGCCGACGGGTCGAAACACCGCTCTTGCGGGTGCCGAGTTTGCCACCCGACCGAGACGCGCCGCCGCTTTCACGAAGATGCCGCAGCAACTTGAGCTTGTCGTCGTCGCTGATGCCGTCGCTCTCCGTAGAAGCGGAGACACCGGCTTCGGCCAAGCGCGTGATCAGTCGCTCCACCGGAATACCGACTTCCGATGCCAGCTGTTTGACTGTCGTTTGCGCCATATTCTGCTTACTCCATGGGGCCCGCGCTGGTGCGTTGCCGCGCCGGGCGTCCGTTTGTTCAGGACAATTCTATTCGGCGTCGGCCTGCTCGTCAGCAAACCAGTGCGCCCGAGCAGCCATGATCAGCTTGCCGGCCGTTGCCTCATCTATTTCGACCATCTCGACGAGTTCGTCTGCGCCCAGCTCGGCGAGGTCATCGCGCGAGAGGATACCGTTTTCACCCAGGCGGGCGGCAAGTTCCTCGTCGACACCGTCGACTTCGTACAGGTCGTCGTCGACCTCGGCGCCGCCTTCCACGCTGGAAATCGCCTTGGAGAGCAGGTAATCGCGGGCGCGATTACGCAGTTCTTCGCCGATGTCCTCGTCGAACTCTTCGATTTCGGCGAGCTCTTCGAGCGGCACGTAGGCGATTTCTTCGGTGGTCGTGAAGCCTTCCTGGACCAGAATGACGGCAACCTCGTCGTCGACGTCGAGCTGCTCGCGAAACATGGTCTGCAGCGCCTCGCCTTCGGCCTCGCTCTTCGCATCCGCGTCTTCCACGGTCATGACGTTGAGCTTCCAGCCGGTCAGTTCCGAGGCCAGACGAATGTTCTGGCCACCGCGACCGATCGCCTTGGCCAGCACGTCTTCAGCGACGGCCAGATCCATGCTGTTGGAATCTTCGTCCAGCACGATGGATTCGACTTCCGCCGGCGCCATCGCATTGATCACGAACTGGGCGGGGTTTTCGTTCCACATGATGATATCGATGCGTTCGCCGGCGAGCTCGTTCGACACACTCTGTACGCGCGAACCCCGCATGCCGACGCAGGCACCCACCGGATCGATACGACGATCCTTGGCCTGTACCGAAATCTTGGCGCGAAGACCCGGATCCCGCGCACCGCCGCGCAGTTCGATCAAGCCCTGGCCAATCTCCGGCACTTCCAGCTTGAACAGTTCCAGCAGGAATTCGGGCTTGGTACGAGAAACGAAAAGCTGCGGGCCGCGCTGCTCGGGGCGTACGTCATAAAGATAGCCGCGCACGCGATCGCCCGGACGCATCGGCTCGCGCGGGATCATCTGATCTCGCGGGATGATGGCTTCTGCGTTGCCGCCCAGATCGAGAATCACCGCGCCGCGCTCCATGCGCTTGACCAGACCCGTAATCAGCTCGCCTACGCGATGCTTGTACTGGTCGACGATCTGGGCGCGCTCGGCCTCGCGCACCTTCTGCACGATGACCTGTTTTGCGGCCTGAGCTGCGATACGGCCGAACTCGACCGATTCCATCGGCTCTTCGATGAACTCGCCGGCCTGGATCTCGGGATGATTCTCACGCGCGGTTTCTAGCGAAATCTCGCGATCCGGCGCTTCGATGAAGACCGGCTCGCCGTCCTCGCCCTCGGCGCCCGGCTCTATGACCTGCCAGCGCCGGAATGTTTCGTAGTGACCGGTCTTGCGGTCGACCTCGACCCGCACCGCGATTTCGCCGCCGTGCTTCTTGCGCGTAGCGGAGGAAAGCGCGGCTTCGATTGCTTCGAAGATGATCTCTCGATCAACGCCTTTCTCGTTTGAAACCGCCTCGGCGACCAATAGGACATTCTTGTTCATCGCTGCCACCCGAAATCGTTCGTGTTGCGTTTGACCGGCAAAACCGCTTCGACAAAGCCCCTATTCTTCAAAGACGGGCTCCAGCCTGGCTTTCGCCATATCACCTGTCGCGAGGCTGTATGTCTGGTCGTCACAGCCCAAATCAACCGTGTCGCCGTTCACCGCCAGGATCGTACCGCGCAGCTTTCGCTTGCCGCCGACCGGCGCAAACATGTTCACGCGCGCACGTTCACCAATGAAGCGACGAAAATGCTCTCCGGTAACGAGCGGTCGATCCAGACCCGGCGACGAGACTTCCAGCTGATACTGGCCGCTGCCTTCGTCCTCGACATCCAGGGCCGCGCTTACTTCGTGGCTGACCGTCTCGCAGTCCTCCAGCGCGATGCCCTCGGACGAATCGATATACACACGCAGCACGCGATTGCGCCCCGCGCCGACCGATTCGAGGTGCCAGAGCTCGTAGCCCAGATCGTTGATGATCGGTTCGAGCAATTCGTGAAGACGTTGCGACATAAAGCGCCAATAAAAAAAGCCCCGCATCGGGGGCTTTTAATCCAACCAAGATGTGGTAGCGGGGGCAGGATTCGAACCTGCGACCTTCGGGTTATGAGCCCGACGAGCTGCCAGACTGCTCCACCCCGCACCCGATGGCGCGAAACTATAATGACTTGGCCTTCATAATGCAAGGCCCTGATTTGTCACTACAGCTTCTAGGAAAATCGACTAGCGAATGCGTAACTCAATACGCCTAAACTAGCGCTGGCTTTCGAATGCCCGAAGCACGTCCTGACGAGTGATCATACCAGCGAGGCGTCCTTGCAGCATCACTGGCAACGTCTCCGTCGACGCGTCCCGGAGTATCCGAGCGGCGCTAACAATACTATCTTCCGCATCGACTGTCACGACTTTTTTCGACATCAGCGCTTCGATGGTACCCGCCGCATCGGCGTGATAGCCCGCCTCGAGCGCGATCCCGAGCAGATCCTTCTCCGACAAAAAACCAACGATGTTGCCGAGCCGATCGGTGACCGGCGCACCGGAGACGTCTTTCTCCAGCAGCAGATGCACCGCGCGCAGCGCGTCGGCATCGGGACGGAAGGTGACCATCACCTCCCGCATATAGTCCTTTACGACCAGCGATGGGGCCGACATCAGTGCGACTGCGCCTTGTCGGTGGTCGGGCAATTCCCGCCCTTGCTGCAGGCACAGTCGCCGCCGCCGACGCCGCCGCAGCTGCCCTTGATCTCGCGTCCGGTAACCATGACCCCGATGGCCATGCCGGCGACGACCAACGCCATCACGGCAAAGGCCACGAGGGTGAGTATCAGCAACTGTGTCATTTCGACTCCTCGATATAGGGTTCGAATGCCTTGGAATAGGTTTCAGTATACGCCGGTGCGTCGCCGCTCACGAATAACGCGGCCAGATCGTGTTCATTCGCATAACGAAGCCCGGCCTCTTCACCCATCACCAGCAGCGCGGTCGCCATCGCATCGGCCCGCGTGGCGTCTTGTGCAATCACGGTGACAGCGCGCACATCGTGGGCGACCGGACGCCCCGTGCGCGGGTCGATGGTATGCGAAAACCGGCGACCGTCGATTTCGAAATAGTCGCGATAGTCGCCGGAGGTGGTCATGCCGGCGTCAGCCAGGCCCACGATGCGCTCGATTTCGCGTGCGCCGGCCTTGGGCTTCTCCACACCGATACGCCAGGGCGAGCGCCCGGTCTTGTTGCCTTTCGCGTACAGCTCGCCGCCCAGTTCGGCGAGGTAGCGCTTCGCGCCCAGCTCGTCCAGACGTTGGGCCATGAGATCGACCGTGTAGCCCTGCGCCAGACCCGCCAGATCGAGCGTTACGTTGGCGGCGCGCTTTCTTAGTGCGGGCGGTTCATCGCGTACTTCGACAAGCCCGAGACCGGTCTTTTCGCGGGCGGCCGCCAGTTCATCCGCGGTCGGCAAACGACTGGGCTCGCTCGCGCCCGCGCCAAACCCCCAGACCTTGAGTATGGGGGCCAGCGTCACATCAAAAGCACCGCCGGTATCGCGCCCGATCGCGAGCGCGCGCTGGGTCACCTGCGCGAACTCCGGCGATACGGGCACCCACTCGCCTTGCGGCGCCGCGTTGAAGCGCGCGATTTCCGAATCGTCCCGCCAGGTGGACATCTGCGCGTCGATGTTTTCGATCAACTCGTCCATCGCCGCCTTTACGCGGGCCCTGTCCAGCTCGGACGGCGGATCCATGACCGTCACGCTGTAGGTCGTGCCCTGTGCGGGGCCGCTGACGCGAATCGGTTCGCGCTGCTCGCCTGTACAGGCAGCAACAAGAACCGCCAAAGCCAGCAGGACCGCCAGCGCCGAGCGGCGCGCGCGCCGGCGCAGCCCCGGGGTGACGGTATGGGAATGAACGATGTTCGCTTGCATATCTTTTCCTTCACGTCCGCGTGAGCGAGGGCGGCGCGCGACGACTCGGCAATCAGCCAATAAAAACCCCGCGCGGCCAGGCCTTACGCGGGGTCGTTCGCAGGCAACGATGCCGGGAATTAACCCCCGAAATCGTCCAGCATGATGTTTTCCGGCTCGACGCCCAGATCCTCGAGCATGCTGATGACCGACGCATTCATGATAGGCGGGCCGCACAGATAGTATTCGCAATCTTCCGGGGCCGGATGATCCTTGAGATAGCGCTCGTAGAGCACGTTATGGATAAACCCGGTCTCACCGGTCCATTCGTCCTCTTCCTTGGCGTCGGACAAGGCCACGGTCCAGGTGAAGTTATCGTTCTCTTCGGCCAGCGTGTCGAAGTCGTTCACGTAGAACATCTCGCGTTTCGAACGCGCGCCATACCAGAACGACATCTTGCGATTGGTCTTGAGGCGTCCGAGCTGGTCGAATATATGCGAACGCATCGGGGCCATACCGGCGCCACCGCCCACGAACACCATCTCTGCGTCGGTGTCCTTGGCAAAGAATTCACCGAAGGGCCCGGAAATGAGCACCTCATCGCCTGGCTTGAGGCTGAAGATGTAGGAGCTCATTTCGCCCGGCTTGACGTCGGGATTGCGCGGCGGCGGCGTGGCGATCCGGACGTTGAGCATGATGATGCCCTCTTCTTCCGGATAGTTCGCCATCGAGTAGGCGCGCGTTACCGTCTCGTCGACCTTCGACACATACCGCCACAGATTGTGGGTGTCCCAGTCCTCGTGGAAACGCTCGTCGATCACGAAATCCTTGTAGGCGACTTCGTGCGGCGGACAGGTGATCTGGATATAGCCACCGGCGCGGAAATTGACGTGTTCGCCCTGGGGCAGTTCAAGCACCAGTTCCTTGATGAAGGTTGCGACGTTGTCGTTCGAGCGTACCTTGCACTTCCACTGTTTGACGCCGAAGACTTCCTCCGGAACCTTGATCTTCATGTCCTGCTTGACGGTCACCTGACAGGACAGCCGATCACCCTCGCGCGCTTCGCGCTTGTTGATGTGGCTTTCCTCGGTGGGCAGGATCGCGCCGCCGCCTTCGAGCACCTTGACCCGACACTGCGCGCAGGTACCGCCGCCACCACAGGCAGAGGATACATAAAGCTTGGAGTCGGCCAGCGCGCCCAGCAGCTTCGTGCCCACCGCGGCCTTGATGGTCTTTTCGCCGTTAATCTCGATATTGACGTTGCCGCTGGCTACAAGACGCGACTTCGCCAGCAGGATCACCGCGACGAGAAACAACACGACGCCGGTGAACACCCCGACGCCAAGACTGATTTGCGCTACTTCACCCATGAGTTCTCACGTTCTCCGAAGTCGCGTGTCTAGAGCTGAATACCGGAAAAGGCCATGAAGCCAAGCGACATCAAGCCCACGGTAATGAAGGTGATGCCCAGGCCCTGCAGACCGTCCGGTACATCGGAATACTTGAGCTTTTCGCGCACCCCGGCCAGCGCGGCAATGGCCAGCGCCCAGCCGATGCCACTGCCCAGGCCATAGGTCAGACTTTCACCGAAGCCGTAGTCGCGCTCGACCATGAACAGCGAACCGCCCATGATCGCGCAGTTCACCGTAATCAGCGGCAGGAAGATGCCGAGTGCGGCGTAGAGCGCCGGCACGAATCGATCCAGAAACATCTCCAGAATCTGAACCATGGCGGCGATCACGCCGATATAGCTGATCAGCCCCAGAAAGCTCAGGTCCGTATTCGGCAAGCCGGCCCAGGCCAGCGCGCCTTCCTTGAGCAGATGCTGATAGATCAGGTTATTGACCGGAACGGTCAGCCCCTGCACCACGATCACCGCCACACCCAGGCCGATTGCTGTCGAAATCTTCTTCGACAGCGCCAGGAAGGTGCACATACCGAGAAAGAAGGCGAGCGCCAGGTTCTCGATAAAGACCGATTTGATCAGGATACTGAGATAGTTTTCCACGTCGAATGCCTCGTCGGTCTGCCGCTAGACGACTTCGGTGCGATGCACCTGGTGGATCTGATAATCCGCTTCTTCATTCTGTTCCGGCTTCCAGCTACGCAGGCCCCAGATCAGAAAACCGATAATGAAGAACGCGCTCGGCGGCAACAGCATGATGCCCAGCGGCACGTACCAGCCGCCCGCGCTCGCCAGCGGAAGAATCTGATACCCAAGCAGCGAGCCGGCGCCGAACAGCTCACGGATGACGCCCACCAGCAACAGGATCAGGCTGTAGCCGAGACCGTTGCCCAGCCCGTCGAGAAACGCCAGACCCGGCGGCTCCTTCATGGCGAATGCTTCCGCACGTCCCATGACGATGCAGTTGGTGATGATCAGGCCCACGAAAACCGACATCGACTTGGCCAGGTCATAGGCAAAGGCCTTGAGCAGCTGGTCGACCACGATCACCAGCGAGGCGATGATCGTCATCTGCACGATGATGCGAATGCTTGAGGGAATATGGTTGCGGATGAGGCTGATCGAAAAGTTCGAACAGGCCGTCACCGCGGTCAGCGCGGCACACATCAGCAGCGCCGTTGCCACCTGGTTGGTCACGGCAAGTGCGCTACAAATCCCGAGGATCTGCAGGGCGATCGGATTGTTGTTGACCAACGGTTCGGTCAACACCTTCATAGCCTGACTCTGTGCCATGTCTATCCCTCCGCCGACAGCTTGCCGCTGCGAATCTTGTCGAGGAACGGCTCAAAACCGTTCTCGCCCAGCCAGTAATGAATCGTATTCGACACGCCGCGGCTGGTCAGCGTCGCGCCCGACAGACCGTCGACCTTGTACTGGGCGTTCGGGGTGCCCTGACCGACACTGCCCTTGATCACGCTCAGCTCGACGTCGCCGTTGTCGTCGTAGACCTTCTTGCCGTCCCATTTGGCACGCCAGCGCGGGTTCTCCACCTCGGCGCCCAGACCCGGGGTTTCGCCCTGCTCATAGTACTTGATGCCCTGCACGGTGTTTGCGTCGGGCTCGAGTGCCAGAAAGCCATACATCGTCGACCAGAGGCCATAGCCATGAATCGGTAGCACGACGGTCTTGAGCTGGCCCTGGTCATCCTTGACCAGATACACCTCGGCATACTTCGAGCGCTGCTTGATATCGGCGATATCCTGCGAACGCGGAATCTTGATGCTGGTGTCCGGGTCCGATGCGGCACGCCGCTGGTCGAAGTTGCTCGACTCCATGTCGGGCACGTACTCGCCGGTGGACAGATCCACCACGCGGGCTTCGATGCGGTCACGAAACACTTCGTTCACGTCGACGTCGGGGCCGCTGGGCAGCCCGGCGACTTCCAGAATATTACTGCGGCGGTCTGCCTTGGCGTTCACCGTCTGCATGGGCTTGAGGAACGTCGCAGCCGACGCCACGAGAACAGAGCAAACCAAGCAGACCGCGAGCGCGACCACGACCACGTAGCCGACACCGTCACGCGAAAATCCGACAATACCAACCATGATCTACTCCGCGGCGACCGTGTCGACCGGCTTGCCGCGCCGGCTGCCATTGGCGCTGGCCAGCCGCTTCTGGCGCCGTCGCACGTTCGCCTGCACCACAAAATAGTCGATCAGCGGGGCAAAGATGTTCGCGAACAGAATCGCAAGCATGATGCCTTCCGGGAACGCCGGGTTGACCACCCGTACCAGCCCGGTCATCACGCCGATCAGCGCGCCGTAAATCACCCGCCCGGTATTGGTCATCGAGGCGCTGACGGGATCGGTGGCCATGAACACGGCGCCGAAGGCAAAACCGCCGATCACCAGATGCCAGTACCAGGGCATGCCGAACATCAGGTTGGTTTCACTGCCGATCAGGTTGAACAGCAGCGTGATACCGACGAGGCCGCCGACGCAGCCCGCCATGATGCGCCAGGACGCCACGCGGGTGTAGAGCAGAAATGCCGCACCGAGAAGGATCGCCAGCGTGGAGGTCGACCCCAGCGAGCCCTGAATATCGCCGGCAAACGCATCCCACCAGGTAATCTGACTGGTGATCGCGTTCATGCCGTCGCTGGCGCCAAGGCCCAGCGGTGTGGCCGCGGACCAGCCGTCGACGGCGGTCCAGACACTGTCGCCCGACATATAGGCCGGAAACGCAAAGAACAGGAAAGCACGACCGGTAAGCGCCGGGTTGAGAAAATTCTTGCCCGTGCCGCCGAAGACTTCCTTGCCTACGACAATGCCGAAGGTGATACCCAGCGCGGCCTGCCAGAGCGGAATCGCCGGCGGTAGCGTCAGCGTGTAGAGAATCGACGTGGCAAAGAAGCCTTCGTTGATCTCGTGATTGCGAACCGCGGCGAAAAGCGCTTCCCAGAGGCCGCCGACCACGAAGGTCACGAAATAGACGGGGGCGAAATACCAGAAGCCGAGAACGAAATTGTCCCAGAAACTTTCGGGGCTGTGATCCACGCCGAACCAGCTCAGGGGCACCTGGCGCCAGTTGTCGACGCTGTCGAGGCCCATCTGGGCCATGGCCATATTGGCCTGAAAACCGGTGTTCCAGCAGGCCATGAACATGCAGGGGAACGTCGCAAGCCACACGTAGATCATCACGCGCTTGAGATCGATCCCGTCGCGCACGTGGGGTGCAGTGCGGGTGGTATCCGCTGGCGAATAAAAGAACGTATCCACCATTTCGTAGAGCGCATAGAAACGCTCGAACCGTCCGCCCTTGGCGAACAGCGGGTGCAAGCGATCCAGCCCTTCTCTCAAACCCGCCATGGAATCAACCCTCGCGTTCGATGATGTCGAGATTCGCACGCAGGTGCGGCCCGAAATCGTACTTGGCCACGTCGACGAACGTCAGCAGCGCCAGATCCTCTTCATCCAGCTCGGTGGCACCGAGCGCCTGGGCGCTGTCGGTATCCTGCACCAGCAATGCGCGCAGCAGCTGCGTGGGCAAAATATCGAGCGGCATCACTTCTTCGTAGTTGCCGATCGGCACCATCGCTCGGGCACTGCCGTTCTGCGACGTATTGAACTTGTAACTCGACGGCTTGAGCAGGCTCGACAGAAACACGTTGATTTTCGAGAAACGATCGCGGCCCGGCGCCAACCAGCCCATGAACGGCCGTTCCCGGCTTTCCGGCAACAGCGTCAGCTGGGTGTCGTAACGGCCGATGAACGAACCCCATTCGGCTGCCCGGCGTCCGGACAGAACCGACCCGGAAATCGCGCGAACCTCATCGCCTTGCAGCTCGTCGTGCAGCAACTCATCCGTGCTCGCACCCATACGCGTGCGCAGCAGGCGCGGATTCGATGCAGCCGGCCCGCACAGCGCCACCACGCGCTCGACGTTGATACGCCCGCTGGTGAATAACGCGCCGACGGCCATGACGTCTTGATAACCGAGATGCCAGACGCAGCTGTCGACGCCAACCGGGTCGAGAAAATGCACGTGGGTACCGACCAGCCCGGCCGGATGCTTGCCTTCGAACTCGGCGGTAACGAACTGGCTACCGCCCGGCTGCGGAATGTCCGCGCCCGGCGCCTTGCAGATATAGACCGAGCCCTCGGTCAGACGCGACAACACGCGCAGGCCGTTGACGAAATCCGAGCGCCGCTGATTGACGATGACCGCCGGATCCGCCGCCAGCGGATTGGTATCAATCGCGGTGATGAATATCGAGCGCGGCCGCGTGCCCGGCGCGGGCACCTTGCTGAACGGACGGGTACGCAGCGCAGTCCATAGACCGGACTCGATCAGCGTTGTCTCGACGCGCCCGGCATCGAGCTCGCCCAGTTTTTCCGGGCTGTATGATTCGAAAGTGATTTCGTCGTCAGCGCCGGCTTCGCCGTCGAGCCGAATGACGACCGACTGGAGCACGCGCTTGGCGCCGCGATTGATCGCGACCACCTCGCCCGCACCTGGCGCGGTATAGATGACCCCAGGGGTTTTCTTGTCTTCGAACAGCGGCTGACCGAGCTTGACGCGATCGCCCTCGCTGACCGCCATTGTCGGCTTCATGCCGTGATAGTCGGTGCCGACGACCGCGACGCGACTTACCGGCGACGCATCCTGAATGACCTGCCTCGGAGCGCCGCCGATTGGCAGATCCAGGCCCTTTCTGATCGTGACTCGCATATCGCCGCTGGCGTGCCTCTCACGTCGCTGACAAATTGTATGGTGCCGACGGCCGGACTCGAACCGGCACAGCTCTCGCTACTGCCCCCTCAAGACAGCGTGTCTACCAATTCCACCACGTCGGCATGATCGTGGGCCCGTGCGCGCCCTACTCGGGCACCTGCGCACTGGGCTCGGACGTATCGGCGTCATCGCCGCTATCGCCCGGAACTTGCGGCGCCGCCGAACCATTATCGGCAGGCGCACCCTGATTTTCGTTATCGGCGTCGGTGTTTGAACCTTCACCGGTAACGACCTCGTCGCCGGCCACGCCATTGTTGTTGCCATCCGACAACAACGACGATCCCGGCGCCTGCTGCTGAACCTGATCGGTCACACTGCCCGTGGGCGTGCTTGCACCGTTGATCAGATAGGCCAGCGTCAGGCTGATGGCAAAGAACACCGTCGCCAGCGAAGCGGTTGCGCGGGTCATGAAGTTCGCCGAGCCCTTGGCCCCGAAAACCGTACCCGATGCGCCGCTACCAAAGGCAGCGCCCGCGTCTGCACCCTTGCCATGCTGCACGAGGATCAGCCCGATAAGAGCCAATGCAACAACGACCTGGATGACGACCAGTATTGTATAAACCATGCCAGAGCCTGTGAACGGGCGCGAGCCTAACCGCTCGCGCGCGCGATGTCCAAGAATGAATCGGCCTTGAGCGAAGCGCCGCCAATCAGCGCGCCGTCGACGTCCGCCCCGGCGAATAGCGCCGCGGCATTGTCCGGCTTTACGCTGCCGCCGTAAAGCAGCAGAACCGATTCCGCCATTGTAGCATCGTTGTTGGCGATTTGCCCGCGCAAAAATGCGTGGACGTCCTGTGCCTGTTCCGGCGTGGCCGAGCGACCGGTCCCGATCGCCCAGATCGGTTCGTATGCGATAACCGCCTCGGCAAGCGTGGCCCGATCGCACTGCTCGAACAGGGCTGCGAGCTGCGCGGCCAGCACCGTTTCGGTCTGATCGGCTTCACGCTGTTCCAGCGTCTCGCCTACGCACACGATCGGCTTGAGACCGGCCGCGACGGCGGCGCTGGCCTTGGCTGCGACGACCGCATCGGTTTCACCATACAGTGCGCGTCGCTCCGAATGACCCACGATGACATAACGACATCCAATATCGGCCAGCATCCCGCCGTTGACTTCGCCGGTGAATGCGCCGGCATCGACTTCCGCGGCCACGTTCTGTGCGCCGAGTGCGACCGGCGAATCCGCCAGACCCGCGGCCAGACGCTCGATATAGACGAACGGCACGCACACCAGCATTTCGGCGGCGATCGAGCCGGCGTCCGCGCTCAGCGCACGCGCGAATGCGTCCACCTGGGCGGCGTCGCCGTTCATTTTCCAGTTGCCTGCGATCAGCATCCTACGGCTCATCGAATACCCTCTATCATCATTTTATGCATTGTCTTCAGGCCGCTGCGGCCTGACGAACGCTTTCTGCAAGCCGGTTGGCGCAGTCTTCCACGGCACCCGCGTCGGTGCCTTCGACCATCACGCGCAACAGCGGCTCGGTGCCCGAGGGGCGCAATAATACGCGACCTTCGTCGCCCAGCGTATTTTCCACGTCCCGCACGGCGTCAACCACCTGCGTGTTCTGCATCAAGCTGTCTGCGCTGCCGCGTGTGATGCGTACGTTGATCAACGTTTGCGGGCACTTACCGACCGGCGTCACCAGCGTGCGCAGGCTCGAACCCGTGCTCACCATCGCCGCCAGCACCTGCAGGGCCGAGACGATGCCGTCCCCCGTGGTGGCCCGATCCAGACAAAGGATATGGCCCGAGGATTCCCCGCCCACGTTCGCGCCCAGCGCGCGCAGACGCTCGAAGACATAGCGGTCGCCCACCTTGGCTCGTTCGAATGCGACGCCATCGCGCTTGAACGCCAGCGCAAGCCCCAGATTGCTCATCAAGGTGCCGACCACCGGCCCCTGCAGCTCACCGGCTTCGCGGCGGGCATTGGCGATGACATAGAGCAGCTGATCGCCGTCCACGATATTGCCTTCGTGGTCGACCATGATGCAGCGGTCGCCGTCGCCGTCGAGCGCGACACCCACATCGGCGCCGTGGGCGCGTACCGCCTCGGACAGGCCTTTCGGATGAGTCGAACCAACGTCGCGATTGATATTGAGCCCGTCAGGCGAGGCCCCGATTACCGTCACCTGTGCGCCGAGCTCACGAAACACATCCGGTGCGACGTGATAGGTCGCGCCGTGGGCACAGTCGAGCACGATCTTCATGCCCGACAGACCGCCGTTTTCGAAGCGCGCCGTGGATTTACAGAACTCGATATAGCGCCCGGGCGCGCTTTCCACGCGGCGCGCACGACCGAGCCGATCAGAATCCACACAAACCAGCGGCTGCTCGAGTTCGGCCTCGATTTCGGCCTCGACCTCGTCAGCCAGTTTCTGGCCGTAGTGAGAGAAGAACTTGAAACCGTTGTCGGAAAACGGGTTGTGCGACGCACTGATGACCACGCCCGCGCCCGCACGAAACGTGCGTGCCAGATAGGCGATCGCTGGCGTGGGCAGCGGCCCCACCAGCAGGACATCCACACCGGCGGAAGCGAAGCCGGCCTCGAGAGCGGATTCGAACATATAGCCGGACAGACGGGTGTCCTTGCCGATGAGTACCTGAGGCCGCTCACCGGCGCTTTCCGGCACCCCGCGCTCACCCAGCCGGCGAACCAGCACACGGCCGGCCGCCCAACCAAGTTTGAGCGCGAAGTCCGGTGTAAGTGGCGCCTGCCCCACTTCCCCACGAATGCCGTCCGTCCCGAAATATCGCTGAGCCACGATCGTGCCTTCCTTGTTGAACCGGTGAATCAGTTATCGACCAACGCCGCGGCGAGCATGAGCGCCTCGACGGTATGAGCCACATCGTGGCTGCGGATGATACCCGTGCCCTGTGTCGCCGCCCAGAATGCGGCCGTGATGCTGGCATGAATACGACTTTCCATGCCGTCATGGCCGTGCAGTTTCGCGAACATGGATTTACGCGACACGCCCATGAGGACGGGCAATCCGTCGTCGACGAAGCAGCGCAGTCGGCGCATCAGCTCAAGGTTGTGCGCCAGCGTCTTACCGAAGCCGAAGCCGGGGTCTACGCAGAGGCGGCTGTCGTCGATGCCCGCGCTCCGGCAGGCGGCCACCCGCTCGGCTAGAAAGGCCCGCACATCGGCGACGACATCACCATAAACCGGCGCGGTCTGCATGGTGCGAGGTTCGCCCTGCATGTGCATCAGGCAAACCGCGGCCTCGCTGTCACGCGCCGCATCGATCGCCCCGGGGGCGCGCAGAGCCATGACGTCGTTAATCATGTCGGCTCCGGCGGCGCAGGCCGCCCGCATCACTTGCGGCTTGATCGTATCGATGGAGATGAACACATCGCTTTGTGCCCGCAGAGCCTCGATCACTGGCAGCACGCGCGCCATTTCTTCGCGCTCGTCGACCGGGTTCGCGCCGGGCCGCGTGGATTCGCCGCCGATGTCGATCATCGCAGCACCCTGCTCGACCAGCGTCAGGGCATGATCCACCGCCCGCGCCGTCTCGACATAGGCACCGCCGTCGGAAAAGGAATCCGGCGTGACGTTGAGAATGCCCATGACCACGGGCCTGGCCAGATCCAGGCGCCTGTAACGACTACTCAAATACACCCGTCGCTCCGTACAGCAACGAAACCCCGAAAACGATTGCGCATGACGCCCGCTACAACGAAAAAGCCGGCAGACAATGCCTGCCGGCTTTCTCAATCCCGATCGGGATCAGGACTCACGATGATGAGCCGGGCTCGGCACACCCTTGTCGCCCTTGTCCTGCTTGTCGGACGAGGCATCGGAGTCCGGCGTGCTCGCGGTCGGCGCATTGCCGCCGCCCGAGTTCGGCGTATCCGAATCGTCCCAGCTTTCCGGCGGACCGGGCTCGCGGCCCTGCATGATCTCGTCGATCTGCTTGCGATCGATGGTTTCATACTTCATCAGCGCATCCGACATGAGATGCAGCTTGTCCATATGATCCTCGAGGATCTGCTTGGCGCGCTCGTAGCAACCGTCGATGATGGAACGGATTTCCTTGTCGATGGCGTGCGCCGTTTCGTCGGAAATACCGCTGGACTGCGTCGCAGCCTTGCCCAGGAAGGGCTGGTTGTCTTCCGTATCGTAGGCAATCGGCCCGAGTCGGTCGGACAGGCCCCACTTGGTGACCATGTTGCGGGCGATTTCGGTTACCCGTTCGATGTCGTTCGAGGCGCCCGTGGTGACCGCTTCCTTGCCGAAGATGATCTCCTCGGCCAGACGCCCACCGTAGAGCGTGCAGATCTGGCTGATCAGCCGCTGCTTGGAATAGCTGTAGCGATCCTCTTCCGGCAGGAACATGGTCACGCCCAGCGCACGACCGCGCGGCACGATGGTGACCTTGTGCACCGGATCATGCTGGGGCACGGTCAGGCCGATAATCGCGTGGCCGGCCTCGTGATAGGCGGTCAGGCGCTTTTCGTCCTCGGTCATGACCATGGACTTGCGCTCGGCGCCCATCATGATCTTGTCCTTGGCGCGCTCGAAATCCTCCTGGACCACGAGCTTCTTGTTCGCACGCGCGGCGAACAGTGCCGCCTCGTTGACGAGGTTGGCCAGATCCGCACCGGAAAAGCCCGGGCAGCCACGGGCGATGACCGAGGCCTTCACGTTGTCGTGAATGGGCACATTCTTCATGTGCACTTTCAGGATCTGTTCGCGCCCGCGCACGTCCGGCAGCGGGACCACCACCTGACGGTCGAAACGACCGGGGCGCAGCAGCGCGGGGTCGAGCACGTCGGGGCGGTTGGTGGCCGCGATCACGATCACGCCCTCGCTGCCTTCGAAGCCGTCCATCTCGACCAGCAGCTGGTTGAGCGTCTGTTCACGCTCGTCGTGCCCGCCGCCCAGGCCGGCACCACGCTGGCGACCGACCGCGTCGATTTCGTCGATGAAGATGATGCAGGGCGACTGCTTCTTGGCCTGCTCGAACATGTCGCGCACACGCGATGCGCCCACGCCGACGAACATTTCCACGAAGTCGGAGCCCGAAATCGAGAAAAACGGCACCCCGGCCTCGCCGGCGATGGCCTTGGCCAGCAGCGTCTTGCCGGTACCCGGCGAGCCGACCATGAGCACACCGCGCGGAATCTTGCCGCCCACGCGCTGGAACTTGCCCGGCTCGGAGAGGAATTCGACCAGCTCCTGCACCTCGGACTTGGCCTCTTCCACGCCGGCCACGTCGGCGAAGGTGATCTTGACCTGGTCGGCCTGCATCATGCGCGCCTTCGACTTGCCGAAGGACATCGCACCACGGCCACCGCCGCCGCCCTGCATCTGGCGCATGAAGTAAATCCACACGCCGATCAGCAGCAGGAACGGGAACCAGGAGATGAGAATCTGCTTGAGGAACGAGCCCTGATCCGGCGGCTCACCGACGATCTCGACGTCGTGCTCGCGCAGCGTGCCGATCATCGCCTTGTTGTCGGACTCGGGACTGAAGGTCGCGAACTTCTGGCCGGACTTGAGCTGACCGCGGATGCGCTGGTCCTCGATATTGACCTGCGCGACGCTGCCGTTTTCGACCTGGTCGAGGAACTGCGAGTACGGCACCTCGTTCGCGTTCGACGTCGACGGGGCGAAGCTCGAGAACACGCTCATCAACACGAGCGCGATCACGACCCACAACAGCAGATTCTTAGCTAGTTCGTTCAAGATCTACATCCTCGACCGCGATCGTGCGGCCGTATGATTGGTGTCCGACCTGGTAGCGGACAGTATAAACAATCGGCCTGTCGGCCCGCTGCTTTATCCCACAGCTTCATGTACGCCAGCCCTGGCCCAGCAGATACATTTCCCGGCTGGCATCGCGCGAGGCCTTGGGCTTGCGCACCGCCACGCGTCGAAAGCGTTGTCGCATATCGACCAGCATTTCGTCGAAACCCTCGCCCTGAAACACCTTGATGAACAGATCGCCTTCGGCGTCCAGAACCGAAGCGCACAGGTCCAGCGCGAGTTCTGCCAACTGCATCACACCGGCCTGATCGGCCACCATGATCCCCGTCAAATTGGGGGCCATGTCGGAAAGTACAAGATCGACGCGGTCGTTGCCCAGCGTTTGCATGAGCGTATCCACCCCGGCCTGTTCGGCGAAATCGACGTTGAGGAAATCCACCCCGTCGATCGGCTTCATATTCAGGCGATCCAGCGCCACGACCCGCGCCTGCGGGCGCTGGCGACGGCAATACTGGCTCCAGCCGCCGGGCGCGGCCCCCAGATCGACGATGCACTGCTTGGACTTGAGCAGCTGATCGCGCTCGTCGACCTCGGCCAGTTTATAGACCGCGCGCGAGCGGTAATTATCCTTCTGGGCGGCCCGCACATAGGGATCGTTTCGATGCTTGTCCAGCCAACGGCGTGTATCGCTGCGCTTGCTCATGGGTCGTATACTGTTGCGCTGTTTTCAGCCAGCTGTCGTGAAACCGCCAATGTCCCTAGACCTCGATGCCGCATCCCGCCGGGCACTCAAAAAACAGGCCCATCATCTCAAGCCTGTGGTGCAAACCGGCGCGGCCGGGCTGAGCGAGCCGGTACTGGCCGAGATCGATCGGGCCCTGTTCGACCATGAGCTGGTGAAGGTCAAGCTCGCCACCGAGGAAAAACAGGACCGGCGCGCCGAGGTCGAACAGATTTGCGAACGCCTCGGGGCGGCCTGTGTTCAGCAGATCGGACGCACCGCGACCCTGTATCGCCCCAACCCTGAAAAGGCGTAGTCAGGGGCGCGGCCGCGGCGTCGGGACGGCGATCAGATATAGCGCACCTCGACGATTTCAAGCGTACGGCGGCCACCGGGCACCTCGATATCGACCACGTCGCCTTCGGTCTTGCCGATCAGGGCACGGGCGATAGGCGAGGCAAACGACAGCAGCCCCTTCTTGATGTCGGCCTCGTCCTCGCCAACGATCTGGTAAGTGAACTCTTCGCCGCTGTCCTCGTCGGCCAGATCCAGCGTGGCGCCGAACACCACGCGCCCGTTCGCCTGCGCACCCACACGGGCGACATCGATGATCTGAGCGGTGGCAAGCTTCGACTCGATTTCGTTGATACGGCCTTCGTTGAAGCCCTGCTCTTCCTTGGCTGCGTGGTACTCGGCGTTCTCCTTGAGATCGCCATGGGCACGCGCCTCTTCGATCGCCGCGACGATGCGCGGGCGCTCGGTTTTCTTGAGTCGCTTGAGCTCATCACGTAGCGCGTCGGCGCCGGTCTGCGTCAGCGGTGTCTTGTCCATCGCTCCACCTTGAAAACAACGCACCCGAAAAGAAAACGGCCGCCGTGGTGGCGACCGTTTCTCGTTTGCGGGTGCAAGAATCGGTTGTGTCTGGGCCGGCATCAGCCGGATAGGCTCAGGCTAGCAGCGCTTTCGGCTCAAGTCGAGACAGCGCGTTCTATGCCTTGTGCAGCGACTTTTCCCAGATGCTCGATCTGTTCGGGCGTGATTACGTAAGGTGGCATGAAATAGATCACGTCACCCAGTGGGCGCAGCAGCGCGCCCTGACTCAAGGCATGCTGGTAAACGCGAATACCACGGCGCTCACGCCAGTCGAAAGGCGTCCCGCTGGCCTTGTCGGCGACCATTTCGATGGCCAGCACCATGCCGGTCTGGCGTACTTCGCCGACGTTCGGATGCTCGGCCAGCGGTGCGACCGCGTCGGCCATGTGCTGGGCCAGCTGACGATTCACCGCGATCTGGTCGCGGCGCTCGAACTCGTCCAGCGTCGCCAGCGCGGCCGCACAGGCCAGCGGATTGCCGGTATAGGAATGCGAGTGCAAAAACGCGTTGAGGTTGGCGTAATCGTCGTAGAACGCCGCGTAGATGTCGTCGGTGGTCATGGTGATCGACAGCGGCAGGTAACCGGCCGTCAGCCCCTTGGACAGGCACATGAAGTCCGGCGAGATACCGCGCTCGCCGGCCTGCTCGCAGGCGAACAGGGTGCCCGTACGGCCGAACCCGACCGCGATCTCGTCGGCGATGAGATGCACGCCGTAGCGATCGCAGGCCTCGCGCAGCAGTTCCAGATACACCGGGTGATACATGCGCATATGGCCGGCACACTGCAGCAGCGGCTCCACGATCACGGCACAGGTTTCATGGGCATGCTCGGCAAGCAGCGCTTCCATGTCGGCGAATACCGCACGGCTGTGTTCTTCCCAGCTCACGCCGGGTTCACGCTGGTAGCAATCGGGAGAGCGCGCCGTCAGTGGCTTGAGTAGCAGCGGCTCGTAGGTCTTTTTATAGAGATCGACGTCGCCCACCGCGAGCGCGCCCAGCGTTTCGCCGTGATAGCTGTTGCCCATATTGATGAAACGGGTCTTTTCGCCATGTCCGGTGTTACGCCAGTAATGAAAACTCATCTTGAGCGCGACTTCGACCGCGGCCGAGCCGTTGTCGGCATAGAAGGCACGGGTGAGCCCGGCCGGGGTGAGATCGACCAGCCGCTCGGCCAGTTCCACCGCCGGCTCGTGTGAAAAACCCGCCAGCATGACGTGTTCGAGGGTGTCCAGCTGCGTCTTGATGCGGTCGTTGATGGCCGGGTTGGCGTGGCCGAAGATATTCACCCACCAGGAGCTCACGGCGTCGATATAGCGATTGCCGTCAAAATCTTCCAGCCATACGCCCTCGCCGCGTCTGATGGGCACCGGCGGCATGGCCTCGGTGTCCTTCATCTGGGTACAGGGATGCCAGACGACTTTCAGATCGCGCGCGATCAGATCAGCGTTACTCATAGACGATTACCGTATTCATTGAAAGATGGGCCAGCACGGCGGCCGGCCTTGCATCGAAAGCGAGTACCGAGCGCTTAACGCCCGCCTAGCGAAGGGCGAGATCCGCCACCACGCCGGCGAAGATGACCCCGCCAAGAATGTTGTGCTGCATGAAGGCGCGAAAACAGGCATCGCGCTCGCGATGGCGTGCAAGCCATTGATGATTCACCGCCATCGCCGCGCCGCCGTCCAGGCCGAGGTAGTACAGCCAGCCCAGCTCGAACGCGCTCCCTACACCGATCAGCAGCGCAAAGAACAGCAGCTGGAAGGCACCGATCACGGCCCGATCGTAGCGGCCCCATAGAATGGCGGTGGACTTGACCCCGATCTTGAGGTCGTCGTCGCGATCGACCATGGCATAGAAGGTGTCGTAGACCAGTGCCCAGATGAGCGTAGCCACGAACAGCAGCCAGCCGCCCCACGGCACGAAGCCGGCCTGGGCTGCGAACGCCATGGGTACCGCCCAGCCAAAGGCCGCGCCCAGAAACATCTGTGGCCAGTGGGTCAATCGCTTGGTGAACGGGTACAGCACGGCCAGCCCCGCACCCACGACGGACATCGCAATGGTCAGACCGTTGAGCGTGAGCACCAGCGCGAAGGCGGCCAGGCACAGCACGGCAAAAAGGATCAGCGCCTCGCGTGAACTCACCTCGCCGGTGGCCAGCGGACGCTCCTTGGTGCGACGTACGTAGCCGTCGATCTTGCGATCGGCGAAGTCGTTGATCACACAGCCGGCCGAGCGCATGAGTATCGCGCCGAGCACGAACACGCAAAGCACCCACGGATCGGGCATCCCGCCAGCGGCCAGCCACAACGCCCACAGCATGGGCCAGACCACCAGGAAGATACCGATCGGCTTGTGCAAGCGCGTGAGCCGAAACAGCGCTTCGATATGGGCCGATTTGGAGGTGGCCGTACTCATGATGAACTCCAGACAAACGCGCGCGCTCGCGCCGTCGATTCAGCGCGAATTGCGCACGCGGCCGCTCGCTGGCCTGCGCCCTGTATTGATTGCATTCGCCAACTATCCCGGTAGATGCTTTTTAACGTTACCATGCGCCAAATTCAGACTGCAGCATGATGCGCCTGGCCTGCGGCCAGCGATCATGACCGATTGGAGAATCCATGTCGGCGCCTTCACAATCCGGCGGCGCGACGATCACGGATCGCCGCCAGCTCATCGAATACTTCGAAAACGCCTGCAAGCCGCCGAGCCGTTGGCGCCTGGGTACCGAGCACGAGAAATTCGTGTTTGATCGCGACACCCTCAGGGCCCTGCCCTACGAGGGCGAGCGCGGCATCCACACCTTTCTGGAAAAGCTGCAGCGCTTCGGCTGGCAGCCGATGACCGAGAACGGCAATCTCGTCGCACTTGAACTGGGCCGTTGTCATATCACGCTCGAACCCGGCGGCCAGCTCGAACTCGCGGGCGCCCCGCTGGATAGCGTCCATGAAACCTGCGACGAGATCCATGTGCATCTCAAACAGGTCAAGGAAGTCGCTGCCGAACTGAATGTCGGCCTGCTGGGCCTGGGTTTTCAGCCCAAATGGGCCCGTGCCGACGTGCCGTGGATGCCCAAACAGCGCTACGACATCATGAAGGCCTATATGCCCAAGGTGGGCACGCTCGGGCTCGACATGATGCTGCGTACCTCGACTGTCCAGGTGAATATCGACTACGGCTCGGAAGCCGACATGATCCAGAAGTTCCGGGTCGGCCTGGCGCTTCAACCGGTGGCCACGGCGCTGTTCGCCAACTCGCCCTTCACCGAGGGCAAACCGAACGGCTTCGTGTCGTACCGCAGCCAAATCTGGACCGATACCGACAACGACCGCTCCGGCATGCTCGACTGGGTATTCGACGACGACATGGGCTTCGAACGCTATATCGAGTACGCGCTCGATGTGCCCATGTACTTCGTCTATCGCGACGGGCGCTATATCGATGCGTCCGGCCAGTCGTTTCGCGATTTCATGGCCGGCAAGCTGCCCGCCCTGCCGGGCGAACTGCCCACGCTCTCCGACTGGGACGATCATCTGACCACGCTCTTCCCGGAAGTGCGCCTCAAGCGCTTCATGGAAATGCGCGGCGCCGACGGGGGCCCCTGGCGACGCCTGTGCGCCCTGCCCGCGCTGTGGGCGGGCCTGTGCTACGACAGCGAAGCCCTCGACGCCGCCTGGCAGTTGTGTCGTGACTTCAGCGCCGAAGAACGCAATCGCCTGCGCCGCGAAGCCCCCATCCATGGCCTGAAAACGCCGTTTCGCGATGGCACCCTGCAGGATGTGGCACGCGAAGTGGTCGCCATCGCCCAGGGCGGGCTGGAAAGACGCGCACGGCTGGACAGCCAGGATCGCGACGAACGGATGTATCTCGACCAGCTGGCCGAAATCGCCGAGACCGGCGTCACGCCTGCGGAAACGCTGCTGGATCTGTATGCCGGCCGCTGGAATGAATCGGTCGACCCGGTGTTCACCGAGTTCGCCTATTAGCGGCGGGTCGGCAAACGCCCACTGTGTAACCTGCGGTTTTGTTTTCAAGAAAATAAAACGGTCCGCAAATGAACGCCAATAAACGCGAATGCAAGACAAGACGGCTGATGCACGGCGCTATTCGACCGTAACGGCTTCGTTGCGCTCGATTATGGGGGTAAAACCAATATCAGGCTTGAGCGCTTAAAGCTGACCTGACGCCCGATGATTATCGGTCTTCATGCTTAATCGCGTTTGTTTACGTTCATTCGCAGACGTTATCTTGCCCACGCGATCACTCGTGACGCTGCGTGCGTTGCGGTGCGGCGTAGAGCAGCCGGATTTCGGCAATCGGGCTGATCTCGCGGGCGATGGCATCGAAGGCGGCCTGATCGCGCTCGTGGAACGGTACCCGCGCCAACGGTAGCTGGACCTCGACTTCGATGACGTCGTCGAGATAATGCAGCGTCACCCGCTGAATCCCGTCTGCCGCCGGCAGGTCCTGCCAGGCCCGTTCGAGTTCGGGCAGGATCTGTTCGCGCAGGGGTAGCGCATGGGCCGCGTCGGAATCGGCATGACCGTCCGGCTCGATATGTACGCAGATATCGGCGATCTCGTCCACGTGGCGCACCAGCCTCGATGTGATCGCCTCGCTGATGCGATGCGCCTCTGTCAGGCTCACGTAAGGGTCGACGAACACGCCCACATCGGCGAACGCGTCGTGACCGCCCATCGTGCGGGTGCGCAGGCGGCGCATGTGCCGCACGCCGGGCACGGTGGCGATCTGTTCGCGCACCACCTGAATACGGTCAGCCTTCAGCCCCGTATCCACCAGTTCGCGAAAGCTCTGCCAGCCATAGCGTATGCCGATGAAGGCAAGCATGAGGCCGATGAGAATGGCGCCGAGCGCGTCGAGCGCCGCATAGCCGAGCATGGACCCGCCGATCGCTACGAGGGCCGC
The DNA here is from genome assembly GCF_002729955.1 of Salinisphaera sp. GTDB lineage: Bacteria > Pseudomonadota > Gammaproteobacteria > Nevskiales > Salinisphaeraceae > Salinisphaera. The sequence continues at coordinate 107,238 of NZ_PBYA01000049.1, read as the reverse complement.
GATCGACGACAGCGCATCGCTGCGGTGATGCCAGGCATTGGCTTCGATGAGCTGGGATTTTGCCTTGCGCGCGACGCGCAGGGTGTACCAGAACAGGCCTTCCTTGAGCACCAGCGACAGAACCGCGACCGCCAGCGCGAGCAGCGTGGGTGGCGTGCTGGGCGCGTCGGTGGCCAGATGGCGAATCCCGTCGTAGGCCAGCGCGCCGGCGGTGATGAGCAAGAACAGCGACACCAGCGACGTCGCCGCGGTTTCCATACGGGCATGACCATAGGGATGGTCATGATCGGCCTGCTGCATGCCCATTTGCACGGCGCCGAGCACCACCGCGTCGCTGAGCAGGTCAGCCGCGGAATGCACGCCGTCAGCAATAAGCGCCTGCGAATGCCCGATTACCCCGACCAGCACCTTGATCAGCGCCAGCGGCAGATTCACCAGGGCACCGACGATCGTCGCCCGGCGCTTGGCGCTGAAGTCCGAGCGCGCCTGACGATGCGCGGCGGCGGAATGCACATGGGGGCGGGTCATGGCGAAATTATAGCGAGGCGGTCGTAAGAATGGCGTCAGCCACGCGCCGACGCGCCGCGATTCAGTCCGTGCTCCGATCGAGCGTCGGATATTCGCCACGGCCGGGCACGTTCGCGCTGCGAATGGCCTCGCGGCCGTAGAACTTGATGCCTTTCTGAATCCGGGGCCTACCGCTCGCCGTGCGGTGGCGGTTGGTATCCCGCAGGCTGTACACACAGCCGCAGTATTCCTGCTGGTAAAAGGCCTCGCGCTTGGCGATCTCGATCATGCGGGCAGCCCCGCCCTGCTTGCGCCAGTTCAGCGTCCAGTAGGTGACATCGTCGTAGCGATTGGCCGCGCGCACGCCGGCTTCGTTGATCTGGGCCATGTTCTTCCAGCGCGAGATGCCCAGCGTGCTGGAGACCAGGCCATAGCCGTGCTCGGCGGCATACAGCGCCGTACGCTCGAAACGCATGTCGAAACATACGGTGCAGCGACGCCCACGCTCGGGCTCGTTTTCCAGCCCGCGAATACGGTCGAACCAGTTGTCGGTATCGTAATCGCCATCGATATGCGGGATGCCGAGCTGTTCGCAGTAGCGGATGTCTTCCGCCTTGCGCATCTCGTATTCCTGAACCGGATGGATGTTCGGGTTGTAGAAATACACGGTGACATCGATACCGGCGGCCTTGACCGCGGCCAGCACTTCTCCGGCACAGGGCGCACAGCAGGAATGCATGAGCAGCTTGGCGTCGGTTTGCGGCGGCTCGAGTTCGGGCCGCTCGTAGTTGTCGAGGCTGTAACGATTCATGGCGATTGGCGCTCAAATGCGATAATCGGCGTCATTGTCCGGCTTTGACGGGCACTCGTCCATGCAAGAAAGGTAAAGATCGAATGAAACAAGGCAGTCTCGTCATGGCCATGATCTGGATGGCCGTCCTCTCCCTGCTGCTGTTCTGGCTGCCGCTGCTCGGCCCCCTGATCGCGGGCTTCGTGGGCGGTCGCACCGCGGGCAGCGCCGGTCGCGGCCTGCTCGCCGCCGTACTACCGGCGGCCGTGCTGTGCTTCGTGCTGGTCGGCTTTGGTACGGCGCTGGCCGGCCTGCCGCTGATCGGCATCATCGCCAGCGCGGGCCTGTTCGTGCTCATCGTGGCGCAGAGCCTGCCCCTGCTCGCGGGTGCGCTCGTGGGCGGACTGACCGCCTAGAGCGCCCCGCCCCGCAGACGCCAGGCACAAAAAAGCCCCGGTCTTTCGACCGGGGCTTTTTCAGATCCGTACTGAATCTCGCGAGCTAATCGCGTGATCAGTCTTCCGGCGGCACATAGGCGCCGTCTTCATCATGGATCTCGCGGCCGGTGACCGGCGGGTTGAAGGCACAGACCAGCTTCATTTCCGTCTTGGCCTTGAGCGTATGCTTGTCGTGGTTATCCAGCGCATACACGGTACCCGGCTCGATCTTGTGCTCTTCGCCGGTGTCACGGTTAACGATCGTGCCTTCGCCCTGATAGCAGAACACCGCTTCGAGGTGGTACTTGTACCACATGTCGAACTCGAGGCCCGGCGGGAAGGTCGTTTCGTGAAACGAAAACCCCATGCCGTCGCTTTTGAGCAACCAGCGCACGCTGGTCCAGCCGTCCGGGCTGATGACTTCGCGATCGGTGCCGCGCAGGTCTTCGGTACGCACAATCTTCATATAAGACTCCTAGCGTCTTGTGATGATCCACACCTCTGCATCCTACAGTATGTGTGAAGGATTGCAGTCAAAAACGAACGATCAGGCCGCGCTGTTGAGCAGGCCGTGACGTTCGAGCACGGTGGCCAGCGCCTTTTCGATGATGTCCAGGCCTTCGGCGATATCTTCATCGGTGCTGATCAGCGGCGGCATGACCTTCATGACGTTGTCGTCGGCGCCCGCCGTTTCCAGGATCAGCCCGTTTTCGAAGCATTCGCCAGCGATCTCGTCGGCCAGCTCTGCGTTCTCGCAGTCCATGCCGATGAAAAAGCCACGGCCACGGATTTCAGCTTTGAAGGACGGCTGTGCATCCACCATCGCGTTCAGGCGCTGCTTGATGGTCTCGCTCTTGCGCAGCGTTTCCTTCTCGAGCTTGTCGTCGCTCCAGTAGGTTTTCAGCGCCGCGTTGGCGGTGGCGAAGGCGTGGTTGAAGCCACGGAAGGTGCCGTTGTGCTCGCCCGGGCTCCAGATATCCAGATCCGGACGGATCATGGTGATCGCCAGCGGCAGGCCATAGCCGGACAGCGACTTCGACACGGTGATGATGTCGGGTTTGATACCCGCCGGTTCGAACGAGAAGAACGGCCCCGTACGGCCGACGCCGGCCTGGATATCGTCCACGATGAACAGCATGTCGTGCTCGTGGCAGAGTTTTTCGACCTTCTTGAGCCAGTCGAAGCTGGCGACGTTGATGCCGCCCTCGCCCTGCACCGTTTCAACGATGATCGCCGCCGGCTTTTCCAGACCGCTGGAGCTGTTCTTGAGCATGGCCTCGAGATCGTCGGCGGTATCCCGGCTTTCGCCGAAATAGCCGCAGTACGGCAGCGGGGTGGCGCCCGGCATGGCCACGCCGGCACCACCGCGCTTGGAGGCGTTGCCGGTCACCGCCAGCGCACCCAGCGTCATGCCGTGATAGGCATTGGTGAAGAACAGCACGCCCGGACGCTTCTTGACCTTGCGCGCGATCTTGAGCGCGGCTTCCACGGCGTTGGTACCGGTCGGCCCCGGGAACTGGATCTTATATTCCATGCCGCGCGGCTTCATGATCACGTTCTCGAAGGTTTCGAGGAAACGCACCTTCTCGGCCGTGGCCATGTCCAGGCCGTGGGTCACGCCGTCGGACTGGATGTATTCGATCAGCGCGGCTTTCATGGTCTCGTCGTTATGACCATAGTTGAGCGCGCCGGCGCCGGAGAAGAAGTCGAGATACTCGCTTCCGTCCTGGGCCTTCATGCGGTTGCCCTTCGCCCAGGTAAACACCTTGGGGAAGGAGCGGACATAGCCGCGGACTTCGGATTCAAGACGATTGATGATTTCCATAAATACTCCTGAGCTGTTGCTCGGATAATCGATGACCTGCGGCCGCATGGCAAGCGGCCGAGCGATGCTATTCGGTGTCGTGCGCGATCACGCTCGCGCGGTCGAACGGGCCGATGCGGAAAAGAATTTCCGGCTCGTGGGGTTCGTCGTCGAAATCGCCGAACATTTCGCTGGAAAAAAGCTCGCTTTCGTCGACGGTCGTTTCCAGGCGACGCGCGAGACCACGGAACAACGCGATGGACGGGTCGTTGCTCGGCCCGATGGTGGTATCCAGATAGCGCACGTTCTCGCAGGCCTCGCGTTCGAGGATTTCGAAAAGCATGCGCGTGGCCAGACCGCGACCGCGGCCGGCTTCGGCCACGCCGACTTGCCATACGAAGACGATATCGGGCTGGGCCGGGAGAATATAGGCGGTAATGAACCCCACCAGTTCGCCGTCGATTTCGGCGACCACGCTGGTCGCCGCGTGATGCTCGCCAATGAGCATGTACGCGTAGGCGGAGTTGACGTCGAGCACGCCCAGGTCGTGGACGAGTCGGAGAATGCCGGCGCCGTCCTCTTTACGGGGCGGGCGAAACCGGACTTCGTTTGCAGAATGTTGGTCGCTAATGGCTACAGTCTGTGTTTTGGTTTGATCGCATTATAACGAGTTCGCAGACTTTTTTCGGCCTCGGGCCGCGCACCACTGCCGCAAGGGGTGCCGCCCGACCGTCCAGACCCGCACGTATCGCAGGCCTGGTGCGGGCTTCGAGCCCGCACCACCGGCTGCTGTATCCGCTAGGCCGGGATCGAGGCCTGAATGGATTGCAGCGAATAGACCTGCGCCGCGCGCCCATCCGCGAGTGCCGTGCAGCTGGCCTGGGCACCGGCGATGGTGGTGAAGTAGGCCACCTTGTAGCGCAGCGCGGTAATGCGGATCGAACGCGATTCCTCGATCGCCCGCTTGCCCTCGGTGGTATTGACCACCAGCTGGATTTCGCCGTTCTTGATCATGTCGACGAGATGCGGCCGGCCTTCCTTGACCTTGTTGACCACCGTGCATTCCACGCCGGCCTCGCTGATCGCCCCGGCCGTGCCGTGCGTGGCCACGATTTTGAAGCCGGCATCGGAGAGTTCGCGTGCAAGCTTGACCGCATGGGGCTTGTCGCCGTCGCGTACCGTGATCAGCGCCGTGCCGCCCTCGGGCAGACCCACGCCCCCGGCGAGCTGCGACTTGGCAAACGCCTCGCCAAAGGTACGCCCAACGCCCATGACCTCGCCGGTGGACTTCATCTCCGGGCCCAGCAAGGGATCGACGGTCGGGAACTTGGAGAAGGGGAACACCGCCTCCTTGACCGCGAAATGCTCGATCTTACGTTCGGCGCCAATGTTCTGCTCGGCCAGCGTCTGCCCCGCCATGCAGCGTGCGGCGATCTTGGCCAGCGGCACACCGGTGGCCTTGGACACGAACGGCACGGTACGCGAGGCGCGCGGATTGACTTCCAGCAAATAGACCTCGCCGCCACGAATGGCGAACTGCACGTTCATCAGGCCCACCACCGACAGCCCGCGCGCGAGTGCGGCGGTCTGGCGGCGTACCTCGTCGAGCACCTCGGCGCCAAGACTGTAGGGCGGCAGCGAACAGGCCGAATCGCCCGAATGCACACCGGCCTGCTCGATATGTTCCATGATGCCGCCGATGAACACATCCGTGCCGTCGCAGATGGCATCGACGTCCAGCTCGATCGCATCTTCCAGAAAGCGATCCAGCAATACCGGCGAATCCGGCGAGACCTTGACCGCGGCGGTCATGTAGCGCTGCAGATCCTCCGGCTCGTAGACGATTTCCATCGCCCGGCCACCCAGCACGTACGACGGGCGGACCACCATGGGAAAGCCCACTTCTTCGGCCAGGCGCATGGCCTCGGCCTCGGAACGTGCGCTGCGGTTGGCCGGCTGCTTCAGGCCCAGCTTGTTGACCAGATTGAGGAAGCGATCGCGATCCTCGGCCAGATCGATCGAATCCGGCGTGGTGCCGATGATCGGCGCGCCGGCAGCTTCCAGACGGCGTGCGAGCTTCAACGGGGTCTGGCCGCCGTACTGCACGATCACGCCCTTGGGCTTCTCGACATCGATGATCGACATCACGTCCTCGAAGGTCAGCGGCTCGAAATAGAGCCGGTCCGAGGTGTCGTAGTCGGTGGAGACGGTTTCCGGGTTGCAGTTGACCATGATGGTCTCGTAGCCGTCTTCGCGCATCGCAAGTGCTGCGTGCACGCAGCAGTAGTCGAACTCGATGCCCTGGCCGATCCGGTTGGGGCCGCCGCCGAGCACCATGATCTTGTCGCGATCCGTGGGGTTGGCCTCGCATTCCTCGTCATAGGACGAATACTGGTAGGCCGTGGCGGTCGGGAATTCGGCCGCACAGGAATCCACCCGTTTGTAGACCGGCACGATGCCGTTTTTCAGCCGCGCGCGGCGCACCGCGAACTCGTCGCAGCCGAGCAGCGTGGCCAGCCGCAGATCGGAAAAGCCCTTGCGCTTGTAGGCGCGCAGCGTATCCGCGTCGATATCGCCCAGCGTGGACTGCGCAAGCGCGCCCTCCATGGCGATGAGCTCCTCGATCTGGTCGAGAAACCAGGGGTCGATATGGCTCAGCCGGTGCACTTCCTCGAGGGTGAAGCCGGCCCGGAACGCGTCGCCGATGTACCACATGCGTTCGGCACGCGGCGTCGACAGCTCGGCCCGCAGGGTGTCCTTGGCCGCGTCGCTGGTCAGGTCGTCGAGCTTCGGCTCGAAACCGTCGGAACCGATTTCCAGGCTGCGCATCGCCTTCTGCAGCGATTCCTGGAAGCTGCGGCCGATGGCCATCGCCTCGCCTACCGACTTCATCTGCGTGGTCAGGCGACTGTCGGCGGCCGGAAACTTCTCGAAGGTGAAGCGCGGCATCTTGGTGACGACATAGTCGAGCGCCGGCTCGAACGAGGCCGGCGTGGCACCGCCGGTGATCTCGTTGTCGAGCTCGTCGAGCGTATACCCCACCGCCAGCTTGGCCGCGACCTTGGCAATGGGAAAACCCGTCGCCTTGGAGGCCAGCGCGGAGGAGCGCGACACGCGCGGGTTCATCTCGATGATGATCATCTTGCCGTCGGCGGGATTGATGGCGAACTGCACGTTCGAGCCGCCGGTATCCACGCCGATCTTGCGCAGGCACGCCAGCGAGGCGTCGCGCATGACCTGGTATTCCTTGTCGGTCAGGGTCTGGGCCGGCGCGACGGTGATGGAGTCACCGGTGTGCACGCCCATGGCGTCGACGTTTTCGATCGCACAGATGATGATGCAGTTGTCCGCATGGTCGCGCACCACCTCCATCTCGTATTCCTTCCAGCCCAGCACGCTCTGTTCAAGCAGCACTTCGTTGGTCGGCGACAGCTCCAGACCGCGCGAGAGCAGATCCTCGAACTCCTCACGGTTGTAGGCGATGCCACCGCCGGTGCCGCCGAGGGTGAAGGACGGGCGCATGATGATCGGAAAGCCGATGCGGGCCTGTACTTCGATGCCTTCATCCATCGTATGCACGACCGCCGACTCGGGCGTGGCCAGCCCGATCTCGGTCATGGCCGCACGAAAGGCGCTGCGGTCCTCGGCCATGTCGATGGCCTCCTGCGTGGCGCCGATCATTTCGATGCCGTGCTTGGCCAGCACACCCGAGTTATACAGATCGAGCGCGCAGTTGAGCGCAGTCTGGCCGCCCATGGTGGGCAGCAAAGCATCCGGCTTTTCGGCCTCGATGATGCGCTCGACCGTCGCACAGGTGATCGGCTCCACATAGACCGCGTCCGCCGTTTCCGGGTCGGTCATGATGGTGGCCGGATTCGAGTTCACGAGAATGACGCGAAAGCCCTCGTCCTTGAGCGCCTTGCAAGCCTGCATGCCCGAGTAGTCGAACTCGCAGGCTTGGCCGATCACGATCGGGCCGGCACCGATGACTAGGATGCTTTTCAGGTCTGTGCGCTTAGGCATAAATCACTTGTCCGCAAATTGACGCAAATGAGCGCAAATAAAAGTCAGATCGGCGAAGAGTCGTCGTGCGACTTAACAATGCGCTTCACGCCGAGGCGTTGGGTACCAAAATTCAAGAGCAGGCCAACAGTAATACCCGTCGCCTGCAGGTAATTCATAAGTTGCGCTTCATGGGTCGACGTGATTGCCGCCAACGCCTTGATCTCGATGATCAAACATTGCGCGACCACGATATCCGCGACGTATTGGCCGATCACCACGCCACGGTAATAAACCTTGAGCGCCTTTTGCTGTTCGAATTCGATGCGCTGGTCGCGAAGCTCGATCGCCAGCGCATTCTCATAAACATTTTCGAGAAAACCGCAACCAAGCTGGTTGCTTACCGTAAATGCACAACCGATGACACGCTTTGAAATATTGTCTTCCATTTGCGCTCATTCGCGTTGATTTGCGGACTACCGATGGCTTTCCATCGCCCGCATGAAGCGATCGAAGATCGGCGCCACGTCATGCGGGCCGGGGCTGGCTTCCGGATGCCCTTGGAAGGAAAACACCGGCTTGCCGACGATCTCCATGCCCTGCAGGGAGCCGTCGAACAGCGACCGATGGGTCACGCGAGCGGTCTCGGGCAGGCTGGCTTCGTCGATGGCGAAGCCGTGGTTCTGGCTGCTGATCATCACTTCGCCGGTATCCACGTCCTGCACCGGATGGTTGGCGCCGTGATGGCCGAACTTCATCTTCAGGCTGCGACCGCCGGCGGCTAGGCCCAGAATCTGGTGGCCCAGACAGATACCCAGCGTCGGAAAGCCCCGCTCGATGAGCTCGCGACAGGTCGCGATCGCATAATCGCAGGGTTCCGGATCGCCCGGCCCGTTGGCCAGCAGCACGCCGTCCACGCCCATGTCCAGTACGTCGGCAACCGGCGTGCGCGGCGGCACGACCGTGAGCTTGGCGCCGCAATCGACCAGGCGACGCAGGATGTTGTACTTCACGCCGTAGTCGTAAACGGCAACGTGATAGCTCGGCGGCGCGGCCGAATGCGCGTCGTTGGGCCCGACCCAGGTCGGCTCGGACCAGGTGTAGATCTCTCGCGTACCCGCATCGGCGGCCAGATCCGCGCCTTTCAGACCCGGGAAGGCGCGCGCCTGGGCAAGGGCTTCGTCGGTGTCGATCGTATCGCCGGCCACGATACATCCGTTCTGGGCGCCCTTTTCCCGCAGCAGGCGCGTCAGCCGTCGGGTATCGATATCGCCGATACCGACGATGCCGTTCTCCTCGAGGTATTCGATCAGCCCGCTGGATGCACGCCAGTTGCTCTGGGCCCGCGGGACTTCGCGAATAATCAGGCCGGCCGCCTGAACCCGATCGGATTCGACGTCTTCGGGGTTGGCCCCGGTATTGCCGATATGCGGATAGGTCAGGGTGACCATCTGCTGGCGATACGAGGGATCGGTGAGGATTTCCTGGTAGCCGGTCATGGCCGTGTTGAACACGACCTCGCCCACCGTCGTGCCAGGGGCACCGATTGCACGACCGTGAAACAGGCTACCGTCTTCGAGCGCGAGCACAGCTTTAGGGCGCAACAATGCCTCCAGGATCCGTGGGTTGGGTAGACGTTCCGGCGTTCGACGAACGAAACCGGGCGCGGGCGGCGCCGAATTATAGCGGCTCGAACCTCGCGCGGCCAGTTTCCTCAGTCGCCGCCCAGGCCCAGCACATCGTTCATGTCGTAGCGCCCGGCCGCCTGCGAGACCACCCACGCCGCGGCCCGCATCGCGCCGCCGGCAAAGGTCTGGCGGGAGGAGGCCTTGTGCGTGATCTCGACGCGCTCGCCTTCGCCGGCAAAAAGCACCGTGTGTTCGCCGACGATATCGCCGCCGCGAATGGTCTGAAAACCAATGGTGCGTTGCTCGCGCTCGCCCGTATGCCCCTGGCGGGCATAGACCGCACAGTCGTCGAGATTGCGGCCGGTGGCATCGGCCAGCACTTCGCCCATGCGCAGCGCGGTTCCCGAGGGCGCATCCACCTTATGGCGATGGTGAGCTTCGATCACTTCGATATCGAAATCGTCGCCCAGCGCTTTTGCTGCTGTTTCAAGCAGTTTCAGCGTCAAATTCACGCCAGCGCTGAAGTTCGGCGCGAATACCAGCGGGATTTTCTCGGCCGCGGCATCGAGCCGGGCAAGCTGGTTTTCATCGAAGCCGGTGGTGCCGATCACCATGGCCGCGTTACCCGCCACGCAGTCGTCGAGTGCGGCCAGACAGGGCTCGGGGCGGGTGAAATCCACCAGCACGTCGAATGTCGACGCATCGCGATCGGCCGCGCTGGCAATCGCGACGCCGAGATCCTCGCCGGTGGCCAGACGACCGGCATCCTGGCCCAGCGCCGGGCTGTCCGGCGCTTCAAAGGCGGCGGCCAGGGTCAGCGCCTCGTTGCGCTGGCAGGCGATGATCAGCTCCCGCCCCATGCGCCCGGCGGCGCCGTTGATTGCTACGCGTGTGGTCATGGCCTGCCCGTCCTTGTGCGCTGTTATCGACTAGCCGAGGTGTTCGTTGAAGAAGCGTTTTGCCTTGTCCAGCCAGGAACTGGTGGCCGGGCTGTGACTGCGACCGCTGTTCTCGAGGCTGTCGCGAAACTCTTCGAGCAGCTTCTTCTGCTTGGCGTTGAGGTTGACCGGCGTTTCCACCGACACCTTGCAGAGCAGATCGCCCGGTGCCGAGGTGCGTACCGACTGTACGCCCTTGCCCCGCAGCCTGAACGTCTTGCCGGACTGGGTTTCGGTGGGAATGCGCAGGCTCACCTTGCCATTCAGGGTCGGCACGTCGATCTCGCCGCCGAGTGCGGCCGTGATCATGTCGACCGGCACATTGGCTCGCAGGTTGTTGCCGTCGCGCTCGAAGAACTCATGCGGCTTGACGTTGATCTGTACATACAGATCGCCCGAGGGGCCGCCCATTTCGCCGGCTTCGCCTTCGCCGGACAGACGGATGCGATCGCCGTTGTCTACGCCCGGCGGCACCTTGACCGACAGCGTCTTGGACGACTGCACACGGCCCTCGCCGCCACACTTGCGACAGGGGTTGCGGATCTTCTTGCCGCTGCCGTGGCAATCCGGGCAGCTTTGCTGGATCGACAGGAACCCCTGCTGAATGCGTACCTGACCCACACCCTGACAGGTCGGGCAGGTATCGACCGGCGAATCCTTCTCGGCACCACTGCCGTCGCAGGCGTCGCACTGGTCGAGCGTGGGAATACGAATTTCGACGGTATCGCCGCCGATCGCGGTTTCCAGATCCAGATCCAGATCGTAGCGCAGATCCGCGCCGCGCGAGGCACGCTGACGACCGCCGCCCATGCCGCCACCGAAGATATCCGAGAAGATATCGCCAAAGATGTCGCCAAATCCGCCGGCACCGGCGCCACCGAAGCCGCCGCCTCCGGCCGCTCCGCCGAGCCCGGCATGACCGAACTGGTCGTAGGCCTGGCGCTTCTGGTCGTCCGAGAGCACCTCATAGGCCTCGGAGGCTTCCTTGAAACGCGCCTCGGCATCGGCGTCGTCCGGATTGCGGTCCGGATGGTTTTTCATCGCCAGCCGGCGATAGGCTTTCTTGATTTCGTCCTTCGACGCGCCTTTCGACACGCCAAGCACTTCGTAGTAATCGCGGTTCGCCATGAATCCTTGACCTTTACAACCAAAAACGCCGGGACAACGGCTGGCGCTGCCCCGGCTGTAGGACTACCCGATCGTCAGATCAGGAGTTGGTGCCCGACTTCTTGTCGTCGTCCTTGACTTCCTCGAAGTCCGCATCGACGACGTCGTCGTTCGAGCCGCCCTGATCCTGGGCCTGGCCTTCGCCGGCGGCCGCGGCGTCTTCGCCCTGGCCGTCGCTATAGGCCTTTTCCATGACCGGCGCAGAGGCTTCGGAGAGCTTCTGCGTCTTGGCGTCGATCTCGTCCTTGTCGTCGCCTTCGAGCGCGGTGCGCAGTTCGGCGATGGCGTCGTCGATCGGCTTCTTCTCGTCTTCGCTGACCTTGTCGCCGAGATCGCGCATGGCTTTCTCGATGCCGTGGATCAGGCTGTCGGCCTGGTTACGCGCCGTGATCAGCTCGTTGAACTTGGCGTCTTCCTCGGCGTGCGCCTCGGCATCGGCCACCATCTTGTCGATTTCCTCGTCGGACAGGCCGGAGGAGGCCTTGATGACGATCGACTGCTCCTTGCCGGTCGCCTTGTCCTTGGCAGACACGTTCAGGATGCCGTTGGCGTCGATATCGAAGGTGACTTCGATCTGCGGCGTGCCACGCGGCGCCGGCGGGATATCCGACAGGTCGAAACGGCCCAGCGACTTGTTGCCCGAGGCCTGTTCGCGCTCACCCTGGAGCACGTGCACGGTCACGGCCGGCTGGTTGTCTTCGGCGGTGGAGAACACTTCCGACTTGCGGGTCGGAATGGTGGTGTTCTTCTCGATGAGCTTGGTCATCTTGCCGCCCAGGGTTTCGATACCCAGCGACAGCGGCGTGACGTCAAGCAGCAGCACGTCCTTGGTGTCGCCCGACAGCACCGAGCCCTGGATGGCGGCACCCACGGCCACGGCTTCGTCCGGGTTCACGTCCTTGCGTGCTTCCTTGCCGAAGAAGCTCTTCACTGCTTCCTGCACGGCCGGCATGCGCGTCTGGCCGCCGACGAGGATGACGTCGTCGATATCCGAAGCCTTCATGCCCGCGTCCTTGAGCGCGGTCCGGCAGGGATCGATCGTACGGGCGACCAGATCCTCGACCAGGCTTTCCAGCTTGGCCCGGGTCATCTTCATGTTCAGATGCTTCGGGCCCGACTGATCGGCGGTGACGTAGGGCAGGTTGATTTCGGTCTGCTGCGTGGAGGACAGCTCGATCTTGGCCTTCTCGGCGGCCTCTTTCAGGCGCTGCAGGGCCAGCTTGTCCTTGCGCAGATCCACGCCCTGTTCCTTTTCGAACTCGGCGGCGATGTGCTCGATGATGGCGTTGTCGAAGTCTTCACCACCCAGGAAGGTGTCGCCGTTGGTGGCATGCACCTCGAACTGGTGCTCGCCGTCGACTTCGGCCACTTCGATGATGGAGATATCGAAGGTACCGCCGCCCAGGTCATAGACCGCGATCTTCTTGTCGCCGCCTTTCTTGTCCATGCCGTAGGCCAGCGCGGCCGCGGTCGGCTCGTTGATGATGCGCTTGACGTCGAGACCGGCAATACGACCGGCGTCCTTGGTGGCCTGACGCTGTGCGTCGTTGAAGTAGGCCGGCACGGTGATCACGGCTTCGGTGACCTTCTCGCCGAGATAGTCTTCGGCGGTGGCCTTCATCTTCTGCAGGACCTTGGCCGAGACTTCCGGCGGCGCCATCTTCTGGCCACGGGCTTCGACCCACGCATCGCCGTTGTCGGCCTTGACGATCTTGTAGGGCACCGCGTCGATGTCCTTCTGCGTGGTCGGATCGTCGAAAGTACGACCGATCAGACGCTTGATCGCATACAGCGTGTCGTTGGGGTTGGTGACCGCCTGGCGCTTGGCCGGACGACCGACCAGCGTCTGGTCGTCGTCGGTGAACGCGACGACCGACGGCGTGGTGCGCTCGCCTTCCGCGTTCTCGATCACTTTAGGCTGGTCGCCTTCGAGCACGGCCACGCACGAGTTCGTGGTGCCGAGGTCGATACCGATAATCTTACCCATGTTTAATTCCCTCTACTTCGCACTGCATTGGCAGCGTCTTCAAACTTGACTTGACAATCGATCTGGGGCGCACGGTGTACGTTTTCAAGCGCCCCACCCCTTTATGCGCCGTATTTTCCTTCGCCTATGAGCCGCTGTCGGCCGGCTTGGCGACGACCACCATGGCCGCACGCAGAACACGCCCGTTGAGCGTGTAGCCCTTCTGCATCACCTCGGCGACCGTGTTCGGCTCCAGCTCGCTGCTGGGCTGGGTCGAAACCGCTTCATGGAACTCGGGATTGAAGGCCTCGCCCTTGGGGTCGATCGCTTCAATGCCGACCTTTTCCATGCTCGACACCAGCATGCGCACGGTCATGTCCATGCCTTCCTTGAGCTTGTCGTAGTCGCCGCTTTGTTCCTCGGCGGCCTTGAGACCCAGCTCCAGGCTGTCGCGCACGCCCAGCAGCTCGGAGGCGAATTTTTCGATCGCGAACTTGCGCGCCGATTCCACGTCGCGCTGGGCGCGCTTGCGCACGTTTTCCATCTCGGCATGCGCACGCACGGCCTGATCGCGATACTGCTCGGCTTCGGCGCGTGCCTGGTCGAGTTCGGCCTGCAGCTCGTCGGTTTCCGCGATGCTGTCGGCGGTGACATCACCGGGCTCGACGTAATCCTCGGTGCCGGTCTGGATACCTTCCATATCCGGCTGCGGCGTGTTTTCGGCCGCGGAATCCGTTTCGTCGTGCGGTGTGTTGTGTTTTTCGTCCTGGCTCATCTGTTGCAAATCCCCGCTTGTTGGACGGTGCCGGCGAGAACTGCCCTGCGCCGGCTTGACTGCCTTCACCATTGGGCTGGCTGCAGCCATTTCAAGCACGGCGTACGCCCGGTTTTCGTTGAAATTGTCGGACAAGGCGTGAATGCTTACGCGATCGACTTCCCGGCAGGCCGCAGGCAAGCGCATGGCGCAACAGTTCGAAACCGTCGGCATCCTGGCCAAGAAACACGACGACGGCGTACGCCAGACCCTCAAGAACCTCATCGCCGATCTACAGACCCGCGGCAAGCAGGTGTTGCTTGACGAAGGCCACGCCAGCGCGCACGAGGGGGTACAGACCTGCGCGCGGGCCGATCTCGGCGAACGCTGCGATCTGGTGGTGGTCGTCGGCGGCGATGGCACCCTGCTGGATGCCGGGCGCGCGGTCGCGGCCTCTGGCACGCCGTTGCTGGGCGTGAACCTCGGCCGGCTCGGCTTCATGGTGGACGTACTGCCGGCCGACATGAGCGCCACGCTCGACGATATCTTCGCCGGCGACTACATCGCCGAATCGCGGCTGATGCTGTGCGCACAGATCGAGCGCGCGGACGGCGCTTTCCAGGATGAACTGTTCCCGGCGATCAACGAATGTGTGATCCGCAATCAGGCCTTCGCACGGGTTCTGGATTTCGATACCTACATGAACGGCGCCTTCATCAGCCATCACCGCGCCGACGGCATGGTGGTGGCCACACCGACCGGCTCCACCGCCTATGCCCTGTCCGGCGGCGGGCCGGTGCTCCACCCCGCGCTCAACGCGCTGGCGCTGGTGCCAATCTGCCCGCATACGCTGTCGGATCGGCCGCTGATCGTCGACGCCGATCATGAAATCGAGATCCGCGTGGCCGGGACCCTCGACGGCGCGGCGCTATTCACCAGCGACGGCCAGGTCAGCCAGCCGCTGGGCGCGGGCGACTGCGTGCACATCCGCCGCGGCGCCCACGATCTCAAGCTCATCCACCCGCCCGGCTACGACTATTTCAATATCCTGCGCAACAAGCTGCAGTGGGGCCGCGGCCAGCAGCTGGCGTCTTCCTGATGCTGGCCGAAATCACCATCCGCAATTTCGCGATCATCGATCGGCTGGACGTCGAGTTCGAAGCGGGCATGACGGTGCTCTCGGGTGAAACTGGCGCAGGCAAGTCGATTCTGGTGGACGCGCTCAACCTCATCCTCGGCGATCGCGCGGATGCCCAGGCCGTGCGTGAAGGCGCCGAACGCGCCGAGGTCAGTGCCCGCTTTACGCTCGACGATGCCCCCAGCGCCCGCGAGTGGCTGGCCGAACACGAACTCGACGACGACAACGAATGCCTCATCCGCCGCGTGGTCGCCACGGAAGGACGCAGCCGCTGCTGGATCAACGGCACGCCCATGCCGGCCCGCGAACTGCGCGAACTGGGCGAACGACTGGTGGATATTCACGGTCAACATGCGCATCAATCGCTGCTGCGTCGCAGCGCCCAGCGCGACCTGCTCGACGAATACGGCGAACACGCCAACGTACTCGCCGCCGTGGCCGAGGCCGCCGACAAACTGCGCGAAACACGCGCAGCGATCGCGGCCATCGAACAGGTCGACGATGCCGGCGCGATGCGTATCGATCTGTTGCGCTACCAGGTCAGCGAACTCGAAGCGCTGGATCTGGGTGCGGACGAACTCGACGAGCTGGAAGCCGAGCACCGCCGGCTGGCCAGCGCAGAACGGTTGATAGGCGACGGCCAGCGCGCGCTGACCCTGCTCTACGAAGCCGAAGAAGGCGCGGCCATGGATCAGCTCGGCAGCGCCGAGCGGCTGGTGGGCGATCTGGCCGAAATCGACGACGGCTTCGCGCCCATCCTCGAACTGGTGGCCAGTGCGCGTATCCAGGCACAGGAAGCGGTCGATGCCCTGCGCCACCACGTGGATACGCTGGATATCGACCCGCAGCGCTTCAAGGAAGTCGAACAACGCCTGGGCAGCATTCAGGATCTGGCCCGCAAACATCATTGTGCGCCGGCCGAGCTGCCGGCTCTTGCCGCTCGCCTTGCCGAAGAACTCGACACACTGGAAGGCGCCGGCGCGCGCCTGGAAACGCTCAAGAAGGACGAGGCCCGGCAGACCGAGGGCTATCACGAGGCCGCCGCGGCGCTCAGCACGAAGCGCAGCGCCGCCGCCAAGCAGCTGGGCGCGGCCATCACCGACATCATTCGTTCTCTGGGCATGCCGGAAGGCGAGTTCAGCGTACGCATCACGCCGGGCGCGCACGCGCGCATCAACGCGAGCGGCACCGACGAAATCGAATTCCTGATTGCCGCCAACCCGGGCCAGAGCGCACGTCCGCTCGAACGCGTCGCCTCCGGCGGCGAGCTGTCGCGCATCAGCCTGGCGATCGAGGTGGTGGCCGCCACCCGCACCCGCGTGCCGACCCTGGTGTTCGACGAGGTCGATACCGGCATCGGCGGCGGCGTCGCCGAAATCGTGGGCCGCCAGCTACGCTCGCTCGGCGCCGCCGGGCAATCGCTGTGCGTGACCCACCTGCCGCAGGTCGCCGCGCAGGCCGCCCACCATCTGCATGTGGCCAAGCAGGTGCGTAACGGCCATACCTCGACGCGGATCACCTATCTCGATGCCGATACACGCGTCGAGGAGATAGCGCGCATGCTCGGCGGCGTCGAGCTGACCGCCCAGACGCGCGCCCATGCGGCCGACATGATCGAACGGGCCCGCGATTGAGCCCGCGTATATTCGAGTTCGTACACGCATGCCCGGTGTTCGGGCCGCGACCGTTTGGCAGCCATAAAACGGCTGCCGTATGATGCCCATCGCCAACTACGGGTCCAAGAAGTCTATGAGAACAGCCGCCGTACTCGTCATGCTGCTCATGCTCAGTGCATGCAGCCTACCGGTCTTTTTCCGCGTGCCGGTGGTGCAGGGCAACGTGGTGACGGCCAAGAACGTCAACCAGCTCGAAATCGGCATGACCAAGCGTCAGGTCGAGTACGTCATGGGCACGTCGCTGATCGACAGCAGCTTCGAAAACGATCGCTGGGATTATGTCTTCTACTACCGCGATCCGCGCGCACACGTGCGCAAGAGCGAGCTCAACCTCTACTTCGTCAACGACAAGCTGGCCGAGATCGATGGCGACGAGGAATACACCACGCAGATCATGGACGACGAACCGGTGCCCTCGAGCGTGACCCCCGGCCCGGATAACGACCTGCCCGGCAGCGACGACATCGACCGCTCCGCAGATCGCCAGCTCAGCCGTCCCCTACCCGGCACCTGAGCCGTCGGAGCCCGCCCGCTCGCTGCGGCGACGGGCATCCACGCGCGCTCGGCGTCGCTGGCGCGGGTCGGCCGTAAGCGGCCGATATATTTCCAGGCGTTCACCGTCCTTGAGCAGCTGCTCGGGTCGGATCTTTCGCCCATAGACGCCCAGCGGCGGCACATCATCGCCTACCCGTTCGCGATAGACACGGTCGAGACCGCTGGCCTGAAGCGCATCGGCCGCGCATGCCGGCGTTTGCAGCCGCACGCGCTCGCGCAGGCATTCGCCCGGCAGGGCCAGCACGACCTCCACTTCGATCGATTCGCTCACGGAAACCACACCATTTCGATCAGGCGCAGTGCGCCCAGGGCATAGGCCAACACGAGCACCAACACGATGCGCGTGGGATAGCGAAGCAGCGCATGCCAGAGCGCGAAACCGGTCGCCCGGCTGTATTGGCCGGCATGCTGCCAGGCATCCACCAGCCGCTTGCGGGCCAGCACCCGCCCGAGCAGGATGCACAGCAGCAGCCCGGTCAGAGGCCCGATCAGCTGGGCGGTGATCAGCATCAGCCAGCCGAACAGGTTGTAGCCGCACAGCGTTACCCGATCCAGCACGCCAAACGACAGCAAGGCGGCCATGCCCAAAAGCGCCAGTGCGAGCCCCGCATAAAGCGTTGCGCGCAGGCGCGTATAACCGCTGCGCTGCTGGACCAGTTGGACCACCGGCTCGAACAGGCCGATCGCGGTCGAAAGACTCACCAGCGCCACCAGCACGAACATGATCGGCGCCTGCCAGTCGCCCGCCATGGCCACCGGCAGAGTTTCGAACAGACTCTGGATGCCGACGTCCAACTGGGCTTCGCTGGGGCCCACGAACACGGCCAGCATGAAGGCACAGGCCAGCGATACCGCCAGATCAACCCCCAGGATCACCAGCGAGAGGCGCACCACCGGCGTATTGCTGGGCAGATAACTGCCGAAACAGACCACCACGCCGGTGCCGAGGCTGAGCGTGAAAAACGCCTGATACAGCGCTTCGAACACGCCGCGCCAGCCCAGCGCGGCGAAGTCGACCGCGAATATCGCATAGAGCGCGTCATCGGCGCGCCCGTGCATGGCCGCCGAGACAACCAGCGCGGTCAGCGCCATGAGCATGCAGAACGCGAGCGTGCGCATGACCGGCTCGACGCCACGGCGCAGGCCGTGTGCGGCGGTGGCGACTATCAGGGCAAAGAACAGCAGCAGCCAGCCGAAACCGCGCTCCGAATCGCGCGCAAACGTCACGAACTGCGCGCTCGCCGCCGATACCGAGCTGCCATCGAGCATGCCGGTCACGCCGCGCAGGCTGTAGGCCAGGCTCCAGGCCGCCACAACGCTGTAGGCAGCCAGCAGCATGCCCGCGCCGGCCACCGCGAGATAGCCGCTCCAGATCCAGAGCCGCGAATGCGGCGCGTTACGGGTCCAGGCCGCGATCACCCCCGGCACATCTGCCCGCGTGCCGCGCGCCATGAGCAGCTGCCCGGAAAACAGCGGCAGCCCCATGCTCAAGAGTGCGATGGCATAGACCAGCAGAAACGCCCCGGCGCCGTAATCCGATAACAGATACGGCAGCCGCCAGAGGTTGCCCAGGCTTACCACCGCCGCCGTCATCGCGATGACGAAACGCGATGAGGACGACCATTCCGGACGCTGTGCGAAGGCCACCATCAGCGCGGCATGCGCCCGAATGGGCACCCGCTTGCGTGGGTCCCCGCATGGATTAAGGGCGGGTTTTGGCTGCCTGTATGAAGTCGGTCGTGCACGTACGCCCCGTGACTGACACGCGTTTCGCGCCCACGCGCTGTAAATAAGGCCTGCAAATCGTCCCCCCGGTTCCCTGCTTGCCCTGGCCCGCTATACTAAGGCCATGGCAAAGCAAAAAAACAGCAAACAGCCCAGTTCGACCATCGCGCTCAACAAGCGTGCGCGTCACGACTTCTTCCTGGAAGAGCGTCTGGAAGCCGGTCTCGTGCTCGAAGGTTGGGAGGTCAAGGCGCTGCGGGCCGGCAAGGGGCGCATCACCGAAGCCTATGTGCTGATCAAGGACGGCGAAGCCTTCCTGCTCGGCAGTCATATCCAGCCGCTGGTATCGGCGTCGACGCATGTGGTGGTGGACGCCACGCGTACGCGCAAACTGCTGCTGCACGAGCGCGAACTGGCCACGCTGATCGGCGCGACCGAACAGAAAGGCTTCACCGTGGTACCGCTGGCGATGTACTGGAAGCGCGGCAAGGCCAAGCTCGAGATCGCGCTGGCCAAGGGCAAGGCCAACTACGACAAGCGCCAGACCAAGAAGGAAGCCGACTGGAATCGCCGCAAGGCCCAGATTCTGCGCACCTGATCACGGCGGCTTGATTTTATTTCCGTCGCCCGCACCCTGTTTACTGTTACAATCTGATTGCCTTTTTCGGGGGCGACATGGCTTCGACGCGGATGTCAAAACCCGAGGTGCATGCCGAGGTCGCAAATCAACCTCGTTAATCAATTTGCAACCTAAGCTAGTTGCGAACGACGACAACTACGCTCTAGCAGCTTAAAAAGCCTGCTAGTGCCCGACCGGTAAGTGTCTGTGCTTCCGGACCCGGGTATCGACTCTTACAGACTCGCGGCAAGGCCCCGCTTCGGGCCGACCCGTTAAGAGCAAACGAAGATACGCGCAGGTTTTCCCTTTTCGTCGGGTAACCTCGCGCCGACAATCAAAGACGAAATAAGCATGTAGACCCGAGGGTCGAGAATCCGCGGACGCGGGTTCGATTCCCGCCGCCTCCACCACTCGATAGGAAAAGCCGTCTTCGGACGGCTTTTTTTATTTGCCACATCCACCTTCAAGCCGCTCGTGGTTCAGCGGCTCTTGCTTGAGAGACCCGCCCTGCCGTACGGGTTTAAAGCGCATGGTTCGTCTCGGTGCCGAGCGCAATGCGACAAAGTGACCGATTCGGCTGCTCAGGAAAGGATCAAATGCGCCGCCAGCGCGAGAAGAACCATACCCATCACTCGCTCGATCCAGGGCTTGAGTCGCCAGATCCTGTTCAGCAAAACGGGCGTCGATAGCCAGACGGCAACCCCTGTAAACCAGGCCAGATGCGCTAGCGATATGATCAGGCCACATATCAGCTGGAGCACGAGCGGTGTCGAGGGCTTGATGACCTGGGTGAAAATGCTCAAAAAGAACAGCGTCGTTTTCGGGTTCAACGCATTGCAGAGAAAGCCCGAACTAAACGCGGAGCGGTCACTCACCGGTCGATGCATACCATCGGCGGCGGCGTGCGCGGATGCCGAAGC
Source organism: Salinisphaera sp. (assembly GCF_002729955.1). Lineage (GTDB taxonomy): Bacteria > Pseudomonadota > Gammaproteobacteria > Nevskiales > Salinisphaeraceae > Salinisphaera. The sequence goes on along the minus strand of NZ_PBYA01000049.1, from coordinate 86,612 downwards.
GAGAATACTCTTGAGACCGAGGTAGACAAGATACCCGGCGCCGATCCAGCGAATCGCGCCGTAGATCGCGGGGAATTGCGTGACGAGCACGGCCACGCCGCTGATGCAGTAAGCCACATGCAGCCAAACCGCGAGCGCTATGCCGATGCTCGCCCATACGCCGGCGCGACGAGAATGCACGATGGCGTTCTGGCTCACGAGGGCGAAATCCTGGCCGGGGCTAATGGCCATTCCGACCGCGATCGCTGTGATGGTACCCAGCAACGGCAGGTAGGTAAATTCGATCATGACGATAGTGGTGCGGCCCTCGCCGCGCGAGGGCCGCCGCTCCTGGTTAGAATTGCTTGCGGAAAGTGACCACCAGCACGTCGCGAACAGCGGGGCGCCGACGGTCTACGGCGCTTATCGGCGACACGCCGTGAAAGACCTGCTCATCGTTGACGATCGCCAGATCCAAAGGCTTGTTGAGCGTGAATTTGCGAAGCGGATTCTTACCCAGGTCGTAGACGGTGGATTCGCCGCTGGCCATGTTCCGATGCTGAACCATCGCCATGATCACGAAGTTCACGCCGTCTCGATGAATGCCTTCTGGCGTGGGCTTGCCGACGAAGTCTCCTTCGGTTTCTATACGGAACTGATGGACTTCGATATGCCACGGGTAATATGGCGCCATGCGGCCGAACACACGGCAGCCCAGTCCGACGAGGCTGGCGAGCGTGTTGCCCCTGAGAACTGAGGCCTCGATCGGCTGGTAATGCCGCGCGATACCGCCGTTGAGCGTATTGAAATCCCGGCCCTGGTAGTGCGGCTGATGGGCCTTTTCGAACCACGTATTGCTGCTGGCAGCCGCGGCGAGGGTGGCATGGCGGCGACGGCGATATGTACCGCCGTCTGCCATATGGCCGTCTCGCGGCATGTTGTCCCAACTCGTCGCGAACGCATCCCAGTCGGCCAGTGCAGCACTGTCGAAACCGGTCAGCAGATCGGCGACCGTCGGACCATCGATCAGCGCATAGCTTTGTTTGGCCACACGGCGGCACACGTCATCAATGTCGATACGTTTCGAGACCGAGGCCACAGGGCGGCCCGATATGGAGGGGTTCAGAATCGCCACGGCTGCTCTCCTTGCTCTGCGGTGAATTCATGGGTTCGCCTTGCAGAAACACGATTGAGCAACAGCACTCAACTGTGAAACGATTAGTTTTCACAAGCGAGAGCGACCTATTTTCAAGCAGGCCGGGCCCACGATGATTCGATCTCTCGATGCGCTTCGTGTCTTCATCGCGGTAGCGCGGGCGCAATCCATGACGGTCGCGGCCGAGCAGCTATTCGTCACGCCCGGCGCAGTGAGCAAGCGGATCCGCGACCTCGAGCGCGAGCTGGGCGCGCGATTGTTCGAACGCGAGCATCACGTTGTCCGTCTGACAAACAAGGGCCGCGAGCTCTACCGTGTCAGCCAGGATCTGTTCGACACGCTCGCAAACACGCTGACGGCTTTCGAAAAAACCACCGACTTCGATCAGCCGCTCGTCGTTTCCTGTGAGCCGACGATCGCGATCCGATGGCTCATACAGCGGCTTCCTGCGTTTTACCGCGCATACCCGCATATCACGCTGCATTTATTCGCAGCCGGCGGGCCGGTCGATTTCCGGGCATCCGCGATCGATGTCGCACTCCGTCGCGATGACTTCGACTGGGGGCCTGCACTCTATAGCCGCCGCATCGCCGACGAGATCACCGGCATTGTCGGACTGCCCGAAGCCGCCGCGGATACATCCCCATGCACGATTCTGCACACAAGCTCACGGCCCTCCGCCTGGCAGGCATGGCGCCCCCAGCTCGCAAAGTGGCGGCCGATCGAACGTGAGCTGACCTTTGAGCATTTTTATCTCAGCCTGCAGGCTGCGCGGGCCGGGCTCGGGTTTGGCATCGGATCGGTCTACATGGTCGAACAGCAGATCGGCGCCGGCGAATTGGAAGCCCCGCTCGGCTTTAAAGCCGACGGATCGGCTTACTGGCTACTTTGTCCCTCCCCGATCGACCACGACCCGCGCAAACGCGCTCTTGTCGACTGGCTTGAAACGCAGATGCAGGCGAGTGCCCGGCGTTGCCTCGAACAACAATAGGTGTGCCAGGCCAGCGTGTGGCGCCCGGTACGCGCTGAACTATCTGTATAGCCATACGCCACCGAGCCGATGGCACCTTGCAAACGGCCTGTTCGAAGCGTGACGCGGGCATGATCCACGGGCGATCCAGGCCACCACGGCGCAACCCGACGACTCGACAATCAACTCGTTCGGGCAGGCATGAGATAACAAGGGTCGAACCCTCTGCGAAGCTGCCAACCGCATGTCAATTCAGACGAAGGTTGCTCTTGGCCTTGTATCATCGCTCTCGTGAGTGCCGGATGGCTTAACGCGCCAGGTTTTCAATACGGTGGGATGCGCTCGGGCCGACGATACGTTTTCCAGGCGCCGTAACGATCATCGGGCGGTGGCGAACAGTGCCCGCCTGGCACTGTCCAAGCGGCGGCGCGGCTCTAGCCGGCGGGATGTTAAGAGCCGCCTTTACAGCCAGTTCTTCGGCACATGGCATAGTTGATGCTGCGCCCGTGCCATGGGTGGCCGCTTCGCGTGCGCCCGGCAGCCTTTGTTTGACGACCGCTATTCGGATTCGATGACCGACACCAACATCATTCTCTTCTTTGTCGGCCTGCTGCTGTTTCTGAGCGTAGTCGCCAGTTCGCTGGCCCGCTTCGGGCCCCCGCTGCTGCTGATCTTTCTGATGGTGGGCATGCTGGCCGGCCAGGACGGCCCCGGCCAGATCAACTTCGACAACGTGCCGCTGGCGTTCTTTATCGCCAATCTGGCACTGGCGATCATCCTGCTCGACGGCGGGCTGCGCACTCATCTGCAGACGTTCCGGGTCGCGCTGTGGCCGGCGTTATCGCTGGCGACCGTCGGCGTGCTCGTATCCGCGTCGCTGGCCGGCGCGTTCATCGCCGTGTGGCTGAACCTGGACTGGCGTTATGGCCTGTTGCTGGGGTCGATCGTGGCCAGCACCGACGCAGCCGCGGTGTTCTCCCAGCTGCGCAGTTCGGGGGTGACCTTGAACCAACGCGTGAGCGCCACGCTGGAGATCGAATCCGGCACGAACGATCCGATGGCCATTTTCATGGTTACCTTTCTGCTGGCAACCATCGATGCGAGCGAGGGTTTCAGCGCCTCGACCATTGCCAGCGAAATCGTCTCCCAGTTCGGTATCGGTATCGCGGGCGGCCTGTTGCTGGGCTACGGCCTGTCCTTTCTGGCTTCGCGTGTGCGCCTTGTGGAGGGCCTGTATGCGCTGTTGGTGGCATCGGGCGGGCTCATGGCCTTCACCGCCATCAACCAGCTGGGCGGCAGCGGCTTTCTGGGCATTTACCTCGTGGGCCTGGTGGTGGGCAACCGCCGCAACCATGCCTCCGAACACGTCTTTCGGGTGATGGACGGGCTGGCCTGGATCGCCCAGGCCGGCATGTTTCTGGTGCTGGGCCTGCTGGTCAACCCGCACCAGCTCTGGGCCCATGCCGGCGCGGCCGCGTTGATCGCGGCGTTTCTGATGTTCGTGGCCCGGCCGCTGGCGGTCTGGCTGAGCCTTTTGCCGTTCAACTTCCCGACGCGCGAGCAGGGTTTCATTGCCTGGGTCGGCCTGCGCGGCGCGGTGCCTATCGTGCTGTCGCTGTTCCCATTGATGGCCGATCTCGAAGGCGCCCAGTTTCTGTTCGATATCACCTTTGCGGTGGTGCTGGTATCACTCATCGTGCAGGGCAGCTCGCTGGCCTGGGCCGCGCGCATGCTCAAACTCGAGGTACCCCAGGAACCGGGGCCACAGGCGAGCTTTGGTTTTCTCGGCCAACGCCGGCAGAACTATGTGTTGCTGGCTTTTCGCATCGAGCCTGCCTCGAGCCTGGCCACCACTCAGGGTGAAGCCTTGCAGCGCTTCGAGGGGCTGCGCTGCGTCGCCGTCACCCGCGCACACCACCTGCTGTTTCCCAAGGCGAAGTTCGTCTATGCGGTCGGCGATCTGCTGTACCTGATCACGCCGGCCCACTACAGCGATGAACTGGGCAAGCTATTTCGTGGCGATACCAAGCATGCGCCCGAGGCTCGCCGCTTTTTCGGCAGCTTCATCCTGCGCGGGGACGCGGCGATGGCGGATCTGGCCGAGATGTACGACCTCGGCCTGTCGGATCACGACTGGGATCTGTCGATTGCCGACTATATGCGTCGGCGTCTCAAGCGCCGCCCGGTCGAGGGCGACGTGGTCGATATCGACGGCCTGCGGCTGACCGTGCGTTCATTGCATGCCGGCATCATCGAGAACGTCGGCCTGCAGCTGCGCACGCCCGACGACGCAGAAGAGGAGCACAAGGGCCACAAGGGGCCGAAGCGCCGTCGGCGCGCCTCCGGGTAGGCCTGCCGGGGCCGTCGGCGTGCCTGCGGCTATGCCTTCTGGGGCCGTTGGCGCGGGCGATTGGCCCCGCCGAACCCGTGGCCCTGGGCCAGACAGTAGGCCAGCCACTTGTTAAGTAACAGATTGCGCGGCCACTGGGTGGCGAGCACGTCTTCGTCGATCTGCGGCACGCCGGCGAGCGCGACATAGCGAGAGCGCGCATCGCAGGAGATGGCTTCGGCGAGCTGGGCATCCTGATAGACGCGTAGCAGCAGGTCCGGATCGGGATGGCGGGCCTCGCCTTCGCCGAACCAGTAGGTCAGATGCACGGTGGTGGTATAGCGACAGCGCTCGACCACGCGCAGATACAGCGTATCGTCCGCGCCGTGCGACTCGGCCGTTTCGAACGGCAGATCCAGCTCCGGCACCAGGCGTTCAAAGCGCCGATAGTTGCTCTCGTAGAGCCCCATCAGGCCCGTAAAGCTCCGGGGCTGTGCCGCGGCCAGCCAGTGATTGCGTTGTAGTGTGGGCATCTAGCGGACTATACGGCAGGGTTGGCGCTTTTCAAATCCGCGGGCGTCCGCCACGCCGGCCCATCAGAACGAGCGCCGGCGGATATTCTTGTCCTGCATGATCATTGTCGCAATCTCTTCGATCGACTTGTTGGTGGTCTCCGAGTAGGACAGCCCGTGGCGCTTGTAGAGCCCTTCGGCCTGGCGCAGCTCATAGGACACCTGGGGCAAGGCCGCGTACTGGCTGCCCTTGCGGCGTTCGCTACGAATCTGGTGCAGGCGCTCGGCGTCGATCCACAGGCCGTAGAGCTTGTCCTTGTGGTCGGCCAGCGACGGCGGCAGCGTGCGCCGCTCCAGATCCTCCTCGGTGAGAGGATAGTTCGCGGCATATACGCCGTGCTGCATGGCCAGATAGATACACACCGGCGTCTTGCCGCACCTGGAAGGCGCGACCAGGATGACCTGGGCCTTGTGATAACCGTTCTCGCCCACGCCGTCGTCGTGGGTCAGCGCGTAGTTCATCGCATCGATACGGGACTCGTAGATATCCTCGTCGGCGATGCCGTGGGCACGGCCTTCGCGATGCGTGGACTTGGTATCGAGCGCGCCTTCCAGCGCCGGCACGAACTGATCGAACAGATCCAGGAACACGACGTTGCCTTCGCGCAGGATCTCGCGCACCTTTTCGCTCACCGTGGTCGAGAACACGATGGGTTTGAGCCCGCTCGCCGCGCCCGTGTGCTCCATGTACTCCAGCGCCGAACGCGCTTTCTCCGGCGTGTTGACGAAAGGCAGCGTCGACTGACGGAAGGAGCCTTCATCGAACTGTGTGAGCAGCGTCGCGCCCAGTGTTTCGGCGGTGATGCCGGTGCGATCCGACAGAAAGAATATCGAGCGTTTGGGGTGATCGTTCGTCGTCATGGGCGCTATCGTGCACGAGCGCCGAGGCTTCGCCTAGTCGGGCCGACCCGAGCATTCGGTCGCGCGCGATGCGTTTTTCGACCCGACAGCATTCGCGAATGTGTAAAATCGCGCTTTCGAACGTTTACCTTTGAGGACTCACATCTTGCAAAGCGAGCACGTGGCCTGGTTCAGCCAGTTGGGAATGAACGACGTCGAGACGGTCGGCGGCAAGAACGCCTCTCTGGGCGAAATGATCAGCCATCTCGCCGATGCCGGCGTGAATGTGCCCGACGGTTTCGCGACCACCGCCGATGCCTATCGCCAGTTTCTTGCCCACGACGGGCTGGCCGATCGCATTAACGCCGCGCTTGATGCGCTGGACGTCGACGATGTCGATGCCCTGGCCGAGACGGGTGACAAGATCCGGCGTTGGGTGATCGACCACCCCTTCCCGCCCGAACTGGAAGACGCGATCCGCGAGTCGTTCGAAACGCTGGCCGGCGACAACGCGGATATTTCCGTGGCCGTGCGCTCCTCGGCAACCGCGGAAGACCTGCCCGACGCCTCCTTCGCCGGCCAGCAGGAAACCTTTCTCAACGTGCGCGGGCTCGACAACGTCATGCTCGCGATCAAGGACGTGTTCGCTTCGTTGTTCAACGACCGGGCGATCTCCTATCGCGTGCACAAGGGCTTCGAGCACAGCCAGGTCGCGCTCTCGGCCGGCATCCAGCGCATGGTGCGTTCGGATACGGGTTCTTCGGGCGTGATGTTCACCATCGATACCGAATCCGGGTTCGACCAGGTGGTCTTCATCACCAGTTCCTGGGGCCTCGGCGAAGCCGTGGTTCAGGGCGCGGTGAACCCCGACGAATTCTATGTCTACAAGGCCAACGTCGACGCCAAGCGCCCGGCGATCCTGCGACGGGTGAACGGCGGCAAGGCCGTGAAGATGGTCTATACGGCCGATCGCAGCCACGGCAAGACCACCGAGTTCGTGGACGTCGACGCCGCCGACCAGAGCCGCTTCTCGATCACCGATGCCGACGCCGAGGCGCTGGCCGCCCAGGCGCTGATTATCGAGCGCCACTACGGCCGCCCGATGGATATCGAATGGGGCAAGGACGGCGAGACCGGCGAACTCTATATCCTGCAGGCCCGTCCGGAGACGGTTAAATCCAACAGCGGCGGCACGCTCGAGCGTTACCAGCTCAACTCCGCCGGCCGCGATGTCCTGGTGGAAGGCCGTTCGATCGGTCAACGCGTCGGCGCCGGCAAGGTGCGCAACGTCAAATCCATCAAGGAAATGAACAAGGTCCAGGCCGGCGATATCCTGGTCACGGACATGACCGACCCGGACTGGGAACCGGTCATGAAGCGTGCCGCAGCGATCGTGACCAACCGCGGCGGGCGCACCTGCCACGCAGCGATCATCGCCCGCGAGCTCGGTATCCCGGCCGTGGTGGGCAGCGGCGATGCCACCGAAAAGCTCAGCGACGGCATGGCCGTGACCGTGTCCTGCGCGGAAGGCGATACGGGCTATGTCTACGACGGCGAGATCGACTTCAACGTCGACGAGGTCTCGCTCGACAAGATGCCCGAGATCAATACCAAGATCATGATGAACGTGGGCAACCCCGAGCGTGCCTTCGACTTCGCCATGACGCCGAACGCAGGCGTGGGCCTGGCCCGGCTGGAATTCATCATCAACCGTCAGATCGGCGTGCATCCGCGTGCCCTGCTGGAATACGACGACCAGCCGGATGACCTGAAGAAGACCATCGATGCGCATATCGCCGGCTACTCCAGCCCGGTCGAGTTCTATATTGACCGCCTGGTCGAAGGCATTGCCACCATCGCCGCGGCCTTTGCGCCCAAACCGGTGATCGTTCGCCTGTCGGACTTCAAGTCCAACGAATACGCCAACCTCATCGGCGGCGAGCGCTTCGAGCCCGACGAAGAGAACCCGATGATCGGCTGGCGCGGTGCCTCGCGCTATCTGGCCGAGGATTTCACCCCCTGCTTCGAGCTGGAGCTGGCCGCGGTCAAGCGCGTTCGCGACGACATGGGGCTGAAGAACGTCCAGATCATGATTCCGTTCGTGCGTACCCTCGGCGAAGCCAAGGGCGTGAGCGAGCTGCTGGCCGCCCACGGGCTCAAGCGCGGCGAGGACGATCTCAAGGTCATCATGATGTGCGAGCTGCCCTCGAACGCCATCCTGGCCGACGAGTTCCTGGAGTATTTCGACGGCTTCTCGATCGGCTCGAATGACATGACCCAGCTCTCGCTGGGCCTGGACCGCGACTCGGGGCTGATTTCGCATCTGTTCGACGAACGCGATCCGGCGGTCAAGGTGATGCTGGAAAAGGCGATCTCGGCCTGCAAGCGCAACAACAAGTACGTCGGCATCTGTGGCCAGGGCCCTTCCGACTACCCGGATCTGGCCAAGTGGCTGCTCGAACAGAACATCGAGAGCATGTCGCTGAACCCGGATACCGTGGTCAGCACCTGGCTCTATCTGGCGGGCGAGACCGTATAGTCCCTGTATTTCGTTAAATCAGGAGACCGTATGTCCGCCAAGCTCCCCCTGTTCGTCGATGCCGAGCAGCTGAACGCCGCGATCAGCGACGTTCAGATCGTCGCGATCGACAGCCCGCAGGACTATGCCCAGGCGCATATTCCGGGGGCGCTGCAGATCACGATGGCCGATTTCACCACCGGCGCACCGCCGGTGGCCGGTCTGCTGCCTGACGCACAGCAGCTTGCCGAAGCCTTCTCCGATGCCGGGCTGTGCAACGATGCCCATATCGTGGCCTACGACCGTGCCGGCGACTCCCAGGCCGCACGCCTGCTGTATACGCTGGACGTGATGGGGCATGACCGTATCTCGCTGCTCGACGGCGGGTTGGCCGCCTGGCATGAGGCCGGCCTCACGCTGGAAAGCGGCCCGCCTCAGGACGGTGCCAGCTCGTTCAAGGTGGAACGCCGGCCCGAAGGCATTGCGGATCGCGAATGGATCCAGGCCCATCTGGACGACCCGGATGTAGCGTTTCTGGACGTGCGTAGCGCCCCCGAATACGCGGGCGCCGATGTGCGCAGCGCCCGCGGCGGCCACATCCCCGGCGCGATCAATCTCGACTGGAACCTGCTCAAGGGCCCGGACGGCCGCCTGCGCCCACGCAGCGAGCTGCTTCAGGTTATCGCCGAGCACGACGTCGAAAGCGAGCACGATATCGTCAACTACTGCCAGAGCCATATGCGCTCCTCGTACAGCTATCTCGTGCTCAAGTATCTCGGCTTCGACAAGGTCCGCGGCTATCCCGGCGCCTGGTCGGACTGGGGCAACGCCCCCGATACGCCCGTCAGCGATACGCTCGACGCAAGCTGACCATGGCCGGCGCTGCAACGCGAAAAGTCGCGTACGCGGCGCACGTCCGACGGGCCGATCTGGCCGATTCGGCCCGTCGGGTATTCGTCTCGAATCGAACCTGCGGTGTGTCGATACACCGCGGCGTCGCGGACCGGCGCTATCGATAGCTCGCCGGGTGCCCCATGAACGCCCGCACGACCGATCTGCGCCGCGGCGCGCTGATGGCCGTCGCGGGGGCGGGCGCGTTTGCCGTGGTCAGTGCCTGCGTGAAGCTCGCCGGCAACGAGCTGCCCAACGCGGTGGTCGTATTCTTTCGCAACCTGTTCGCGCTGCTGGTCCTCCTGCCCTGGCTTGCGCGGCGCGGCCCGTCTGCCGTATCGATGCGCACAGCCCGCCCCGGCATGCATCTGCTGCGCGCCGCGACGGGGCTGGGCGCCATGTACTGCTTTTTCTATGCCCTGTCGCAGATGCCGCTGGCCAGTGCGGTGCTGTTGAACTACAGCCAACCGCTGTTTCTTCCCTTCATCGCCTGGATATGGCTGGGCGAGCGCCCGGCGCCGCGTATCTTTCCGGCCGTGATCATCGGCTTTGTCGGCGTGGTGCTCATCCTCAAACCCGGCCTGGGATGGCAGGGGCCGGCCGGGTTGGCAGGTCTTGCAGCGGGCATTCTCGCGGCCACCTCGATGGCTGCCATTCGGCGCATGTCGGATACTGAGCCGACGGTACGTATCGTGATGTATTTCAGCGTGCTCGGCACCCTCGTATCAGCCATACCGGCAGCCCTGGCCTGGCAGACGCCTACAACCACGCAGTGGCTGGCGCTGGCGGGCGCCGGCAGTATCGCAACGGCCGGCCAACTGCTGCTGCCCCGGGCCTATAGCCTGGCGCCCGCTGCCCATATCGGTGCGCTGATCTATACGACGGTATTGTTCGCCGCCCTGATCGGCTGGGTGGTATGGCAGGAAACGCCCGATCTGCTGAGCGCGCTCGGTGCGGCGGCGGTGATCTGTGCCGCCTTGATCGTGGTCGTCACCCGCCGCCCGCGTCGCCAGCGCAGCTGACGGCCCGCCCTGCATGAAACACACGCTACGCATATTGACCCAACGGCTCTTGCCGAACATCAACGCGGGTGACCGCGGTCCGACGAGCGATCATTTCGATGGCCGGCGTTTTTATAACCCGAGCCCGATCCGGCATAGCGCCTGCGACCTGCTGCGCTGGTGGCGCGAGCGAGACAGTCAGCCGTGGCAACGGGTCGAGCACTTCGAGCCGCCGCCCGCACCGCCGCAGCGCCTGGAACATGGGCTGCGTATTACCTGGATCAACCACGCCACCCTGCTCATTCAGACCGCCGGGCTGAACATTCTCACCGATCCCATCTTTTCCGAGCGCGCCAGTCCCCTGTCCTGGGCCGGCCCGCGCCGCTATCACCCGCCCGGGGTGGCCTTCGATGCGCTGCCGGCCATCGATATCGTCGCCGTCAGCCACGCACACTACGACCATCTCGACCGCGTATCGATAAAGCGCCTGATCGCCCGATTCGATCCGTTGTTCGTGGTGCCGCTGGGTCTCGACGCCCCGATAAAGCGTTTTGGCGGCCGACACATCGTCAGTCGCGACTGGTGGCAGGGCCTCGATTTGAACGAGCGCGTTCGGGTCACGCTCACACCGGCCCGACACTGGTCGCGGCGCGGCCTGTTCGACCGCAACCGCTCGCTTTGGGCCGGCTTCTGGTTCGACACCCCCGCCGGCGCCGTCTACTTCGCCGGCGATACCGGCATGGGATCGCATTTCCAGGCGATCCGGCAACAGCTGGGCCCGCCGCGCATCGCCCTGCTACCGATCGGTGCCTATGAGCCGCGCTGGTTCATGGCCCCGCAGCACATGAACCCCGCCGACGCCGTCGAGGCGCATCAGCTGCTCGGCGCGGACCAGAGCATTGGCATTCATTTCGCGACGTTCAAACTTACCGACGAAGGCCAGCACGCCCCCGCCGCCGCATTAGCGAGGGCGCGCTCCGAAGCCGGGCTGGCCGCCGAGCGCTTTATCGCCCCCGCATTCGGGCAGGCCGTGTCTATCGACGCGCACGGATCGTACCCGCACTAGCTACGCGCCACACCGTGGCTAATAGCTGCCGCGCGCCGATTCACCCACCGCCATGGCCTCTGGCTGGTGGTGCAACTGCCATTCGGCCAGCCACTCGCAGAGTTTGTCGTAAGGCATGGGACGGCCCATGTAGTAGCCCTGAATGATGTCGCAGCCCAGCTCGCGCAGCTTGACGCTCTGGTTCTCATACTCGATACCTTCCGCTACCGCCCGCAGACCCAGCGCATGCCCGAGTTCGATGGTGGCCTTGACGATGGCCATGTCGGTATCGGATTCGAGCATGTCGGTCACGAACGAGCGATCAATCTTGATTTCGCTGGCCGGCAGACGCTTGAGATAGGTCAGCTGCGAGTAGCCGGTGCCGAAGTCGTCGATCGAGATATGGATACCCATATTCGACACCCGCGTCACCACATCCATGGTGCGGCGCTGGTCCGACATCAGGGTATCTTCAGTGATCTCGATGGTCAGCACTTCCGAAGGCACTTCGTAGGTTGCCAACAGGTCAGCCAGCAGATCCGGAAAATCCGGGTCGAGAAGCGAGCGTGCCGACAGGTTGACCGATACGCCGATCGACCAGCCTTGCTTGCGCAAGGCCGCGTTGTATTCGAGCGCCCGGCGCAGCACCCACTTCGATAGCTCGTTCATCAGCCCGGCGCGTTCGGCACGGGGTATGAACTCACCGGGCGGCAGAAAGCCGCGGCGTGGGTGTTGCCACCGCACCAGCGCTTCCACGCCGTGTACTTCATCGGCCTGAACATCGATGAGCGGCTGCAGATACAGCACCAGCTGGTCCTGCTCGATGGCGGTACGCAGTTCGGCGCTGAGGCTGTGCATCTCGGCGTCTTCGACCGGTATCGCGGTCTGGACCAGCTCGAAACCACCGCCGCCCGCTTTTGCATGCTGCATGGCGCCGTCCGCGGCATTCACCAGCCCGAACGAGTCGGTGGCATTGTCGGGATAGACTGCCCCGCCCACGCTCGCCGCCAGGTTCAGCGACAGCTTGTCGAGCGTACAGGGCGGCACCAGCACGTCGCGCATGCGCTGGGCGAGGTCCTCGAGCGCCTGGGTGGATTGCAGGGCGTCGATCGCCAGGCCGAAACTGTTGCCGCCCAGTCGCGCCAGAATCGACCCCGTATTTTCCGTCGCGTTGGACAAACGGCGTGCCACGCTCTTGAGTACGCGATCGCCAGTGGCCGCGCCGAACTGGTCGTTGACCTCGGAAAAGCCGTCCAGGTCGAGCACGATGACGCCCACCCGCGTACGGTTGAGCTCGGCATCGCGCAGGCTTGCATCCAGCTGTTGCAAAAAATGGGCGCGATTGGCCAGCCCGGTCAACGTGTCTTCCTGTTCGAGCCGACGGGCTTCGGCCTTGAGAGCGAGCTTTTCGCTTTGCTCAGTATCCGTCTTCTTCGATCGGGCGCCGGCTTTTTCGTCGGAAAAGCCCGCGGCCAGCCCCTGAGCCCACAGGGCAAAGATAAAGGGCATCAGGTCCAGCGCCATCAGCATGGGGTTGCTGGCCTGCGCCGCGTAGAGATTCGCCAGGGTGAGCGCCTTGCCCGACAGCATGACCGCGGCGACCGTCGCCATTAAAACCGCAATCACGGCGATTGCGAAGCCATACAGCGCGTAGCGCGACAGACCGCCGCTGAAGATCGACGTCATCCGGGATAAAGGTGTTGCGTTCGACTGCTGCAAGAAGGCCTCCCCCGGGCGAGTGTTCACTCCGACACCGGCAGCTTCAGAAAATATTCAATAACACGGCACTACAACGCGATAACTGAACCGGCCCATGGTTATGGCCGGCCGCGCCCGAGCGGTACGTCGGCCGCTTCCAAGGCGGCGACGAGCGCTGAGAAGGCATTATCGGCCGCAACCGGCGTTCCCCTTACCCCAAATTCGATAGATCGTTTGCCGCTGGCATTCGGCAGGCAGGCAATCCGTACCTCGGGGTGCGCATCCATGACCTGCTGCATGAGGTCGATCAACGCGCTTTCCGGGGTGTCGAGCACCTCCAGCAGTCGTTCGACATTGCGCTCGGCGCGCTGCAGATGCGGGTAGTGGGTATCCAGCACCCACTCGATCATCGGCCAGGCCATATTGGGAAACCCCGGCACGAAATGATGATGGCCGAAGGAGAAGCCGGGTACCTGATTGACCGGATTGGGGATGACCTGGGCACCGACCGGCCATTCCACCATGTGAATCCGCTTGGGATAGGCCTCGTCGCCAAAGCGGGCTTCCAGCAGCGCCCGCCCTTCGGCATTGAATTCCAGCGCCACGCCGGCTGCGGCGGCTGCACATTGGCGTGTGCGATCGTCCGGGGTCGCACCGATACCGCCGAAGCTGAACACGATATCGTTGGCCGCCAGCGTTTCACGCAAGGTGGCTTCTAGCAGACCGGCATCATCGCCCACCATGCGGGCCCAGGACAGTTCCATGCCGCGCGCATCGAGGATCTCGATGACCCGGGGCATGTGTTTGTCCTGACGCTTGCCCGAAAGCAGTTCGTCGCCGATCAGCACAATGCCGATGCGGTCCGGTGAAGAAGACGAGCTGTTGTCCACGCGCTGCGAAGCCTCTTTGTTTTTTCGGATACAAACAAACGGGCCACGTCGAAACGTGGCCCGCTCGTATCACTTCATGTCATGCCGACATCAGGCTTCGGGCAGCCAGCCGGACTGCTCGATGGCGCCGAAGATATCGGTTTCCGTGGTGATGCCCATCGGCTCGCCGTCCTTGCCGGCCACCAGCAGACGGCTGATGTTCTTTTCGGCAATGACGTTGGCCGCTTCCCGCAGATGCGTTTCCGGGGTGACCGTAACCACGGGCCGTGAGGCGATCTCGCCCACGGTCAGATCGGTCGGGGACTTCCCTTCGCGCACGATCTTGGTAACGATATCGCGACGGGTCATGATGCCCCACTCGCCGGAATCGTTGGGCTCGACCACCAGCGAGGAGACTTCGTTCTTGCGCATCTCGTGCATGGCATCGTGCACGCTGGTGTCGTCGGTGACCGTGATCAGCGAACGCGTCATCACGTCCGATACGCTGGTGGGCGTACGTCCGCTGGCGATCATTTCTTCCATGGGCTGAAGCAGACGACGGATCTCGCGCTGCTTGCGCTCGCGGGCAAGCTTTTCGCTGCGCTGCTTGCGCTTGGTTTCCAGATCGATGCCGCCGTTGATCTGCTCGATCAGCGCATCGGCGAATTCCTTGGTGCCCACTTCCGTGGCCCCTTCCATGTTGCGGGCGAAATCGTAGGTCACGATCTTGTCCGCGAGCACTTCCGGGTAGGCCAGCGAAATCAGGTCCGCGGCTTCCTGCCAACCGATGTATTCGAGCATGTTCACGCCCGAGAACAGCAGCGAGCCGGGGTTGACCTTGTTCTTGTCGGCGTACTTGGGCGCGGTGCCATGGGTGGCCTCGAACACGGCGATGTTGTCCGACATGTTGGCACCGGGGGCAATACCGATACCGCCGACCTCGGCTGCCGCGGCGTCCGAGAGATAGTCACCGTTGAGGTTCATGGTGGCCAGCACGTCGAAATCGTCCGGGCGCAGCAGCATGAGCTGGAAGATGATGTCGGCGATGCGATCCTTGATCACGATCTTGCCTTCCGGCTGACGACCGTTGTACTCGGAGTAGAGCTGGTCTTCGGTGATCGTGCAGTGGCCGAATTCCTCGCGGGCGACTTCATAACCCCAGGCACGGAAGGCGCCCTCGGTGAACTTCATGATGTTGCCCTTGTGCACCAGGGTCACCGATTCGCGGCCGTTATCGATCGCGTACTGGATGGCCTTGCGCACCAGGCGCTTGGTGCCGAATTCGGAAATGGGCTTGATGCCCAGGCCCGCGTCGTCGAAGAAGTCGGCCTTCATTTCCTCCTTGAGGAACTTGGCCAGTTTCTTGTTCTCGTCGGTGCCGGACTGGTATTCGATGCCGCAGTAGACGTCTTCGGTGTTCTCGCGAAAGATCACCACGTCGACCTTGCCCGGGTCCTTGAGCGGGGACGGCACGCCGGCGTAATGGCGCACGGGGCGCACGCAGGCGTAAAGATCCAGTTCCTGACGCAGGGAGACGTTGAGCGAACGAAAGCCCTCGCCCACCGGCGTGGTCAGCGGGCCCTTGATCGCGACCCACAGATCCTTGATGGCTTCCAGCGTTTCGGCCGGGAAGTAGTCGCCGTCATAGACCTTGGCGGCCTTCTCGCCCATGAACAGCTCGGCCCAATGAATCTTGCGCTTGCCGCCGTAGGCTTTTTCGACCGCTGCGTCCCAGATGCGCAGACAGGCCTTGGTGATATCGGGGCCGATCCCGTCACCCTCGACATAACCGAGGATGGGGTTGTCCGGCACATTCATCTGATCGTTTTCGACGGTGATCTTCTGACCGTCTTCGGGCAAGCGCACGTGCTTGTAGGCCATGGGCCACTACTCCTTGTGTATCTCGCGACAAAAAGCACGCCGCCGGCGGTTGCCGGCGGCGCTGGTATTCGTATCAGCCCTTGTTGGCTGCGTTTTCGAGCATCGTCTTGAGCTCGCCGGACTGGAACATGTCGATGACGATATCCGAACCGCCCACCAGCTCGCCGTTGACGAACAGCTGCGGAATGGTCGGCCAGTTCGAATACACCTTCACGCCCTGGCGATAGATCTCTTCGTCGTCGAATACGTTCACGGCCTTGAACGGTACGCCGCAGGCCTTGATCGCCTCGGCGCTGCGGGCCGAGAAACCGCACTGCGGGAAGTCCGGCGTGCCTTTCATGTAAAGCACGATCGGATTGTTCTCGACCTCGTTCTTGATGACTTCCATTGCCTTCGCGCTCATGGCGTTGTCCTCTGATTCGAAAAAACTGTTGTATTGCCCCGATTATAACGCGCCTGTCGAGGCCACGTTACGACGAAACGCCGTAGCCGCCGCCGCCGGCCGATGCGATGGTCAGACGCTGCCCCGCGCTTGCCACGCCGGTGCATTTCGGTGCGAGGCTATCGCCGTCGAGCCGGTTCTCGCCCGGCGCGCCATCCGCCCCGCCCGCACGCCCCCAGGGCGCATGCCGCCGGCGTTCGGCGAGCACGGTGTAGCTGGCTTCGGCCAGGAACTCGATCTCACGAATCAGCCCGTCCCCGCCGCGCTTTGCCCCCGCGCCGCCGCTGTCGCGACGCAGCGCATAGCGGCGCATGCGCAGAGGGAAATGGCGTTCCAGCACCTCGACCGGCGTATTGAGCGTATTGGTCATATGCGCCTGCACCCCACTCGCACCGGGCCGGTTTGGCCCTGCGCCCAGCCCGCCGCCCATGGTTTCGTAGTAGTCCCAGGACGTATCGGCGCCATGCGAGCCGAGCGCGACGTTGTTCATGCTGCCGTGGCTGGCGGCGGGAATCCGGTCGCCGATGGCCTGGGCGAGCGCGCCGAGCACGGCGTCCACAACACGCTGGCTGGTTTCGACGTTGCCGGCCGCCACCGCGTGCGGATGGCACGCGTTGAGCAGCGAGCCTTCCGGCGCACTGATTTCGATGTCCTCGAACGCCCCGGCACAGGCCGGCACCTGTTCGGGCATGAGGCAGCGAAATACGTAGAGCGCGCCGGCGGCGGTCACCGACAGCGGGCAGTTCACGTTGCCTGCTGTCTGCTGCGCGCTGCCGGCGAAATCGACGGCGATATGGCCGTTATCGATATCGATCCGACAGGCGATCGCCAGGTCGCGGTTGCCCTGACCGTCGTCGTCGAGCACATCGGTGAACGTATAGCGGCCGTTGGGCAATTCGCGCAGCGCGCTGGCGGCCAGTTCCCGGGCATAGTCGTTGTACTCGCGCAGCCGCTCGCGAAAGGCATGCACATCAGCGGCCTCGCCCTCGCCGATCAGCGCCGACAAACGTTTCAAGCCGACCCGGTTGGCCGCGATCTGGGCGCTGAAATCCCCGCGTGCAATCGGCGGGTTGCGCAGGTGCTTAAGCCAACCACCCAGTACCGATTCGTCGATACGATCGTTATCCACCAGCGCGACCGGCGCGATCACGAGCCCTTCTTCATCGAGGCTGCTCGACAGCGGCATGGACCCGGGCGAGTCGGCCCCGATATCGGCGTGGTGGGCACGATTGGCCACGAAGGCGACCAGCTGCTCGCCCACGAACAGCGGCGCGATCAGGGTCACGTCCGGCAAGTGCGTGCCGCCCAGATACGGATCGTTGAGCGCGATCATCTGCCCCGGCGCCCAATCGCGCGCGGCGACGATATCGGCCATCGCATACGCCATGCTGCCGAGATGCACCGGGATATGCGCCGCCTGGGCGCACAGGCGCCCCTGCGCATCGAACACCGCGCAGGAGTAATCCAGCCGATCGCGGATATTGGGCGAAAAGGCAGCCTGCGCGAGGCTCGCGCCCATCTCTTCACAGACCGCGGTGATACGGCTGGCGAAAATCGCCAATTCGATGGCGTCGGCGGGCTTGGAATGCGCTTTATCGTTCATGGGGTCGAGTCTAGGGCCTGTCGACGTTTCGTACGAGCCCGCGCTTGGCGGGCACTCGTCGGCACGGCCTGGATCGCCCACCAGAATAAGCCGGCGCGGCCCGCGGCGTTGCGCGTATTGGTCCTCGCACGCTCGACACGGCGACTCGCCCCTTGCGGACAGGCTGCGCGATACCGCGACAGGCCCTCGCAGCGCCCGCGCAAACCGCCCGTCGTGTCGTGCGGCAAAGCCGCGTGGCAGCGCGGATATGCCCGCCGCGCTTTGAAAAATGACGGACAAACCCTATATAACTAGTCGGCGTTGATTCACTCATCTCAATACAAGGGATACGTCATGGCATTTGAACTGCCCGATCTACCGTATGACTACGATGCGCTCGAGCCGTATATCGATGGTCGTACGATGGAGATCCACTACGAGAAGCATCACAACGCTTATCTGACCAAATTCAAGAAAGCCATCGAAGGCACCGAGCTCGAAGACCAGGATCTGGAAACGATTCTGTCCAAGGCCGGCCAGCACGGCCCCGGCGTGCGCAATCAGGGCGGTGGTTACTACAACCACATTCTGTTCTGGGACAGCATGTCGCCTTCCGGCGGCGGCAAGCCGACCGGCGGCCTGGGCACGGCCATCGACTCCAGCTTCGGCTCCTTCGATGCCTTCAAGGAAGAGTTCACGAACGCGGCCACCGGCCTGTTCGGCTCGGGCTTCGTATGGCTGGTGCCGCAGGGCAACCAGCTCAAGATCGTGTCCACCCAGAATCAGGACAACCCGATCATGGACGTGGTGTCCGAGTCCGGTAAGCCGGTCATGGGCCTGGACGTCTGGGAGCACGCCTTCTATCTGAAGTACCAGAACCGCAAGCCGGAATACGTGGATGCCTGGTGGAACGTCGTCAACTGGGACGGCATCGCCAAGCGCTACGACGAGCAGGTCGACTAGAACGATCCGCAGTTTGCGCTAGAATACGGCCCCGTCGCGATGCGGCGGGGTCGTTTTTCGTTTGGGGATCGGTATGCGGCGATCGGGTTTCGCCGGCACGCCCACCCCATCAGGACGCCTTATGGCCAACTCGCATCTGATTCCGACTTATAAACGCCAACCCATCGCCTTCGAGCGCGGCGAAGGCGCCTGGCTGTTCGACAGCCACGGCAGGCGCTATCTCGATGCCCTGTCCGGCATCGCGGTGAACACGCTCGGCCATGCCCATCCGGCACTGGTCGACGCCATCGCCGATCAGGCCGGCCGACTGCTGCACACGTCCAATCTCTACGAGATCGAGGTACAGACCCGCCTGGCCGACCGCCTGTGCGAAGTCGCCGGCATGGAGGCCGTGTTCTTCGGTAACAGCGGTAGCGAAGCCAACGAGGCCGCCATCAAGCTGGCCCGGCTGCACGGCCACAATCGCGGCATCGACAGGCCCGTGGTCGTGGTGATGGAGAATTCCTTTCACGGACGCACCCTCGCCGCCCTGGCCGCGACCGGCAACGTCAACGCCCAGAAGGGCTTCGAGCCGCTGCCGGAAGGCTTTCTGCGCGTGCCCTATGGCGATGTCGACGCCATCGCCGCGCTCGACGATGCCAACATCGCTGCCGTGCTGGTCGAACCGATCCAGGGCGAAGGCGGCGTACGCGTGCCGCCGGCCGACTTTCTCCCGGGCGTGCGTCGGCTCTGCGACGAACGCGACTGGCTGATGATGGTCGACGAAGTACAAAGCGGCGTCGGCCGCACCGGCCACTGGTTCGCCCATCAGGCCGCCGGTATCACCCCGGATGTAATGGGGCTGGCCAAGGGGTTGGCGGGTGGCGTGCCCATCGGCGCGGCGCTGGTCGCCGGCAAGGCCACGCCGCTGTTCGGCCCGGGTAGCCACGGCTCCACCTTCGGCGGCAATCCCCTGGCCTGTCGTGCCGCACTGGCCGTACTGGAAACCATCGACAAGCAGGGCCTGCTGGCCCACGCCCAGGCCATGGGCGATTCTATCCGCAGCCAGATCGAGGCACGGGTCGACGGCCTCGACCATGTCCGGGAGATCCGCGGCATGGGGCTGATGATCGGCATCGAGCTCGCCGAACCCTGCGCCCACCTCGTGGACACGGCCCGCGAGCAGGGCATTCTGCTCAACGTCACCGCCGCCAACGTCATTCGCCTGCTGCCGCCGTTGATCATCGGCCCGGCCGAAGTCGAACGACTGGTGGATGGCGTGTGCTATCTCATCGAAAGCGTCGCCGCGCCGGCGTCGCATTCCACACGTTCCAACCAAGCAAGCTGACCATGACCCTGCGCCATTTTCTGAGCCTGGATGACCTGGGCGCCGACGGCATTCGCCGTGTGATCGACAATGCCATTGCCCTCAAGCGCGAGCCGCGCGGCAAACAGCCCTTCGTGGGTCGGACGCTCGGCATGCTCTTCGAAAAGGCCTCGACGCGCACGCGCGTGTCGTTCGAAGCGGGCATGACCCAGCTCGGCGGCCATGCCATCTTTCTGTCGCCGGGCGATACCCAGATCGGGCGCGGCGAACCGGTGGAAGACACCGCCCGCGTACTCTCGCGCATGGTCGACGTGGTGATGATCCGCAACCACTCGCACGAGATGCTGGAACGCTTTGCGGCCTATTCCAGTGTGCCGGTCATCAACGGGCTCACCGATCGGCTGCATCCCTGCCAGCTGCTGGCGGACCTGCAGACCTATCAGGAACACCGCGGCGATATCGCCGGCAAGACGGTGGCCTGGATCGGCGATGGCAACAACATGTGCCACTCCTACATGCTGGCCGCCCGTCTGCTGGGTTTCGAGCTGCGGATCGCCACGCCCGAGGGCTACGGCCCGAACCCGCAGATTCTCAAGACCTGCGGCGAGCGAGCGGTGATCTGCGAAGACGCCCCCCAGGCCGCCGACGGCGCCGACCTGGTGGTAACCGACGTCTGGGCGAGCATGGGCGACGAGGACGACCGCGAGGTCCGTCTGGCCGACTTTGCCAACTTCCAGGTCAACAAGGCGCTGATGAGCTGGGCCAAGGACGATGCGCTGTTCATGCACTGCCTGCCCGCCCATCGCGGCGAGGAAGTCAGCGCCGAAGTCATCGACGGGCCCCACAGCGTGGTCTGGGACGAGGCCGAAAACCGCCTGCATGCCCAGAAAGCCCTGCTGCTGGATCTACTCGATATCTGATACCGGCCCGAGGTCGAACGCATTCGAAGCAACACGGTTTCTCTGCGCCGACTCACGCCGAAGAACGCTGATTCAAGGTGCGTATCTCGCTTCGGCCGGCTACACGACGGGTCCGGGCGTTTACGCCGGACCACCACCGACCGCTGCTTCAATCCGTGAATGCGGCGACCTGCCCTGGTCGACGGCCGTTCCAGCTCAGGGGTTGGCCTTGCCGGCCAGTACCAGCGAATAGGCGCCGCCTTCGGCTTCGAAGTGGCGATCGATGGTCAGCCCGGCGGTTTCGAGCAGCGCGGCGAGCGTGTCCGGGGTGAACTTGTGGCTGAATTCGGTGACGATTTCCTCGCCCGCCTCGATATCGATCGTCGTATCCAGCGCGGCCAGGGTGACCCGGTGGGCATGATCGGCCGCGAGACGCATCTCGATACGTGCCATGTCGCGGTCGAACACCGCACGGTGGCTGTAATCCTGCACCGGGAAATCGCCGTCGAGCTCGCGGTTGAGCACGCGCAGTACGTTGCGGTTGAAGTCCGCTGTCACGCCCTCGGCATCGTCGTAGGCC
Source organism: Salinisphaera sp. (assembly GCF_002729955.1). Classification (GTDB taxonomy): domain Bacteria; phylum Pseudomonadota; class Gammaproteobacteria; order Nevskiales; family Salinisphaeraceae; genus Salinisphaera. The sequence goes on along the minus strand of NZ_PBYA01000049.1, from coordinate 65,091 downwards.
GCCTCGAGCGTCGCCGTGTCCTTGACCCGATCGACGCCGAGTAGAAGCCGGTCGTCGTCGCGCATGAGCGCAGCAATCTGCTCGAGCATGGCCAGCGCATCCGCCGGTTCGAAATTGCCCAGCGTGCCGCCCAGAAACACGATCAGACGGCGCCCCTGGTCGGGCAGCGGCACATTCGCAAGCCCGCCGGTGTAGTCGCCGATCAGCGCATGCACCGACAGCCAGTCGTAGTCGGCCACCAGCTGCGCGCCGGCGTCCAGCATCATCTGCGCGCTGACGTCGAACGGCCAGTATCGACAGGGGCGGTTCAGGGCGTCGCAGGCGTCGAGCAGATGCCGCGTCTTGCGCGAGCTGCCGCTGCCCAGTTCGAGCATATGCTCGGGCGCGGCCGCTTCGATGATCTCGCGGCCGTGCGCTGCGAGCAGGCCGGCTTCGCTGCGCGACGGGTAATACTCCGGGGTGGCACAGATGGCCTCGAACAGGGCCGAGCCGTGATCATCGTAGAAATATTTCGGCGACAGCCAGCGCGGAGGCGCCAGCAGGCCGGCGCTTACATCATCGGCAAGAGACGCCAGCTGCCGCTCGGGCGCCACGTCCGTGCTCGTCAGGCGTGTGCCGGTCGGGGAATCGGTCATAAGATGCTGTTCCGCTGTGCGGTTCTTTGGGCGTGTTGATGCCGGAAGGTTATCATCGGTGGGTAACCTTAATATTTCGGACTTGTACGGATGTGCCGAATCGCCGGCTTCATCGGCGCGCACCCGCTTTCTCTGCGCACGCTGATCACCGACCCGCCGCATGGCCTCGGCCATCAGGCCTGGGCCGCGCGCGAAATGGCCAGCGCGACGGTCAACGCCGATGGCTGGGGTGCCGCCTGGCTCGATGAGTCGGGCCGCCCCGCCGGTTATCGACAAATTCTGCCGATCTGGGCGGATATCAACCTCGCCTCGCTCGGCCGCAGCCTGAAGTCGCCGCTGTGGCTGGCCAATGTACGCAGCGCCACCGCGGGCCTGGGTACCGACTATGCCAATACCCAGCCGTTCTACAGCGACGACTGGCTGTTCACCCACAACGGCTTCATCGACAACTTCGCCCGTACGCTGCGCTCGCAGCTGCGCGCCCAGATCGCGCCCGAGATCGAAACCACCATCAACGGCAATACCGACTCCGAATACCTGTTCGCGCTGATGCGCCAGCAGACCGGCACGCTCAGCGAACGGCTGCGCGCGGTGATCGGGCTTATCCGTAGCTGGCTTGCCGATGCGCCCGAGGTACGGGCATTGCTGAACATGATTGCCAGCGACGGTCGCCAGATGGTGGCCGTGCGTGCCGCGGTGAACGGTGATGCGCCGTCGCTGTATTTCCATGCCGACTGGCATGGCGGCACGGCGATCGGCTCGGAAGCGTTTGATGACCAGCCGGGCTGGACCCGTGTAGCGTCGGGCGAGATGATCATCGCCGAAGCCGGCCAATCACCGCGACGGGAATCGCTATGACCGCCAACCCGCCCACTCGTATCGCCCAGCTCCGACAGGCGAGCGTTGCCATGCTCGACGGACTCAGCCCCGCCGAGCAGCGCTGCCAGAGCCATCCCGAACTCAGCCCCATGCTCTGGCACGTCGGCCATGTGCTGTTCATGGAAACCTACTGGCTGGCCGAGCGCGTGTTCGGCGACAGCTCGGTTACCGAGGCCTGGCGCGACTTGTACGTGCCGGAAATCTCGGCCAAGGACGCCCGCAGCGCACGTCTGCCCGACGCCGCCGATCTGCGCGCCTGGGCGAGCGCTCTGGCCGAAGAAAACGATGCCTACTGGCAGCGCGCGAACGACGTCGATCACCCGTTGCTTACCGACGACTACCTGGCCGCATTCGTACGCCAGCACTATGCCCAGCACCTGGAAACCATGCGCCTCGTGCGCGCCCAGCTTGCGCTGGCCGCGGACGACGTCATGCCCGCAGCGATCGAGCCGGCACAGCCCGATGGCCGTTTCGAAACGATCGCCGCCCATAGCGTGGATATCGGCACTCCGACCATCGATGCCTACGATAACGAACAGCCAGTCTTCACGGCCCACCCGGCCACCTTCGCGATCGCGCCGTACTGCGTAACCAACGACCAGTGGCTCGGGTTCATCCAGGCCGGTGGTTACGAGTGCCGAGAGTGGTGGGACGCCGCCGGCTGGGCCTGGCGCGAACAGGCACAGGTACAACACCCGCAGCACTGGCAGCCGCTCGCCGATGGCTGGGCGATTGCCGGCGACACTACGCCCGATGTGGGCGCACGGCCCGTACACGGTATCGGCTGGTACGAAGCCCGCGCTTTTGCCCGCTATGCCGGCGCACGGCTGCCGCGCGAACTGGAATGGGAAGCCGCCCGCCGTGCCGGCGTTTTGGGCGACGTGGAGCAGGTCTGGGAATGGTGCGACGACGCCTTCTATCCCTACCCCGGCTTTCGTGCCTTTCCCTACGACGGCTATTCCATGCCGTGGTTCGACGGCGCGCATTTCGTGGCCCGCGGGGCCAGCGTGCACAGCGAGCCGGAGGTGTGTCGGCCGGGCTTTCGCAACTTCTATCCGCCCACCCATCGGCACGTACACGCCGGCCTGCGCCTGGCACGCGCCTGAGGCGAACGGCCGCGGTCGCAAACGGCCGATGTCTTATACTGCGCCCTGCGGTTATGGGCCCGGTATGAGCAAACCCGGGTTATCGAGGCATGTATGCGAAGGCATACGTAGCGTTGCCAAAGGCCGCGAAGCCATCGAAAAAACACCGCCACCTGCGGTCGTTGGTTTCTCGATGGCGTTGAAAACAGCGCACGTAGTCAGCTGTTTGTTGCCGGATTAATAACACGCGAGACACACCATGTCGCAGATCGATCTCACCCTGCCCGACGATATCGACAGCACGGTCGAACGCGCGCTTGCCGAGGACATCGGTGACGGCGACCGCAACGCGGCGCTGGTCGACGACAGCCTGCAGGCCAAGGCACGGGTCATCGTGCGTGAAAACGCAATCCTCTCCGGCGCGCCCTGGTTCGAACGCAGCTTCACGGCGCTCGACGAGCGGGTGCGTATCGACTGGCTTTCCAACGACGGCCAGCGCATCCACTCGAACACGCCCGTCTGCGAGATCACGGGCCCGGTACGGGCACTGCTCAGCGGCGAGCGCACCGCCCTGAATTTCCTGCAGTTGCTATCCGGCGTCGCCAGTTCCACATCCGACTTCGTGGAACGGGTCAAGGGCACGAACACCCAAATCATCGATACCCGTAAGACCCTGCCCGGCCTGCGCAGCGCCCAACGCTATGCGGTGCGCTGCGGCGGCGGCATAAACCATCGCTTCGGGCTGTTCGACGCCATCCTCATCAAGGAAAACCACATCATGGCGGCCGGTTCCATCGAAACCGCGGTCGCGAAAGCACGCGAAAGCGCGGCCGGCCAGTTCGTGCAGGTCGAGATCGAAACGCTCGAGGAACTCGAACAGGCGCTGGAAGCCGGATGCGACGGCGTCTTGCTCGACAACCTCGCAAGCCACGTGCTCGCACGCGCGGTGAACATGGCCGATGCACATCGCCGGCGTTTTCGCCGCGATATCGTCATCGAAGCCTCGGGCGATATCAGCCTGCGCAATGTACGCGAGGTGGCCGATACCGGCGTGGACCGCATTTCCATCGGCGGGCTGACCAAGCATATTCGTGCCACCGATTTCTCGATGCGCATGCATACCGACTGAGGCCGCGTTGATCGACGCGACCTGAACGCTCTAGCTAACCCGACATGACACACAAGCCGTTTCAGGTTAACGGCGCGCGTATGCGAGCACTCGCGCGCCGCCCCAAGGCTTCGGCAAAACAGCTGGCCCAGTCAGCCAGCTGTTTTGGTGACGGATTGATACGCCCGCCCGACCGGCGAGCGCAATCATTCAGAAGCGATAGTCCAGGCCCAGCATCACCACCGGGTAGATCGGCAGCTTGTCTAGATCATCCTGGATACCGTCTTTTTCCTCTTCTACCGCATCCCGGGCGATCGGATTGACGCTGGATGCGCCGCTGAGTTCGACGTTCACGTCGGGGTCGCCCAGATAGAACACACCGATATCGGCGCTAAAGCCCAACCCACCCTCGGCGCCCGGCGACTTGCCCCAGCCGAAGCCGATATAGGGCGAAACCGAATCGTAGCGTGCGGTCGCGTCGAGCCGGTCGCCCTGCACGAGGATGCCTTCGTTATCGCCCAGATCGCAGGTGGTCTGTTCGCAGACAGCGCTGCCGTTGATCTTGTCGTCGTTGAGCATCACGCCGCCGGTCAGGCGGAACACGCCGCCGAAGGGGTGGTAGTCCAGCAGCAATGCGCCGTGCAGCAGATCGACGTTGCCGCTGTAATCGAGATCGCTGCCGCCATCGGCCGTAAAATCCACGTCGGTGCTGAAGCCCGCGACCATGGCACGCGTCTGTACGCGCTCTGTCCATGCATAGGAAACCTGGCCACCCACGCCGAGCGTACCGGCCACGGCACCCACACTGAAATCACCTGCCTGCGCACCGCAGGCCATCGCCGCGAGACCAACGGCCCCCAGCCACTGCATTTTTTTCATTGAATCGCCCTCGCAATACGCACCGCCGGCTGCAGCACGCTCTGTCGGGCATATCGGCTAAGCGGCCAACCTCTTTAAGCCGGCTGCCAGATCGGCGATCAGATCGTCCACTGCTTCAAGACCGGCATGGATACGCAGCGTCGGCCCCTCGTCGGACCAGCGTGTCGCCGTACGGCTGCGGTTCGGGTCGACCGCGAGGATCAGGCTCTCGTAACCACCCCAGGAAAAACCCATGCCGAACAGTTCGAGATGATCGAGCATGGCGGCCAGGCGGTCCCGCTCGATCGGCGCCAGCACGACCGAAAACAGCCCGCTCGCGCCCGTGAAATCCCGGGCGAACAGCGCATGCTGTGGATGATCCGCACGCGCTGGATGGATCACCCGGGCCACCTGAGGCTGGGCCGCCAGCCATTCCGCCAGGGCGATGCCGTTGGCCTGATGGGTGGGCAGACGCTGGCCCAGCGTGCGCAGCCCGCGCAGGCCGAGATAGATATCGTCCGGGCCGGCACAGTAGCCCATGCCGGCCGCGGTCTTGCGCACGTTCATGTAGTGCGCCTCGTTGCAGTTGATTACGCCGAGCATGGCATCGGCGTGACCCACCAGATACTTGGTCGCGGCATGAATCGAGATATCCACGCCGTGGTCGAAGGCCTTGAAATACAGCGGCGTGGCCCAGGTGTTGTCCGCCATGACGGTCACACCGTGGCGATGGGCCACCTCGGCCAGGGCCGGGATATCGCTGATTTCAAAAGTCAGCGAGCCCGGGGCCTCCAGAAAGAGTACGCGCGTGGCATCGGTCACGCGGGCTTCCAGAGCCTCGGGATCAATCGTCGGGTCGAAATACTCGGTGGTCACGCCCAGCTGCTTGAGCAGACCATCGCAAAGCTTGCGCGTGGGTCCGTAGACGTTGTCGGTCACCAGAAAGTGGGCGCCCTGCCTGGCGTGGCTCATCAGCGCCGCGGTGATCGCCGCCAGACCCGAGCAGGCGGTGACCGCGCCGTGCGCGCCTTCCAATTCGGCCACGGCGTCCTCGAAGGCGAACTGCACTGGCGTGCCGTTACGGCCATAGTAAACACCCTCGAAGGGATTGGCCGCCGCACGCTCGAGGGCGTCGAGCGATTCGAACAATACTGTCGATGCATGATAGACGGGCGGGTTGACCATGCCCTGTTGCCGGGCCGGGTCACGTCCGGCGTGCACGAGTCGGGTGGCGGTTTTCATGCGTGCTTCGATCCTTTGTGTTCGCTGAGCCGGCCCTGTCAGGCTGGCGGGCCTCTATACTTGCGCCCATCCTTCGGCTTGAAACGCAGTCTGCCGTGAATCGACATCTTGAAGCCTTATTGTCCCATACGGCAGAGGCCGTTCTTGCACGGCTGCCGCATCGGGCCCCCGATCAGCAGGCGCTGGCGAACGCCCGTATCGTGTCGCATCGCGGCGAACGCGATGGGCGCCGCGTTCGCGAAAACACGTTTGCGGCATTCGATCCCGCCGTCGCTGCGGGCGTGGCCGGCATCGAATTCGACATTCGTTATACGCGGGACGACGAACCGGTGGTGGTCCACGACGCCGATCTGAAGCGCGTGTTCGGCCTGAACGACGTCGTCGCCGAGACGCCCTGGCCCACCCTGCGTCGGCGGGTGCCGGAGCTGCCCCATCTGGACAGTTTTCTGGAGCGCTATGCGTCGCGCGCCCACCTCATGCTCGAAATCAAGACACGGGGTACACCCCCGGCCGAACGGCGCCTGCTCGACCTCCTGTCGCCGCTGGTTCCCCAGCAGGATTTTCACGTGCTGTCGCTGGATACGAAGCTGTTCGAAGCGGTGGCCGAGCTACCTGCGCGCTGCCACCTGCCGGTTGCCAAGTTCAACCTCAATACCCTGTACGAGTGGGCGCTGAACCACGAATGCGCCGGCCTGGCCGGGCCCTTCGGCCTGTTACGCCCGCATCATATCCGTGGCCTGCATGAAAAGCGGTCGCTCGTTGGCAGCGGCTTCATCTGCAGCCCTGCCATGTGCCGGCGCGAGATCGCGCGCGGCGTGAACTGGGTGTTTTCCAACCACGCCGTGCGCCTGCAGCGCAGCCTGGAGAGCGCCCGCCAAAACGGGCGATGACAGATCGCTGGCCTGAGACGCCCGGGGCCTAAGTCACCGCCCCGGCCGCGGCACGCCCATGGGGCGCATACAAATCGAGTGCCGGACCCACCGGCACGATACCGGTCGGATTGATGGTCGGATGGCTGCGGTAGTAGTGCTGCTTGATATGGTCGAAATTGGTGGTTTCGGCAATTCCCGGCACTTGGTAGAGCTCGCGCAGATAGCCCGACAGATGCGGATAGTCGGCAATACGGCGCAGATTGCACTTGAAGTGGCCGACATAAACCGCGTCGAAACGCACCAGGGTGACGAACAGCCGCCAGTCGGCTTCGGTGATACGACTGCCGGCCAGATAGCGCTGTTCGGCCAGGCGCGCATCGAGCCAGTCGAGCGTGGCGAACAGCTTTTCGAAAGCCTGTTCGTAGGCGTCCTGGGTGGTCGCGAAGCCGGCCTTGTACACGCCGTTGTTCACGTCGTGATACACGCGTTCGTTGACGGCATCGATCTCGGCACGCAGCTCGCTCGGGTAATAATCGCGCTCGGGATGCTCGGCCACGGTATCGAAGGCGCTGTTGAACATGCGCACGATATCCGCTGATTCGTTCGAGACGATGGTTTCGTGGTGGCGATCCCATAGGGTGGGCGTGGTTACACGACCGGTATAGCCGCTCGCCGCCTTCTGGTACAGCTCGAACAGATGATCCAGGCCGTACAGCGGGTCCCGGATCGTGCCGGGCGCATCGGAAAAGCTCCAGCCCCACTCGCCCATATAAGGATCGACGATCGATAGGCCAATCGCCGACTCCAGCCCCTTGAGCTTGCGTAGGATCAGGGTGCGGTGGGCCCAGGGGCAGGCCAGCGACACATACAAGTGGTAACGCCCGGCTTCGGCAGTAAAGCGCGAATCGGGATCGGCGCTCACCCAGTCGCGAAAGCCGGCCGACTCGCGCACGAACTTGCCGCCCGTGGAATCGGTGTCATACCACGGGTCTTTCCATTGCCCTTCGACAAGCAGTCCCATGCTTCACTCCACGCGTGTTTGAGGTAGCGAAACGCGCGAGCCGGGGCGCGCCTCGTTATCGAGCGCACAGAAACAATGCGCATACAGATGCCGCGGATCATTGAGCCCGTTACGCAGCCAATCAAGGGCCGATGCGTCGGTGACCTTCGACAGCCAGGCCGGCACGATCGCGGATTGGACGTTCGAACTCAAAAATTCCCGAATAGCGGCGCGCCAGTCCGAAGGCGGCAGCATGGGCTGGAGCGTGTAGTCGTCGGCGCCCAGGCCCGCAAGCTTGGCGGTGGCCTGTTCGGCATCCAGATAGCCGCCCAGCTGGTCGACAAGGCCCAGACGCTCGGCATCGATGCCGCTCCAGACCCGGCCCTGGGCGATCTCGCGCACGGCGTCTTCCTGCATGTTGCGCGCACTGGCCACGCGCGAGACGAACTCGTCGTAGCCGTGTTCGACGCCGGCCTGGAGCATGGCTTTGACCGGCTCCGACAGCGGCTGATCCAGGCGCAATGCACCCGACAGCGGCGTGGTGCCCACCCCATCGGTATGGATGCCCAGATCGTTCAGCGGCTTGGCAAATGTAGGCACGATGCCGAAGATGCCGATCGAGCCGGTGACGGTCGCCGGCTCCGCCCAGATCTGGTCGGCATTCATGGAAATCCAGTAGCCGCCGGAGGCCGCGACGCCGGCCATCGATACCACCACCGGTTTGCCCGCCTCCCGGGTGAGCTGGACCTCGCGGCGAATACGCTCTGAGGCGGTCACCGAGCCGCCCGGTGAATTCACCCGCAGCAGTAGTGCTGCGACATGGTCGTCGCGACGGGCATCGGCAATCAGGCGGGCAATGGTGTCGCCGCCGGCCGAGCCCGGCACGCTTTCGCCGTCGACGATGCCGCCTTCGACCACGACCACCGCGATTTGGCTTTCGGTGGCCGGCGCCGACTGCTGAGCCTCGGTGGCATTCAGGTAGTCCACGTAATGAATCTGGCGAAAGCTGCCGTGGGTCTCGTCGCGGCCCACCAGGTTGCTCACTTCGCTGCGAATATCCGACAGCGGTGCGACCGTATCGACCAGACCGGCCTCCCGGGCCACGGCCGCGGCATCGCCGCCGGCGCGGACGAGCGTATCGGCATAGCTTTCGGTATAGCGGTCGATATCGGCCGCGGCGAACTCACGATCGGCGCTGACTTCGTCGCGATAGATCTGCCACAGCGAGTTCATCCAGGCCTGGTTGGCGGCACGCGCCTGGGGCGACATATCGTTACGGGTATAGGGCTCCACATAGGATTTGTATTCGCCCACGCGAAACACGTTGACCTCGATGCCGAGCTTGTCGATCGCGTCCTTGTAGTAGTTGCGATACACGCCGTAGCCGGGAATGAGCACATAGCCCAGCGGGTCCATGTAGATGGTGTCGGCATGCGAGGCGAGCGCGTACTGGGCCTGATCGTAGGCCGGTGCCCAGGCATAGACGGGCTTGCCGGACTGCTTGAAGCGATCGATCGCGGCGATCAGGTCCTGCAGCTGGCCGGGCTGGGCACTGCCCAGTTCATCGAGCTTGAGAAACGCGAGCTTGATACGGCCGTCGTCGGCGGCCCGGTCCAGCGAGTCGATCAGATCGCGAACGACCGACTGTGGCTGTGGCTGCGCCACCGCGGCCCCCAGAAGCGAGCCGACGCCGTGATTACGCTGCTCTACCAGATCGCCGCTGGGCGCCCAGACCAGGGCCGTATCCTGCTCCACGCTCACGCTGGGTGCACTGAAGAAGGCGAAATACACCCCGACCGGGATCAGCACCAGCGTCACGATCAGCAATAGCGCATAAAACAGCAGGATCGTGCGCCAGATGCCACGAAAAAGACGACGAATAAGCGAGGGTTTCTTGGCCACGACAACTCCAAAGGACCGAACCGATGATCCATGAACGGCTCGATCGCTGAACGACAAGGCTGGATGCAAACGCGCGCGACGCGTGGCAGTGTAGCCGCTCGCACTGCCCTTCGCGACTTGAATCGGGCGCGAATGCGCCACATCAAGTGGAATCTAGACCGCCAATTCTGCGCCAGGATCGATAATGAGCAAAGACGACAGCAAACCCGTGATTCATCACCGGCTTATCATTCTCGGCTCCGGCCCCGCCGGCTATACCGCGGCCGTTTATGCCGCCCGCGCCAACCTCAAGCCGGTCCTGCTCACCGGTATGGAACAGGGCGGCCAGCTCATGACCACGACGGACGTGGACAACTGGCCCGGCGATGTCGAAGGCTTGCAGGGCCCGGGGCTGATGCAGCGCATGGAAGAACATGCCAAGCGCTTCGATACCGAGATCGTATTCGATCATATCCATACCACCGACCTGTCGAAACCGCCCTATCGGCTTGAAGGCGATCGCGGCATCTATACCTGCGATGCGCTGATCATCGCCACGGGTGCGACCGCGCGCTATCTGGGCCTGGAATCGGAAACCGCCTTCATGGGCAAGGGCATTTCCGCCTGCGCGACCTGCGACGGCTTTTTCTATCGCAACAAGAACGTCGCGGTTGTCGGCGGCGGCAATACCGCCCTGGAAGAAGCGCTGTATCTGTCCAACATCGCCGCTCACGTCACGGTGGTGCATCGTCGCGACAAGTTCCGCGGCGAGAAGATTCTGGCCGACAAGCTCTTCGACAAGGTTGCCAACGGCAATGTGTCGATCGTCTGGGATCACGAGCTCGACGAAGTGCTCGGCGACGAGATGGGCGTGACCGGCGGCCGCATCAAGCACCGCGAAAGCGGCGAAACCCAGCAGCTCGATGTCGACGGCATCTTCATCGCGATCGGCCACAAGCCCAACACCGATATCTTCGAAGGCCAACTGGACATGGCCGGCGGCTATATCAAGGTACAGAGCGGCACCCAGGGCAACGCCACGGCCACCAGCAAGCCTGGCGTGTTCGCAGCCGGCGACGTCATGGACCATGTTTACCGTCAGGCCATCACCTCGGCTGGCACGGGCTGCATGGCCGCGCTCGATGCCGAAAAATACCTCGATGCCCTGAGCGAAGACGAAACCGCGCGCGAAGCGCACGTCGAAAGTCAGGCCGCGCATCGCGAGGTATGACCCAGGGCGTACGGCGCATACGGTGAACTAGCCGTATGCGCCGGCCTTGATGCATGATTGCGCCATGACAATCCGAACGCGCACGGCGCGCGCGCTAAGCGCCACACTTCTGATTCTGATCGGCGCGGCCGCGCTGATCATGGTCGGCTGTAGCAGCACGCCGAGCAAGAACGAAATCCCGCCCACCACCGATACGCGCGCCGCCGTCGCGGATGCCGCCATTCAGGCACTGGGGCGCCCCTACCGCGCCGGTGCGGCCGGCCCGCAGGCATACGACGACAGCGGGCTGGTCTATGCCGCCTATCAGAGCGTGGGCGCGGCCCTGCCGCGCGATATCCAGGCCCAGCTGGATACCGGCAAGCCAATCGAACTCGCCGAAGCCGAGCCGGCCGATCTGCTGTTCTTCCGCGTCGAAGACAGCCAGGGCGGCGATCGTCTTCTGGTGGGCATGTACACCCAGGCCGGTGAAATGCTGATGGCCAATCCCGGCTTCGGCGGCAGCAACAGCGGCGTGGCGCTGTTCGATACCGACGACGACTTCTGGGCCCAGCGCCTGGTCGGCGTGGTGCGTCAGCTGCCCTGACCTCAGCGTTTTTAAAAGCGCCGTTGTTCACGCGCAGGTCCGCATGCGGCGCGGATATGCGCCCATCGGGCCTTCAAGGGATCGGTCTTTTGCGCCGAGTTGCGCACGATCTGCGTGTCTGGGAACAACCAGCTGCGTCTCATACCGAGTCACGAAGCCATTGATCCACAGATTACGCTGATTACGCAGATGTATTGATTTGGCTCTGGTTGGCGATCGCGGGCATTGGCGCTTTGGCTTTTGGTGGCAGTAGCCGGTCGGAAAGATCCGCAGATTGACGCAGATCACACAGATCAACGACAGGAACTCGCGGTCTTTCGCTGTCGGCGGGCGCAGGTGCCACGCTTGCTCATCTGTGTAATCTGCGAAATCTGTGGTTGCTCTTGAAGAACGAAGGCATCACACGGTCGAGTAACGAACGCGGCACAGATCCCGCTGCGCCTGCAGATTGCCTTCAGCGCGGGCCGCGATGGGGCTTCAAGCCATCCCATTACTGGGTAATTGCGAGGTTAAGCATGGCGCTTGAACATCAACGCTAAGCTTCCAGCGATCTGTCTTTGCCTTATTCGCGTGTCTTCGCGTTCATTTGCGGACCACCTACTGGTCTAGTTGGCCCGCTAAGCTTCACGCTTGGTCAACAAACGGCTCAATCGCAGTCAGATACAAAAACGGCGCCTCGCGGGCGCCGTTTTCGTTGCGGCCATGCATGGGGCTGCATGGCGGCCGGGAAAAGCGTTTAGAGCTTTTCCTTGATACGGGCCGACTTGCCGCTGCGCTCGCGCAGATAGTAGAGCTTGGCACGACGCACGTCGCCGCGACGCAGCACCTTGATCTCAGCCACATTCGGCGAGAAGGTCTGGAACACGCGCTCCACGCCTTCGCCGTGCGATACCTTGCGCACCGTGAAAGCCGAATTCAGGCCGCGGTTGCGCTTGGCGATCACGATGCCTTCGAAGGCCTGCAGGCGCTCACGGTCGCCTTCCTTCACGCGCACCTGAACGACCACCATATCGCCGGCCGAGAAATCCGGAATGTTCTTGCCGCTCTGCTGCTCGGCTTCCAGTTCGTCGATGATGTTGCTCATGGTCAGTCTCTAGTAGCGTTCTTGGAGGCCACGGGGGCGTTGAAAGACGCGGCAGTATACCGGAACTCGTCGCGTTTTTCGCCACCCGTGGCGAGGTTTTTCGATAAATTCTATTCGCCGGCCCCGTCGGGGTCGCCGGACTCGCCTTTCTGTTCGGCGATATACGCCTCCAGCAGCGCCTTCTGTGTTGCGTCGAGTTCGCGGCGTGCCAGCAAGTCCGGGCGCCGACGCCAGGTCGCACCCAGTGCCTGCTGCGCCCGCCAGCGCTCGATGCGGGCGTGATCGCCGCTGAGCAGCACCGACGGCACGTCGCGATCGGCAAACCGGGGCGGACGAGTGTAATGCGGATGATCGAGCAGTCCGTTGACGAACGAATCCTCGCTCGCCGATCGGCTGTCGCCGAGCACGCCGGACAACAGCCGGGCGACGGCATCGACGATCATCATCGCCGGCAGCTCGCCGCCGGAGAGCACCACGTCGCCAACCGAGAGTTCCTTGTCGACATAGGCATCGACAAAGCGTTGGTCGATACCCTCGTAGCGCCCGCAGACCAGCACGAACCCCTCGCCTTCGGCCAGCCGCTGTGCCTCATCCTGATCGAATGCCTGCCCCTGCGGCGACGGCATGATGACCGGTACCCGATTTGCGCGCGCTGCCTGGATTCGTTCGAGAGTCGCGGCCAGCGGCGGGCCCTGCATGACCATACCCGGGCCACCGCCATAGGGGCGGTCGTCGATACGCCTGCTGGCGTTGTCGGCGTCGTCGCGCGGGTTCCAGCAGGCAAGCTCGAGACGCGATTCGCGCAGCCCACGCCCGACCACGCCGAACTGCTCGAGCTGGCCGACCCACTCGGGGAACAGCGTGACGACATCGATACGCATTGCCGATGTGCCCGGGTCTAGAACTCGGGATCCCAGTCGGCCACGATCCGGCCTGCTTCGAGATCCACGTCGTCGATGATTTCGCCCACCACGAACGGCACCAGTCGTTCACGATCGCCCTGGAGCACCAGCACATCGTTGGCGCCGGTTTCCATCATCGCCTTGACGCGGCCCAGCGGCGCGCCGTCGAGAGTGACCACGTCCAGCCCGACCAGGTCGAACCAGTAGTACTCACCGTCTTCGGGCTCGGGCAGCTGGTCGCGTTCGACCGCGATCTGCAGATCAATCAACTCGGCTGCGGCGTCGCGGTCGCCTAATGGCGTGTCGCCATCAGCCAGACAGGCGACGAGCGTCTTGCCCTGCTCGCGCGCATCCAGAACGCGAAAAGGCCGCCAGGTTTCATCCTGGCGGCCTATCAGCCAATCCTCGTATTCCAAAAGATTGACGGCCGGGCGCGTGTAGGAATAGACCTTGATCCATCCCTTCACGCCGAACAGCCCGCTCACATGGCCGAGAACGACAGGTCGGTCTGCCATGCGTGCAGGCCCGCGGGGTTATTCCGCGGCGCCGGCCTGGTTTTCGTCGGCCTGCGGGGCGGCTTCGGCGGACTGATCTCCCGTCGCGCCGGCCGGCACCGTCTGGTTCGGCGCTTCCTTGGCCTTGCTCACCGGCGGCGCGGCGCGGGCCGGAGCCTGGCCTTCACCATGGCGGTTAAAGCTCTTGACCAGGTTGGTCACACGCTCGGAGAGCTGTGCACCATGGCCCTTCCAGTACTCGATACGCTCGATATCGAGACGCAGCGGCACTTCGCCACCGATCGCGACCGGGTTGAAGAAACCCAGGCGTTCGATATAACGACCGTCGCGCCCGTTGCGCATGTCGGTCACTACGATGTGATAGAAGGGACGCTTCTTAGCGCCGCCGCGCTGCAGCCGAATTTTGACCATAGCCGTTTATTTATGCCGTTGATATGAATGAACGATGCTGCAAGCGGGACATAAATCGCCGCTCAAGCTCGTACAAAGATCGCGCATTGTACGCCAATAGCAGAAAAAGGAAAGCACCGATCGGGCAAATCGCGGCCGAACCGGCGCCAAGACCCCTGAGCGCTATCGGCCCATGCCCGGGGGCAGCGTGCCACCACCGCCCATGCCGGGCGGCATGCCGCCACCGCCGCCGCCCATGCCCTGCATGGCGCGCATCATCTTCTTCATGCCCCCGCCCTTGAACTTCTTCATCATCTTGCGCATTTGCAGATGTTGTTTGAGCAGGCGGTTGATGTCCTGAACCTGGGTGCCCGAACCGCTGGCGATCCGGCGCTTGCGCGAGGCCTTGATCACGTCGGGAAAGGCGCGTTCCTGGGCGGTCATGGAATCGACGATGGCCAGCATGCGCTTGACCTGGGTGTCGTCGGCCGCGGCGGCCATGCCCTTGGGCATCTGCGCGCCGCCGGGCAGCTTCTCCATGAGCGCGCCGAGCCCGCCCATTTCCTGCATCTGGCGCAGCTGGTCGGCCAGATCGTTGAGATCGAAGCCCTTGCCCTTCTGCAGTTTCTTGGCGAGCTTTTCGGCCTTCTGACGATCGACCTTCTGTTCGGCTTCCTCGACCAGCGACAGCACGTCGCCCATGCCGAGAATGCGCGAGGCCACACGGTCCGGATGGAACGGCTCGAGCGCTTCGAGCTTTTCGCCCACGCCCAGGAACTTGATCGGCTTGCCGGTGATCTGGCGCACCGACAGTGCGGCACCACCACGGGCATCGCCATCGACCTTGGTAAGCACCACGCCGGTCAACGGCAGCGCGTCGCCGAAGGCCTTGGCGGTGTTGGCCGCGTCCTGGCCGGTCATGGCATCGACCACGAACAGCGTTTCGGCCGGGGTGAGCGCCTCGTTCAGGGCGCTGATCTCGGCCATCATCTTGTCGTCGATACCCAGCCGACCGGCGGTATCCACGATCAACACGTCATAGAAGCCCTTGCGCGCGGCCTCCATCGCCGACTGTGCGATCTTGATCGGCTTGTCGGTCGACTGGCTCGGATGAAAATCCACGCCCACATCGCTTGCGACGCGGGCGAGCTGATCGATGGCCGCCGGGCGATACACGTCGGTGGAGACGACCAGTACGGATTTCTTCTCGCGCTGCTTGAGATAGCGCGCGAGCTTACCGGTGGAGGTGGTCTTGCCGGCGCCCTGAAGGCCGGCCATGAGCACCACCGCCGGCGGCTTAACGCGCAGGTCGAGGCTTTCGTTGGCCTCACCCAGCAATGAAGTGAGCTCGTCCTTGACGATCTTGATGAGCGCCTGGCCGGGCGTGAGGCTGGTCATCACCTCGTTGCCCACCGCGCGTGCACGAATATCGTCGACGAACTGCTTGACCACGGGCAGCGCCACGTCGGCTTCGAGCAGCGCCATGCGCACTTCGCGCAGGGTGGCCTTGATGTTGTCTTCGGTCAGCCGGCCGCGGCCGCGGATGGTCTGAAAACTGCGATTGAGCCGATCACTCAGACTGTCGAACATGCACGCGCTCGATCGATGGAACCATGAAGGCGCCCAGTATAACGTCGCAGGGCGTGCCTGCATTCCCAACAACGATCAAAGAACGACCCGACAGCGACAACAGCGGCTCGCCCGGCACGAGAAATACGGCACAATGGCACTCATGGCTTACGAGTCCCCTGCATCCTGAATGGCACTGGTCGTAGTTGAAGTGCTGCTTGCCGCGCTGCTTTACGCAGGCGCCGCCGCGGCGGTATGGCGACATCTCGCCCGCGGCGCGCCCTACTGGCACGTCAGCGTACTGGCCGGGCTGGGATTGGCCGCCCAGATCGGCTCGCTGGTTCACCTGAGCCTGCATTCCGGCATGCTGGTGATCGGTCTGGGCACCGCGCTTTCCCTGTTCGCCTGGCAGGCGGCGTTGCTGTTGTGGCTGTTTTCGCTGCGCGAATCGGTCGGCGCGCTGGGGCTGGTGATCTATCCGTTTGCGGGGCTGTGCGCGATTGCCGCGCTGCTCGTGCCGGACTCGCACAGCGCCACGGAAGCCCTCGCCTGGCCGCTGCAGCTGCACATTCTGTTGTCGATCCTCGCCTACGGCCTACTCACGCTGGGCGCGGTGCAGGCCATTGTGCTCGCATTGCAGCATCGCCAGCTCAGACGCCGGCCGCCGACGGGCATGTTTACCCGCCTGCCCGCGCTGCAGACCATGGAAATACTGCTGTTCCGGCTCATCGGCGCGGGGTTTTTCCTGTTGAGCCTGGCGATTGCCACCGGCGCGCTGTTCATCGACGACCTGTTCGCCCAGCATCTGGTACACAAGACCGCGCTGTCGCTGGTCGCCTGGACGGTGTTCGCGGTGCTGTTGTATGGACGCTGGCGCTACGGCTGGCGCGGACGCCTGGCGGTACGCGGTGCGCTGGCCGGCTATGCGCTACTGGTTCTGGCTTATTTCGGCAGCAAGTTGGTGCTGGAGCTCATTCTGGGCCAACATTGGTAACGCGCGCGGCACCCGTGCCGATAGCTTAAAAACGCAACGCGTACTCATTTGATTCAGGGCTGACTTCTTGGACGCCATTTCGCTGCCGATCCTGTTCGGCATACTGCTGCTGATGCTCGTGTTATCGGCCTTCTTCTCGGGCTCGGAAACCGGGCTGATGACGCTCAACCGCTACCGCATGAAGCACCTGGCCAAAACCGGCCACGGCGGCGCGGCGCGCGCGGCGCATCTGCTCGATCGCCCGGATCGGCTGATCGGGCTGATCCTGCTGGGCAACAACCTCGTCAATATCGCCGCCTCCGCCGTGGCGACGGTGATCGGCATTCGCCTGTTCGGCAACGTCGGCGTGCTGGTGGCCACGGTGACGCTCACGGTGTTCGTGCTGATCTTTTCCGAAGTCACCCCGAAAACGCTGGCCGCACTGCATCCCGAGCGCGTGGCCTACCCGGCCTCCTATGTGTATGCGCCGCTGCTACGCGTGGCCTGGCCGGTGGTCATGGTGATCAACTGGGCCGGCAACGGCCTGCTGCGCCTGTTCGGGGTATCGGCAGACGATGCGGCGGCCCATTCGCTGTCTTCCGAGGAACTGCGCACGGTGGTGACCGAAGCCGGCGCGATGATCCCGCGCCGGCACCAACAGATGCTGTTGTCGATCCTCGATATGGAAAACGCTACCGTCGAGGACATCATGGTGCCCCGGAACGAGATCGTGGGCATCGATATCAGCAAGTCCTGGGCCGAAATTCTTGAGCAGCTGGTACACAACCAGCATACGCGCCTGCCGATCTTCGACGGCTCCATCGACGAACTGGCCGGCATCGTGCATATGCGCCGCGTGCTCGCGCTGATATCCGAAGACAATCTCGACAAGGACGCCCTGCTCGGACTGGCCCGTGAACCCTATTTCGTGCCCGAAGGCACGCCGCTCAACCAGCAGCTGCTCAATTTTCAGAACCAGCAGCGCCGGATCGGCTTCGTGGTCGACGAGTACGGCGATATCCAGGGGCTGGTCACACTTGAGGACATCCTCGAAGAGATCGTGGGCGAGTTCACGACCGACCCCGCCACCCGGGTCAAGAACGTCTATATGGACGGCGACGACAGCTATCTCGTCGATGGCACGGTGACATTGCGTTCGCTCAACCGTGCCATGGGCTGGAAGCTGCCCGTGGACGGGCCGAAGACGATGAACGGTCTGATTACCGAGCATCTGGAAACCATCCCCCAGCCCGGCACCAAGCTCAAGGTGGGCAAATACGTGCTGGAGATCGCCCAGACTCGCGCAAACCTGGTGCAAACCGTCAGGGTCAAGCCGCCCAAGCGCCGGCCGCGCCGCGCCGCGGGTGAGGATACCCCCGCCGACGAGGACAGGTCCGAGCGCCGTACCGACACGACGGACCGCTAGCCCGGCGTCGCCCCGCGTTCGCTAGGCGATCGCGTCGATCGCCTCGCTCAAGCGTGAGACGCCGACCACCGTCATCTCACCGACCTGCTTGCTGCGCGGCGTATTGGCCTTGGGCACGATCGCCCGGGTAAAGCCGTGCTTGGCAGCTTCGGCCAGGCGTTCCTCGCCGCCCGGCACCGGCCGGATTTCGCCGGCCAGGCCGATTTCGCCGAAGATCACCAGTCGCTCGCCGAGCGCGCGATCGCGAAAGCTCGACAAGGCCGCGAGCACCACGGCGAGGTCGGCCGCGGTTTCGGTCACCCGCATGCCGCCCACCACGTTCACGAACACGTCCTGATCGCCCAGCGGAATACCGCCGTGGCGATGCAGCACCGCCAGCAGCATGGCCAGGCGCTGGCCGTCCGGACCAAGCGCGACCCGACGCGGGTTGTGCAGCTGGGATTCGTCCACCAGCGCCTGCACTTCGACCAGCATCGGCCGCGAGCCCTCGCGGGTGACCATTACCGCGCTGCCAGGCACGGCGGTCTCGTGGCGCGACAGAAAGATCGCACTCGGATTGGTGACCTGCTTGAGCCCGGCGCCCGACATGGCGAACACGCCCAGTTCGTTCACCGCGCCGAAACGGTTCTTCACCGCGCGAATCACCCGAAACCGGCTGGAGGCCTCGGCTTCGAAGTAGAGCACCGTATCCACCATATGCTCGAGTACGCGCGGGCCGGCAATCGTGCCCTCCTTGGTCACGTGGCCCACCAGAATCAGTGCCGTGCCTGTCGCCTTGGCAAAACGCACCAGCATGGAAGCCGATTCGCGCACCTGCGACACGCTGCCCGGCGCCGAGGTGACCGCCTGCGAAAACACGGTCTGTACCGAATCGATCACGACCAGCTTCGGCGCCTGCGGCTTGGCCAGGGCCAGCACGCGTTCCACACAGGTTTCGGCCAGCACTGCCAGCTCGGCCTGATCCACGCCCAGGCGCTGGGCACGCAGATGGACCTGTTCCAGCGATTCCTCGCCGGTGACGTAGAGCGCCGGGATGGCCGCCGAAAGCTGGGCCAGCACCTGCAACAGCAGCGTCGATTTGCCGATACCCGGATCGCCGCCGATGAGAATGACCGAACCGGGCACCAGACCGCCGCCGAGCACGCGATCCAGCTCCGACAGACCGGTGGGCGTGCGCGCGGTCTCGGCCGGGCGGATCGCATTCAGCCGTTCGACCTGCGGCGCCGCATTGCCGAAACTCGCCGGCGCGCCGGCCCCGGGCTTGGCCGGCGCGGCAGCAACGCTTTCCACCAGCGTATTCCAGGCACCGCAATCGCTGCATTGCCCGGCCCACTTGGCATGGCTGGCGCCACAGGATTCGCAGATGAAAACGGTCTTGTTGCGAGCCATCAATACCTCGAAGATCTTGGCAGGGCGCGGTGAGCCGCCCTGCCATGGCGCCAGCCGGCCCGTGCCTGCACGCACGAATTAAACGTGCTGTGGTCAGAACAGACTTCCGGCACCGGAAAACAAACCGGCATACTAGGCGCTGTATTTCAGCGATGCACGCACCGCGGGCCGCGTTTCTGCGGCGGGGCAAACGACCAGCAACGAGGGTTTCGATGCACGAACGCCTGGATATCGACTTCATCAGCCGCGGAACCACCTGTCGCGCCTGGTTCTATCCCGCGCGTACCGATGCCCTTCGAACCGATGCCGGTGTGCCCTGCGTGGTCATGGCGCACGGCCTGGGCGGTACCCGGGATGCCGGTCTCGAACCCTATGCCGAACGCTTTGCCAGCGCCGGGCTGGCTGTGTTCCTTTTCGACTATCGTTATT
Source organism: Salinisphaera sp. (assembly GCF_002729955.1). Taxonomy (GTDB): domain Bacteria; phylum Pseudomonadota; class Gammaproteobacteria; order Nevskiales; family Salinisphaeraceae; genus Salinisphaera. The sequence goes on along the minus strand of NZ_PBYA01000049.1, from coordinate 45,040 downwards.
TCGGCGCCAGCGACGGCGAGCCGCGCCAGCTTTTGTCAGTCCGGGCCCAGCTCTACGACTGGAAGATTGCGATCGCCGTGGCCCGCCGCCAGGCCGATGTGGACGCCGAACGCATCGCCCTCTGGGGCAGTTCCTTTTCCGGCGGGCACGTCATCGCGGCCGCCGCGCGGGATGGCCATGTCGCCGCGGTTACGGCCCAGGGGCCCATGATGGATGGTCTGGCCGCCGTGACCAACCTGGCCTCCTATGCCGGCATCCTGCAGCTGCTCAAGCTCACCTGGGCCGGCATCCGCGATGCCATCAACAACCTCGCCGGCGCCGATCCGTACATGATTCCCATCGTCGGCCGGCCGGGTACTTTGGCTGCGATGACCAGCGAAGACGCCTACGACGGCTATATGGCCATCACGCCCGACGACTGGCGCAACGAAATCGCCGCGCGCTTTGCACTGACCCTGGCCTTCTATCGGCCCGGCAAACGGGCCAACCGCCTGCCCTGCCCGGCGCTGGTTCAGATCTGCGATGAAGACAGCGTCGCCCCGCCCTGGGCGGCCGAGGCGACGGTGCTGCATGCCGGGGACTACGGACGCGAACGCCACTACAAGATCGGCCATTTCGATATCTATCGCGGCGCCGGCTTTCGCCAGTCCAGCGCCGACCAGATCGCCTTCTTCCACGAACACCTCACCCCGGATGCGATGGAAACGCGCCGGCGCGAGCGCGGTCGAGCCAAGCGCGAAGAGCGAAGCCGTAGCCCGATCAGCTTGCGGTAACTCTCGCACGGCCCTCAACAAGCGCTGCAGGCGCGATCGACGCGGAAGAAAAACGGTCCGCGAATGCACGCGAATGAAAGACAGCGCTTATCACTGCGCTGCTGACAGCAGATCACAGCCGCCGAGCGATCTATCTTTGGGCTAATTCGCCTGTCTTCGCGTTCATTTGCGCACGACCTGCCTGCTTCGGAAACAGCCCGCTGCGCTTCATGCGTAATCAAGAAACTGTTTATCCACAGATTACGCCGATTACGCCGATTTATTGATTTGGCCGGTGCAGGCGATCGACCGAATTGGCGGCCCGGCTTTGTAGGCAGCGGCCAGACGGAAAGGTCCGCAGATCGACGCAGATCACGCAGATCAAGACACTAAATGGCGGTCATTCACTGCCTTCCGACGCACATGCCGCGATCGTTTCTCTGTGTAATCTGCGCAATCTGTGGTTGCTCTTGAAGAACGAGGCCACCACGCGGTCGATTACCTAAACACGCATAGACCGTGCTGCGCCTGCGAACGGTCTCTAGCGAGCGGCGTGCGCATCAGACCGGCCGGCCTTGGCGCAATACGTCCTTGCCTTATTCGCGCGTCTTCGCGTTCATTTGCGGACAACCTGCTTTCTTCGGCGTAGGGGACTGAACTTCATACGTAGTCAAGAAGCCATTTATCCACAGATTACGCAGATTTATTGATTTGGCCGTGGCGGGCAATCGGCAGTATTGCGCCGTGGCTTGGGTGGCAGTGGCCGAACGGGAAGGTCCGCAGATCACGCAGATCAAGACACTCAATGGCGGTCCTTCACTGCCTTCCGACGCACATGCCGCGCTCGTTTATCTGTGTAATCTGCGCAATCTGTGGTTGCTCTTGAAGAACGAAGCCGCCGCGCAGGCAGAAAACCGAAACTACACTCGGCGGCGCCCGTCTGCGGATGGTCTTTAGCGCGTAGCACGAACAGCAAAGCAACGGCCTTCGAGCGCCTGGCCGTGCGCCTTATTCGCGTGTCTTCGCGTTCATTTGCGGAAAATCTGCCTGCAATTGGCTTTCATACATAATCCAAGAAGCCATTGATCCGCAGATTACGCCGATTACGCCGATGTGTTGACTTGGCCGTAGTGAGCGATCGGCCGCATTGGCGCTTTGGCTTTGGTGACACTCTCGGTAAGGCACCGTCCGCAGATCGACGCAGATCACACAGATAAAGACACTAAATCGCGGTCGTTCAGTGTCTTCCGGCGCATGTGCGGCGTTTGTTCATCTGTGTAATCTGCGCAATCTGTGGTTGCTCTTGAAGAACGAAGCCATCTCGCGGTGGATGACCGAAACCGCTTATAGGAGAGCCCATCTGTAGACTGAATTGAGCGTGCGGCGTGCACACACGGCCAGCTGATCTTCGCGCGATCTATTCTTCGCCTTATTCGCGTCTCTTCGCGTTCATTAGCGGACGATCTGCTTCGAGTACTGCCCACACATCCGGCGACGGCGGCAACGCTCACACCACCTCGAAGCGCACCCGCGGGGTCAACCGACAGAACAGCTCGTAGGCGATGGTATCGGCATGCCGGGCGACCTCGTCCACGTCGAGCCCGCCGCCCCAGAGGGTGGCCCGGTCGCCGACCCGGGCATTCGGTGCGTTGCGCAGGTCGACGGTGATCATGTCCATCGACACCCGCCCCACCAGTGGCACCCGTACGCCGTCGATAAGCACGGGCGTGCCCGAAGGCGCATGCCGCGGATAGCCATCACCGTAACCGATACCGATCACGCCCACGTCCATCGCCTCGGGCGTCCGCCAGGTCGCGCCATAGCCGACCGTTTCACCCGCGGCGATCCGGTTGCGTGCGATCAGGGGTGCGCTCAGGTGCATGGCCGGCCTGAGATCGTAGCTGGCCGCATCGCGATCGCACATGGGCGAGCTGCCATAGAGCATGATGCCGGGACGCACCACGTCCGCATGGGCCTCGGGCCAGGCCAGTACCCCGGCCGAGTTCGCGATCGAGCGCAGCCCGCTGCGATTGGCGCTCGTGCGCGCAAAGACATCGAGCTGGGCCTGGGTCTCCGGCCGTGAGGGCTCGTCGGCACAGGCCAGATGGGTGAGCCAGCCGACCACCTCGACGCGCTCGAGCTTCGCCAGGCGGGCCTCGACCTCGTCGACGTCGCTCGGCGCAAAACCCAGCCGGTGCATGCCGCTATCGATTTTCACCCAGGCCTTCAACGTCGGGCCCAGATACTGCTCGAGCGCGGCGAGCTGGCTGTGGTGGAAAATCACCAGTTCGAGGCCGTATTCCCCGGCCTGGGCGCAGACGAACTCGTCGAGCTGCTGGGAGAGCATGGCGACGGGCTTGTCGATACCGGCCCAGCGCAGCTGGAGTGCTTCATCGAGGCTGGATACGGCAAAGCCGTCGGCCTCGGCCAGCGCGCCGGCCACCGTCGCCGCCCCGTGGCCATAGCCGTCTGCCTTGACCGCGGCATAGACGCGGCGGTTCGGGGCGAGCGCGCGTACCCGCGACAGGTTATGCGCCAGCGCGCCGCGATCGATGACCGCCTGGGCACGAATCATGATGTGGCTCTCGATCGGCAGCGGCTCGGCATCATTCCATGAAGTCCTCGTCGTAGTGTTCCTGGAGGTTTTCGAAGCGCGTGAAATGCGACAGGAAGGCTGTACGTGCCGTACCCGTCGGACCGTTGCGGTGCTTGCCGATGATGATCTCGGCCACGCCCTTGTCGGGGGTGTCTTCGTTGTAGACCTCGTCACGATAGACGAACAGGATCAGGTCGGCGTCCTGCTCGATACCGCCGGACTCGCGCAGATCCGACATGCGCGGGCGTCGATCCTCGCGCTGTTCGAGCTGGCGGTTGAGCTGGGAAAGCGCGATCACCGGCACATCCAGTTCCTTCGCCAACGCCTTAAGTGAGCGCGAGATCTCGGAAATTTCGTTGGTCCGGTTTTCCTTGGTGCCGGGCACCTGCATGAGCTGGAGATAGTCGACCATCACCAGCCCGATATCGTGTTCGCGCTTGAGCCTCCGGGCGCGCGCGCGCATTTCACTCGGCGACAGGGACGGCGTGTCGTCGATGAACAGCCGCGCGTTCTCGTTCATGATGCCGATCGCCGAGGTGATCTTGGGCCAGTCGTCCTCGGTCAGCCGCCCCGAGCGCAGGCGCGACTGATCGATGCGCCCCCAGGAGGAGATCATGCGGATGACCAGCTGCTCGGCCGACATTTCAAGCGAAAACACCGCCACCGGCACCTTCTCCTTGATCGCGGCGTTTTCGACCATGTTCATCGCGAGACTGGTCTTGCCCATCGACGGGCGCCCGGCAAGGATGATCAGGTCGGCCGGCTGCAGCCCGTTGGTCATCTTGTCGAAGGTATGGAGCCCGGTCGGCAGGCCGGCGAACTCGTCGCCCTTGGACACCAGTTCCTCGATGCGATTGACGGCCTGGGTCAACAGCGAATTCAGCCCCTGCGGGCCTTCCCCGCCGCGCCGGCCGCGTTCGGCAATCGCGAAGATTTCCTTTTCGGCGGTTTCGAGCAGCTCCGAGGCGCTACGGCCCTCGGTCTCGAAGCCCATCGTGGTGATCAGATCGCCTGCCCGAATGAGCTGGCGCATGACCGAGTGCTCGCGCACGATATCGGCGTAGGCCTTGATATTGGCCGCCCCCGGAATATCCGCGGCCAGATTGCCGAGATAGCTCGCCCCGCCCGCGCGCTCGAGCAGATCGCGGCTACGCAGCCATTCGGTCAGGGTGACCAGATCACGCGGCTTGCCCGTGTCGGCGAGGTCGGCGAGCCCGCGAAACAGCAGGCGATGATCCTCGCGATAGAAATCGTCCTCGGAAATACGGCCGGCGACATCGTCCCAGGCCCGCTCGGAGAGCAACAGCCCGCCGACCACGGACTGTTCGGCCTCGATGGAATGCGGAGGAAGCTTGGCTTCGGCCATGGCGAATCGCCTGTCTACGCTAACGAAAAAGAACGCGTCGCCTGCGACAGGCGACGCGGATGAAGCTGGAGTTTACGCCCAGCACCGACCAAAAAAAACGCCGCCCGAAGGCGGCGTTTTCGCTAGGCACGATTGCCTCGACTGATCCTCGATCAGTTCTCGCGCTCGCCGAGCGGCGCATCGGCTTCGGTGCCGGTTTCGTCGGCCGGCTCGCCGGCGTCCTCAACGCGCTCGCCTTCGACTTCGTCGGCGGTGGCGTCTTCTTCGGCTTCATCGGCGGCACGACGCGGCGGCATGTTGATGCCCATGTCGGTCTTCTGGGCGACGATCACCGTCACCTCGACCTCGACCTCGGCATGCAGCTGCAGGGTCGCCGTGTACTCGCCCACCTGACGGATGGTGCCTTCGGTCAGGGTGACTTCCTTCGGGCTGACCTCGACGCCTTCTTCGGTGATGGCGTCGGAGATCTCCTGCGGGCCCACCGAACCGAAGAGCTTGCCTTCGTCACTGGCGCGCATGGCGATGACGTATTCCTTGCCACGCAGCTGCTGAGCGCGCGCGTTGGCACGGTCCTCACGCTCCTGCGAAGCGGCCTGCAGCTCGGAGCGGCGCTCTTCGAACACGGCCAGGTTGGCCTTGGTGGCCGGCAGCGCGATGCCGCGCGGCATCAAGAAGTTGCGGCCGTAACCGGGACGGACCTTGACGGTATCGCCCAGGTCGCCGAGGTTGCGGACTTTCTGTAGCAGAATGACTTCCACGGGTGCCTCCTAGGACGAATGCCGGTCGGTGTACGGCAGCAGCGCGAGAAAACGCGCACGCTTGACCGCGGTGGACAGCTGACGCTGATAGCGCGCCGCGGTGCCGGTGATACGGCTGGGAACGATCTTGCCGGTCTCGGTGACGTACTGCTTGAGGGTCTCGATATCCTTGTAATCGATCTCCTCAACGCCTTCGGCGGTGAACTTGCAAAAACGACGGCGACGGAAAAAACGGGCCATGGTCGAAACTCCTTAGCTGGCGTTGGCAGCAGGCTTGCGCTCGCCGCGATCGTCGGCGTTCTTGGCAAGCGGGGACGGGTCGGTATCGGCCTTGTGACGGGCGATCACCAGATGACGCAGCACGGCGTCGTTGAAGCGGAACGCGTCTTCGAGTTCCTCGCGGGCTTCCTGCGAGCACTCGACGTTCATCAGAACGTAGTGCGCCTTGTGGATCTTGGTGATCGGATAGGCCAGCTGACGACGGCCCCAGTCTTCGTGGCGGTGGATCGTACCGCCGTCGTTCTCGATGATGCCGCGATATTTTTCCACCATCGCCGGCACCTGCTCGCTCTGATCCGGGTGGACCAGAAACACGATTTCATAGTGTCGCATTGTGTTTCCTTTCGGGTTGCAGCCCCCGGTGCGATCGGATTCGATCTGCCGTGGAGCAAGGACTGCGGCGCGAACGCCGCGAGGCGCGGTAGTCTAAGGGCTTGCCGCGCCCAACGCAACGCGCGTCGCGCCGCGATTCATGTCGTGATGCCGGCCTGGCGCTGACGGCGTGCCTCGAACAGCGCCACCCCGGTCGCTACCGACACATTCAGGCTTTCCACATCGCCCGCCATGGGAATCGATACCAGCGCATCGCACTGGCGCGCGGTGAGCTCGCGAATGCCTTTTTCCTCGCCGCCGGCAACCAGTACCAGGCGCTCCGGCAGCGCTTCGTCGTACAGGCTGCGCTCGGCACTGCCATCGAGGCCGACGGCCCAGAAACCATCCTCCTGCAGGCGTGCAATCGCGCGGGTGAGGTTGGTGACAGGCACGAAGGCCACGCGCTCGGTCGCCCCGGCCGCGACCTTGTGCACCGCCGCGGTCAGGCCGGCCGCGCGTTTACGCGGTGCGATCACCGCCGTCACCCCGGCAGCGGCCGCGCTGCGCAGGCAGGCACCGAGGTTGTGCGGGTCCTGGACCTGATCGAGCGCCAGCACCCAGGGGCGTTCGGCACGAGCAAGCAACTCGGGCAGATCGGATTCGCGCTGTTCGCGAGCGAGCGCGAGCTGCGCGATACAGCCCTGGTGGCGCACGTTCGGCAGCATGGCATCCAGCGCGCTCATGTCGGCGCTTGTAATCGCGACCCCGCGCGCGCCGGCAGCCTGGCGCAGTGCTTCAGCGCGCCCGTCGCGGCGGCCGGTGGCCAGCCAGATACATTCGAGGTCGCGCTGTTTCTCCAGCGCGCTCATTACCGCATGAAAACCGCCAATCAGGCTCTGTTGCTGCGTATCCGTCATTCAACGCCTCGTTTCATCCGTGGGCGCATGCAAAGCGCTCAATCAAGAAAGCCCGGCAGAACCGGGCTTTCTCGACGACATATACCTGCCGATGGTTCGTACTTACGAACCCAGGTACGGCGGTTCCGCGAACGCCTGCGATTCCTGACCTTCCACGATGGGCTTGATCACGATATCCACACGGCGGTTCTGGGCACGGCCGGATTCGGTGCTGTTGCTGGCGATCGGCTCGGACTTGCCCCGGCCCCAGGTCAGCACGCGCTGCGAATCCACGCCGCGGCTGGTCAGGAATTGGGCCACGGACTGGGCACGCTGCTGCGAGAGCTTCATGTTGTACTCGTCGCTGCCGGTGCTATCCGTGTGGCCCACCACATGGATGGCGGTCTTGTCGTAGTTCTTGAGCGTTTCGGCGATCTTGTTGAACGTGCTCTGGGCATTGCCAGAAAGCGTGGCGCTGTCCACCGCGAAGGAGGCATCGCTGGCCACGCCGATCTTGAGCGCATCGCCGTTCAGGCGGGTGAGATTGAGCACGTCGCGTGCCTGCTCGGCCTGAAGCTTTTCGTTGAGTTCCTTCTGCTGGTTGTCCATATAGCGCCCGGTCGCGCCACCGGCCAGCGCGCCGACGGCCGCGCCGATCGCTGCGTTGGTGCTGGACTTGTCGCCGAGCTGCGAGCCGGCGATACCGCCCAGCACGGCGCCCACGCCCGCGCCGATCTTGGTCTTGCGGTTCGGATCACCCGCACAGGCGGTCACGAACAATGCGGTGCACAGCAGTGCCACCAGCAGGATTACGGAATTCTTTCGGGTCATGGACCGGTTCATCAACGTTTACCTCGCTTGCTTTGACGGCGCGACTTGGCCGACGACTTGCCCTTGTCGGACTTGCCGGCACCGGGTTTGTTGTTCGGCTTGCCGCATTTGCTGGCCGCGCTATCCGGTTCGACCAGCTCGAAATCGATCTTGCGCTCGTCGAGATCGACGCGCGCGACCTTGACCTTCATCTTATCGGCCAATCGGTGTACCACGCCTGAACGTTCGCCGCGCAGGCAGCGCGACTGGGCATCGAAATGGTAGTAGTCGTTCGACAGGCTCGATACATGCACCAGCCCGGTGGCATAGATACCGTCGAGCTCGACGAACAGACCAAAGGCCGTGACCCCGGTCACGGTGCCTTCGAACGTCTGGCCCAGCGAATCGCTCATGTACTCGCACTTGAGCCAGTCGTCGACGTCGCGGGTGGCGTCGTCGGCGCGTTTTTCGGCTTCCGAACAGACGGTGCCGAGGCTCTCCATCGTCGCGGTGTCGTAGTCGAAGGTCTTGGGCTTGCCGCGTGCTTCCAGATGCTTGATGGCACGATGGGCCAGCAGGTCCGGATAGCGCCGGATGGGCGACGTGAAGTGGGCGTAGTTTTCCAGCGCCAGACCGAAATGGCCGTCGTTGTGCGGGGTATACACTGCCCGCGACAGGCTGCGCAGCATGACCGTCTGGATCAGATGCGCATCGCTGCGATCGGCGATCGACGCCAGCAGCGCGGCATAGTCGGCGGCCTGCGGATCGCTGCCGCCCGGCAGCGACAGGCCGCGCTCGGCCAGAAACGCACGCAGATCCTCGAGTGCATCGGCGGCCGGGCCGCTGTGCACGCGATAGAGCAAGGGCATGCGTTTTTTCGACAGATGCGTGGCCGTGGCGACGTTCGCCGCGATCATGCATTCCTCGATGATCTTGTGCGCGACGTTGCGCTCGGTGGGCACGATGCGCTGAATCTTGCGGTCTTCGTTGAAGATGATGCGCGTGGCCGTGGTCTCGAACTCGATCGCGCCGCGCTCACGCCGTTCGGCCAGCAGCGCTTCGTACAGGCCATTCAGATTGGCCAGCGGCTTGGCCAGATCGCGATAGCGTTCCGGCATGTTGTCCGGGCTTTCCAGCCAGTCGGCTACCTGTTCATAGAGCAGGCGCGCATGCGAGCGAATCACTGCCGAGTAGAAGCGGCTTGAGCGCATGCGGCCCTGCTTGTCCAGGCGCATCTCGCAGACCAGCGCCAGGCGGTCGACGTCTGGGTTGAGCGAGCACAGCCCATTGGATAACGCCTCCGGCAACATCGGCACGACATGATCGGGGAAATACACCGACGTCGCACGTCGCTGGGCTTCGTCGTCGAGGGCCGAACCCGGCTTGACGTAGGTCGAGACATCCGCGATGGCCACCCACAGGCGCCAGCCGCGCGGGGTCTTGCGGGCATAGACCGCGTCATCGAAGTCGCGTGCGTCGGCGCCGTCGATGGTGACCAGCGGCAGGTCGCGCAGGTCGGTGCGACCCTGCTTGTCCTTTTCGGCCACGGCGTCGCCGAAGGCTTCGGCTTCGGCCAGCGCTTCACTCGGCCATTCGTAGGGAATGCCGTGCGAGCGCATGGCAATATCGATTTCCATGCCCGGCGCCATGCGATCACCCAGCACCTCGACCACCGCGCCGATCGGCTGCACGCGCTTGGACGGCGGCTCGACGATGCGCACCGTCACCATCTGGTTGTGTTCGGCGCCGTTTCGATCGGCTTCGGGTACACGAATGTCGTGGGCGATACGGGCGTTGTCGGGCACCACGTGGCATACGCCGCGCTCTTCCACGAAACGACCGACCACGCTCTCGTTGACGCGCTCCAGCACTTCGGCAATGCGCCCTTCCCTGCGTCCGCGATGATCGCGGCCGACAATACGAACCACGGCCCGATCGCCATGCATGAGCAAGCGCATCTGGCGCGGATTGAGGAAGACGTCGTCCTGCTCGCCGTCGTCGGGGATGAGAAAGCCGAACCCATCGCGATGCCCCTGCACGCGTCCGCGTACCAGGTCCATCTTGTCGAGCGGGCCGAGTGCGCCGCGGCGGTTTTCCAGCAGCTGGCCGTCGCGCAACATGGCGCGCAGGCGATGCTCGAAAGCTTCGGCGGCCTTGTCGGTCAGCGCATACAGCTCGGTGAGCTCGGCCCAGGTCATCGGGCGTCCGGCCTCGGCCAGATCGTCGAGTACCAGCTGGCGGCTGGGCACCGGTTCGGCGTAGCTGCCTTTTTCGTCTTTGAACTGCGGATCGCGGTCGCGCCAGTCGGCGCCACCGCTCGTTTTCTTATTCAAGATTTTGCTCCATATGCGCGCACGATACCGCAACCACACACATGCACAAGCAACAATTGCTTACAGTGATTGACAAGCGCCCAGGCAATCGCTAAATTGCGCGCTCTTCGAGCCCAGGTGGCGGAATTGGTAGACGCGCTAGCTTCAGGTGCTAGTGACCTAACGGTCGTGGAGGTTCAAGTCCTCTCCTGGGCACCAAGCTCGAATTACAGATTCACGACAGGCTTTCGCCGATCGTGGATCCACGAAAAAGCCGCGCTGGTCAGCGCGGCTTTTTTATGTGTGTTTGTTGCGCCCACCCGCGCCGGCAGCCGGGCAGCGATGCGCCAGCGTCGATGCCACGGCCGTCATTCCAACCGTGGCATCGAGGTTTTCTAGGCCGCGAACGGATCGCGCAGCACGATGGTGTCGGCGCGGTCCGGGCCGGTGGAAACCACATCGATCGGCGTGCCCACGATCTCGGTCAGCCGATCGAGATAGTTGCGCGCGGCCTGGGGCAGCTGATCGTATTCGCGCACGCCCACGGTGGATTCCTTCCACCCCGGCATTTCCTCGTAGACCGGCTCGCAGCGCGAGAGCGCATCCGCGCCCAGCGGCGGCACGGTGATGATCTGGTCGTCGCAACGATAGCCGGTACACAGCTGGATCGCGTCCAGGCCGTCGAGCACGTCGAGCTTGGTGATGCAAAGCCCGGACAGGCTGTTGTTGAATGCCGCGCGGCGCAGACCGACGGCATCGAACCAGCCGCAGCGACGCGCACGCCCCGTGGTGGCACCGAACTCGGCGCCCTTGGAGGCCAGATGGCGGCCGTTGGCGTCGTCGAGCTCGGTGGGGAACGGGCCGGAGCCCACGCGCGTGGTGTAGGCCTTGACCACACCCATCACGTAGTCGAAATAGACCGGGCCCACGCCGGTGCCCGTGGCCGCGCCGCCGGCGGTGGTGTTGGACGAGGTCACGTACGGATAGGTGCCGTGGTCCACGTCCAGCAGCGCGCCCTGGGCGCCTTCGAACAGAATCGATTCGTCGGCGACGTAGGCCTGGCGCAGCAGCTCGGCCACGTCGGCGACCATGGGCGCCATTTCATCGGCGAAGCGCAGACAGTCGTCCAGCGTGGACTGGAAATCGATCGGCGCGACGTTGAAATAGTTCTTGAGCACGAAGTTGTGGAAATCCAGCGCCTCGCCCAGTTTGGAGGCCAGCATTTCGCGCCTGAACAGATCGCCTACGCGAATCGCGCGTCTGGCCACCTTGTCTTCGTAGGCCGGGCCGATGCCGCGGCCCGTGGTGCCGATGGCGGTCTTTCCGCGGGCGGCTTCGCGTGCCTTGTCGAGCGCAATATGGCTGGGCAGGATCAGCGGGCAGGCCGGGCTGATGCGCAGGCGGCTGCGTACCGGCACGCCGCGGGCTTCGAGCGTGGCCATTTCCTCGATCAGCGCTTCCGGCGAGAGCACCACGCCGTTACCGATATGACAGGTGACGCCGTCGTGGAGGATGCCCGACGGAATGAGATGCAGCACCGTCTTCTCGCCGCCGATGACCAGTGTATGGCCGGCGTTATGACCGCCCTGGAAGCGCACGACATGGCGGGTGCGGTCGGTCAGCAGATCGACGATCTTGCCCTTGCCTTCGTCGCCCCACTGGCTGCCGATGACGATGACGCGTTTGCCCATGACTAATCCTTGCTCGAGTGGGTCGTTGAAGCCAGCGGCCGCACATCCCAGCGGCCGTCGATATGTTCGAGTATCCGATCACAGCTGTTGTCGATCGCCTCACCCGTATCGGGCGTGGCCACGACGACGCGCTCGCCGCTGGCACGCAGGCGTCGTACACAGGCCAGCAGCTCCGGATCGCTTCCGGCCGGCGCATAGATGGCGCCGCCCTGCGCGGTTCCATCGAAACGCCCCAGCGCAGCCAGCAGATTGAGATCCGCCGAAAACCCGGTGGCCGGGCGCGGGCGGCCAAATGCCGCGCCCACGTTGTCGTAGCGCCCGCCACGCGCGAGTTCGCGGCCCAGCCCCGGTGCGAAGGCCGCATACAGCAGGCCGGTCTTGTACCGATACCCCCGAAGCTCGGCCAGGTCAAGAAACAGCGGCACCTGCGGATAATGGGTGGCCAACAGGCCGACCATTTCCTCAAGCCGGTCGAGCGCGCTGTCGATGCCGGGGTCGATACCGGCAAGCGCGGCGCGGGCATCGTCGAGCACGCTAGGGGCGCCGTTGAGCTCGATCAGATGCGTGAAGCGCGCATGGCTCTGGGCATCGAGCCGGCCCGAGGCCGCCATCGCATCCAGATCGGGGCGCGACTTGCGCTGCACCACGTCGAAAAGCTGGGGCTCGAGGTCGGCGGGCATCTGCGCATGGGCCACCAGACGTCGATAGATCGCCACATGGCCAAGGTCCAGACAGGCCTCGTCAATACCCATGACGTCCAGCGTTTCCAGCATGAGCGACACGATCTCCAGATCGCTGTCGATATGCGCATCGCCGAATTTCTCTGCGCCCACCTGCAAGGGCTGGCGCGAACCGCCCGGCTCTTCCGGGCGCGTGCGCAGTACGCTGCCGATATAGCAGTAGCGGGCCGGGCCGGTGGCCGCCAGGCGGTGGGCGTCGATACGCGTGGCCTGGGTGGTCATGTCCGAGCGCACGCCCATCATCCGACCGTTGAGCTGATCGGTGAGCTTGAAGGTCTGCAGGTCGAGCTCGTGGCCCGCACCGGTGAGCAGCGAGTCCAGATATTCGATCAAGGGCGGCCGGATGAGGTCATAGCCCCATCGCCAGTACAGATCGAGCAGTTGCCGGCGGGCGGACTCAAGACGCCACGACTCCGGCGGCACCATTTCCTGTACGCCCTCGGGCAGAAGCCAGCGGTTGGATTGCATCGCGTTCCGACGTCTTTAAATCAATGAATGAATTGCAGCAGCACGGCGCCCACACCGATGAGCACGGCCCCGAATATGCGCAGACTGCGGCTGTCGACATCCGACAGCCGCAGCATCATCTCACGCCAGCGCTCGGGCGCGAGAAACGGCATCAGGCCCTCGATCACCAGCACGAGTGCCAGCGCACGCACGATATCCGCCCACATGCGGCCGCTACGGGTTCGATCCGGCGTTTGACGCGCTCGGGTTGAAGTAGCGGAACAGCTCACCATCCGGGCGCAGCAGCATCAGATCGTCGCTGCCCAGCGACTCACGATAGAGCTGCAGGCTGCGATAGAAGCTGTAGAACGTCGGGTTGGCCTGATATGCGTTGGCATAGAGTTCGGCCGCGCGGGCGTCGCCCTCACCGCGAATCACCTGCCCCTGGCTATAGGCATCCGCCAGAATGATGGTGCGTTCACGCTCGGCGTCCGACCGGATCTCCTGCGCTGCCGCGTCGCCCTGGGCACGCAGGGTTCGGATGACTTCCTGGCGCTCGGAACGCATACGCTCGTAGACCGATTCGCTCACCTCTTCCGGCAGGTCGAGACGCATGATGCGCACGTCCTCGATCTCCACACCCAGCTGCTTGGCATCCTGATTGGCCTGCACCTGAACGGCGGCCACGATTTCGTTGCGGTCGTCGCCGACCGCCTGGCGAATCGTGCGTTTGGAGAATTCGGCCAGCAGGTCGTTCTCCACGATTTCGGTGAGCAGATCGCGAGTGCGCTGTTCCTGGCCCTGGGTGGACAGGTAATACTCGACGGTGTCGTTGATGCGCCACTTCACGTAGAAGTCGACGGCCAGGTTCTTGTTCTCCGAGGTGAGCACGCGCTCGATCTCTTCGGTGAAGGTCATCACGCGGCGATCGAAGGAATGCACGCTCTGCACGATCGGCTTTTTGAAGTGCAGGCCCGGTTCGTAGTTCTGGCCAACGATCTCGCCGAGCTGAACCACGACCACGCGCTCGCGCTCATCGACGATGAAGGCCGAATCGAGCGCGAGATAACCGATGATGACGACGACGATAATCGCGAAAATATGCTTGGGGCTCATGAGTTGCGATCCCGGCTGCGAAGACTGTCGGACGAACGGCTGTCGGACGACGATGTGTCGCTCGAACCGCTGTCGGCCGTACCGGCGCTGTTGCCGCCGTCGCTGTTCTGACCGGCGTTCATGCCATCGTTGGCCGCGGCCTCGGTCTGCTTGTTACGACGCGAGTCGTTGAGCATTTTCTCCAGCGGCAGATACATCATCGGCCCATTGCCGCCCTGCTCGGCCAGAATCAGATTGGCGTTGGCCAGCACGTCGCCCATGGTTTCCAGATACAGGCGTTCGCGGGTGACCTCCGGTGCTTTCTCGTACTGGGCAAGCAGATCGGTAAAGCGCTGGGCTTCACCCTTGGCCCGGGCCGTCTTCTGCTCGCGATAGCCGCGGGCGTCGAGCAGGATCCGAGCCTTTTCACCCTGGGCACGGGCGACGATGTCGCGCGCATAGGCCCGGGCGATGTTCTTCTTGCGCTCTTCTTCCTCACGTGCCTTGATCGCTTCCTCAAAGGCGCCCTGTACCTGTTCCGGCGGCTGTGAGTACTGCACGTTGATCGCCACGACATCGACGCCGGCATCGTAGCTCGACAGCGTGCTCTGGACGATCTTGCGCACGTTCTCGGGCAGCGCCGCGCGGGAACGGTCGGTGATCTCGGGGTAGCTTTCCTGCTGCGCCTTGATCTCGTCGACCAGCTTGTCGTCCACGCCCTGCAGGGCATCCTTTTCGGCCGGCAAACCCGAGCCTTCCTTGAGGTCGACGTTTTCCAGCGCGCGGTCCTCGAGTTCCTCGACCTGAACGCCTTCCTGAATCACCTGATTCATGCGGCTTGTGCCCACGATCTCGCGAACCGCCGAGCGCAATACCTGCTCGACCGTGGCATCGGGCTCACGCAGCTGGAACAGATAGTTCATGGCGTCCGAAATACGATACTGCACGGCCACTTCCACCTCGACGATGTTCTCGTCCTTGGTGAGCATGACCGAACGATTGTTGGCACGCCGTACCTGCTGCGTATCGACCTTATAGACGCGATCGACGGGATAGGGAATACGCCAGTGCCAGCCCGGGCCCTGGGTCTGGGTGTAGTCGCCGAAGCGCAGGACCACGCCCTTTTCGCCGGGTTGCACGACATACAGACCGGTCGCCAACCAGATAACCAGGGCCACCGGCACGATGAACAGCAGAATCGCCGGGCTCGGGCCGCCCCCGCCGCCACCGTTTTCAGGGCCGCCGCTGCCGCCCTTGTTGCCGGACATGCGCGCACGAAACTTGCGCCAGATCTGATCCAGATCGGGCGGGCCGCTACCGTTGTTCTTGTTGCCCCCACCCCAGGGATCCTGGCCCTTGCCGGGCTCATTCCACGCCATATCAGAACGCTCCGGTATCAGTGGTATGAAGCGCGCAGGCGCACGGGCACACTGCTCGCGTAGAGCCTGGCTGGACCGCCGGTCGAGGCGATCCCGTTATCGATCGTTCATTTGCCATGAGCAAATCTATGGTTTCCTCTACATTGCCGTTACGCACACAACCGCGGCGTGTCGACACGCGACTGGAACGGGGTTTGGCCGCCGACGTCGGGCGAAAGCGCGATTCTATCGACCCCCCGTACCCCTGTCGAACGCCGCTGGTCGATACACCGGCAGCCGTTATCGCAACTCACCCGAGCTGGTCACGGCAGGTACGCGGATGTGGACGCCGGGGATGCCGTGCCCGACGCCGCGATACGCGCGGCCCGACGCTCGACCAACACATCATCGAAAGCCAGCCCGGCCTGGGCGACGATACGTTCCAGATCGCTTTGCGAGGCGGTGACGTTGAGCCGGCTGGCGCCGTCGTCGTCGTAGCTTTCTTCATCCACCACGCCCAATTCGAACAGTGCCGAGCGCAGCCGCCCGTTAGCCGCCGGCACCCGCAGCACGCCCGCGATCATGTCCGGGTTGCAGAAATCCGCCAGTACCGCACGCAGTTCGTCGACGCCTTCGCCGCTTGCGGCCGACAGCCACACCCGCAACGGCCGGCCGTGGGCATCGGTTTCGATACGCGCAGATTCGCCCTCGATGAGGTCCACCTTGTTGAGCACCTCGATCTGGGCCACATCGCCCGCGCCGATTTCGGCGAGCACGTTGTTGACCTCACGCGCATGCGCACGCCGTTCGACGTCGGCCGCGTCGATCACATGCAGCAATACATCGGCCTCACGCGTCTCCTCGAGCGTCGCCTTGAAAGCGGCCACCAGCTCATGCGGCAAATCGCGAATGAAGCCCACCGTGTCGGCCACGATCAGCGGCTCGCCTACCGGCACTTCCATGCGCCGCAGGGTCGGGTCGAGGGTGGCGAACAGCTGGTCGGCCGCATAGATATCCTCGCCGGTCAGACGATTGAACAGCGTCGACTTGCCGGCGTTGGTATAGCCCACGAGCGACACAATCGGCGTGCGTGCACGCCGTCGCGCCGAACGGCCCTGCTCGCGCCGCGCGCTCACCTTTTCCAGGCGCTGCCGCAGCATCTTGATGCGTTCGTTGAGCAGCCGACGGTCGGTTTCCAGCTGGGTTTCACCCGGCCCGCGCAGCCCGATACCACCCTTCTGGCGTTCCAGATGCGACCAGCCGCGTACCAGCCGGGTGGCCAGGTGTTGCAGCTGGGCCAGCTCCACCTGGAGCTTGCCTTCGTGTGAACGCGCCCGGGCAGCAAAGATATCGAGAATCAGGCCGGCACGGTCGAGCACCCGTGCATTCAGGCGTTTTTCGAGATTGCGCTCCTGGCTCGGCGAGAGATCGTGGTTGAACACCACGAGCTCTGCGCCGTGTTCGACCACGAGCTCGGCGATCTCGTCGACCTTGCCGCCGCCCACGAAATAGCGAGGATCGGGCGTACGCCGGCTGCCGCCGACGTGGGCCAGCACTTCGCCGCCGGCCGAGGTGACCAGCTCGTGAAACTCACGATCGGCCTCTTCGTATTCGTCGAGGCCGAAGGCGAGATGCACGATCACGGCCGCCTGCCCTGTAGGCGGCCGCTCAAACATGCCGGTAACTCATGCGGTCTGAATCAGGAATTGCCGTCGACCTCGTTGTTCTGGGCCATTTCCTCGTGCATTTCCGAGCGCACATTGCGCGACGGCACGATGGTGGAAATAGCGTGCTTGTAGACCATTTGATTAACGGCGTTGCGCAACAGCACCACGAACTGATCGAACGATTCGATCTGACCCTGGAGTTTGATGCCGTTGACCAGATAGATGGACACCGGCACGCGCTCCTTGCGCAAGGCGTTGAGGAATGGTTCTTGTAGTGTTTGGCCTTTTGCCATGGGTTCAGACTCCAAAAAGTGCAGGGGTATAAAATTCTTTATTAATAGATCATAGCATGGGGCCAACCGCGGCCCCGGTGCTCTTTATATGCGTTATTGCCTGATTGGAAACGTTTTTTTCTTCGCTATCCAGCCACATCACATCGTCCAGCGAGCGCAGCCAGGTCAGTTGCCGCTTGGCCAGTTGACGCGAAGCGAATACCGCTCGTTCAACACCCTGTTCAAGCGTCATATCTCCATCCATCACCTGCCAGAGCTGGCGATAACCCACCGCCCGCATGGAGGGCAATTCGAGGCTTAGATCGGGCCGGGCGTACAGCTTTTCAACCTCGGCATACAACCCCTGTGCCAACATCGATTGAAAACGCTGGGCGATACGCGCGTGCAGGGTCTCGCGGCGGGCCGGCGATACCGCGATCTTGCAGATAGACCACGGCAGCGCGCCGGCGTTCCGACGCGCCCGATCGCGGGCATGCAGCACGCTTGGCGCCACGCCCGTGAGTTCGTGAATCTCCAGCGCACGCTGGATGCGCTGGGCATCGTTGCGGTGAATGCGCCCCGCGGTGGCCGGATCAACGGCCTGCAGGCGTTCGTGCAGCGCATGCCAACCGTCGCGATCGGCCTCGGCGGTCAGGCGCGCTCGCAGGGCCTCGTCGCGAGACGGCATATCGCTCAAGCCGTCTTCCAGCGCCCGAAAATACAGCGAGGTGCCGCCGGTAAGCAGCGGCAGGCGCCCCGCTGCCTGGATGCGCTCGATTTCGGCGATCGCATCGGCGCGAAAATCAGCAGCGGAATAAGGCTCGGCAGGATCTCGAATATCGATGAGCGCATGCGGCGCCCGCGCCAGCGTATCCGCATCCGGCTTGGCGGTACCGATATCCATGCCTCGATAGACCATCGCCGAATCCACCGAGACGATTTCGGCATCAAGCCGTTCGACCAGATCGACGGCCAGCCCCGTCTTGCCGGAGGCGGTGGGCCCAAGCAGAAAGACCACCCCGGGTTTATCGGCGATCATCGTCATTTGCCGCGCATGAACAGGCGATCCAGGCCGGCCATGTCGACCTGCACCCAGCTGGGCCGGCCGTGATTACAGTGGCCGGCCCGATCGGTATGTTCCATATCCCGCAACAGCGCGTTCATCTCGGTCAGCGTCAGGCGACGCCCCGCCTTGACCGCGGCCTTGCACCCCATGTCCGCCAGCACGTCGTCAATACGATCGCGCACGCCGGCCGGCCCGCGCAGACCCTCACCGAGTTCGCCGACCATATCGTAGGCCAGCGCCACATAGTCCTCGTTGGCCAGCAGCGCCGGCACCGCGCGCAGCAGCCCGCTGGTGGGCCCGGCGCGGGTGATTTCCAGGCCCACCGCGGCCAGCGCTTCGGCATGGGTTTCGATCGCGGCGGCCTCCTGTTCGGATACCGACAGCGTTTCCGGTACGAGCAGCGCCTTGGACTGGATCCGGCCGGCCGAGTACTCCTGCTTGAGCTGCTCGTAGAGCACGCGTTCGTGGGCGGCATGCATATCGACGAGCACCAGCCCTTCCCGATTCTCGGCCAGAATATAAATATCGTGCAGTTGGGCGAGCGCATAGCCGAGCGGCGGTATGGTCTCGTCCTGCGCTTTCGAATGCGCCGGCACCGTCGCCTCGGCCGCGGCCGAAGCGGACGTCGACGGCGGCATGGGCGGCATCGGCTGCGTCGGCATCTGGAACGCATAGGCCGCACGGCTCTGGGCCACGCCCGGCGAACCGCTCGTGTGCGGGCGCGTATCGAAGCTGTGCTGCACGGGCACCGGTCCGGATGCGGGCTGACGTTCGTCGGCCTCGGCGGCGGCGCTGACCGGCAGCTCCACCTCGCGTGCGGCATGCGGCTTCGCCTCGACCGCAGCCAGGGCCCGGCCCACGCTGCGGAATACGAAATCGTGCACCAGCCGCGATTCGCGAAAACGCACCTCGGCCTTGGCCGGGTGCGCATTCACATCCACCTGGCGCGGGTCCAGCGTGAGGTAGAGCACATAGGCCGGATGGCGCTGGTTGTGCAGCAGGTCCCGATAGGCCAGACGCACCCCGTGGTTGAACACCTTGTCGCGAATCGGGCGATGGTTCACGTAGCTGTACTGGCGATCCGCCTGCCCGCGCGAAAAGCCCGGCGTGGCGATCCAGCCGGACAGACGCATGCCTGCGGCCTGCTCGTCGACGGCCACGGCGTGATCTCCGAAGGCCCCGCCGATCAGCGTTTCGACACGCTTTTGCATGGCATCGGCATCGTGGGCCGGGGCGATGCGCGCGACTTCCGTGCCATCGTGGTGGAGCACGAAGCCGATATCGAAGCGCGACAGGGCCAGCTGATTGAAGGCCTTGCGGATATGGGCGAACTCCGTCGCCGGCGCGCGCAGGAACTTGCGCCGCGCGGGAATACGCGCGAACAGTTCACGTACTTCCACGCGGGTGCCGCGATCGAGCGCCGCCGGGCGCGGGGTTTCGCTCGTGCTCGGGCTTATGGCATAGGCACGCTCGGCATCGGCGGTCCGCGAGGTCAGGGTCAGCTGCGATACCGAGGCGATACTTGCCAGCGCCTCGCCGCGAAAACCCAGGCTGGCGACCGACTCCAGCGCATCGAGACTGTCGATCTTGCTGGTGGCATGCCGCGCCACCGCCAACGCCAGATCGTCGCCTTCGATACCCATGCCATCGTCAGCGACCACGATCCGGCGTAGCCCGCCGTGTTCGATGGTCACATGAATCCAGCCCGCGCCCGCGTCGAGGCTGTTTTCCATGAGCTCCTTGACGATGGACGCCGGGCGCTCGACCACCTCGCCGGCGGCGATCTGGCTGATCAACTGGTCATCGAGTCGGTGGATCGGCATGGCGCTGCATGAAAGGCTGAGGCAGCAACATAGTGTCGGCCAAGTTCACCCCGATCGCAAAGCCCCGACAGGCCCGCCGGCGCGCGTGGCGCCCCCGCTGAAACCATCGGCGGCCGGCCCACCCTCGCCAACCTTCCTTTTAAGGAATCGTAAACTTGACTGATTCAAGTTTATCGGTGAGCATGCCCTCGCCATGAGTCGAGAAGTGACACCCATCGCCGACCAGCTGCGTGCCCGTGGAATGCGGGTGACGGCAGCGCGTCATGCCGTGCTCGAATGGCTGGCGGACAATCCGCACGCCACGGTGGAGCACGTGCATGACGGCATCAGCCAACGGCTTGGTTCGATTTCGAAACAGGCCGTCTACGACGTCCTCAAGGCCTGTCTGGAAGCCGACCTGGTCCAGCAGATCAAACCGGCCGGGCATCCGGCCCGGTTCGAGCGGCGCACCGGCGACAACCATCATCACCTGGTCTGTCGAAGTTGCGGCCGTATCGAGGACGTGGACTGTGCGGTGGGCGCCCGGTCCTGCCTGAACCCCGATCACGATCACGGTTTCGAAGTCGATGAAGCCGAGGTCATGTACTGGGGTATTTGCGGTGCCTGCCGTACGGCGGCCACCAACGCCCCCGGCGATGATCACTCGAGACAATAAAACCTGCGGCCCGCGAGTCGCTTGAACCACCACCTGGAGGGTAGAACCTTGACGGACGAAATCCATAAAACAGAGACCACCACCGGCGGCGAACCGTATCCGAGCGATGAGCATTCGCTGACCGTTGGCGCCGACGGCCCGATCGTGATGCACGATCACTTCCTCATGGAGCAGATGGCGGCCTTCAACCGGGAGATGATTCCGGACCGCCAGCCCCATGCGAAAGGCGGCGGTGCCTTCGGCCAGTTCGAAGTCACCGAAGACGTCAGCAAGTACACGAAGGCCTCCTTTCTGCAGAAAGGCGCCACCACCCCGATGGTCGCGCGTTTCTCCACGGTCGCCGGCGAATCCGGCAGCCCCGACACCTGGCGCGATCCGCGCGGCTTCGCGCTGAAGTTCTATACCGAGGAAGGCAACTTCGACATGGTGGGTAACAACACCCCCGTGTTCTTCGTACGCGACCCGATGAAGTTCCAGCACTTCATCCACTCGCAGAAGCGTCGTGCCGACAACGGCCTGCGCGACCACGACATGCAGTGGGACTTCTGGACCCAATCGCCGGAATCGGCGCATCAGGTCACCTGGCTGATGGGCGATCGCGGCGTGCCCGCCACCTGGCGCCACATGAACGGCTACTCCAGCCATACCTATATGTGGGTCAACGCTGAAGGCGAGCGTTTCTGGGTGAAGTACCACTTCAAGACCGATCAGGGCATTAAGTGCCTGACCCAGGAACAGGCCGATCAGATGGCCGGCTCCGACGCCGACTATCACCGTCGCGATCTGTTCGAAGCGATCGAACGCGGTGAGTATCCGACCTGGACCCTGCAGGTTCAGATCATGCCCTACGAGGATGCCAAGACCTATCGCATCAACCCGTTCGACCTGACCAAGGTCTGGCCGCACGAGGACTACCCGCTGCATACGGTGGGTCGCATGAAGCTCGACCGCAATCCGACCGATTTCCATACCGAAATCGAGCAGGCGGCCTTCGAGCCGAACAACATGGTGCCCGGCACCGGCGTGAGCCCGGACAAGATGCTGCTGGCCCGCACCATTTCCTATGCCGACGCACACCGTGCCCGTCTGGGCGTGAACTACAAGCAGATCCCGGTCAACGTGCCGAGATCGCCGGTTCACAGCTACACCAAGGGTGGTGCCATGCGCATCCAGAACGTGAGCGATCCGGTCTACGTGCCCAATACCAAGGGCGGCGCTCATGCCAACCCGAACGCTTACCCGGCGAACAACGTCTGGGAAGCCGATGGTGCCATGGTTCGTGCGGCCTATACGCTGCGCAAGGATGACGGCGACTTCAACCAGGCCAACGATCTCGTCAACAAGGTGATGAACGACGAGGAACGTGACCGTCTGGTGCACAACATCGCCGGCCATCTCTCCGACGGCGTGGGCGAAGACGTGCTGCAGCGCGCCTTCCAGTACTGGCGCAACGTCGATGCCACCATCGGCGATCGCGTCGAGAAGGCTGTTCGGGAAAACCTGCAGTCGGCCTGATCGAGTCGTCGTAGCAACGACGGTCCAGGCAGAGGCGGCGTATCGTTCGATGCGCCGCCTTTTTTATGCGCGCTAGCGCGAGGCTGTGCCTACGCGACCTGCGTCAGCGCCGGGGTGCATAGCGTTCGACCAGCGCCAGCCACCGCGCCTGCGTCTGTGCTCTACGCCGCGCCGGCATCCGGCCCTGCCACCACAGCCGCCCGTACCAGGCCGCCGCCGACCCATCGCCGAAATCGACCGTGGTCGCCCCGCCCCTGGCACTTACACTCTTGAACGGACGCCGGCGTGCCCCGGCCTCGATGTTATGTGCGAGCACCCGGGCCTGACGGTCGCTATCCAGATACCGTCCCTCGGCGCCAAGCACGCTGGCACAGCCGCCCGCTGCATACACCCGCGAGTCGGCGGGCGACTGAAGGCGGCGCGTGACATAAAGCCCTTCAGCCTGTGCCGGCAGGCGCCCGGCATGCACGAAACGGGCAGCCGGCGTGGGGCTGGTGATCACGCCATGGTCAGCGGTAAAACGACGCCCGTCGGCGCTACAGATCGCACCGTCGACTTTCTCCACGATCGCGGTCTGCACCACGATCTCGACCCCGCTTTCCACCAGCCAGCGCCGAATGCGGCGCTCCAGCGTGATCGGGGCATCGGCCAGCAGCCGCGTTTGTGGCACATACCAGCTGATCTGCAAAGACGAGGCCGATGGATGACGGCGCAGGCCGGCGATCACTTCGAGCGCGCGCGGGCCGTCGCCGACCACGGCCACGCGCCGAATCGCCCCGCCCCGAGCTTCGTGCGAAAGCGTCTCCGCCAGCTGAACCAAGGCGCTCACATCGACCGCGGACCAGAGCATCGGCGGCGCATGGCTACCAGCGGCCACCGCCAGAGCGCATTCCACGCCAACGTCCAGCGACAGCGTATCGAATGCGAGCATTTCGCCGCTTGCCAGCCAGAGCCGCCGGTGGCGCGTGTCGACGCCAATGGCACGATCGGCGCGATAACGCACCGCATGTTCGCGACACACCCCGCGCAGCGGCAGCTTGAGCGCCGTCTGTGACAACTGGCCCGCGACCACCCGGGTCGTGGCGCCGCCGTACCAGAAGCTGCCCGGGTCGATCAGCACGATCTCGAAACCCGCGTTCTGCAGGCGTTTGGCCTGCAACAACACCCCCATATGGGCATGGCCGGCGCCCACCAGCACCAGCGACTTCATGACGAAGCGGTCGCGCCGCGAACCACCACGACCCAGAGCGCCAGCGCCGCGAGCACGATCAATCCACCCAGTACGCGATGGGTCAGCTTCGGCGGCAGCCATTGATGCACGCGCCGGGCAATCCCCATGCCGGCGGTGGTGCCAAGCACGTAAAGACCGGCGGTATAGCCGGGCACATCGGAAACGAACAGAAACTGCCATCCCGCGGCGAGCGTGGCGAGCACGGCGCTGGCCAGCGCCAGGGTGCCCACCGACAGATGCGGCTGGCCCACCAGACGCCGTTCCAGAATACGCCACCCGAGCAGCGCGCCGGGTGCGGCCGCCAGGGCGGCCAGCGCGCCACAACCCGCACCCGCGAATAGCACGCCGAGTTTGTCGACGGTACGTCGGTCGACTGTTGCCGTGGCATCGGCAAAGCTGCGCCGCGGCGCATGCAGCATTGCAGCTGGCGGCGGCGCAGCGCGGTTCGCATAGGCGCGCAGGGTCACCAGTAGCAGCGGACCGAAGACGAGCGTGGTAATGAGAAACACGGTCGCCAGTACGGGTTCCGACAAACGCTGTGCCAAGGCGCCCAGCACCAGCATGGTCGGTAACGAACCCGCCATGAGCCAGACGCTGAGCTGGACGTCGCACTGGCGCGCCCGCACGGCATCGCCCGCGGCAATGGCCGCACAGATACCCAGCGCAAAAAGCGCGATCGGCAGCGCTCGATGAAAATCGACGTCCGCGAACAGAACCAGCAACGGCACCGCCAGAAACGCGCCCGCAAAAGCGGTCAGGCCATAGGCCATTCCTGCCACGATGCCCAGTAGAAGTACCACCTGCCGCCTCTCTTTGCGGCGCTGCATGCCGCATGAATCGAGCGCGGCCCACGCCACGCCGTCTGAGTGTAGTCCAGGGTATCGCCCACGTCGCCACGCAATGGCGTCCCGGCGAGCTCGGGCTGCATTCGCAGGGCGTTTGGCCCGCGGTATTCGAGCGGCCTAAAGAATATGAGCCAGCCGGGCCCGAAGACAGGCTGCAGGCAGCTCGCCGGCAGCCTGGAAAGGCTTAGCGCAGGTCCGCGACCTGCTGGCTGCCGGGCGCCGGAATCTGCAACTCCGTGCCCACGCGAATCGTGTTGCCGTTCAGGTCATTCGCACTGCGCAGGCTGGATAGGCTGACGCCGTAATCCTGGGCGATTTCGGAAAGCGTTTCACCGGATCGCACGGTATGCACCTGCCCCTTGGCGATGAAGGTCGCGGGGCGATAGCTGGCGAAGTAGCCCTTGATACCGCGCAGCATGGCGCCTGCAAGCTGACGCTGATAGGCCGCCGTCTTGAGCTTGCGCTCTTCTTCCGGCGTCGAGATGAAGGCGGTCTCGACCAGGAATGACGGGATATCCGGGGACTTCAGCACCATGAAGCCCGCCTGCTGGACCTTGGCCTTGTGCAGCGGCCCGAGCCCGTTGAGTTCGCTGAGCACGCGCCCGCCCGCATCCATGCTGGCTTCGATACTCGCACTCTGCGACAGGTCGAGCATGAAGGAGGCAAGGCTGTCGTCCTTGTCCTTGAGGCTGACGCCCCCGACCAGGTCGGAGGCGTTCTCGCGACGGGCGAGCCAGCGTGCATGCTCACTGGTGGCGCCGTGGTGCGACAACGCATAGACCGATGCACCCGTGGCCCGCGCACCGCGCGGCGCCGCGTCGGCATGAATGGAAATGAACAGATCCGCCTTGGCCTTGCGTGCGCGCACCATGCGTTCGCGCAGGCCGATGTAGTAGTCACCGTCGCGGGTGAGCACGCCGCGC
The DNA here is from genome assembly GCF_002729955.1 of Salinisphaera sp. GTDB lineage: Bacteria > Pseudomonadota > Gammaproteobacteria > Nevskiales > Salinisphaeraceae > Salinisphaera. The sequence continues at coordinate 19,631 of NZ_PBYA01000049.1, read as the reverse complement.
ATGTTGGGCTGCTCGTCCACCATGGCCTTGAGCCGGCGCGCGATCTGAAGCACGACATCTTTTTCGTTGGTACCGCCGCGCCCGTGCGCGCCCGGATCCTTGCCGCCATGGCCGGCGTCGATCACGATCACGATATCCCGGGACGGGCGTTCCGGGGTTCGAGCGACGCGTTTCGGGGCCGGCTGCTGGCTGGGCGGCTCGGATACCTGGGCCAGCGCATTGGCCGTGGCGGTAGCCGAGCTGCTGCCATCTTCGTGCGCGGCATCGGCCGGCTGCCGGTCGGCGACCAGCATGGACGACGCCTTGGCGCCCTTGGGCTTGAGATCCACGACCAGCCGATAGCCGTGATCGCCGTCCGGGTCGAGCATGAAGCTCTTCGGCGAAACCTGGCCATCGAGATCGAGCACCACGCGCAGATCGGTGCCGTGTCGTACGCCGGTGCGCACGCGCTTGACCAGCCCGCTGCCGCCGATGTTGCCGCTCACGCCGTTAAGCACGCGCGCATCCGGCAGGTCGACCACCAACCGCAGCGGGTTGTCGATCATGAACAGATCAGGATTGGTCGGACCGCCCAGGTCGAAGACCACCCGCGTCTTGTCGGAAGATGTCCATAACCGGACATCCTGCAGCGTGGCCGGTTTCGCCACGGCCAATGTACTCAGACCCACCAGGAGCCCGAAAACAAGCCATTGCATGCTCGCGCGCATAGAATTCGCTGCCTAGACCATCGTGAATATTATTCCCCGATTGAGAGACTAGCCGCGGCACGCCCGGTGCGCAACTACTTTTTATCAATCAAAACAGCCAATAGGCGCCTGTACCTTCATATCCACTTGAAAGCACGAGTCTATCTCTCGATGCCAAGCTGCGGGATAAGCCGGGCACCGGTTTCGGTGAGCGCCTCGAAGTGCGCACGACGCGCGTTGCCTTCGTATTCCAGGCGGATATCGATATCCACGGCCGGCAGAAAGCCGGCGCCTCGCTCTGCCCACTCGACAAATACCCAGTCGCGCGCGGTGTCGACCTCGCGAATGCCGAGGAATTCCAGTTCTTCGGGATCGCCCAGACGATAGAGATCCAGATGAAACAACGTATGCGTGCCCAGCGAATAAGGCTCGACCAGCGTATAGCTCGGCGATACCACCCGCCCGGTATGGCCCAGGCCGCGTAACGTCGCCCGGGTCAACGCCGTCTTGCCGGCGCCCAGCTCACCGTTCAAGGACACGACCAGGCCGTGATCGAGCCCGCGCAGCGCGCGGGCCAGCTGCAGCCCGAGAGCATCGGTGGCTTGTGGATCGGCCAGTCGAATCATGCACGCCCGGGATTGACGAAGCCGCGGATTGCAGCGAACAGGTCGCAGGGCAACAGGCCGCGCTGGCCCGCCCTGGCGGCGGCCGCGTCGCCGGCCCGGGCATGCACATACACGCCCAGGCTCGCAGCGGCGCCAAGATCCAGCCCCTGGCCTGCGAGCGCGGCGATCACGCCGGTCAACAAATCCCCCATGCCGCCCACGGCCATGCCGGGGTTGCCATCGGTACACAGCCAGAGCTCTTCGGGGGTCGCGATCAGGCTGCCCGCGCCCTTGAGGACGGCGACACCGCCGTAACGTGCACGCAGCCCCTGGACCGCGTCCACGCGATGGTCGAGCACGTCCGGCGTAGGCCAGTCGAGCAGCCGGCCGGCCTCACCCGGATGCGGCGTAAGAATCCAGTTGTCGTTCTCTGCCGGTTCGCGCGCCAGGCGATTCAACGCATCGGCATCGACCACCCGGGGCTTGTCGGCCGCCATCACCTGCTGCCACAGGTTGGCCGCCCAGGCATCGCTGCCCAGGCCCGGGCCGATGGCGATGACATCGCAGGCCTCGATCAGGGCAGCGATCGACTCCTGTGCATCAACACCAAGGCACATCAGCTCGGGGCGAGCCTGGCTCATCGCGCCGGCGTGGTCCGGATGACAGACCACACTCACCAGCCCCGCGCCAGCGCGCAGGGCGGCTTCGGCGGTCATGCGAATGGAGCCTCCCATGCCGCGGTTGCCGCCCACGCACAGCACGTGGCCATTGTCGCCCTTGTGCTGATTGCGCGAACGCGGGCGCAGCGCCTTGCGCAGCCGGCGGTGGGTCAGGCGGCGGGCCGTATAGGGCTGATCGGCATAGAGTTCATCGGGGGCGTCGAGACCGCTGAAGGCGATATCGCCGCAGTGCGCCGGGCCTTCGCCGGTGAGCATGCCCAGCTTGAGCCCGATGAAGGTGGCGGTGGCATCCGCACGTACCGCATGCGCCCAGACGTGCCCGGTGCTTGCATCGATGCCCGAGGCGATATCCACGGCGAACACGCCGATACCGGCCTCGCCCGCCTCGTTGATACGCTCGATCGCAGCGGCAAAATCGCCTTCGACATCGCGATTGAGACCGGTGCCCAGCAGCGCATCCACCACCACGTCGGCGTTGATCGGCCGGTTTTCGAACGCTTCGACCGTGCCGCCGTTTTCGATGTAGCGCGACAGCGCCTTGGCCGCATCACCGGTGTATTTTTCGGTACCCGCGAGGCTCACCACATGTACGCCCCAGCCGCCACGGCGGGCCAGATCGGCGACGAGCAGGCCGTCGGCCCCATTGTTGCCGGGCCCGCAGTAAACAACCAATGTGCCCGGCATGGCCCAGATATGGGCCAGTTCCTCGTACGCCGCGCGCGCCGCGCGCTGCATGAGCTCGAAGCCATCAAAATCGAATGTCTCGATGAAGCGGCGATCGAGGGCACTTACCTGTTCGGCGTTATAGACAACTTCGGGAAGATATTCGCTGGATTCGGTCATGGGCCCATTCTAGCGCCCCGCCGGGCTCCAGACGAAGGCCGGCCGGGCGTCGTCGCTCAGCCCCGGTCCCAGGCCTGGCGCACCCGCGCAAGCAGCGCCCGGGTCGAGGCATCGTGCGGGCCCGGCTCACCGCCCTCTTCGAGTTCTTCGACGATCCGCTCGGCCATGGTCTTGCCCAGCTCCACGCCCCACTGGTCGAAGCTGTTGATACCCCAGATGACCCCCTGCACGAACACCTTGTGCTCGTAGGCGGCCAACAGCGCGCCCAGATGATAGGCATCGAGCCGGTCCATGACGATCATGGAGCTGGGACGGTTGCCTTCGAAGCGGCGCGCGGCCAGCCGCTGCTCGAGCGCCGCGCCCTGCAAACCCTCGGCTTTGAGTTCGTCGATCAGGGCTTCCGGATCGCGCCCGCACATCAAGGCCTCGGCCTGAGCAACGCAGTTGGCCACGCGCTGGCGTTCGCGCGAATCGCTCGCCTCGGCCGGCGGCGATAGCGGCAATACGAAATCGACGTCCGCCGCCACGACGCCCTGGTGCAGCATCTGGAAGAAGGCATGCTGGGCGTTGGTCCCCACGCTGCCCCAGACCGCCGGCACGGTATCAACGACGGCGGGCTCGCCCTCGCGGGTGACCGACTTGCCGTTGCTTTCCATCTCCAGCTGCTGCAAATAGGCCGGCAGCGCGGCCAGCCGCTGGGCATAGGGGACCACGATATGGCTTGGCAGGCCCAGGAAGTTGTTGTTCCAGACCCCGATCAGGCCAAGCGCGGCGGGCAGGTTCTCCTCAAGCGGCGCTTCGCGAAAATGGGTATCCATGGCATGAGCGCCAGCCAGCAGCGCATCGAATGCCGACATGCCCAGCCCGGCCGCAATCGATAGCCCCACCGCCGACCACAGGGAAAACCGCCCGCCGACCCAGTCCCAGAAGCCGAACATGCGATCGATGCCGAACGCCTGCACGGCCTCGGCATTGGTGGATACGGCCACGAAGTGCCGGGCGATATCGGCTTCGCCGGCACCGTTGTCGAGCAGCCACTGGCGGGCCACACGCGCGTTGGCCAGCGTCTCTGCCGTGGTGAAGGACTTGGAGGTGACGATGAACAGCGTGCGTTCGGCGTCCAGCGCAGCAAGCGTGTCGTCCAGATCGGCCGGGTCGACGTTGGCCACGAAGTGACAGCGGATACGCTGCCCCGGCACCGCCAAAGCCTCGTAAACCATGCGTGGACCGAGATCAGAGCCGCCGATGCCGATATTGACGATATCGCGGATCGGCTCGCCGGTATGCCCGGCCCAGCGGCCGCTGCGCAGCGCATCGGCGAACGCTGCCATATCCTCGCGTACCGCATGCACCTCGTCGTGCACGGGCGCCTCTGGAGGGCAGCGCAATGCGATATGCCACGCCGCCCGATCCTCGCTGGTGTTGATCGGCTCGCCGCTGAAAAGCGCATCGCGAAGCGCATGGAAGTCGCGGCTCTCGGCGAGCTGCGCCAGTGCGGCCATCACCGACGTATCCACGCGCTGCTTGGAAAAATCGAGCGCGATGCCGGCCGCAGAGCGTGTAAAACGCTCGGCCCGGCGCGGGTCGTGGTCGAACATCGCGTCCACGCGCGTAGCTCGCAACTGTGCGGCGAGCCGGCCCAGCTCACGCCAGGCCGGTAGATCACGAATATCGCCCACGAGCGAAGTCGCCCCCGGTGGGGTCGTACGGCTTATGCCGCCTGCACCGGAATGGCGTTGCGCGTATGCGTGACCTGATTGCTCTCGTCGAGATAGATCAGGCGCGGCTTGTGCGCACGCGCTTCGCCTTCCGGCATGCGCGCGTAGGCACAGATGATCAGCCGATCACCCGGGGATGCCTTGTGGGCAGCCGCACCGTTGACCGAAATCACCCGCGAGCCGGATTCCGCGCTGATGGCATAGGTCGAGAAACGCTCACCGTTGGTGACGTTGTAGATCTCGATCTGTTCATACGGAAAAATCCCGGCCGCATCGAGCAGGTCGGAATCGATCGCGCAGGAGCCTTCATAATCAAGCTCGGCGTGCGTGGTGCAGGCACGATGAAGTTTTGCTTTGAGAAGCGTCACTTGCATGACTGTCTCCTGAGATCCGAAAACGGGATGAATATGACTAAAGCGTAACGAAAAATAGCGTGCGCGACTACTGCCCCGGCGCGGCTTCGACCGCCACGTTGTCAATCAGCCGGGCGCGACCGAGAAAGGCCGCAGCGAGCACGCGGAATGCATTCATATCGGCACGCGGTGCGAAGAGTTCAGGCGAACGTATCTCGAAATAGTCGGTTTCGAGCCCGGCTGCATCGATCGCCGCCCGGCCCCGCGCTTCCAGTGCGGCAAAGTCGCGCTCGCCTTCCGCCAGGCGCGCCTTGCAGTCCTCGAGCGCGGCGGCGAGCGCCGGCGCGCGCTTGCGCTCCTCGGCCTGCAGGTACTGGTTGCGCGACGACAGCGCCAACCCATCGGCTTCGCGCACCGTCGGCACGCCCACGATATCGACACGCATGCACAAGTCATCCACCAGCCGGCGTATGACCGCCAGCTGCTGAAAGTCCTTTTCGCCGAAAAACGCGCGATCCGGGCCGACCAGGTTCAACAGCTTGGTCACGACCGTCGCCACCCCTTCGAAATGCCCCGGGCGGCGGCTGCCGCAGAGCATGTCGGTGATGCCTTCCACCCGAACCGTGGTGACCGTGGTACCGCCATGGGGGTATATCTGCGCCACATCCGGGGCGAAGACTGCGTCCGCGCCGGCCTGTTCGAGCGCACGCATGTCGGCATCGAGCGTACGCGGATAGCTGTCGAGATCCTCGTTCGGGCCGAACTGGAGCGGGTTCACGAAGATGCTCACCACCACCCGGTCGCAGCTGGCCCGCGCCGCGGCCACCAGGGCCAGGTGGCCCGCATGCAGATTGCCCATGGTGGGCACAAGCCCGACGCTGCCGCCGGCTTCGCCGCGCCATGCGCGCAGATCCTTCGCCGTATCCAGTTGTTGCATGGCAGGCGCGTATCAGGAGAAAGCGTGTTCGGCGCCGGGATAGCGGCCGTTCTTCACTTCGGCCACATAGTCGGTCACCGCCGCGTCCAGCGTATCCGCGCTGTCCATGTAGTTCTTCACGAAGCGGGGCTTGCGGCCCGGCGACAGGCCCAGAATGTCGTAGATGACCAGAATCTGGCCATCGGTATCCGGGCCGGCGCCGATCCCGATCACCGGAACCTTGGCATTGGCGGTGATTTCTGCGCCCAGCGAAGACGGCACGCATTCCAGCAGAATCACATCCGCGCCCGATTCCTCGAGCAGTTTAGCGTCGCGAATCATGGTTTCGGCGGCATCGCCGCGGCCCTGCACCTTGAAGCCACCCATCTTGTGCACCAGCTGCGGCTGCAGGCCGATATGGGCGCATACCGGCACGCCGCGCATCGACAGATGCTCGATGGTATCGGCCTGTATCTCGCCGCCTTCGAACTTGACCATCTGGGCCATGCCCTCGCCCATCAGCCGGCGCGAGGTTTCCAGCGCATCGTGCTTGGTGCCGTAGGACAGAAACGGCAGGTCGGTCATCAGAAAAGCACGCGACAGTCCGGCGGCCGTGATCCGGCTGTGATAGACCATGTCGTCGACGGTCACCGGTACGGTGGTGGAATTGCCCTGTACCACCATGCCCAACGAGTCGCCCACCAGCACCACGTCCACGCCGGCGCGGTCTTCCAGCGCGGCGAAGCTGGCGTCGTAGGCGGTCAGGCAGGCGATCTTTTCGCCTTCGGCCTTCATGCGCGACAAATCAGAGACCGTGACGGGCTGGGCGTCACGCTTTTGCAGATGCGGATAGGGGCTCGTCTTCATGGCGCGGGACTATACCAAAGACGTGTTGACATGGGTCGACCGCGGGCGCTTTCAGGCCCGGTCGGCCGGTCGATCGAGCACCGCATGGGGCTCACCACCGGCCAGCGCGTCGACCACCGCGCGATAGTCGGCGTCGTTGCCCACCAGGTCGAGTGCGCAGGCGTCGACCCGGATGAGCCGGGTGGCGTCATAGTTCTGGAAGAAATCGCGATAGGCGGCGACCACCCGGCCCAGATAGTCGGCGCCGAGCGGACGCTCGGCCAGCCGATCGCGCTGGGCGATACGGCTCATGAGCACGTCCACCGGCGCATCGAGATAGATTACGCAGTCCGGCCTGGGCGCGGCCCAGGACAGGCGCGCATAGATTTCTTCGTAGAGCGCGAGTTCCGGCCCCGACAGCGTCAGACGCGCGAACAACGGATCCTTGTCGAACATGAAGTCGGCAATACAGCCGCCGTCGAACAGGTCGACCTGGCGCAGGGCATCGATCTGGCGTGCGCGCTGAAGCAGAAACGACAGCTGGGCGGCCAGCGCATTGGCCGTGGGGTTATCGTAGAACGCCGCCAGAAACGGGTTGTCTTCCGGCGCCTCGCGCAGTTCGCGCGCGCCGAGGCTGGCGGCCAGGCGCGTGGTGAGCGTGCTTTTGCCCACGCCGATCGGGCCTTCGATGGCGATATACGCGCCGGCTTTCATGCGCTACCCCAAGGTTCGATGCCCTGGCGGTCGATCGCGGCGGCCAGATCGGCGACTCGACCGTAGCCATCGAGCATGAGCGCGGGCGCGATTTCGGCGAGCGGCACGAGCACGAACGCCCGCTCGAAAGCACGCGGATGCGGCAACTGCAGGGCCGGGTCGTCACAGCGCAGCGTATCGAAGGCCAGCAGATCGAGATCGAGCGTACGCGGGCCCCAGCGTACGTCCCGCACGCGCCCGTGGGCGTGCTCGATGCAGTGCATCGCATCGAGCAGAGCCCGCGCTGCCAGCGATGTGGCCACGGCTGCACAGGCATTGCAGAACATGGGTTGTCCGGCCGGGCCGCCGACCGGCGCGGTGCGATAAAAGGAGGAAGCCGCGAGAACCCGCGTGTCATTGAGGCGCGCGAGCGCGTCGAGCGCGCGGGCGACCTGCGCGGCGGGCGATTCCAGATTGCTGCCGAGGCCGACCCAGGCTACGTGGGTCGACGCCGAGGGCCTTGCGACCTGTAGCGCCCCCGGGGTGCCTGCCTCAGACCGTTTCACTACGACGGCGGCGACCACCGCGACGCCGCTTGCGGGATTTGGCCGGGGCCGGAGCGCCGGAACCCGGTGCCGGCGTGGACGGATCGTTCTGGGCCTGTGTCCACCAGTCGGCCAGCTCCTGTTCGACCTCACCCACGGCGGCCCGCAGCAGTAGAAAATCGTAGGCGGCACGAAAACGCGGATGCGCGATCAGCCGCGACGGCTGTTTGCCGCGGCGTCGATGAAAACGCGGCTGCAGGTGCCAGATCTCGCGCATGGGAATCGAAAACCGTTTCGGGATCGATACCCGCTGGATCTGCTCGCCCACGACCGCGCTTTGCGCACTGGCAAGCGCCGGCGCCGGGGCCATGCCATCGCGTTCGAGCATGGCCGCATGCTCGCGTACTGCCGGCCAGAGCAGCGCCGCGAACAGAAATGCCGGCGTGACCGGCTTGCCGGCTTCGATGCGGGCGGCGGTATTGGTAATCGCCTGCTCGATCAGCGCTTCGCTGGCCGCCCCGGAGGGCGAATCCAGCACAGCAGCCGTTTGCGCGAACATCGGCGCGAACAGGCCGTATTCGCGCAGCATGCGAAACACGCGGCCGCCGGCCGGGTTCATGAGCAGCTTGAGCACTTCATCGAACATGCGCGCGGCCGGCACATCGGCCAACAGCCCCACCAGCTCGCGCGGCGGCCGGGCCGGCTCGTCGATGGTCAGGCCCAGTTTGGCGGCGATACGTACCGCACGAATCATGCGTACCGGATCTTCGCGATAGCGTACGGCCGGATCGCCGATCAGCCGCAGCCGACAGGCCGCCACGTCGTCCATGCCGCCGACATAGTCGTGTACGCAGTCGTCGGCGATATCGTAGTAAAGACCGTTGATCGCGAAGTCGCGTCGGCGCGCATCCTCGGCGATCGAGCCGAACACGTTGTCGCGCAGCACTCGGCCGGCATCGTCGAGCTCGCGGGTATCGGCATCCGGCTCGGAGGTGCCGGGGTCCGCACGAAAGGTCGACACCTCGACGATCTCGCGGCCGAAACGCACGTGGGCGATACGAAAACGCCGCCCGATCAAACGTGCCTTGCGGCCGAAGACCTCGACCACCTGCTCCGGCTCGGCGTCGGTGGCAACGTCGAAATCCTTGGGCGGCACGCCCAGGAGCAGATCGCGCACCGCGCCACCCACCAGACAGGCGCGAAAACCCGCCGCCTGCAAACCTTCGAGCGTGTCGAGCGCGGCCCGACTGATCTGTTCTCGCGCGATGCCGTGCTCGTGCGCTTCGATAACGCGTAACTCGTTGATGGTGTCGCCCCGATTGAAAGACTGAAATCGTTTTTTTGCCCCGAGGGCCGGTCGATTTTTCGCGCGGACGAAACATCGACCGGCATAGTTTACAACGGTTGAGCGTCCAGCTGGTCTGCGGCTGCTAAGCTCGCCTGCTGTCGGCGTCTGTAAATCAACAGTGGGGTTGTCATGAAATACAGCGAATACGTCCAGCACGACGGCCTGGGCCTGGCCCGACTGGTCGCCGAGCGCCAGGTTCAGCCGTCGGAGCTGCTTGCGCTCGCTCGCGAACGCCTCGATCAGGTCAACCCGACCCTCAACGCCGTGATCCGCCGAATGGATACGATCGCAGACGCCCGCGCCACCGAGCAGGTCGACGGCGCTTTCGCGGGTGTGCCCTTCCTGATCAAGGACCTGTTCCAGGATTATGCGGGCGTACCCAGCAGCAACGGCAATGCTGCGCTCAAACGCGCCGGCGACACGCCAAAGGCCCATGCCGAGATCACGCGTCGCTTCATCGCCAGCGGCGTGAATATCTTCGGCAAGACAAACACGCCCGAGTTCGGCAGCAAGGGCGTGACCGAGCCGCAGGCTTTCGGTGCGACCCGCAATCCCTGGAATACCGACCACACGCCGGGCGGATCGTCGGGCGGCTCGGCCGCAGCGGTCGCCGCCGGCGTGGTGCCCATGGCCGGCGCCAACGATGGCGGCGGCTCGATTCGTATCCCGGCCGCCTGCTGCGGGCTGTTCGGCCTCAAGCCGGGGCGCGCACGCGTACCGGGCGGGCCTGCGCGCAGCGACCTCATGCACGGCGCGGCCGTCGATCATGTCGTGAGCCGCTCGGTACGCGACAGCGCAGCAATGCTCGATGCCATCGCCGGCTACGAGAAAGGCGCGATCGTGCGCCTGAGCGAGCCCGAGGCCGGTTATCTCGCCGCTCTCGACACACCGCCGCCCAAGCTGCGAATTGGCGTACTCGATACTTCGCCGCTGGATATCCCGCTGCATGAACAGGCGCATGCCGCTCTGAATACGACCACGACCCTGCTCGAATCCCTTGGCCATCGCATCGAGCGCGCCGCGCCGGCCATCGACGGCCTGCAGCTCGGCCGCGATTTCCTGTCGATGTGGTTCGTACAAATGGCCATGCAGGTCGATGACGTGCGCAAGCGCACGGGTGCGTCAGTCGACGAGTTCGAACTCGATACCCGGGCCATGGCGCACGTGGGACGCGCGTTTTCGGCCACCGAATACGTCACCGCCTTCGAGCGCTGGCGCGGCTATCGCCATGCCCTGGCCGAATTTCATGCCGAATACGACCTGCTGCTCACGCCGACGCTGGCCAACCCGCCCTCGCGTATCGGCGAATCGGCCACGCCGCGTTGGCAGCAGATCGCTTTGCGCCCGCTGCTGCGCCTGCCCAGCGGCCGGGCGCTGATTCGTTCCGGCATCGTGGAACAGATCGCGCGCGATAACCTCAAGCATGTGCCGTTCACCCAGCTCGCAAACCTCACCGGCGTACCGGCGATGTCAGTGCCCCTGCACATGACGCCCAACGGCCTGCCGATGGGCAGTCAGTTCGTGGGCGCGCCATCGAGCGAGCCACTGTTGCTGCAGCTGGCCGCACAGCTCGAAGACGCCGCGCCCTGGTTCGACCGTCTGCCCACGATCGAGAGTCGCTGATGGCGTTATCGGCCTATCCTGCCGGCCTGGTTCGCCGTATCGCGGCCGGGGTTTACGACCTGTTCCTGCTGGTCGGGCTGCTCCTGCTCGCCGGCCTTGCGCTGCTGCCGTTCAATCACGGCCATGCCGTGGACGGCCACAACCCGTGGGTGCGCCTGTATTTTCTATTCGTGCCCTATCTATTCTTTTCCTGGTTCTGGATGCACGGGGGGCAGACGCTGGGCATGAAGGCCTGGCGCATGCAGCTGCGCAACCACGACGGCGGCCCGGTGCAGTGGCACCAGGCCATACTTCGCTACCTGAGCGCCTGGGTTTCCTGGCTATCCATCGTCGGCATGCTGTGGTGCCTCGTGGATTCGCAGCGGCGCAGCCTGCAGGACATCGTCAGCCGCACCGAACTCGTCGTCCAGCCCAAGGAACGCTAGACCCAGACCGGGCACGGCCGGGCACCCGGCCGCCCCTGCCTAATCCAGTCTTCGCATCCATATGAACGTGCCCACGGCCAACAGGGCCGTCGGCAGACTGGCAGCAAGCCAAGGCGCGACGCCGTAGACGGGGCCGGTGGCCGCCACGATTTCGTTGACCAGAAAGAAGATCAGGCCAACCAGCCCGCCGACGAACAGGCGCTGGCCGGCACCGGCACTGCGCAGCGAACCGAAAGCGAAGGGCAGCGCAAACACCACCAGCACCCACACCGTGATCGGATTGACGATGTTGCGCCACAGGGCCAGCCGATAATCCTCGGCGTTGATCTGGTTGCGATCGAGATAATTGATGTAGCGCCAGAGTCCCGCGCTGGACAGTTCGCTGGGTTCGATCACCGCCAGCTCGAGCACGTCCGCATCGATATCGATATCGATATCCAGCGTTTCCGGCGTGCCGGTTTCCGCGGAGTCTTCATGAAGCGTGGTGAACTTCGGCTCGTCGAGCACGAGATGGCCGTCGCGCAGGGTGGCGCTGGGCGCCGTCAGGGCCTGCTCGAGACGCCCGTCGCCGCTCATGCGGAACACGTCGATGCCATCGATGCCGCCGCCGGGCAGCGTGGCATCGATCCGCACCACGATATTGCCCTGGCGAAGCCACAGCCCATCGCTGATCGTATCGGCCGTGCGCCCGTGGCGGGCCTGTTCGCGCAGCGCATCGGCCGCCCGGGTGCCGCCGGGCCCGGCATACTCCCCGATGGCCACTGACAGCAGCGCGAGCACGATCCCTGCAATCGATACCGATACCGCCAGCCGACGCATGGACACGCCCGAGGCCCGCACCACGATCAACTCACTGCCGGCGGCCAGCGCGCCCAGCGCCAGCAGCGACCCCAGCAGGGCCACCACGGGCATCACCAGGTAGAGATGGCTCGGCATCTTGAGCAACGTATAGACGATTACCTGGAGCAGGCCGAAACTGCCTTCGCCGATATTGTCGGCTTCGCCGATAAACGTCGACAGCACAACCAGCGCGCCGACTACGGTGGCAACGACGCCGGTCGCAACCAAAATGGTGCGGCTTATATAACGATCGATGAGCTTCATGCGCCTGCTCCCGCCACGGCGCGACGCCGTGCGAACACGCCCTGCTCTCTTGCGATCAGTGCCAGCCCCGCAGCCAATGCGATCAGATGGATCCACCAGACCCCGATCACGGCCGGAATGGTGCCATCCTCGATGGCGACCGCGGCCAGATGCACCGCGTTGATATAGATGACATAAACCAGCACGCCAGCGATCACTCGGCCGTAGCGGCCCGCGCGGGGCGGCACCCGCCCGAGCGGCATCGCGATCAGCGTGAGAATAAGCACCGATAGCGGTACCGACAGCCGCTTCTGCCACTCAGCGGTTGCCTTGGGGTCATCGCTGTTCATCAACGCCAGCGTCGACCGGGTCGCGACCTTGTCGCTCGCGCTGCCCGTGGGCGGGGAAAGCTGCACGCCGTGTTCGGCGAACTGAATCACCCGATAATTCGCCTCGCCCGGATTGCCCTCGTAGCGCCAGCCGTTATCGAGAATGAGCGTGACTGCGCCGCTGTCGTCGTCCACCTGCTGGCGGGCGCGCTCGGCGGTAACGATGGTCTGCGTAGGCTTGCCCTGGCTCGACTCGCGCACCACACGGATGAACACATCGCGCAGGTTGTCATCGCCGTCGCGACTTTCGGCGTAGAACACCGCATCACCATCCAGAAAGGTACGAAAGCGCCCCGGTTCGAGGGTCTGGAGCACTGTGGTGGCGCCCTCGGCACCGACGCGGGCCATGGCGCGCTCGGCATGCGGTGCGGCAATGACCGACATCACGCCCGCGAAGGTGGCGACTGCCAGCGCCAGCACCACGAACGGCTTGTAAACCGTGCGCAGGCCGGCACCCCCGGCAAACAATGCCGAGAGTTCGTTATCCCGACACAGGCGCCCGAAGGTCAGCAATACGCCAAGCAACATCGACACCGGCAACACGATTTCGAGATTTTCGACGAGTTTGAAAAACGCCAGCTCGAGAACCGTGTTCACAGGCAATTCGCCCGCCGCAGCGTCCGCGATATAGCGGGCAAAGCCCAGTCCGAGGGTCAGAAAGACCAATACGCCGGCCACGACCAGCCACGTACGGCCGACCTCGGCGAACAGATAACGAAAGATAATACCGATCATGACAAACTGGAACAGTTCGACACGCCGAATAGTTTAGTATTAGAGGTCGTCACTCGCGTGGGGATGATATTTTCGCCGCTTTCTGTAAACTGCGCGGCCATCCGATTATCGAGCGTCAACGCGTGCGCGGCATACTCGCCTGTAACAGGCAAAGATCGCCAACGCTTTGCGCAGTCCGAATTAACAGCCTTGCAGGAGTAGTGCATGGAATATCTCGTCAAAAGTGGCAGTCCGGAAAAGCAACGTGTCGGCTGCGTGGTGGTCGGTATCTTCGATCGCCGCAAGCCTTCAACGCAAGCCGAGGCCCTCGACGAGGCCAGCGGCGGATTGATCGCATCCGTCATGCGTCGTGGCGACATGGACGGCAAGCTCGGCCAGACCACGTTGCTGCACGGTCTGGAGAACCTGTTCTGCGATCGTATCCTGTTGGTCGGCTGCGGCAAGGAACGCGATTTCAACACCCGTGCCTACCGCCAGGCCTGCCAGGCCGCGGCCAAGGAACTGGATGCGATGGGCGGCGTCGACGCCGCGATCTATCTGACCGAACTCAACGTCAAGGGTCGCGATGATTTCGGCTGGCAGGTCAAGCAGGCCCTGCTCACCTTCGAGGACGTGTTCTATCGCTTCGAAGCCTGCCGCGGCCCGGACTACGAGAAGCACAGCCGCAAGCTTTCGCGCATCGTCTTCCAGGTACCGCGACGCTCGGACCTGCCGGCCGCCGAACGCGGCGTGGACGAAGGCGTGGCCACCGCCAACGGCGTGAAGTTCGCCAAGGACCTTGGCAACCTGCCGGGCAATATCTGCACGCCGACCTATCTGGCCGAACAGGCGACCGCTCTGGCCGATGCCCAGAAAACGATCAAGACCAACGTGCTTGAAGAGTCCGACATGGAATCGCTGGGCATGGGCGCGCTGCTGGGCGTGTCCCGCGGTTCGCGCCAGCCGGCCAAGCTCATCGTCATGGAGTACATGGCCGGGCCGAAGAACGCCAAGCCGATCGTGCTGGTGGGCAAGGGCGTGACGTTTGATGCCGGCGGCATCAGCATCAAGCCGGGTGCCGGCATGGACGAAATGAAATACGACATGGGCGGCGCGGCGAGCGTATTCGGCGCGGTTCAGGCCGCCGCCGAGCTGGGCCTGCCGATCAACGTGGTGGGCGTGGTCCCGGCCACCGAGAACCTGCCCGACGGCAACGCCTACAAGCCCGGTGACATCCTCACCAGCATGTCCGGCCAGACCATCGAAGTGCTCAACACCGACGCCGAAGGCCGTCTGGCGCTGGCCGATGCGCTGACCTATGTCGAACGCAACTACCAGCCCGATGCCGTGGTCGATATGGCCACCCTGACCGGCGCCTGCGTGGTGGCCCTGGGTTCACATGCCGCCGGCCTGTGGTCGAACAACAGCCCGTTGCGGCGCAGCCTGCGCGATGCCGGCGAGCTGGTCGGCGATCGCGCCTGGCCGATGCCGCTATGGGAGGAGTACCAGTCGCAGCTGGATTCCAACTTCGCCGACATGGCCAACGTGGGCGGCAAGGAAGGCGGCTCCATTACCGCCGCAAGTTTCCTGCACCGCTTCGCGCGCAAGCTGCGCTGGGCGCATCTGGATATTGCGGGCGTGGCCTGGAAATCCGGCAAGGAGAAAGGCGCGACCGGCCGTCCGGTGGGCCTGCTCGTGCAATATCTCATCGAGCGCGCGAATACGGGCAACGCCTGATCACGAGAGCGCACGCCGGGCAAAGCGCATCGGCACACGGCCAGCTCGCAGGCCGTTGTCGATGCGCATATCGCTCGCACCCGTGCCAAAATCGCTGTCGGCCGACTTTTTTCGTATCGTGAACCCACGCCTTAGGGCAAGGGTAGGCACGACGCCAGCAGAGGTTTTCGAGTGACCGAGGTCTTCTTCTATATCCTGGAAGACACAGCGGACGACGCCAGCGCGCGTTTTGCCTGCCGCCTGACCGAGAAGGCGCATGAGAACGGCCACCGGGTGTATCTGCATGTGGCCGACGACGCGGCTGCCGAAGCGCTCGATGCCCTGCTCTGGGTGTTTCGCCAGGGCAGTTTCGTACCGCATGCAACCACGGCGGCACTGGAAGCCGACGACGAACTCACCCCGGTGGTCATCGGCACCGGCGAGCCGCCGCCCGGCTTCGACGATATGCTGGTCAACCTTGGCGGCGATGTGGGCCGCTTCTTCTCGCGCTTCGCGCGCCACAACGAGATCGTCGCGCCGACCGATGTCGATAGCGCACGCACACGCTATCGTTTCTACAAGGATCGCGGCTACGCCCTGACCACGCACAAGATCGCCGCGGGCTAGCGCTTTTTATCAACCAACGAACGACAGGCCCGGATAGCGGGCTAAAGGCTTTTGGGATGGCAGAGCTGGACAAGACCTTCGACCCCCATACCATCGAAGCGCGCTGGTACCCCGTCTGGGAAGAGCGCGGCTATTTCGCGCCGGACTATGACGCACCGGGCGAGCCCTATTGCATCATGCTGCCGCCGCCGAACGTCACCGGCAGCCTGCATATGGGCCATGCCTTCCAGCACACGCTCATGGATGCGCTCACCCGCTATCACCGCATGCTCGGCGACCCCACGCTCTGGCAGCCGGGTACCGACCATGCCGGCATCGCCACGCAGATGCTTGTCGAACGCAAGGTGGAAGCCCAGGGCGAATCCCGCCATGGGCTGGGCCGCGAAGCCTTTACCGATCGCATCTGGGACTGGAAAGCCGAATCCGGCGGTCATATCACCCGCCAGATGCGCCGCCTGGGCACCTCCGTTGACTGGTCGCGCGAACGCTTCACCATGGACGAGGGCCTGTCCGAGGCGGTACGCGATACCTTCGTCGCCCTCTACGACAAGGGCCTGATCTATCGCGGCCAGCGGCTGGTCAACTGGGACCCGGTGCTGGATACCGCCGTCTCCGATCTGGAAGTGGAGAACGCCGAAGTCGCCGGCCATATGTGGCACTTCAAGTATCCGCTGGAAAACGGTGCCACCTACGAATATGTAGAAACCGACGAAGACGGTAACGAAACCTTTCGCGAAACCCGCGACTACATTTCGATTGCCACCACCCGCCCGGAAACCATGCTCGGCGACGGCGCAATCGCCGTACACCCGGACGATTCACGCTATGCGCCTATCGTGGGCCTGCGCTGTGAAATCCCGGTCGGACCGAAGGCCCAGCGGCGCCTGATTCCGATCATCACCGATGAATATCCGGACCCGGATTTCGGCTCCGGCGCGGTCAAGATCACCGGTGCGCACGACTTCAACGACTATGAAGTCGCCAAGCGCAATCACATCCCCATGTATCGGCTCATGGACAGCAAGGCCGCGCTGCGCGTCGACGGCGAAGCCTACGAACAGGCCGCCGCGCGCGCGGCCGAGATCGTGGCCAGCGGCACTACACCGAACGCGGTCGAGGTGGATGCGATCAACCTCGTGCCCGACGACTATCGCGGGCTGGATCGCTACGAAGCCCGCCGCCGGATCGTCGAGGCCATCGACAGCGAAGGCCTGATGATCGCGGTCGAAGACAAGCCGATCATGCAGCCCTACGGCGATCGCTCCGGCGACGTGATCGAGCCCATGCTCACCAACCAGTGGTTCGTGGACGCCAAGACGCTGGCCAAGCCGGCGATCGAGGCCGTCGAAACCGGGCGTATCAAGTTCGTGCCCGGCAACTGGGACAAGACTTACTACGAATGGATGCGCAACATTCAGGACTGGTGCATCTCGCGCCAGCTCTGGTGGGGCCATCGTATTCCCGCCTGGTACAACGCCGACGGCACGATCTATGTCGGCAAGTCCGAGGCCGACGTTCGGGAAAAATACGGGCTGGGCGCCGAGGTCACGCTCACCCAGGACGAAGACGTGCTCGATACCTGGTTCTCCGCGGGGCTGTGGCCGTTCTCCACGCTCGGCTGGCCGGAAAAGACCCGGGCACTGGAGACGTTCTACCCGACCTCCGTGCTGGTCACCGGCTTCGACATCATCTTCTTCTGGGTCGCCCGCATGATCATGATGGGCCTGGAATTCATGGACGACGTGCCGTTTCGCGAGGTCTATGTGCACGGGCTGGTACGCGACTCGGACGGCGCCAAGATGTCCAAGTCCAAGGGCAACGTGCTCGACCCGATCGATCTGATCGACGGCATCGACCTGGAATCGCTGGTGACCAAGCGCACCGCGAACATGATGCAGCCGCAAAAAGCCAAGGCCATCGAAAAAGCCACCCGCAAGGCCTTCCCGGACGGCATCGCCGCCCACGGTACCGACGCGCTGCGCTTTACCTTTGCCGCCCTGGCCTCTCCCGGTCGCGATATCCGTTTCGATCTCGGTCGCGTGGAGGGCTATCGCAACTTCTGCAACAAGCTCTGGAACGCCGCGCGTTTCACCCTCATGCAGATTCCCGAAGGCTATACGCCCGCGGACGACGACGCGGTGGAACTCTCCCAGGCGGATCGCTGGATCGTATCGCGCCTGCAGCGCGTGGAGCGGGAGGTCACTACGCAGTTCGATAACTATCGTTTCGATCTCGCCGCCAAGGCGATCCACGATTTCATCTGGCACTACTTCTGCGACTGGTATCTGGAGCTGATCAAGCCGGTGCTGTCGGGCGAATCCAGCGAAGCCGCCAAGGCCGGCACCCGTCGCACCCTGTTGCGTACGCTGGAAGCCACCCTGCGGCTGGCGCATCCGCTCATGCCCTTCATCACCGAAGAGATCTGGCAGCGCGTGGCCCCGCTGGCACGCGGCGAAGCGCTCGCCAGCGACGGCGAGAGCATTTCCGTACAGCCTTTCCCGCGCGCCGACACCACGCGTATCAACGACGACGCCGAGGCCGAAATCGACTGGCTGCGCGATGTGATCGCCGGCCTGCGTACGATTCGCGGCGAAATGGATATCGCACCCAGCCAGCCCATGCCGGTTCTGGTCGCCAACGCCAGCGACAGTGACCGCCAGCGTCTGTCCGACCATCGCGCGGCGATCGATTTTCTCGCCCGCGTCGAATCCATCGACGAAATCACGGTCGAAGACGCGCCCGATTCCGCCACCGCCCTGGTTGGCGAAATGCAACTTCGGGTACCGCTGGCCGGTCTGATCGACAAGGAAGCCGAACTCGCCCGCCTGGACAAACGCCTTGCCAAGCTGGAGAAGGACCTCGCCGGCATTCGCGGTCGACTGGCCAGCGAATCGTTCGTGGCCAAGGCGCCGGCCGATGTCGTGGCCAAGGCCCGGGAACAGCAGGCCAACGTCGAACGCGAGGCCAGCGAGCTCGCCGAACAACGCGCGCGCATCGCCGCACTCTAGCCGCCTAACGGAGATATTCCATGGCTTTGCGACTTCTGATCCTGTTCATCGCCCTGCCCATCATCGAGCTGTTTCTGCTCATCAAGATCGGCGGTGTGATCGGGTTCTTCCCGACCATCGCGCTGGTGATTCTCACCGCAGTGATCGGCAGCCAGCTGGTACGTCGCCAGGGGCTGACCGTGCTCGCGCGTATTCGCGAATCCCAGGCCCGTGGCGAGATGCCGGCCCTGCCCATGCTCGACGGGGCCGCCCTGCTGCTGGCCGGCTTCATGCTGCTCACCCCGGGCTTCATTTCGGATGCGTTGGGCTTCGTGCTGCTCGTGCCCGGCCTGCGTCAGCAGATCGCGCGGCGTCTGGTGTCAAAAGTGGTGATCATGACGCCGGCCGGCGCGAGCGCGAACGAGCGCTATGCCGGACGCGGCAGCGGCACATCGTCGAGCGGGCGTGCGCCGCAGTCGGTGATTGAAGGCGACTACGAACGCAAGAACACCGATACGCCCGGCGACGAAAACGACCGCCGCGACTGAGCCTGCGCTGCGAAACCCGCATGCCGGCGAGTCGTGGCAGTCGCTCTAGCTCCGGCCTCGGGTGCCGCGGGCTTGGTTCTAGCGCGGCAAGACGATCCGCAGATTCGCGCAGATGCGGTGTACTTCCCCAGCGTAGCGTCCTCTAGGGAAGCTCTGCACGACCTGTCGTGGTCGCGCCGGCGTGCTTTGCGCGCGATTGACAAGCAAGTGAGAGCGTAGCGTGCCCAAGCCAATAACAAGTGGCACGGTAGCGAACACTGACGCCGATCAAGCGCGCGCAAAGCCG
>NZ_PBYA01000048.1 GCF_002729955.1 Salinisphaera sp. | reverse complement strand
GTCCCCATCGTCTAGAGGCCTAGGACACTGCCCTTTCACGGCAGCGACAGGGGTTCGAATCCCCTTGGGGACGCCATTACGGCAGGAAAGCCGCCCACCGCAAGGTCGGGCGGCTTTTTTTATGCCCGCGATTTTCGCGCAGGCCCGAGCGCACAGTCGGCCCGATTTCGAGCGGGTAATTCGGCAAGCAGGCGGTACGCCGCTTCACACGCCGTTCGTCCCGCCTACGCCGGACACGGCACAGGCGATCGGTAATCGGCTGAAAAACGTCGACAAGTACGTCGGCGCAGGTTTGCACACGGCCCGGCACCCTGGACGTATGCGACTTATTGCCACCGTCTGGCTAATCGACACCTGCGCTGCGGCCACGCTAAGTTGGTTTCGTTCACCCACGCCGACGCGCTGTAGCCATGGACTATTCCCGCCCGAGTCAGATCGACGAGCCCGCCTATCGCGGTGTGCTGGAAACCTATCGCTGCGACGAGGCGGCGCAGGTCAATCGGCTGATCGAGATCGCTCGGCTTTCGCCGCATAGCAGCCGGCGCGTTGAAGCCGAAGCCGGCAAGCTCGTCGAGGCCGTGCGCAAGAAGAATGCCCACGGCAGCGGCATCGACGCCTTCATGCACGAATACGAGTTGTCGAGCCAGGAAGGCGTGGTGCTGATGTGCCTGGCCGAAGCCCTGCTGCGTATTCCCGATGCCACGACGGTTGATCGACTGATCGACGACAAGATCGGCGGTTCGAACTGGGAATCGCATCTCGGCGAGTCCAAGTCCTGGTTCGTGAATGCCTCCACCTGGGGCCTGATGCTCACCGGTCGGATTCTGCGCTACGAGGATTCGCCCCAGCGCAACTTCCGCAGCGTGCTGCAACGGCTGGTCAAACGCAGCGGCGAGCCGTTCATCCGCCAGGCGGTCAGCCAGGCGATGCGCATCATGGGCCGGCAATTCGTGATGGGGCGCACCATCGAAGAAGCCATCGACAATGCCCGGTCGCTGGAAAAACGCGGCTATAGCTATTCCTACGACATGCTGGGAGAGGCCGCGCGTACCGATCGCGACGCCCAGCGCTATTTCGACGACTACTGGCATGCCATCGAAGAATGCGGCAAGGCCAGCCGCGGCCTCGGCCCGGAAAAATCGCCCGGTGTGTCGGTCAAGCTGTCCGCCCTGCACGCCCGCTACGAACTCAGCCACCGGGTACGAGTGCATAGAGAGCTGCTGCCGCGTCTGCTCAAACTCGCGCGCCTGGCCGCGAAGCACAACATCAACATGACCATCGACGCGGAAGAAGCCGCGCGCCTGGATCTGTCGCTGGAGCTGTTCGCCTGCGTGTCGCAGGAACCCGATCTCGCCAACTGGCAGGGCCTCGGCCTGGCGGTACAGGCCTATCAGAAGCGCGCGCTCGATGTGATCGACTGGCTCGCCGATCTGGGCCGCCGCCATAACCGCCGCATCATGATCCGGCTGGTGAAGGGCGCCTACTGGGATACCGAGATCAAACGAGCCCAGGAGGCCGGCATCGACGGCTATCCGGTGTTCACCCGCAAGATGAATACGGACGTATCGTTCCTGGCCTGTGCAAACCACATTCTGGAGGCCTCGGACGTTTTCTACGGCCAGTTCGCCACCCACAATGCGCATACCCTGGCCTATATCCGTCAGGCGGTCGGCGAGCGTACCGACTTCGAGTTCCAGCGCCTGCACGGCATGGGCGAGGATCTCTACGAGGAGATAGTCGAAAAAGGCGAACGCCCTGCGGCCTGTCGTATCTATGCGCCGGTCGGCGCGCACGAGGATCTGCTCGCCTACCTGGTACGCCGCCTGCTTGAAAACGGCGCCAACAGCTCCTTCGTCAATCGCCTCGTGGACGAAAGCGAGCCAGTGGAAGATATCGTGGCCGACCCGGTCTTCGCGGCCGAAAAACAGCAGCAGGCGCGGCATCCGCGTATTCCCCTGCCCCACGACCTCTACGGCGAACGGCGCCCGAACGCGAAAGGCGTGGATCTGTCCGATGTACGCGAGCTGGACGCCCTCGCCCAGGGCATGCGCGAGGCCGATGCCCAAACCTGGCGGGCCGCGCCGCTGATCGGCGACACGCGCATCGACTTCGATAATCGCAGCGCAATCGCAGTGAAATCCCCGGCGGATAACGACATCAGCGTGGGCGACGTGGTGTGGGCGAACGATGAGGATATCGAAGCCGCGCTGGCCGGCGCGGCGGCCGCGGCGGATCGCTGGAGCGCGACCCCCGGTCGCGAACGCGCGGCCGTGCTGCGCCGCTATGCCGATCTGCTGGAAAGCCATATGGCCGAGCTGATCGCCCTGTGTGCACGCGAGGCCGGCAAGAATATCGGCGACGGCGTGGCCGAGGTGCGCGAGGCGGTGGATTTCTGTCGCTACTATGCCTGCCAGGTGGAAGACGAGTTCGACGGCGAAACCCTGCTGCCCGGGCCGACCGGCGAGCGCAATACCTATCGGCTCGTCGGCCGCGGCGTGTTCGTGTGCATCTGCCCGTGGAATTTTCCGTTGGCCATCTTTACCGGCCAGGTCGCCGCAGCGCTGGCAGCGGGCAATGCCGTGATTGCCAAGCCGGCAGAACAGACCTGCTTGATCGGCCATCGTGCGATCCAGCTCATGCACGAGGCCGGCGTACCGCGGGACGTACTCTACTTCCTCCCGGGCGACGGCCCGTCGGTCGGCGCAAAGCTGGTCGCCGATCCCCGCATTGCCGGCATCGCCTTCACCGGATCATTTGCAACCGCCAAGGCGATCAACCGAACCCTGGCCGAGCGCAAGGGCCCGCTCATTCCCATGATCGCCGAAACCGGCGGCCAGAACGCGATGATCGTGGATTCGTCGGCGCTGATCGAACAGGTGGTGGCCGACGTCATCCGCTCCGGCTTTCAGAGCGCCGGCCAGCGTTGCTCGGCGCTGCGCGTGCTCTATGTCCAGACCGATATCGCCGAGACCCTGCTCACCATGCTCTCCGGTGCGATGGCGGAACTCTCGATCGGCGATCCCTGGAAGCTCTCCACGGACGTTACGCCGGTAATCGACGCCGATGCGCGGGCTGGCCTGGCCGACTATGTCGACAAGGCGAAGGAGAAGCTGGACACGATCCATGCCTGCAAGCTCCCCGAAGGCAATGGCACCTACTTCGCCCCCCGCGCCGTCGAGCTCAACAGCATCGACGATCTTGGTGAGGAACAGTTCGGCCCGATCGTGCACGTGATTCGTTACGAGGCGAAGGATATCGACAACGTCGTCGATCAGATCAACGGGCTCGGCTATGGCCTGACCTTCGGCATTCATAGCCGCATCGATACCACGGTCGAGCGCGTGGTGCGCCGTATCAAGGTGGGCAACGCCTACGTCAATCGCAACATGATCGGCGCGGTCGTGGGCGTGCATCCGTTCGGCGGTGAAGGCCTGTCGGGCACGGGCCCGAAAGCCGGCGGCCCGCATTATCTACACCGCTTCGCGACCGAACGTGCGATCAGCCGCGATACCACGGCAGCCGGCGGCAATGCCTCTCTCATGTCGCTGGAAGAAGACGAGCCGGCCGACAATGTTCTGGTCACACCCGAACCGCAGCGCTACGCCTAGCCAGCCGGCCCGCCGGCGCAGCCACGCACGCGGCGCCCCAGAGCGGCCGGCGTATGGCCGCATATACGGTATAGACCGACATGCGCCGACACGAGCGCTCGCAGAGATTCGGGGCGTCCGCGGCCGCTGGAAGCCCCTTCGCCCGCCCTGCCCGCCGATCGCCCTACACCGCGCGGCGTGACATAAAAAAACCGGGCCTGCCGGCCCGGCTTTTCGTTTCAGTGGCTCTGGACGGGCCTTGCCCGGTCAGTTCGTCTCGATCGCGCGGTATTCGCCGCTGGTTTGCGTTGCCAGGCTCACGCCATAGATGGCGAGCCAGGCCACGATGAATCCGGGAATGATTTCATACACGCCCGGCCCGCCCAGAAAACTATTGTTGAAGCCGAGTAAGATCCAGGCCAGCACGGTTGCCGCACCGGCAACGAGGCCGGCCACCGCCCCGGTGCCCGACATGCGCGGCCAGGTCAGCGACAGGATGATCAACGGCCCGAACGCCGCCCCGAAGCCGGCCCAGGCGTTACTGACCAGCCCCAGCACCTGCGATTCGGGATCGCGGGCGATGAACGCTGCGACCAGACCCACGATCAGCACGCTGATGCGGCCAATAGTCACGCTTTCGCCCTCACCGGCTTCGCGCCGCAGAAACAGGCGATAGAAATCCTCGGTGAGCGAGGACGAGGCCACCAGCAGCTGGCTCGATATGGTGCTCATGATCGCGGCCAGCAACGCCGCAAAGAGAAAACCGGTCACCAAGGGGTGGAACAGCAGATCCGCCAGAACGATGAAGATCGTTTCCTTGTCCTCGACGTTCAGGCCGTTGCGTTCGGCATAGGCACGACCGAATACGCCCACACAGATCGCGCCGATCAGGGAAATACCCATCCAGGTCATGCCGATATTGCGTGCCTTGGGGACCTCACCGACGGTACGAATGGCCATGAAGCGCACGACGATATGCGGCTGGCCGAAATAACCCAAGCCCCAGGTCACCGCCGATAGAAAGCCGACGATCGTCAGCCCATTGCCCAGGGACAGGAAGTTAGGATCCACGCCGGCCAGCGTCTCGGAGGCCTGCGAGAAACCGCCGCCACCGCTGCCGAACAACACGACCGCAGGCATGATGATCAGCGCGAGCATCATGATCACACCCTGGCAGAAATCAGTGAGGCTCACGGCCAGAAAGCCGCCGACCACGGTGTAGGCCAGCACCACCGCCAGCGTGCCCCAGACCCCGACCTGGTAGTCGCTGAGCGAGGCCAGCGTGACCACGTCGCCAAACGCGCTCTGTACGAGTTTGCCGCCGGCGACCAGACCGGAGGCGGTATAGACCGCGAAGAAGATCACGATGATCACCGCGGACACCGTGCGTAACGCCATCGCGCGGGAGGGAAAGCGTTTGGACAGGAACTGGGGAATCGTGAGGCTATTGTCGTAGCGTTCGGTCTGCTCGCGCAGGCGCGGCGCGACAATCATCCAGTTCGCGAATGCCCCCACGAACAGGCCGATGCCGATCCAGGCCTCGACCAGGCCGGAGGCGTAGAGCGCGCCGGGCAGCCCCAGCAGCAGCCAGCCGCTCATGTCCGAAGCGCCCGCCGACAGTGCGGCAACCGCCGGGCTGAGATTGCGCCCGCCCAGCATGTATTCCTCGGACGATGCCGTGGACTTGCGCCACGCGTAGAAGCCGATACCCAGCATCAGGCAGAAATACAGGATCAGACTGATCCATACACCAATCGCCATCACGTCCCCCAGATAAAATGGCTTTCCCCTGTAACAACCCTTTCACATCCAACCCGGGGTGGGAAGGTCGACTTAGGTCGAGCCTTGCGCCTATTCGATACGAACCGGGGCCATGTAGCCCCGGAGAAACACGCTGAGGCTCGCTTGAGACAGCCTAGCCGATCTGGCCCCGTCTCCTGCCAGCCCGACGCGAGCTCGGCATGCCCGGCGTCGCTGATTCAGCTGATAGGCATTAAAAAAGGCGGACCGTTAGCCGGCCCGCCTTGATTGGCTGCACAAACGTCAGCTACGGATTATTCAGCGTCCGCCTGTTCCTCATAGGCTGTGACGATTTCGGTGCCCGTATACGTGAAGCCGAACACACCGTAGTAGGTTTCGTCGTTGGCTTGATCGTAGTACTCGTCGAACGAGCTCTGGCAATAGCCGTCGCTGTCGCGCACGATGACCTGGGCGTAGTAGCGCTGGCCGGGGGTCAACGCGGTTGTCGGTACGACCGTCGTGCCTTGAATACCGTTGCGGCTGAACACGACGTTGGTATTCAGCATTGGCATGGCGTCGTCTTCACTGGTACAGGCGTCGCGCGTGCCGTTAAGCAGCGGGCTGGTCGCCAGGCGCACGTCATAGCTCAGCGCGTTGTTCTGGATGTCGTAGGACTCGTCCCAGCGCAAAACCACGTTGCCGTTTTGCAGCGAAGCCGCGGTATAGACCGGCATCGGACGATCCAGCGTGCTGTCGAACTCTTCGCGCGCGGTGGCGATCGTGCCGGGCAGCCGCTCGATCTCTTCCCGGATTTGCGGTTCCGCGCTTCGACCATCGTTTACGGTCGGCAGACCATCCAGGTCCGGGCCCGCGCGGTTGACCAAAATACCGACTATGTCGTCGATTGGATAACTATCGATCAACGTCTCTACGTTTGCCGGGGCAAGCGCGCCTGCCTGAAGCGCGTCCAGCTTCGCCTGTAGCGCCGGGATGCCACCGTTACGCACGTACCGGCTGACCAACGGCATGGCCCACCAGTTGGCAATGCCCTGCGTCCAGCGCGGGCGCTGCGGGAAATCCAGCTGCTCGGCCGGCTGGCCGAAGAAATCCCAGGCGCCGTCGTAGTCCCACGGGGTGAAATAGAAGTTGTCGATCTGGCTCGGGCGATACAGATAGAAATTCTGCGAATTCGTATCGTCGTTGGACAACAGGATGTTGATGCCCAGCCAGGTACGGAAATTGTCGGCCTGGAAGTACTGTTTGAGCACGTTATCGAACGGCACGTCGTCATCGTTGAGCGCATTGAGCATGGCGATGAGGGTTTCGGTGCTTTCATCGTCGCCCTTGGATTCCAGCACGGTTTCGAACGCGTCGGAGTCGACATCTTCTGTGAGTTCGGGGGTGTCCTCGAGCGACTGGAAGGAGAACTGCTCGGTCTTGAATATGTTGGACTGCTCCTCCTGGCCGTGATTATCCGCCCAGTCGTCGTCCATATACTCGATATTGGTGAACAGGCCACCGTCCTGGTAGTCCGCGTCCGTTTCTTCCTTCACGAAGACATGCACGAACTGCGTGCGCAGACTCGGAAAATTCTCGATCTGTTTGAATAGATCGAAGGACAGCTTGTTGCGTATCCGGCTCAGATCGAAGGGATGCTTGTTGAGCTGGAGCCGTTCCATGCCGAACCAGTCGCCGTCTTCGAATTCGACCTTGTAGGATTTCTGTCGCGCTTGCCGGCTGGATGCACCGCGTACCTCGATCTCGTCCGACCTGAAGGTCAGATCGTCGCCCGCTGCCAGGCTGCCGATGCGCACCGTGCCCTTTAGCTCGGGATCGAACGCATCGCTGCCATCGTCATCATCATCGAGATCGTCGAGAGTACAGCCGGCGTAGTTCTCTTCGTCCTCGGGCGTGGTCGGGTCATCGCCGCGACAGATATCGCCTACGGGCGGATCGATCTCGACGTAGATATTGATGATCCCGCTGTCGTCCGGGCTCTGGTAGATCGCGGCTGTTGCCGGATCCTGCATCACGCCATCCGCGCTCAAGCCGCGAACGCTGGCAAAATCCGGATCCGGCACCGTCGTTCCACCGCCGGCGTTACCCCCGCCACCATTACTACCGCCGCCATCGTCGGAGCCCGAGCCGTCGCCGCCGCTGCCGCAGGCGCTCAAGCTTGCGACCACCGCGGCCGTTATTAACGATCGGGCATGTGCCCGGCTCAGCAAACGTTCCAGCATTTCGTTCCCCCAAGGGTTGTAATCAGCACCGCGCCACCGCCTTCTATATCACGGCGTGCATGACGCGAATAGTGTTCTGCTAGGCCCTGTCGTGCGCCAGCGTTTCGATCATCTGCATGCTCCGCTCGAGTGCACCGGAGCGCTCGTGGACCAGCTGTCGCCCCGCTCGGCCGGCCGCCGCGGCGAGGTCGGGGTCGGCAAGCCATTCATCCAGTGTCGCAACCAGCGCAGCGGGCGTATCGCAGACGCAGGCCGCCTCGACCGCGACCAGCGCGTCGACGATGTCCTGCCATTCGCGCACGTACGGTCCCACGCAGAACGCACGTGCAAGAGCGGCGGCTTCGAGTACGTTGTGCCCCTCGATACCGGGCACCAGACTACCACCGACCAGCACCACGTTGGCCGCGGCATAGAACAGCGGCACTTCGCCCAGCGTATCGGCAAGCACTACACCGGTATCGTCGCCGACCAACTGGCCGGTACTGCGGCGGGCAAAAACGATGCCGCGCGCTTCGAGCAATTCGGCCACCGCATCGAAACGCTGCGGGTGACGCGGTGCGATGACGAGCAGCAGTTCGGGATGACGGGCACGCAGCTCGGCCCAGGCATCGAGTACCCGGGCCTCTTCGCCTTCATGCGTGCTGGCCGCGACCCAGATGGGCCGATCAGGGGCCTGCCAGTCGTCGCGCAGCGCCGTGGCAAGGGATTCGTCGGCGCCGGCTGGAATATTGTCGTATTTGAGATTGCCGACTGCATGGACCCGCTCGGCCGACGCGCCGAGGGCAACGAAGCGCTCTGCATGGGCCTGGCTGGCCGCACCGATAGCGGCCAGCGAAGCGAGCATGCGGGCGATGGTATGGCGCCATAGCGGGTTTTGATAACGTGCAGCCGAACGTTGCGACACGCTCGCGTTGACCAGCGCGATGGGCACTTCGTATCGATCGGCGGCAGCCAGCAGATGCGGCCACAGCTCGGTTTCGGCGATCACGCCCAGGCCGGGACGCGCGCGGCGCATGAATCGGCGTGTTGCACCCAGGGTGTCGAGCGGCACGTACCGGCAGTAGACATCGTCCGCGAAGGTCCGCTCGATACGTTCCCGCCCGGTGGGCGTCATGGTGGTCACCAGAATGGCGCGATCCGGGTATGCCTGCTCGAGCCGGCGAATCAGCGGCGTAACCAGGATCGCTTCGCCCACCGATGCGGCATGAATCCAGATCGCGCGGGCAGGTACGTCGCCAATCCAGCCCAGGCGTTCCTTCCAGTACCGGCGATAGGCCGGCTCACGCCGGCCGCGCCAGTAGAAATAAGCCAGCACGAAAGGCAGCGCTGCCCAGGTGGCCAGGCGATAGATGCCGCGCACGATCAGATCGGCCATGCGCGCCGCGAACGCGCCTCTAGCCGGGCGTTTTTTCACCGCGGCGCAGCCGCATCGCCATGCATGCGCTCGATGATCGACGTGGTCGAGTAGCCATCGACGAACTCGAGTACTCGCACCTCGCCGCCGGCATCACGTACGCATTGACCGCCGGCGATCTGCTCGGGCGTGTAATCCCCGCCCTTGACCAGCACATCCGGCAGGATGCGGCAGATCAGGCGTTCCGGGGTATCCTCGGAAAACGCCACAACCCAGTCCACGGCACTCAGCCCGCGCAACACCTGCATGCGATGGTCGAGATCGTTGAGCGGCCGCGAAGGGCCCTTGAGGCGGCGAACGGACGCATCGTCGTTGACGGCGACCACCAGATAGTCGCCCAACGCGCGGGCCGCTTCGAGATAGGCGATATGGCCCGGGTGCAGCAAATCGAAACAGCCGTTGGTCATCACCACGCGTTCGCCCCGCGTGCGACGCTCGGCCACGATGGCCGCCAGCGCCTCTTCGTCGACCAGCCCGCGGGGGCCATTGCGCTGACCGTGGGCCGCCTGCTTGAGTTCGCCGGGCGTGACCGTCGCCGTACCCAGTTTGGCGACGACGATACCCGCGCCAAGATTGGCGATGGCCGCGGCATCGGCCAGCGCCAGCCTGGCGCCAAGCCCGGCCGCCAGCAGCGCGATAACGGTATCGCCCGCGCCGGTCACATCGAAGACCTCCTGGGCCTGGGCAGGCAGATGCAGATTCCCGGCGTGCGCGAACAGGCTCATGCCTTTTTCGCTGCGTGTGACCAGTAGCGCATCGATATCCAGCCGCGTGCGCAGCGCCGCTGCTTCGCGTGTGAGCGATGCCTCGTCGCCTACCGGCCCCACCACCGCCTCGAACTCGTGCAGATTGGGGGTGATCAGGTGCGCGCCCGCATAGCGCTGCCAGTCGGCGCCCTTGGGGTCGACAAGCACCGGAATATGCCGCTCGCCCGCGATGGCAATGATCGCATCCACATCGGCGAGGGTGCCCTTGCCGTAATCGGAGCACACCACGACATCAACATGATCGAGCGCTGCACGATAGCGCTCGATCAGGCGCTCGCGCTCGAAGGCGCCGTCCAGGGCAAACGACTTCTCGAAATCCAGGCGAATGAGCTGCTGGTTGCGGCTCATCACGCGCAGCTTGGCGATCGTGGGGTGGCTGTCGCTGGCGATCAGGTCGGCGACCACGCCCGCGTCTTCGAGCATTGCGCGGGTGGCTTCGCCCGGTTCGTCCTGACCGATGACGCCCAGCAGGCGGGTCTGTGCGCCCACACGTGCAAGGTTGAGCGCAACGTTGGCCGCACCGCCCAGACGGCGCTCCTCGTCGGCGATACGTACCACCGGCACCGGCGCTTCCGGCGAAATACGGCCCGTGTCGCCGTACCAGTAGCGGTCGAGCATGATGTCACCCACCACCAGGACGCGCGCGTTTTCGAACGAAGGAACCGTGAGCATGCTTTCACCGGGCGAACAATTCGCGCATCATACAAACCCTGCTGCGTGCTGTGTAGCGCGCAATCCGCGACCTGATACGCGTTCGTGCCTATGACTGCCGACCGACCGCAGGGGCTTTATTCGCATGGCTAGCCCCGCCCCGTCGAAAGATTCCGATACGCCCACGCTCAACAGCCCACGCCACTGGCCAAGCTGGGTGCTGATGGGGCTGGGCTGGCTGCTCGCGCGTCTGCCTTACCGCCTGCAGATGTGGCTGGGCAAACGCTTCGGCGATCTGGCCTACCACGTCATTCGCGAGCGCCGCCGGGTGGCCGAGGTGAATCTGCGTCTGTGCTTTCCGGAACTCGATGCCGAGGCACGTCAGCGTCTTCTGCGCGCGCATTTTCAATCCGTGGGCATGGGGGCGATCGAAACAGCGCTGTGCTGGTGGGGGCCGACCGACAAGATCGAATCGCTGGCCCATATCGAAGGCCAGGAAAACCTCGAAGCGGCCTGCGCGCGAGGACGCGGCATCATTCTGCTGTCCGCGCATTTCACCTCGCTGGAACTGGGTGTTCGCATGGCCAAGCGCCCGCTGCGCGAACTCGGATATATCACCACGGCAATGTACAAGGCACCGCACGATCCGGTGGTCGACCACGTCATGCGCACCCGCCGCGAGGCGCATATCGGCGGATCGAGCATTCGCGATGACGACGTCAAGGGCCTGCTCAAAGCCCTGCGCCGCAAGGACGCCGTCTGGTATGCCGCCGACCAGAAACCGCCGAAGCGTCTGGGCACGGTGGTGGATTTCTTCGGCCAGCCGGCACGCACCCATATCGCGCTCAGCCGTCTGGCGAAGATGAGCAAGGCCAGCGTCGTGCCGTTCTTCACCCTGCGCTGCGAGGACGGCAGCGGCTACCGGCTCATCATACTGCCGGCAATCGAAGACCAGCTGGGCGGCGACGAAAACGAAGACGCCCGCACCATCAACCAGATGATCGAATCGGTCGCCCGTCAGGCGCCCGAGCAGTATTTCTGGCTGCACCAGCGCTTCAAGCGCTCCGGCTACAACCCCTACAAGGCCGACGCCGAGACATAGCCGCCGCGCAGCGCGCTCCAGTCGGCGTCGAGGAAGTTGAAGGCGAGCGACGCATCGCGGAATTTCGCCAGCGAGCGATGAAAACGCTCCAGGTTGGCCTGGCGCCATTTCCCGGGCGTGCGCAGCCGCGCCTTGTCGAAATCGATCAGGTAGAAATCGTCTTGCGCGTCGATGAGGACGTTGCGCGCGTTCAGGTCGGCATGCCACAGGCCGACACGATGAAAACGCGCGAGCACGGCGCCCAGATTCTGCCAGGCGGTCGACGGCACGGCCTGGCGGGCCAGCCGCTCGGCAAGCGGCTCGGCGTCGAGGATACGCCGGGTGATCACATCACCACGATAGGAGCCCAGCCCCGGCACCACCCGCGCCGCAATCGGCGTCGGTACGGGCAGGTCGCGCGCCTGCAGGTCAGCGAGCAGCCGCAGTTCCCGTACCGGGCGTGCGCGTTCGACGCCGGTGTAGAGAAAACGGTCGTGGTTGATGCGTGCGAGCGCGCCGCCGCGGCGATTGTGGCGCAACACCCATTCGTGGCCGCCCATGCCCTGCAGAAAATAGGCCGCGCCGCGCCCCTGGGCTTCGCCCAGCAGCCCGTTGCGTTCACGCCACCAGGCCGGATCAAAACAGTGGCCATCCACATGGTCCAGAACGGCATCGTTCCACACCATGTGTTCGCCACTGTCGCCACGTTTGATCTGCAGCGTCATATCCGACCCGCGGCGCCGATCAGCGGCGCCCGTTTTATACGAACGTCAGCCAGTCGGCGTGATCGTCGCGCTTGCCGGTCACCTGATCGAAATAGCGCGACTGCATCGCCTCGGTGATCGGGCCACGCTTACCCTCGCCAATCGGCCGATCGTCGAGTTCGCGCATGGGCGTGACTTCGGCCGCGGTCCCGGTGAGAAACGCTTCATCGGCGATATAGACCTCGTCGCGGGTGATGGTCTTTTCCCGATAGGGAATGCCCATTTCCTCGGCGTAAGTCAGGATCGTGCGCCGGGTGATACCGTCGAGCGCGCTGGTGAGATCCGGCGTATAGAGCACGCCGTCGCGCACGATGAACAGATTCTCGCCGCTGCCTTCCGAGACGAAGCCGTTGCAGTCCAGCAACAGGGCTTCGTCGTAGCCGGCCTTGTTGGCTTCGGTGACCGCGAGCATGGAGTTGAAGTACGGGCCGTTCGCCTTGGCCTTGGTCATCGCGGAATTGACGTGATGACGCGAGAAGGAAGACGTCTTCACGCGAATACCGCGGGTCATGTTCTCTTCGCCCAGATAGCTGCCCCAGGTCCATGCGGCGATGGCCACATGGCTGGTCAGGTCGTGGGCGTGCAGACCCATGGCCTCCGAACCATAGAAAATCACCGGCCGGATATAGGCCGACTCGAGCTTGTTCTCGCGCACCACTTCGATCTGTGCGGCGTTCAGCTCGTCTTCGGTGTACGGCATGGGCATGCCGAGAATCTTGGCCGAGCGGCACAGCCGGCGGGTATGGTCGGCCAGCCGGAAAATCGCCGTACCGCGATCGGTGTTGTAGGCGCGTACGCCCTCGAACGCACCCATGCCGTAATGCAGGGTATGGGTGAGTACGTGGACCTTGGCATCGCGCCAGTCGACGAGTTCGCCGTCGAACCAGATCAGGCCATCGCGGTCGGCCATCGAAGTCATGCGCTTTTCTCCTGTTACGCGTGCAACTGCGCTGCCGTGCGAGCACGGCGAAGCCGACTATTTGACCACACCGGCGCCCATGCAGGCCAGCCGCTTGGCTGCATGGGCCAGCTAGTCGGTGGCGTCGGGCTGTCGGTCGGCCTGGCCGCGTGCGGCCAGCCAGTCGAGATAGCGGGACACGCCCTCGGCCACGGTAGCGAAGGCGGGCCCGTAGCCGGCTGCCCGGAGCGCATCAACGCTCGCCTGGGTGAAGCTCTGATACCGCCCGACCAGCGATTGCGGAAATTCGATATAACGTTTTTCGCCGCGGCCGTACCAGGCGATCACCGCGTCGGCCACGTCGTTGAAGGTCTGACTGCGACCGGTGCCACAGTTGAAGATGCCGGATACGCCGGAGTCCAGCAGCCAGAGATTGACGTCCACACAGTCGCCGACATAGACAAAATCCCGGCGCTGCTCGCCGTCGTCGTAGCCTTCCGAGCCCTCGAACAGCCGGCATTCACCCTCGGCTTCGATCTGGCGCGAGAAATGCCAGGCCACGCTCGCCATCTTGCCCTTGTGCTGTTCGCGCGGGCCGTAGACGTTGAAGTAACGCAGCCCCGCCACCTGCGAGCCGGTGGTGGCCGATTGGGCACGCACGTACTGGTCGAAGGCGAACTTCGAAAACGCATACATATTGAGCGGGCGCTCGGCATCGCGCTGTTCGACGAAGTCCGGCCCCATGCCATAGACCGAAGCCGACGAGGCATAAATGAACGGAATGGAGCGCGCCACGCACCAGTCGTGCAGGCTTTTCGAGTAGCGGTAGTTACGCGCCATCACGTAGCGGCCATCCCACTCGGTGGTGTCCGAACAGGCCCCCTGGTGAAACACCGCGCGAATCTCACCGAGGTCCTCGCCGGCTTCAACCCGGGCGAGCAGGTCGTCGTATTCGAGGTAGTCGCTGAAATCCAGGTCGGCGAGGTTCAGGCATTTCTGGCCGTCCGACATATCGTCGACGATGAGGATATCGCGCTCGCCACGGGCGTTGAGCCCGGCCACGATATTGCTGCCGATAAAGCCGGCGGCTCCGGTGACGATGATCATTGCGCTTGAAACTCCAGATGGTTTTGTGTGCCGCACGCCTCGAGGAAGTGCTCAAGCCGTCTTCGCGAAAAGCCCGCGGCCGCCGAAGTCACCCTAGCCGACCCGGGCATAGACTTCGAGATAGCGTTCGGCCATTTGATCCGGCGTATAACGCTCGGAGAGCACGCGTCCCCGGCGGCCGAGCTCGTCGGCCAATACGCGTTCGTCATACACACGGCATAACGCATCGAAAAGCGCCTGCTCATCGGCCGGTGCCACCAGCAGGCCGTTGTCTTCGTGACCGACTATCTCCGGCACGCCGTCGACCGCACTCGCGACGATTGGCAAACCGAAATACATGGCATCCAGGCAGGCGCCGCCGATGCCTTCATGCAGGGAGGGCAACACAAAGGCGTCTGCCGCGTCGAGATAGTCGCCGACGTTTTCCACGAAGCCTTCAAACACCACATTCGGCAAATCCGCGGCCAGGGCCTCGAGCGCAGCGCGATCCGCGCCTTCACCGAGCAGTACGAACACCATATCGGGCCGGGCCGACGCCAAACGTCGGGCCACTGCGATGAGATGACGCTGACCTTTTTGTGAGTGCACGAGTGCAGCGACATTGACGACGAGAAAACGCCCGGCCCACCGCTCGCGAATAGCGTCTCGACGCCCGCGATCCACCTTGAAGGCGCCCAGCGCGCTGTGTATTACGACCGGCTCCAGCCGTGGCATATAAGCGTGCATATCGCGTGCGACCGAGCCGGCTACCGCCACCACGGCTGCGGCACGACGATAAACCGTTCGCGTCCAGATGTTGCGGCTCGGCTGTTTGCTGATTCGGCGAGTGACGATATACGGCGCCCCCACGAGCAGCGACGCCGCCGCAGCGAACTTGGCCCCGTGGCCGTCATGGGCGTGTAACAGATAGCCGCGCGCGTGCCTGGCATGCAACGCGAACGGCTTGTCGATCTCGACGATCGTGAGCCCTGGGGTACCACGCAGCCGCTCGACGAGCGGCTGGCCGCGACGCACGATCAGGCGTTGGACGACGCCGCGGGCCGCTAGCGCTTTGATCAGCAATTCGGTCTGGCGCTCGCCGCCACGATAACCGCGGGCAAGGTTGATATGACACAGCGCACGCTTCAGCGTCACCGACTTGCCGGCCGGTTTGCCCGCACTTTCCTGGCGTACGATTTCAGAAGACATCGAAGTGACACGCGCTGGTATCGATTCGAAAACGCGGCAACACCTTGCCAGCGAGGTGCTGGCCAAGCGCGCTGGTATTAAGTGCCCTACCGAGACCGTCGAGCAGGTAATGCCACTCGGACGTAAACAAAAAGCGTTCGCTGGTTTTGTGTAGTCGCCGTAACGCGTCGGCAAAGCGGCGCGCCGCCAGGCTATATCTATTGGTATGGCGCAGATCGTTGTCGATCCATATCAGGCGATTTTCGCGGTCGCTCAAAATGTTTTCAAAGTGGAAATCCTTGAGGTGATAGCCCGCGGCATACACCCGGCCAAGACCCGTCGCCACGCCGGCGAGCAGACCATGGCGTCGCGGCTCGGACAGATCTTCCCGAAAGACAAACCGTAACGGCCGACTCGGTGGAAACTCGTCCATGAATAATATCGACTCGTGGCGAGCCCACGGCATGAGCGTATAGCCGAAGCCACGCATGGTCGGCGTACGCAACCCAAGACGAACCAGAACATCGGCGGCGGCGATCTCACGTGCCGCCTGACAATAGCGGTACTTGCGAAACGGGTCTCGCGGCACCGCCTGGACGATCGACAGTTTGCTGACCAACGCGAGCCGGTCGGGGTGCAGGCATACACGCGTATGCTCGCCGCGATAGATTTCCTGCGCCTGCGAGAAATCGGGCACGGGTTCATCAAACGACATCATCCAGGTGTCGCCCGGCTCGACCAGCGCACGCTCGAGATGAAACCTCATCAGCCACGCTCCGCCGCGCGCCCGAGGCGACTGGGCCAAAAGCATATTCCAGACGCTTTCAGACTCATTGATGCGTGCTTTCCCCACGACTGTAAGCTGCCAGTGCAGCATAGGTCTTTGTTTTCTGTCGTCGCCACTGGCGCAGTGTCTTGAGGCGCGCGAGCAGTGGCATTCGCATCTGCCGTTTAAATGCGGGCCCCAGACGCCGCGCGCCCAGGCCATCGATGAACACCAGATGCATATCATCAGCTTGGCGTACCATGAGATTGGTACTACGCAGATCCGACACCACTACCGCGTGCGTCAGCGCCCAGTGGCGAAGCTCTGCCAGCATTGCGTATGCGTTATGGAGTGTCAGCCGTTGCGAGAGTAACGCGTCACGTAACGTGAGTGCGAAGGTACCGTCACTATTACGCACACGTTCGACGACCAGCGCAGCCCCGCGCTGCGTTTGTATCCAGCCCGTGCAGCGTGCAGCGTGTCTGAACGGCACGCCCCTGGCTTCGAGCCACTGACCATAGCGCCACTCCACTTCGTTCTGTTCGTGGCAGGCCGCGGAATTCGCATCACGCGCCACCTTCAGACACAAGCCGTCATCGTGCGGGTGCGTATAACAGTCACGCTTGGAGCCTCGGCCGATCAGCGTGAGCGCTGACAGGTCGCACTGGGAAGCACTCAAGGCCCGTGCATCCACAAACAGCAATTCGCGGCGAAGCTAAAGCTCGGCAAAACGCGATTTGGTGCGCGCCAAATCATTACTACTGCAAGCCGGCATAGAAAGCCAGCAGATTCGAACGCATGCGATCGATGGTGTAGGGCGCGGCGGCCTGTTCGCAGGCGCTGCGGGCAGCCGCCCTGGCCGCTTCATCGCGATTGTGTATCGCCGTCATCGCCCCGGCAAAGCCATCGACATCGAGCGCGTCGTGCAGGCTGCCTTTCTCCGGGGCGTCCACAAGCGCCAGCGCCGCGCCGGTGCGCGTCGACGCGATAACCGGCAATCCGGCGGCCATCGCCTCGAGGATCACCAGGCCGAACGCTTCGTAGAGCGCTGGGTGTACCAGCGCATCGGCAGCCCATAGATACGGCCGCACATCGGACTGCGCCTGCATGAAATGGACCCGCGTCGGAATACCCAAACGTTCCGCCAGGTGCCGGTAGCCGGCAAGGCGGCTATCACGCCCCACCACGATCAGATGCGCGCTTTCGGTGGCCTTCGCGAGCGCGCGAATCGCCGTGGCGAGCCCCTTGCGTTCGAAGCCGGACCCCACGTAGGTAAATACCGGGGCGTTCTGCGCGATACCGAGTTCGCGACGCAACTCTCGGCCCTGGTTTGCCCGTGCGTCGCTGCGCTCAAAGTGCTCAAGATCAATGCCGTAGTCGATGACGTGCAGGGTGGCGCGGCAATCCGGATAATGACGTTCAATATCGGCCTTGACCATTTCGGAGTTACAGATAACCGCCTGTAACCGATCGCTGGCATACATCCGTCGTTCCATGCGTTGCTTGAGGCGGTGATACGGCCCGACCTCTCGCAACCAGCCCCTCACTCCTCGATCGACGCGACGGCGCTGGCGAATCCATTCAGCATGCGCGCCCCCATCGGCACGAAATATATCGGCTTCCGGGATATGCACCTGGGCCTGAACCCAGTCCACCTGTATGCGTTTGAGTTCTTTACGCACCCCGCGCACGAATGCCAGCAGCCGCCAGGCGCGTCCGATCGAAAACGGATTGCACCGCACGAACTCGATGCCTTCCTCGGCCGGCCCGCCCCAATTGCGCGCAAGCACGACCCAGTCGACGTTGTCCTGCGCGAGCGCCTGGAAGGCATTGAGCGTAATGCGCTCGGTGCCGCCATCGCTGCGGAATCGGTTGAAGACCAAGCCTATGCGCATGAATTGAGATGATTGAGCAGATGCGGCGCACTATACCGGAGTGTGTCGGGCAATCCGACCGGCCTGGCATACAGGCGCCTTAACGCCGTTGCGTGGCGTCGTTACCGACGGCGCGGTTTCCTTTCGGCTTATCGGTGCGCGTTAGTCGGTAAAGCCCCACTTGGTGACATCGATACCGTATTCCTGCTGGAAACGCTGCATATCGTGGGCCAGCGCCGAATGGATCTCGGATTTCTGAGCTGCCGTCAGCGACACCCGGGCCTTGGGCGAAAAGTCACGCTGTTTCGCCTGTCGGGCGCCTTTTCTAAACGCGGACCAGCGCTGCTTCAAGCGGCCCAAAGAACCGACTTTACGCTGAGTCGGGTTACGCACCTTGAAGCGCTTGGGAAAATAGTGCTTGTCGAGACCGAGAAAGTCGTATACACGCATCAGCACAGCCCGCGGGTCGGCCGTGAATTCGGCGAAGTCCAACACAAGAAAGTGCTCGCGCGGGAAAAACGCTCTGAATCGCTCCAGCTGGCGATAATAATTGCTCTTCTGCAGCAGCAGATCGCTCTCGATATCGAATCGTTCCTGCGGATAGAGGCGCTGGAGGAAGTCGTATTCCGATTCGATACGCTGAAACGGATCGCGCACCATATAGATGAAACGCGGCTGGATTCCGGATGCATGAATCTTACGCGGCACGTCCGGCTCTTCGGGGAATTTGGTATAGCCCGTCGAGGCTTCCATCGCATAACGATGCCGACCAGCGTCGAAATGCCACAGATGCTGGTAATACGGCACCGCCACCCCATGGGCCTGATTGTCGCTGAAGTATTCCGGCTCCTTGTCGATCGCCGGGCAGATCGCCGGGTGCGCCTTGAGATATTCGAAAAGGGACGTCGTGCCACATTTCATGGCGCCAATGATCATGACGTAGGCATCGTCGGGGATCGGGGGGGCGGCAACCTGACTGTATTGCGATGCGGCCATGAGCAAGCCTCCTATTCGGTGGCGACGTATTCTTTGATCGAGTCCATAAAGCCGGCCATATAACGATCGAAGCTGAACGTCTTGCGCGCATGCGCTCTGGCCGTCGCCGACATCGCCTGTGCTCGTCCGGCGTCGCCCAGGATGTCGGCAACCGCATCGGCCAACGCCTGCGGGTGTGCGAAATCGACCGGGCGCAGTGCGTCGGTATCCGGATCGTAGACCCGCGCCGACTGCATGACCGAGCGGGCGCCGCCAAACTTCGGATAACGACTATAAGGCTGGTCGGCCGCTACGGTTCGTCCGGTCTGATCTTCCAGAATAGTTTCCGCCATACCGTCGACCCGGGTTGCAACCACCGGCACTCCGAAAGCCTGGGCTTCAATGGTCACGTTCCCCAGGGGCTCCTGCAGCGCAGGATGAAGCAGAAGATCCAGCGAGCGATAGAACGCCGGCATGTCACGAACGAGGCCGCGAAACCGCACCGAATCCTCCAACGCAAGATCCTCGGCCAAGGACTCAAGTGCCGCT
Source organism: Salinisphaera sp. (assembly GCF_002729955.1). Lineage (GTDB taxonomy): Bacteria > Pseudomonadota > Gammaproteobacteria > Nevskiales > Salinisphaeraceae > Salinisphaera. The sequence goes on along the minus strand of NZ_PBYA01000048.1, from coordinate 37,487 downwards.
CGGTCAGGCCCGTCGCCGGCAATATCCAGCACGCAATCCAGCCCCGCATCACGCAGGTGCTTCAAGGTGTGCAGGGCAAGGCATACGCCTTTCTCCGACGCGAGGCGCGCGGCTACGCCAATCCGTTTGCGCTCACCGCAGGCCGCGGTTCGGCCGGATCCATCCGCGGCCGCCATGACTAAGGGCCGAATACCACCCATGCATACCTTAGCCGGCCCGGAATAGCCCCATTTGAGCTGTAGCATTCGCATTGAGGCGCGGGTATTGCAGATTGCGCCGCGCATTTCTTTCATGAACCGCTCGGCTGCATCGGGATCGTGCTCGAACCAAGCTCCGCCGCCCTCGCGATAAACAAGGGGCGTCTTAGTTTGGCGAGCGGCGACCACCAGCGCCTCGCGGGCAAAGCCGCTCCACGACAACAACACATCCGCGGCACTTGCTTCGACCAGCGCTGCCATCCGCGCCTCACGTAATCGCTGCGGGCGGCGCGGCAGCTTGACCCCGCGCCAACGCTTGTAACTCGTTGCGTGGTCGATGTGGGGCCGGATTTCATCGGCCAGCGAAGCCACGATGCCGCTGGCATAAATCAGATCGTGGCGAACGGGCGCTTTTGCGAGCGGGTGCTGCAAGAACGCCAGAAACTGGTTCTCGACGCCGCCGGCAACATCGAGATTTATCCGATGCACGATTTTCATTCAACAAAGATCCGGAGATATAAGGCCGGGCATCCGCTCAGCGCGCCGCAAACAAATGGATAAAGGTCGCGTAGTGTAGATGTCGCGGGCTGGCTTTGGCGAGTATCCTACTCGGTTGCGGCCGGTTTGCGCCTGCCGTGTTCCAACACGCCCTTCTACAATCGGCGAGGCCACGCATGTGCGGCATTACCGGCATTCTACAGCGCGTCCCCGACGCACAAGCGCACGAACGCAATATTGATCGCATGCGCGATGCCCTGTCGCACCGGGGCCCTGATGATCGCGGCAGCTGGATCGATAGCGACGCGCCGCACGTTGCACTTGGCCACCGCCGTCTTTCGATCGTCGATCTGTCGCCGCGCGGTGCCCAACCGATGCATTCAAGCGACGGGCGGTATGTGCTGGTATTCAATGGCGAAATCTATAACTTTCGTCGGCTGCGCGAAAACTTGCGCGCGCGTGGCCACGACTTCAACGGCAGTTCGGATACCGAAGTGGTGCTGGCCGCATTCGTGGAGTGGGGCATCGCTGCGGCACTGCCGGCATTTGAAGGCATGTTCGCGATCGCAGTCTGGGATCGGCGTGATCGGATGCTCTATCTTGCGCGTGATCGGTTCGGCGAGAAGCCTCTCTATTACGGCGTAAACGACGGCGTTCTGCTGTTCGGCTCCGAACTCAAGGCGTTGGCGCGGCACGAGCGCTTCGTTGGGGAAATCGACCGCGGCGCCCTCGCCGAGCTGATGCGTTTGTCCTACATTCCCGGGCCAAGCAGCATTTTCCGCCACTATCGAAAATTGCCGCCCGGCACTTGGTTACGGATTGGAACAGATCTTGAGCCCACCGAGCCTACCGCTTATTTCGATGTCGACAAGCTGGCTGACGCCCAGCCCGAAAGGCGGTCCGATAACGCCGCTGTTGACGAACTCGAACGCTTGTTGTCGCATTCCATTGCCGAGCGAATGGTCGCCGACGTGCCCGTGGGCGCATTTCTGTCGGGCGGCATCGATTCCTCGCTGATCGTATCGCTGATGCGCACACATACCGACCGCCCCGTGCGTACGTTCACCATCGGCTTCGACGAACCCGGCCTCAACGAAGCCGAACAGGCGCGCGAGACCGCCACAGTGCTGGGTACCGATCACCATGAATTGTATGTATCCGAAGCCGATCTGCTCGCCACGGTTCCACGCCTGCCCGCGATATACGACGAACCGTTCGCCGACCCATCTCAGATTCCTACAACCCTGGTCTCCCGGATGGCGCGCGATCAGGTCACGGTGGCCCTGTCCGGCGACGGCGGCGATGAAATGATGGCGGGCTATGACCGATACGAAGGTATCGCGCGTCGCTGGCGCCGACATCAGCGCACGCCGCCTGTGCTCAGAGCAGGTCAAGCTGCCTGGCTTACCGCGCAAGCGCGCGCACGCCCCGCCAAAAGCGCCAAGTATCTCCAACAGCGCGCCATGAAACGCGCCGGCAACGACTTGCGCTGTTTCTACCGCAACTCGATGAGTTATTGGCACGATCCGCGAGCGCTGGTAGCCGACGCGCCGTCGGTCTTCACAGCGTTTCTGCGCGATACGCCGGCCATCGCCGCGCAAGACCCGCAGCGCTGGCTACAAGCCACCGATGCGCTTTGCTATTTACCCGACGACATCATGGTGAAGGTCGACCGTGCCGCGATGGCATCAAGTCTCGAAACACGCGCGCCTTTTCTCGATTCAAAGCTGGCGGCATTCGCATTCAGCCTACCGCCGGAACAACAGTTCCGCGATGGCAAGCCCAAATGGCTGTCACGCCAGCTGCTTTATCGTTATCTGCCACGCGAAACGGTCGAACGCCCCAAACATGGGTTTAATGTGCCCCTTGCGAACTGGCTGCGCGGCCCACTGCGTGAATGGGCCGAGGCCCTGCTGGAGCCGCAACGCCTCCGCCGGGAGGGGTATTTCGATGTCGCACTCGTACGCTGGACATGGCACACCCACCTGGCCGGTAGCCATGACTGGCATTGGCGGCTTTGGTGCATCCTGATGTTCCAGGCATGGCTAGAGGATTTCTTCAAACCGGAGCCGAGTGCGAGCGCGCACTAGGTCCGCTCGCCGCTTCGAACGAGATTGGCGACGGCGGCATCCACCGCTGGCCCGTAAAGCTCCGGCAGGAATCGGGCGTTAGCGTTGCGCAGCCCGCTCAGGCTGGCTTCTCGATACGCCTTATCGTCCGTGACAAGCCGTTGCACTGCAGCGGCAAGACGATCCGGCGATACAGCCTTCGGTTGAACCAACTCGTCCTTGGCTGGATCGTATGCCCACGGCAAGACACTTTCGACGTTGCCGCCAAGCTCTTTCTGGTACTCGTCGAGTGACCAGTCGGGTACCACCTGTGCGGCCGTGTTGCCCTCCTCGAGCGTCTCCGGCAAGCCATCCACCGCGCTCACGATCAAGGGGCAACCACGGGCCTGGGCCTCCATGCTGGTACGCCCGAACGGTTCGACCATCGATGGTACGAGCATCAGGTCAATCTCGTCGTAAAAGGCCGCCATATTCGGCACTGAGCCCTTGAAATCGACAACATCATCCAGGCCGAGCCGCTTGGATTCGGCATGCAGCACATTCTCTTCGGCCCCGGTGCCGGCTATGGCCAGCGTCACGTCGAGACCATGGGCCTCGCGTAGTAGCTTAAGTGTATGCAAGGCGATCCGATGCCCCTTGAGCTCGATCATGCGCGCCGCCGCGCCAATGCGTAGCGGCCGATCGCTCGGCGGCGCCGCACGCGCCGCATCGATAGCACGTACGCCGTCACAGCTGTAGTAAACCCGCTCGACCGGGCCTTGCCAGCCCCAGCGCAATGCGAGCATGCGCTCGGCTGCGAAGCTGTTCACGATGGCGCCGTTCACCTGGCGGAAAAAATCGGCTGCATAGGGTGCGTGTGGACGCCACGCCTCGCCATGTTCGTAGTGAATGAGCGGTAGGCCAGTGGAACGCGCGATATCGGCAATGTCGCGGTTGCCAATATGATTCCAGGCAAGAATGACCGAAGGGTGGTAAGGCCGGATCAGTTGCGCTGCGCGGCGCGCTCTCAATCGGCGAAAGGCACGCGGCAGCCGGATCCCGTATCCGCGCTTGAGTGACGCGCGCCAGAGGGTATTGAGCGGCGCTCCGATTGCCTCGACGAAACGTTCGTGCACCGCCTCGCCGGGTATAACCGTATCGGCCGTTCCCTTCGCACGACGAAATAACGCGTATTGCAGAAAAGAAACTTCCACACCACCGACAGCATCCAGATTGACGCGATGCAGCATCGGCTTGGTATAGGTTGATTCACTCATCAATTTCAGATTTTGGGTTCAATATCCAGTTTACCGTGCGCCGTCGTCGTTCGGTTCGCCTCGACGTCTGCGACGCAGTTCACGATACCCCGCAACGCGACCTGATCGTACTTGCCACTGCCATCCATACTTGAGGTAGCCGTCTTCCGGGCCGAAACAATAAGGGGCGAAGCGTAGAAAAGCGCGTGCGGCGGACAACCATATGTTGATCGGCACACCACGCAAACGCAGCTTCTGTTTATCCCCCTCTTCTACCAGACCGCGGGTGCGCCCCCACTTGAATGCACGCGCCCATATAGCAGCCCGGCTGAGCTCTTCTTCCCTAACGGTGTGGTGCGCACACGCCTCCGGTAGATAAACGATTTCCGCCCCTTTCTCTTCGATAAGTCGGGACACGAACTCAGTTTCATCACCCATCGCACTGTAATCGCCCCCTGGCCCGAAACGCGGATCGAATCGCGAGTTACCGATCAGCTCGCGGCGGATCCCGGCATTCGCGCCATGCGGCCATGCATCGGTAATGCCCTCGTGGTCGAACGGCTCGTACGCGCCGAATATGGCGGCTTGATGTACATACCGCTCGCTTTGCATCCACGCCGGTGCATCCGCCGGAAAAACAGGAACGATTCGGCCACCGAACATCCCGACGTCAGGCCATCGAGCCGCGCCTCGAACATAAGCTTGCAGCCAATGCTCAGACAGCGCGACATCGTCGTCGACGAAAATCACGAGCCCCTGCTCGATCAATTCTAGGGCCCGATTCAAAGCGCGCGACTTCCCGCGGCGGGGCTCGTACAAAGCAACGAGCGGCAAGTGGTGACGTGCCTCGTATTCTGCAAGAACACTGGCAGTATCATCTTCGCTTGCGTTGTTCACAACAATTAGACGCCAGCGCACCTGGCTCGTATCGAGCGCGCTTAGGCTTTCCAGTGTGCGCCGCAAGGAATCAGCTCTATTCGCGGTCGCAATCACCACAACCACTTCTTCGGCCACCGTCACGTGGGCCACCCTTTAGCACACCATTGCTGTCTCATCACTGTCGCTTTTGTACCATTGCTTAGTCCGGATACAGATTACCGAGCGGCGCGATAATAGCGTATGGCTGCGTCCTCTTGGGTGGCACGGCGAACCCTAAACTACGGCTCCACAACGCTAACGAGAGCCAAAAAACGCAGCACGGGCATCGGTAATCCAAAGCCACTTTACCCGGTGGCCGCCGAACTGCGTACCTACGGGCCACGCCACCGACCAGGGTTAGCCGAAAACGCGCGATCAATTTCAACGCCAGCGGAACCGCATTAGGCCCAATACCATCACGCCGGGCATACACCTCACGCACGCACCGCCGCCGCTCTTTCGCGGCTGATGAGTTGATCGACCAATCTGAACACCCACACCAGGGCGTTTCAAACTCATCCGCCGCTTGGTGCTGGCGCACACGATAGAGCGTCATCTGCTCCCCAAGCAACCAAGCTTCTAACGGTTTCTTAATTAGGTAGCATTCATACTGACAGTGAGGCGACGAATGGACGCTAAGCCAATCACGGTCATCTAGGCGATCAAACATCGCGGATCATTAACCTTTCAGCATACGAAACGCTGCACTACGAATGATTGCATTCATACATATCAAAAAAACTGCCGGCAACAGCATCAAGTACCTCCTAAGGTCGCATTTCGGCGCAGCTCATTGCGACGTCAAACCGTGGGAGAAGGAGCACAAAGTCTATAGTGCTGCGCACTTGAAGCAACTAATGCGGGTCTATCCATGGTTGCAGAGCATCGCGGGCCATATGATTGCGCCGCACAGCGACTTGCGTGACCAGGTGTCGGATCTCAAGTACTACACGTTTCTACGTGAGCCGATCCGTCGATGCGTCTCCGAGTACCAGTATTACGTGCTGCGTGGCCGGTACCGCCCGAATACTTTCGATAGCTGGATTCTCGATCCACGCTATCGCAATGTTCAGGTCCAAGCTTTAGCGGGCAAGGAAGACCTGGATGTTGCCATCGAACGACTCGAAAACGATGTCGCGTTCACTGGGCTGATCGAGCGATTCAATGAATCCCTCGCTTTAATGGGGCCAATGCTGGATCTGCCGAACCTCGTACCGCGCGCGAGCCAGCGGAACACGGCGGAATCCAACGAGATACGCGATAGCCTGCTTGCGGACCCTGAGGTACTCAAGACGCTGCACAAAGCTAACGAGCTCGATATAGAGCTGTACCGCCACGCTCGTGACGTCGTTTACCCGAGGCAGCTCGAACGCATGGGCATAGATCCGGCAAAGACGACGCCGCCAGCGGAAGCGTCCTGGCCGGCTTACAATGTTCGTTACGCCAGCTACAAGCTTTATCACCACGCGGTCTATAAGCCAGCGCTATACGGTCGCCGGTACGCCGCCCGCAGCTCGTTGCCGATAATCGGTAGGTGAAACAGCCACCCCCATTCAGCCGATAGGCGTTCTAACCGACGCCTAAGCGGTTGCGGCGTACGCTCGGCAGTCCGCGTTGGAGCGGCTTGATGCCAACCGCTTCGCGGCTAATAGCGGCTACTGTAACGATTATTACGCGCGCTAACGCCGGCTGTTTCGCCGGCGTTGCAGCCGATTGCTACAAAGCCGCGCGCCTATTCGCTTGCGGTGTGCGAGTCAACGTGTCGCGCCTCAAGCTAGCTGTTATAGGGTGGCCTTAGACTGCGACTGCTCCAACAGGCTCTGGAAATAGTCGATCGTTTTCGGCAGGCCCTCCGCAAGTTCGGTCGTCGCGTTCCAACCCAATATCTTTTGAGCGTGAGCTACGTCCGGCTGGCGTTGCCGTGGGTCGTCCTCAGGCAGCGGCTCGAAACAAATTTCCGATTCAGAGCTGGTCTGCGCGATCACTCGTTCGGCCAATTCACGAATCGTAAATTCGTTCGGATTCCCAAGATTTATCGGGCCAGTGACCTCGTCTGGAGACGCCATAAGCCGAATGAGGCCATCAACGAGGTCGTCTACGTAGCAAAACGAGCGCGTTTGCTGGCCGTTGCCATAGAGCGTGATCGGCTCGGCCGAGAGCGCCTGCATGATGAAATTGGACACCACGCGCCCATCCTGGGGATGCATGCGGGGGCCATATGTATTGAATATACGCGCGACCTTGATCGGTAAGCCGTACTGCCGGCGGTAATCGAAGAACAGCGTTTCAGCGCACCGCTTACCCTCGTCGTAGCAGGATCGCCGACCTATCGGGTTGACGCGTCCCCAGTAGGACTCCGGCTGCGGATGAATTTCGGGATCACCATATACCTCGCTGGTCGACGCCTGCAGGATACGAGCGCCCGTGCGTTTGGCTAGCCCGAGCATGTTTATCGCACCGTGCACGCTCGTTTTCGTCGTCTGTACTGGATCGTGCTGGTAATGCACGGGCGAAGCGGGGCACGCCAGGTTGTAGATTTCGTCCACTTCTACGTAAAGCGGCAGGCAGACATCATGGCGAATAACTTCGAAGAAGGGATCGCCGGCGAGGTGTGCAATATTCGCCTTGCGCCCCGTAAAGAAATTATCGACGCAGATCACATCGTGCCCTTGCTCGAGCAGTCGATCGCATAGGTGCGAGCCCACGAAGCCGGCGCCACCGGTAACCAACACTCGTTTTCTGAGCAAATCCTTCATAGTCAATCCAGTAGTACGTGTCATAGCGATGAGGGCCAGTCGCTATGGCCCGACGATCCTATCGCGCAAGGCGCCTAGTGTAGCGGCTAAGCGTGCTGATTAACCAGGCAACCGTTTCCCGCCTCGGCGCCCCTCATCGCCCTGGGAAGCTGGAAGCAGGAATGCTACGCACATGCCCGTAGCACCGCCCGACTGATAATGTTCGAGTCCACTAGGCTTCTGGGATCGCTCCGTGTACGGCAGAAGGGTACACACGCGTGCCGCAGCGCCCACTTAGAAGTTTGGGGAATTCTGTAATTCGGCCACGCTGTTCGATACGGCCTAGATCTGTCGCGGCGCTTGCACCGATTAGGTCGGTTCAGCAGTGCACATGCAAACTGACTGAGAGCATCGATTAATTCAGCTTCCAGCTATAGTTACTTTTTCAACGATGACACGCATGGAGCCTGGGAATCGCCATTGGCCATAAAGTTCAATATCATAATGGCTAGCAGAATTCGGGCGGCCTGGGTGCGTTCTGTAAGCGCGGCCGAGCAATCGAGAGTACGTGGTTATCGCCTAAGCATGGGCATTCAAGACAAGTCCAGATCGCAAAACCATAACCGTCAGCCGTATTAATCGCCTACAACCATGCCGATTAACAAACGTCATATCGCGTTTTTCCTCCCGGCATTTCGTGCGGGGGGCCAGGAGCACACTACGCTCGTGCTAATGCGTGAGCTTGCCCAACGCGGTCACCGAGTCGAGCTATGGCTTGAACATCGCGTAGGCGATTATCTATCACGGGTACCTGACACGATCGTGATTCGCGAACTAAGTCGCCGATCACGCTGGAGCGGCTATCCCAAGTTGCTCACGCGCTGGCCGACGGAGGGCTGGGAGCATCTAAAAGGCGCTCTTGGAATTACCGAGCGTTCGATCGCGCTACATCGCTTCGTTGCCCTAGTTGATCAATTGGAGTCCACTCGGCCCGACGTATTGCTCAGCGCGCATGGCCATGTGCCGTTGCTTGCCGTTTGGGCAGCCGGCGTGGCGAAGCACGCGGTGGCGACTGTAATTATCGAGCACAGCGTTATATCGCCTGCCGTGGAAGCTGCGCGTACCGTTGAACGATCCTATCGCCGCGCACAGCAACGTTTGGACGTGATGCGACGGCTGTATCCAAAAGCCGATCGGGTCGTGACGGTTTCCCGCTCTGCGGCCGACGATATGGCCGCAACTTTGCGCATACCACGAAGAGAGATTGAGACGATATACAACCCCGTAATGGTCGACGAAATCGCAGAAAATGTCGCGGCCCCGTTCGACGATGCGTGGTTTAACGCTGGAGCGCCGCCCGTGATATTAGCCGCCGGCCGGCTGGCGCCGGAGAAAGGCTACGACGTATTGATCGATGCGTTTGCACAACTGCGCACGCGAAATTGCACGGCCCGGCTGGTTATTCTTGGCGAAGGCCCAGAGCGCAAGCAGCTAATGTCGCGTATCAAGGAATATGGTCTTGAAGCTGATGTGCGGATGCCGGGCTGGGTCGATAACCCATATAGTTGGATGGCGCGCAGTGCGTTATGTGTTGTGGCCTCCGAGTTTGAAGGGTTTTGTAATACGCTGATCGAAGCGATGGCCTGCGGCTGTCCCGTCGTTGCAACAGATTGCCCAGGTGGGCCCAGCGAGATTCTCGATAACGGACGTTTCGGACGGCTGGTACCCGTGGGCGATGTGGCCGCGCTCGCCAAGGCGATGGCGTCGGCGCTGGCCGAACCACCGCCTGTGGCCACCCTTCAGAAACGCGCCGCCTATTTCTCGCTAGCACGCTCGGTCGACGCATACGAAGCAATGATCGAACCGCTTCTTAGCCGAAGCGCTCGATACCAAGATCGCTAGGGCAAGGTGGAAATCGAACGAGTTCACCGCGCGTCAGCGTCAGACTCCGCTAACCAGCACCAACATAAATTTCCCAGTATGCAATCCCATTCAGCATCGCTTGCTGCCCGGCGCCCGCGGGTCACCGTTTTCATACCGGCGTTCAACGTCGAACGTTACGTCGCCGCAGCCGTAAATAGCGTTCTGGCTCAAACCTTCACAGACTTCGAACTTCTCGTTATCGACGATGCATCGACCGACCGTACGGTCGATATCGTAAAGCGCTTTGCATCGGATCAACGCCTTCGACTGGTCGAGCAACCACGAAACCTGGGGCGTGCCCGCACTCGTAATCACGGTCTGGATTTAGCGTACGGCGATTACATCGCGTTCCTCGATGCCGACGATTGTTGTGCGCCCGATCGACTGGCTAGACAGGTAGATTATCTCGATCGCAATCCCGATATAGGCGGCGTCGGTAGCTGGATGGCCTGGATCGAGGCCGATGGGCAACCGCTAGCCGAAAAAGTACTCAAGCTTTCGCTCAATGCGGATACGATCGCTTGGCAGATGTTGCGTGAATGCGCCGTAGCTCAAGGCTCACTCATGCTGCGTCGCACCGCAATAGCAAACTATCGCTACGATACCTCGTTCGAGTTTGCCGAAGACTACGAACTGTGGTCTCGAATGATCAAGACGACACGGTTCGCCAATCTGCCAGCGCCGCTGACCTTGTACCGTCGTCACCCCGAACAGTCGCTTTCGGTACATAGACGAGAACAAAATAATGTTCAGCAGATAATTCAGTCGTCGCAGCTCGGCAGACTGGGCGTGAGGCACGATCAAGCGGACCTGATCCGCCATGAACGACTACTCAAGTTTTCCAGTCGGGAGTCGGTCCTAGATCAGACGGGAGCACCAATGGACATACATTATCTTCGTTGGGCTCACCGTTGGCTAGAAGCTTTACATCGGGGCAACGCAAGTGCCCAGCTTTATCCAGAGCCAGCTTTTTCCTACATGCTATCTGCCTGCTGGGTCTTCACCGCCCGCAAGTCAATACGCCTCGCGGGGCTACCTGCTGTACTCAAGGAACTCGCTATCTCCAGACTCACCCGTATTGCAATCGCGCACCCCGTACGCATACGTGACACTCAGCGAGCAGCACGCGGACGCGGCGCGCGTTACTGAAGCTCGGGAAGCGATATGCCTTGGCAAGATTTTTAACTCTATCGCCCTAAGCTGCCATCCTCGACCTTCACTGCTAGAACTTCAATACGCAAACGATCGCGTAAGCAATATTAATTGCCAGCCGCCCGGCCCTACACTTTCCTCATTTCGCGATAATAGAGCTTGTAGACGCGCCGCCTCAGTAAATTCTTCTTTAAAATATTTATCAACGACTTGCGCGAGACTTTTATCCTGTTGCTGCGGCATAAATCAAAATATTTAGACATCAATATTATGACGCGCCGGTCGCAATATCGTTGAAAGAGGCCGGCATAGGTCTTCTCGGACTTAGCAAAGCTTGCTCTCATGCGAGAAAACTCAGATGCGTTTGCTAGAACACCCTCAATATGACGCTTGGACACGTCACGCCTGGTTATGGAGCCCGCAGTTACGTGGTGGCGAACTAGTTGGTCGCTGATGCACGTGGATCGCCGGCTATACCATAAGAGCATGAGAAACGGCACCTCATCCTCGTAATAGAACTCTGGAAACCACAGCGCATTTTCGCTCCAAAGCTCGCGCGACGTGACATAGCCTGACACCTGCACCGAGCAGCCGCCGACACTTACGAGTTGCGGAAGCATCTTTGCGGTGGGTGCACATTGAACCCACGTTGTTCTTCTTAAGTAATAATCGATTGCGGCTGGTTCTAAAGGCTCTCTTTCGTTTAATATTATTTCTTGCGAAAAAAGCAGCATATCGATGTCGCGCGAACACAAATGCATATAGAGAACCGCGAAGAAGTTCTTTGTGAGTTCGTCATCAGCATCGATGAAAAACAGGTACTCGCCGTGGGATTCAACGATACCTCGGTTCCGGGCATAACCTGGCCCTCTGTTAGGGCAGTGGACCAACGTAAGACGCTCGTCCCGACGCTCGTAATTTCCGAAAATTTCGGAAGACTTATCCGTACTTCCGTCGTTAATTCCAATGACCTCGAAATCAACACCGGCTGAATCAGCAAATAGGATACTTTTCAGGGTACGTTCGAGCGTACGTTCCGCGTTGGAAAACGGTATTACGATCGAAAGCTTAACAGGATATTTTGGCATTTTTAAACGATTTCATGTCCACACAAGAATGCCGACACTCATTTCAGAGCAAACGACGCAACGCGATTAAGTCGTGAAATTGTTCTTATGTATTGAGAGCCACCCCTGCCAAATGTCCATTACTCGCTCGCGCTCATCCGGCAATTCATCAACCACAATCATTGCGCGTTGCCGCTGCAGCGACTGCGCATGGATAATACGACGGTAACGCCGATAGGCGTCGGTTAGCGTCTTGATGTCGTCGTAGTCAGCCATGCCGGCCGACTCGAGTGTTTCCAGAATCCGAATGGCATCAGTGAACAGCAGAAGTTCGGCACGCTCGGCACCATGAGCAAGTGCGACGAACTGCGCCAAAAACTCGATGTCGATCAGTCCGCCAGGCATCTGTTTGACGTCGAGTCGGCCATCTCGGCTTTCGTCCTTGACGTGACGCATCCGATCGCGCATGTCGCACACGTCGCGCGCAAGCTCAGTGATATCGCGGCGCTTTGCCAAAACGGCCCGCCGAATTTCGTCAAAACGCGCAGCCAGGTCTGCATGGCCACTGACCGGCCGCGCCCTGACCAGGGCCTGGTGCTCCCAGGTCCAGGCTTGTTCCTGCTGGTAGCGCTCGAAGGCATCGATATGCGAAACCATCATGCCGGCCTTGCCGCTCGGGCGTAGTCGCATATCGATCTCGTAGACGCGTCCAGCCGCGGTCTGCGTACTGAGCACATGAATCAGGCGCTGTGCCAACCGGGTGAAAAACGCTTGATAGGTGAGGCTGCGATCGCCATCCGTCATCGCGTCGATCTTGCCGCTATAGACGAATACGAGATCGAGATCCGACGTATAACCGAGTTCCAATCCGCCGAGCTTGCCATAGGCAATCACCGCAAAGGGCGCGCGATTGCCGTTCTCATCCTGCGGCGTGCCATAGCGCTTGATCATTTGATGCCACGCCATTTCAAGCGCAACATCGAGTACGAGCTCGGCAAGTTCGGTGAGATGATCGGAGACGATCATCAACGGCATAGAGTTGCTGACGTCGGCTGCGGCGATACGCAATGTCGCGCTCTGCTTGAAGCGACGCAGCGTATCCATGCGCAGCTCAAGGTCATCGGCATCGATCGCGGCCATGTCGGCGTCCAGATCGGCCGTCAGCTGCGCGCGCCGCGGTGGCCGATATAGCTGGCGCGGGTCGAGCAGACTATCCAGCAGCGCCGGTTGGGCACGAATGCGGCTGGTGATCCATTCGCTCGCGGAGCACAGGCGCATCAACGTCGACAGCGCCGCCGGATGTTCCACTAACAGGGCCATGTACGTACTACGTCCGACGATTGCTGCGAGCACGCTAATCGTGCGGGTCAACGCGCGGTCGGGATTGTCGGCTCTTGCAGCGGCCCCGAAAAGCAGCGGTATCAGGCGGGCAATCCAGCGTCGACCACGATCCTCCAGCCCACGGTAAAGGCTCTGGCCCTGGATGTCGGCCAGCGCCTCCCGCACAGCCGATACGTCTTCGATACCGTATTCGCCAAGCAAGGTTTTCGCGTCAGACTCATCGAGTTCGCCGTCCCAGAAGGCGCTCAGGCGCTGGGTTTCTCGATCGTTCGCACTGTCGTCGGCCTGGGGCGATACGAATACCTGCTCGAAAGCCTGATGGACCCCATCCCGCGTGTCGCGCATTGCGAGGCTAAACGCCTCCCAGTTGTCAAAACCCAAGGATTCGGCCAATGCTGCCCGCTCGTCGTTCTCTTCCGGCAGGTCATGCGTTTGTCGATCGTCAACCATCTGCAACCGATTTTCGGCGCGCCGCAGAAAGCGGTACGCCCGTTCCAGCTCCTGTGCCCGGTGCGACGGCAGATGACCGTCGCTGGCGAGGCGCGCGAGCGTGGGAAGCAGACGCGTATCCTGCAGTGACGGCTCCTGGCCGCCGCGGATCAGCTGGAATGCCTGAACGATGAATTCGATTTCACGAATGCCGCCGCTGCCAAGTTTGATGTTGTTCTGTAGCTCGGCTTTAATGACTTGGCGATCGATCAGCGCCTTCATATCGCGAATGGACTCAAAGGTGCCGTAATCGAGATAGCGCCGATATACGAATGGGCGCAGCGCGCTGATCAGACGTCGACCGCCCTCGATATCCCCTGCGACGGGGCGTGCCTTAACCCAGGCATAACGTTCCCATTCGCGTCCATGCGCCTGATAATAATTTTCCATCGCCGTGATACTGGCCGTCAGCGCGCCCGCGTCGCCGAACGGGCGCAGCCGGGTATCGACCCGATACACGAACCCATCAGCAGTGGATTCGCTAAGGACTTGAACCAACCGTCGTGCAACACGTTTGGTATAGCCCTCGGCATCCAACGGCTTATCGCCATCAGACTCACCCACGGCGCGATAGCCGAATATCAAATCGATATCCGACGAGAAATTGAGCTCGCCGCCGCCCAGCTTGCCCATGCCGATGACGATAAGCCGCTGCGCATGAGCGTCGGTATCACGCAACACGCCGTGGCGCTCATGCACGGCCTGCTCGGCCGCGGCCAGTGCCGCTTCGATACACCGATCGGCCAATGTCGACAGGGCAGCGAGCGTTGTTTCCAGCGCGTCGACCCCGGCCAGATCACGCCAGGCAATTACCGCCATCGTTTCATTACGATAGCTTCGCAATGCGGCCTCGAACGCGGGTGTGGGCGCGGGCTCCGGCGGCACACCAACCAACGCCGTGTCAGAACGACTTAATTGCCCTTCTTCCGATAGAGCTGCCAAGCGCTCCGGATTGTGTGCACACCAGGCGTCGAGAAAACGACTCCACTGGCGAACACGCGTATCTTTTTCGGGTTGAGGCACTTAAAACGCTCCGATTAGGCCGTCGACAGCCCGCATGGTAGCGCTGTTGTCCCATTGTGCCAGCCTTTCCTGTGGCGACGACGCGCCGAGCCCGACACGTCGCGCGCTCGTGATAGCAGCTGCCGCCAACCGAACCGGGCAATCAGCGCGCTTAAATCATCGAGCGTATGGGCACGGGATTCGCCTAGGGTGCCGACATTGCGTGGCGATAGCCGGCGGCATCGCGATTATGTATATGTCACGGTTCGGCGCTCACGCTTTGCGCCGAACCGTCTTCCACTGACTTATGGGCAAAAAAAAGCCCCGCACGAGGCGGGGCTCTTCGTTCACGCAGGGATAGGCATCCCGGGCGTGGACCGCATGATTTACATCATGCCGCCCATTCCGCCCATGCCACCCATGCCACCCATATCGGGGGCACCGCCCTTGTCGTCGTCCTCGGGGACGTCGGTCACGGCGGCTTCGGTCGTCAGCATGAGGCTGGCGATGGAAGCGGCGTTCTGCAGCGCGGTACGGCTGACCTTGGTCGGGTCGAGAATACCCATGGCAACCATGTCGCCGTATTCGCCGGTGGCGGCGTTGTAGCCGTAGTTGCCTTCCTTGGAAAGCACTTCGTTGACGACCACGGACGGCTCGGCGCCGCTGTTGTAGACGATCTGGCGCAGGGGTTCTTCGACCGCGCGACGCAGGATGCGGATGCCCGCTTCCTGATCCGGGTTGTCGCCCTTGGCCTGTTCAATCGCCTTGAGCGTACGCAGCAGGGCCACGCCGCCGCCGGGCACGATGCCTTCTTCGACGGCTGCACGCGTGGCGTGCAGGGCGTCTTCGACACGCGCCTTCTTCTCTTTCATCTCGACTTCGGTGGCCGCACCGACCTTGATCAGTGCCACACCGCCGGCGAGCTTGGCCACGCGTTCCTGCAGCTTCTCCTTGTCGTAGTCCGAGGAGCTTTCCTCGATCTGCGCACGGATCTGCTTGATACGGGCTTCGATATCGTTGTTGGAACCCGAGCCATCGATGATGGTGGTGTTCTCTTTCGAAATCTGCACCTTCTTGGCTTCGCCCAGATCATCCAGCGTGGCCTTCTCGAGGCTCATGCCGAGATCTTCCGAGATCACGGTACCGCCGGTGAGCACGGCCATGTCTTCGAGCATCGCCTTGCGACGATCGCCGAAACCAGGCGCCTTGACGGCGGCGACCTTGACGATGCCGCGCATGTTGTTGACCACCAGCGTCGCCAGGGCTTCGCCCTCGACGTCTTCGGAGATGATCATCAGCGGCCGGTTGGCCTTGGCGACGTTCTCCAGCAGCGGCAGCATGTCGCGGATGTTGGAGATCTTCTTGTCGTGGAGCAGGATGTAGGGGTTATCCAGCTCGGCCTGCATCGTCTGGTTATCAGTGACGAAATACGGCGAGAGATAGCCGCGGTCGAACTGCATGCCTTCGACGACGTCCAGCTCGTTGGACAGGCCGGAGCCTTCCTCGACCGTGATCACGCCTTCCTTGCCGACCTTGTTCATCGCATCGGCGATGATCTTGCCGATGTCTTCATCGGAGTTGGCCGAGATGGAGCCGACCTGGGCGATCGCCTTCTCGTCGTCGCAGGGCTTGGACAGGTTGGCCAATTCCTTGACCGCCGCGTCCACGGCCTTGTCGATACCGCGCTTGAGGTCCATCGGGTTCATGCCCGCGGACACGGCCTTCACGCCTTCACGGACGATGGCCTGGGCCAGGACCGTGGCGGTGGTGGTGCCGTCACCGGCGATGTCGGAGGTCTTGGAAGCGACTTCCTTGACCATCTGCACGCCCATGTTCTCGAACTTGTCGTCCAGTTCGATTTCCTTGGCGACCGAGACACCGTCCTTGGTGATCGTCGGCGCGCCGAAGCTCTTGTCGAGCACGACGTTGCGGCCCTTCGGGCCCAGCGTCACCTTGACGGCGTTCGCGAGCGTGTTGACGCCGCGTACCAGACGCGAGCGTGCGTCTTCGCCAAAACGTACTTCTTTAGCTGCCATTGCTAGCTTCCCCTAAATACTGTGTTCGTAAACGGTGGACGTAAGCGGTGGGCTTAGCCCAGCACCGCCAGGATGTCGTCTTCGCGCATCACGACGACTTCGTCACCGTCGACCTTGATTTCGGTGCCCGAGAACTTGCCGAACATGACCTTATCGCCGACCTTGACTTCCGGCTTGCGCGTTTCACCGTTGTCCAGCGGCTTGCCGTTGCCAACCGCGACCACTTCGCCGCGCTGGGGCTTCTCGGCCGCCGTATCGGGAATGACGATACCCCCGGCCGTCTTCTGCTCTTCCTCGAGCCGCTTGATGACGACACGGTCATGTAAAGGACGGATATTCATGCCACCCTTCTCCTCGAAACGTAGGTTGTTGATCAAAAAACTTCATGCCGACGTGCCGTTTTCGGCCGCCGGGAGAAACCGCCACCATTGACGATCTCAATCACGGCCATTGATGCGGCCGTGGGATCGCCTTTCAAGAGCGCGCCTCTATTTTTTTATTTCCGGCGGTCCACGCAGCGACCCGATCGAGGCCGGATTTGAAAGGGCTTCTTGTCACTTTGCACTGCAGCAATTATCTTGTGACCGTCAATCACCTCGCCGGCACGACGCTGGCGAAACTGGAGGGATCAATGGCCGAGAACATGCCACGCCGGGTCGCCATCGTCGGCGGTGCCCGTATTCCGTTCTGCCGCTCGAACACCAAATATTCGCATCAGTCCAATCAGGACCTGCTGACCGCCTCGCTCAAGGCGCTGTCCGAAAAATACAAACTCGCCGGCAAGAAGATCGGCGAAGTCGCCGGCGGCGCCGTGCTCAAGCACGCACGCGACTTCAACCTGACGCGTGAAGCGGTTCTCGGTACCGATCTCGATCCGCATACGCCCGCCTTCGACGTACAGCAGGCCTGCGGCACCAGTCTCGAGGCCACCCTGCTGATCGCCAACAAGATCGCCATGGGCCAGATCGATTGCGGCATCGCCGGCGGCGTGGACACCACCTCCGATGCCCCGATCGCCATCAACGAGGATCTGCGCAAGATCCTGCTCGACGTCAACCGCGCCAAGACCGGCGGCGAACGCGCCAAGCTGCTGGCCAAACTGCGCCCGCGCCATCTGGTGCCGAACTTCCCCGGCGTGTCCGAGCCGCGCACCGGCCTGTCCATGGGCGAGCACTGCGAGCTCATGGCCAAGGAATGGAAGATCTCGCGCAAGGCCCAGGATGAATTGGCCGTGGCCAGCCACAAGGCGGCGGCCCAGGCCTACGTCGACGGCTTCTACGACGACCTGGTCTTCCCCTATCTTGGCGTGGAACGCGACAACAACCTGCGCCCGGATACCAGCGTGGAGAAGCTGGCCAACCTCAAGCCGGCCTTCGACAAGGAAAACGGCACGCTCACCGCGGCCAACTCCACGCCGCTGACCGACGGCGCGTCTTCGGTGTTTCTGTGCAGCGAAGAGTATGCCGAGGCCAACGGCCTGCCGGTGCAGGCGTTCTTCACGCCCTATTCGCGCACCGCGGCCGTGGACTTCGTCGACGGCGGCGAAGGCCTGCTGATGTCGCCCACCTATGCCGTGGCCGACATGCTCGACGCCGCCGGGCTGACCCTGCAGGACTTCGATTTCTACGAAATTCACGAAGCCTTTGCTGCACAGGTTCTGTGCACGCTCAAGGCGTGGGAATCCAAGAAATACTGCAAGGAGCGTCTGGGACGCGACACGCCGCTGGGCTCGATCGATACCAGCAAACTCAACGTCAAGGGTTCCTCGGTCGCACTCGGCCATCCGTTTGCTGCCACCGGCACCCGTATCGTGGCCACCCTGGCCAAGATTCTCGACGAGAACGGTGGCGGGCGCGGCCTGATCTCGATCTGTGCGGCCGGCGGTCAGGGCGTAACCGCGATTCTGGAAAAGCCCTAGCAGTACGGGCGCGCGATCAGCGCGCCCCGCTCCTGCACTGAATTAAAGACGGGCTTTCGAGCCCGTCTTTTTTTTGGGCGCCCGGTACTTGTCTGCGCCGAATGGATACGGGACAGTACGCGATCAAGCTGGCACGATCCCAAAACGATGCCGGCCCTACCTATAACAAGACTCGGCACGAATAGTGCAAGACGCTCACGAAGCCTGTAACGGCGCTTGTGATCGCCATGCGTGGCAACACCACAGGGGGAACAATGAAGGATAGCCAGACGATGACCCGCTTTATCTCCGGCTGCATACAGCCATGACTGTGGCGCGCGAACACTGGGGCAGTCGCCTGGGCTTCATCATGGCCTCGGCCGGCTCGGCCGTCGGCCTCGGCAACGTCTGGAAATTCCCCTACATGGCCGGCGAAAACGGCGGCGGCGCGTTTCTGATCATCTATCTGGGCTGCGTCGTCTTTTTCGGCTTCGCGCTGGTGATGGCCGAACTGCTCATCGGCCGCATGACCCAGAGCAACCCCGTCGGTGCGTTTCGCAAGCTGGGCGGGCGCGGTTGGCCGATGGTTGGAGCGATGGGCGTGCTGACCGCCTTCATCATTCTGTCGTTCTATATCGTCGTGGCCGGCTGGACCCTCGCCTATATCCTGTTCATGGGCGAGAACACCTTCAGCGGGCTGAACATCGATGAAAGCACCGCAATCTTCAACGGCTTTGTCGCCGCGCCTATCCAGCCGCTCATCTATGCCGCGATCTTTACCGTGCTGATGGTCGGCGTGGTGCTCGGCGGCGTCGCCTCCGGTATCGAGCGCGCGTCCAAATGGCTCATGCCGTTGCTGTTCGTTCTGCTCGTGGTGCTGGCTATCCGTGCAGTCAGCCTGCCGGGCGCCGGTGACGGGGTGGCGTTTTATCTGATGCCCGACTGGAGTCGGGTCACCGCGAGCACCTGGGGCGGCGCGATCAGCCAGGCCTTCTTCTCGCTGTCGCTGGGCATGGGCGCCATGCTCACCTATGGCTCGTATATGTCGCGCGAACAGAATCTGCCCCGCGATGCGTCGCTGGTCGTAGGCCTGGACACGCTGGTCGCCCTTCTCGCCGGTCTGGTCATCCTGCCGGCGGTGTTTTCGGCGGGCATGGAGCCCAGCGCCGGCGCCGGCCTGACCTTCATGACCCTGCCAACGGTATTCGCGGAAATGCCGGCCGGTGCGATATTCGGGCTGGCCTTCTTTGTGCTGTTGGCGATCGCCGCCCTCACCTCGGCGGTATCGCTGCTGGAAGTGGTGGTCAGCTATCTGGTGGACGACAAGGGCTTCACTCGCGCCACCGCCGCCAGCACGGCCGGCGTCGTGATCTTCTTGCTGGGCATCCCCATTTCGCTGTCGCAGGGCGTCTGGAAAGAAATCACGATCGCCGGGATGACCTTTCTCGACTTCGCCGATTTCTTGACCGCCCAGGTCATGATGCCGATAGGCGGTCTGCTGATCGCGCTATTCGTTGGCTGGCGCTTGGGGCCGCGCGCCGTCGAAGCGCTGAAGTCGCATCCGGATCAACGCTTGCCGTTGGCCGGGCTGTGGCTGTTCATCCTTCGGTTCGTCGCACCTCTGGGCATTGCATGGATTCTCGCCCAGGGCTTATTTGAGTAACGTCATCCGGGCTGCGAACGCAGCCCATTCAGGGGGATTCGATCATGGAAACACTCACGAACGCACTGAGCACGATCAGTAGCTGGGTTTGGGGCCCGGTGATGCTGATTTTGCTGCTGGGTACCGGTATCTATCTGACCGTGGGCCTGCGTGGCGTCCCGCAACGCAAGCTCGGCTACGGGTTTTCCATGCTGTTTGCGGGCCGCAAGCAAAGCACGGAGCCCGGTGACATCACCCCGTTCCAGGCGCTGGCCACCGCACTGGCCGCCACGGTGGGTACCGGCAACATTGCCGGCGTGGCCACCGCGATCCACCTGGGCGGCCCGGGCGCGATCTTCTGGATGTGGGTGACCGCGATCGTCGGCATGGCAACCAAGTACGGCGAAGCCGTGCTGGCCGTGAAGTACCGCGAAACCAACGCCGAGGGCGCCTACGTAGGCGGGCCCATGTACTACATTCGCAACGGCCTGGGCGCCAACTGGAAATGGCTTGCCTTCCTGTTCGCGCTGTTTGCCACCGTGGCCGCCTTCGGCATCGGCAACACCGTGCAGTCCAACTCGGTATCGCAGGTCTTCGACGAAACCCTGTCGGTACCGCGCTGGGTAACCGGACTGGTGATGGCGACCGCCGTATTCGCGGTGATCATCGGCGGGCTCAAGCGCCTGGCCAGTGTGACCGACAAGCTCGTTCCGGTGATGGCAGTGATCTATGTCATCGGCGCGGCGCTTGTGCTCTTGCTCAACGCCGGGGAGATTCCCGCCGCAATCGGCCTGATCTTCTCCGACGCATTTACCGGCACCGCAGCAACCGGCGGCTTCGCCGGCGCCGGCATCCTCATGGCGATTCGTTTCGGCGTGGCCCGCGGCATCTTCTCCAACGAGGCCGGCCTGGGCAGCGCGCCGATCGCCCATGCCGCCGCGCGTACCGACAGCCCGGTGCGCCAGGGCGTGGTCGCCATGCTGGGCACCTTCATCGACACGATCATCGTCTGCACCATGACCGCGCTGGTGATCATCGCCACCGGGGCCTGGTCGTCCGGTACCACCGGCGCGCAGCTGTCTGCGGAAGCGTTCAATGCCGGCATGCCCGGCCCCGGCCACTTTATCGTGAGCTTTGGCATGGTGGTCTTCGCCTTTTCGACCATGCTGGCCTGGAGCTATTACGGCGAACGCACCGCCGAGTATCTGTTCGGCTCGCGTATCGTCACGCCCTACCGGCTGATCTGGGTGGTGGCAGTATTCGTGGGCGCCGTGGCCGAGCTTGATCTGGTCTGGCTGATTGCCGACGTCATGAACGCGCTCATGGCCATTCCCAACCTCATCGCGCTGGTTCTGCTCGCCCCGGTGGTGTTCAAGCTGACCCGCACGTATTTCGATAAAGCATAAGCACCTGCACAAGCGGTAGAATCGGGTACGGGATGCAGCCGTTCGGTTGCATCCCGTATCATTGCCCCTAAATATCGTAGCCCGCGAAACGATAGCGAGAGGACATCATGAATTCCCGCCGCGCGCAGCGCCCGATCGGTGTGCTTTTCACCAATCTGGGCACCCCCGACGACACCTCCGTTCCTGCCGTTCGCCGCTATCTGGCCGAATTTCTGAGCGACCGCCGCGTGGTCGATCTCAACCGTGCGCTATGGTTGCCCATTCTCTACGGCATCATCCTGACCTTTCGGCCCAAGAACTCGGCCGAAGGCTATCGCTCCGTCTGGACCGATGAAGGCTCGCCGTTGCTGGTCTACGCCCGCCGCCAGGCCGAGCGCATCCAGGAACGGCTGGATCAGGAAGTCGAGCGCCCGGTGCATGTGGCGCTTGCCATGCGCTACGGCAATCCGTCGATCGAGGCCGGCCTGCGCGAGCTGGATGCGGCCGGCTGCAAGCAGGTGCTGGTCCTACCGGCCTATCCGCAGTATTCCGCGACCACCGTCGCGACCACCTTCGACAAGATCGGCGAAGTACTGGCCGAGTGGCCGGAGCCGCCCGCGCTGCGCCAGATCAACCGCTATCACGACGAACCGGCCTATATCGAAGCGCTGGCGGCATCGGTGCGTGAACACTGGGCCGAACACGGACGCGCGGAAAAGCTGGTGCTGTCCTTTCACGGCATCCCCAAGCGCTATGTAAAAAACGGCGATCCCTATCCGCGCGACTGCGGTATCACCGCCCAGCTGCTGGCTGCCGAACTCGGGCTGTCGCGCAATGAATACAAGGTGTGCTTTCAGTCGCGCTTTGGCCGCGAGCCCTGGCTGCAGCCGTATCTGGACGAAACCATGAAGGCCTGGGGCAAGGCCGGCATGAAGAGCGTGGACGTGATGTGCCCGGGCTTTTCTTCCGACTGCCTGGAGACGCTGGAAGAGATCAAGGAAGAAAACCGCGAATATTTCGAAGAAGCCGGTGGCGGTTCGCTGCGTTATATTCCCGCCCTCAACGACCGCGACGATCACGTGGACATGTTCACCCGCCTGATCAAGCGCGAACTTTCGGGCTGGATCTGACCGCCGGGCGCCGGCGCGCGCCGGCGCCGAGCCCTGCCCCCAGAGGATAATCGACGCCATGGAGTTGATCGCCGACTTTGCCATGAATTACGGCCTGTTCCTGGCCAAGGCCGTGACCGTGGTCATCGCCCTCGCCCTGGCCGTGGGCTGGATACTGAGCCTGATCGGCCAGGCCCGGGCCGAACGCGACGGCGACCGGCTGAGCATCACCCACGTCAACGATCGTCTTGATCGTATGGCCGAAACGCTCAATGCCACCCTGCTCAACGACAGCGAGCGCAAGGCCCGCGCCAAGCGCAAGAAGGTAGAAGACAAACAGCAGCGCAAGGCGGAGAAGCTGGGCAAGCGGCATGAGCCGGCCCGCCTGTTCGTGCTCGACTTCGACGGCGATATCCGGGCCTCGGCGGTGGAGTCGCTGCGCGACGAGATTACCGCCGTCATGCAGGTGGCCGAGGCCGGCGACGAGGTGCTGGTACGGCTCGAGTCCGCCGGCGGCATGGTCCACAGCTACGGTTTGGCCGCGTCGCAGCTGGCCCGCCTGCGCGACGCGGGCGTGCGCCTGACCATCTGCGTGGATCGCCTGGCCGCCAGCGGCGGCTACATGATGGCCTGCGTAGGCGAGCGTATCGTCGCCGCGCCGTTCTCCATTATCGGCTCCATCGGCGTGGTCGCGCAGATCCCCAACTTTCACCGGCTGCTCAAGGACAAGCAGATCGATTTCGAAATGCATACGGCCGGCGACTACAAGCGCACGCTGACCGTTTTCGGCGAAAACACCGAAGAAGGCCGGGCCAAGTTTCGCGAGGAACTCGAAGACACGCATGGCCTGTTCAAGCATTTTGTATCGCGGTATCGGCCGAACCTCGATATCGACCGTGTCGCGACCGGCGAGCACTGGTACGGCAGCCAGGCGCTCACGCTGGCGCTGGTCGATGAAGTGGCCACCAGCGACGACGTCATGCTCACCGCCGCCCGCGACGGTCGCGATGTATTCACCGTGGCCATGAAGCACAACAGCGGCTTTCTGGCCCGGATTGCCGAACAGTCGCGGCTGGCCATCAGCCGCAGCCTGAGCGAAAGCGGACTGGCCAAGGTGGTCCATCGTGCGCAATAGGCATGCATCGGTCAATTACATGCAATAACCATGTTTCTGCGCGCGGCATGAAACTCGACCACCCTGCGATGGTCTTAGCTGCGGGACGACCCGGGGTACGCCGGTCGTATGGTGAACACACCAACGAGAAAAGACCTATGACGCCAATGAACAAGCGGATCAACGCGCTCTTTCTTTCCTGTCTGCTGCTGTTATGCATGAGCAGCGTCCATGCGGCAGTGCCAAGCGGCATGCTGGCCGGCGACAACCCGTCGCTCGCGCCCATGCTCGACGAGGCGCTGCCGGCCGTGGTCAACGTGGTCGTCACCGGCAAACCCCAGCAGATGCCGGACAACCCGCTGTTCAACGACCCCTTCTTCCGTCGCTTTTTCGACGTGCCCGATCAACAGCAGCGCCAGACACCGCGCCAGCCCACCGCGGCGGGTTCCGGCGTGATCGTCGATGCCGACAAGGGCTATGTGCTGACCAACCACCATGTGGTCACCGATGCCGAGAAGATCGTGGTCCGCCTCAACGACAACCGCGAATACGACGCCAAGCTCATCGGCGACGACCCGGAAACCGATATCGCGGTGCTGCAGATCAAGACCGACGACAAACTCACCGAACTGCCCATCGCCAACTCCGACGATCTGCGCGTCGGCGATTTCGTGGTCGCCATCGGCAACCCGTTCGGCCTGCGCCAGACCGTGACTTCCGGCATTGTCAGCGGGCTCGGCCGGCACGGGCTCGGCAACCGCTATGAAGACTTCATCCAGACCGATGCCTCCATCAACCCCGGCAACTCGGGCGGCGCCCTGGTCAATCTCAAGGGCGAGCTGGTGGGCATCAACAGCGCCATCCTGTCGCGCACCGGCGGCAATATCGGGATCGGCTTCGCCATCCCGAGCAACCTCGTCAACAGCGTCTACAAGCAAATTGCCGAGAATGGCGAGGTGCGCCGCGGTCGTCTGGGCGTGGTCGGCCAGAATCTGACTGCCGATCTGGCCTCGGCCTTCGATCTGGACATCAATCAGGGCGTGGTCGTGGCCCAGGTCATGCCGGATTCGCCGGCGGCCAAGGCCGGCATCAAGGAGCGTGACGTGATCACGCAGGTCAACGGCAAGGACATCGACGACTTCTCGCAGCTGGCCAACGCCATCGGCCTGAAGTCGCCGGGCGACAAGGTCTCGATCACCCTGTTGCGCAACGGCAAGCAACGCGAGGTCAAGGCCACGCTCGGCAACGCGGCCGACGCGCCGGACGCCGCGGGTGGCAGCGCCAGCGCCGAGAACGACCTCGCCTCGGGCCTCGATGGCGCAAACTTCGGGCCGCTCACCGACGACAACCCGCTGGCCGGGGAAGTCGAAGGCGTGGTGGTCAAAGACGTCGAGCGCGGCTCCGCGGCGGCACGTGCCGGCCTGCGCCCGGGCGATGTGATCACCTCGATCAACCGCCAGCCGGTCAAGGACGTCTCACAGCTGTCCAAGCTGGCCGGCCCGGACGTCAAGCAGCTGCTGCTGCACGTTCGCCGCGGCGGCGGGGCGCTGTTCTTGCTCATCCGCTAACCAGCGCGCCACGATCTTCGCGATCGTTCTTGCAAGGCCCGGCATTTTGCCGGGCCTTCTTTTTGCATATTTCCCGCAGCGCCCGGTGCCGGCTATACTCGGGTACACATCCAGGGAGCGTTATGAGCCAGTTCGAGATCACCCACTTCGAGGATCGCGTCGAAGCCTTGATCGAGGCCTATCGCGCACTGCTGCGCGACTACGAGGAACTCAAGACCTCCTACGAGCAAGAACAGGCCCGCAACCGGGAAACGCGCGAGCGCCTCAACGGCGTGATCGAACGCATTCGCGCGCTCGAAGCGGAAGCCGACAACGCCTAACGGATACACTTAATGCCGCCAGAAAAACAATCCGCGCTGACCATCCGTATTCTGGGGCGCGACTACTCCATCGCCTGCCCGGAAGGCGAACGCGAAGCGCTGCTCAACTCGGCCGAGTATCTGTCGCGGCGCATGCACGCGATCCAGCGCAAGGGCAAGACACTGGGCGTGGAACGGATCGCCGTGATGGCCGCACTCAATATTGCCCGTGATCTGATCGCCGCCGAACGTCGGCTCGAGCGTCAGGAAGCCGGTCTGCCCGCCACGGACGGCGAGATTACCGAACGCCTGTCGCAGCTGCAGCTGCATATCGAA
Source organism: Salinisphaera sp. (assembly GCF_002729955.1). GTDB lineage: Bacteria > Pseudomonadota > Gammaproteobacteria > Nevskiales > Salinisphaeraceae > Salinisphaera. The sequence continues at coordinate 11,475 of NZ_PBYA01000048.1, read as the reverse complement.
TCCGCGCTCAAGGAACCGAACTAGCCGCGTAACCCGCCTTGGCGCGCTACGACCGTCCTCGCGCTGCAATAATCGCCGGCAGCCCCGGCACACGCGATCGTTCAATCGCATGATTGGCACCACCGCTTCGAGCCGCGTATCATCGATGCTGCCGGCACTCCTGCGGTGTTCGACGACCTCCCGGTTCCCCTTGAGCCTAAGTACCTAAACCGGGGTGGGAAACGTCGCAGGTGAGTACGCCCGCCTTGCTGCGGGAAACCTAATGCGGCGTGGAACGCCCCACTTGAGCATTCGTCTCAAGGATAGTGGACGGTCGACGGCACAGGCGGGAGTGTCGGCCCCTTTCGTTTTTTGCCCCACTCGTTGATGCTGTGGCGCCATGAGCGTTTCCATCGACGACCAGCGCCGTGCCGCGCTTCGCGCACGCCGCCGCCTCGCACCCCAGCAGGGCCGTATGGCCAGCCGTCGGGCCTGCCAACGCATTGCACGCCTGCCCGTATTCCGTCGTGCGCGCCGTATCGGCCTGTACTGGCCCATGCGCCACGAGGCCGACCCGCGCCTGCTATTGCCCTGGTTCAACCGCGGCCAACAGGCTTTTCTGCCCCGCGTTCATGGCAAGACGCTGGAGTTCATCGCCGTCTACGGCCCCGACTTTCGCCGACGGCGCAGTCCGCTTGGCATCGTCGAGCCCACCGCAGGCAACGCACGGCCCGTGGCCACACTCGATCTGCTGATCATGCCCCTGTCGGCGTTCGATGCCGCCGCACGGCGTATCGGCATGGGCGGCGGCTTTTACGATCGCAGCCTGGCCGGCCAGCGAGCGTCGGGTTTTCGCGGCCCTTGGCTGCTCGGCCTGGCGTTCGAAGTACAGCGCGTCGACCATATCGCCACCCGCGAATGGGACGTGCCGCTCGACGCGGTCGCAAGCGAAGCCGCGATCTATCGCCGGGCGACCTGCCCGCCTTCGCTGCGTTAAACTCGCGGACAACGCTTTCAGCAAGTTTCAAAGGACCGGATACGCATGCGTTATTGGTTGATGAAGTCCGAACCCGACGAGTTCAGCATTCAGGATCTGCAACAGCGCAAGAACCAGACCGAAGGCTGGGACGGCGTACGCAACTATCAGGCGCGCAATTTCATGCGCGACGATATGTCGGAAGGCGATCTGGCTTTCTTCTACCACTCCAACACCAAGGTACCGGGCGTGGTCGGCATCATGCGTATCTCGCGGGCCGGCTATCCCGACGACACCGCCTTCGATCCGAAGGATGCCCACTACGACCCCAAATCCGATCCCGAAAAGCCGCGCTGGTATCGAGTGGATGTCACCTTCGAGCGCGAACTCGACCGGGTGATTTCACTCGCCGAGATCAAGGATCACGCCGATGAACTCGGCGATTTCCCGCTGGTACGCAAGGGCAATCGGCTGTCGGTCATGCCGGTGGACAAGGAGCATTGGGACTTCATCCTCGGCTTGGAAAACCAGCCGCCCGAGTAAGCGCCTGCCGCACCCGCATCGCCCCGCAGAGGCCCGTCCATGCACCAAAACCCCATCGCCACCTGGCACGAACTCGTCAAAGCCCGTAGCGCCCACGGCCTTGAGGCATTGATTGCCGACGATGCGGTCTTCCATTCGCCCGTGGTGCATACGCCCCAGGTGGGCAAAGCCATCACCGTGCAGTATCTCGCAGCTGCCCTGCAGGTGTTCGGGACCGATAGCTTTCGCTACGTGCGGGAACTACAGGCCGAGGGCAACGCAGTGCTGGAATTCGAGCTGGAACTGGATGGCATACAGATCAACGGCGTCGACATGATCGAATGGAACAACGCCGGCCAGATCACCGAGTTCAAGGTCATGCTACGGCCGCTGAAGGCCGTCAACCTCATTCATCAGAAAATGGCGGCCATGCTGCAGGCCGGCTAGCCTGCCGCCAGGGCCTGATCGACCCGCCCGGTCACTGCTTCCACCGGAATCAGCGACATTACGCCCGCGTCGTCCTCGATACGGGTGCCCCATTTAAGCGTGTCCGGCGTGGCGTTGCGATAGCGGGCTGCGGCTTCGGCGAAATAATCCACACAGAATTGGCGGGAGCGATAGGCGCCGCTGCGGCGCGGGTCGGTCGCGGCGTGGAGCGAGATCGTGGTGATGTCGGTCGCATTTGCCATATGCGCTGGCCCGGAGTCGGGGGTGACCAGCACCCGGCCCCGTTCGAACAGGGCAATCAGCTGTTTGAGGTTGGTCTGGCCAATGAGATTGGTGGCCGGCGTTGTCATCGCCGTTTCGATATCGGCGCCCATCTGGCGTTCCAGATCGCTCGGCCCGCCGACAAGCACGACGCGCAAGCCGTGCTCCTGAGCGGCGTGATCGGCGACCGCGGCATAGCGGTCGGCCAGCCAGTTGCGCCGTGTATGGCTCGAACAGGGGCTGATGAACAGGATTTCGCGGGCATCGTCGCCGAGCAGTTCGCCCGCCCGCGCACGGTCGGCCTCGGCGATCGGGACACGCCAGTCCATGACCGGCTCGCTGGCACCCAGCATGGCCGCGAAGGCCAGAAAACCATCGACGACGTGTCGGCTTTCCACCGCTGGAATGCGTTCGCGGACGAACAGGCGCTGGCCGTCGCGGGCCCGGCGTGCATCGAAGCCGATACGCCGATCGGCCTTGACCAGCAGGCTGATGCGATTCGCCCGCCAGCTGGCATGCATGTTCAACAGGGCATCGAAGCGTCGGCCGGCGAGCTGGCGCTTGAGATCGGCGATCGCCGCCCGGCCGCCGCGTTTATCATAGGCTAGGCATTCAACGCCCGCGATATCGGCGACCAGCCCGGCCTCGGCCTTGTTGATGATCCAGGTGATTTCGACATCCGGATAGGCCGCTTGGAGCGTGCGGATCGCCGGCACCACGTTGGCGCAGTCGCCCAACGCCGACAGCCGCAGAATACATACCCGACGCGGTGCCGCGGCCTGGCCTCTAGCCGTCATTCAGCCGGCTTGGGCGAAGTGGTGCCCTCCCCGCCCTGGTCGCTGGCTGTCGCAGGCCGGTCCGCCGAGCGTTCGGCTTCGATGAAGATGCGTTTGACGTTCTCGCAGCGTTTCTTGATATCGCTGTCCATGCGTTCGATCTCGTTCTGGATCTGTTCGCCACTCAGGCCCTTTGCAAACCGTACGCTGATATTCACCAGAATGAAGTTGGGGCCGACGTGCATGGTCAGCACTTCGTTGGTCTTCGCGACCGATTCGTAGCCGGACACGACGTCGCGAATATCGCGTACCACATGCTGGTTGGCCGCCTCGCCAATAAGCAGCCCCTTGGTTTCGATCGCCAGCCACACCGCCGTGATGGCGAGAATGATGCCGATACAGATCGAGGCGATCCCGTCGAAGATCTCGATACCGGTCAGCTGGCCAGCCAGCAGCGCGGTAAAGGCAATCACCAGGCCGAGCATGGCCGCGCTGTCTTCGAACAAGACCAGGAACGTGGCCGGATCCTTGCCGCGACGCACGGCCTCGAACACGCCCCACTTGCCCTTCACGCGATTGAATTCCTTGGCCGCGACAAACCATGCCGCGCCTTCGAACAGCATTGCCAGACCAAGCACCACGTAGTTGATCATCGGGCTTTCGACGGGGTGCGGATGCAGCAGCCGGTTCACGCCTTCATAGATCGAAATGCCGGACCCCACGGCGAAGATGAGCACCGCGACCATGAAGCTCCAGAAATAAATCTCCTTGCCGTAGCCGAAGGGAAATTTGGCATCGGCCGGCCGTTTGGCCCGCTTCATACCATAGAGCAATAGCCCCTGATTGCCGGTATCCACGGTGGAGTGGATGCCTTCGGCCATCATCGCGGCACTGCCGGTGAACGCGGCGGCGATGAACTTGGTCACTGCAATCAGCAGATTGCCGGTGAGTGCGGCGATGATGACGGTTTTCGAGCCCGAGGCCATGGCGTAATCCCTGAAAAGCAGACGGCCGCCGCCGTGAGGGCGACGGCTTCAACGATCGATCAGTGCGAGTGCAGAAACAGCTGGTAGGCCGGGTTCTGGCTTTCTTCGGCATAGTCGTAGCCGAGCGCATCCAGCGCGGCCCGACAGTCGGCCTGCTGATCGGGGGCGACCTGCATGCCCACCAGGACCAGCCCGTGGGCATGGCCGTGGTTGCGATAATGAAACAGCGAGATGTTCCAGCGATCGCCCACACTGTTGAGGAATTTCAGCAGCGCGCCGGGCCGCTCGGGGAACTCAACCCGAAACAGTACTTCGTCACCGGCACCGCGGGCCCGGCCGCCGACCATATGGCGCACATGCAGCTTGGCCATTTCGTTGCGGCTCATGTCGACCACTTCATAGCCGTCGACCTCGAGGTCGGCGATCAATGCATCGCGCTCGGCGACGCCGTTGGTCAGCTTGACCCCACAGAAAACCTGGGCGCGCTGGGCGTCGGCATAGCGATAGCTGAATTCGCTGATCGAGCGATCGCCGATGCGCATGCAGAACTCGCGAAACGAGCCGGGCCGCTCCGGGATGGTGACCGCCAGCAGTGCTTCGCGGCGCTCGCCGAGTTCGGCCCGCTCGGCGATATAGCTCAGCCGGTCGAAGTTGACGTTGGCCCCGGAGGTGATGGCGACCAGATCCTGGTTTTCGATGCCGGTTTCGGCGACGTATTTCTTGGCGCCCGCAACCGCCAGTGCGCCGGCCGGCTCGGCCAGCGCGCGCGTATCTTCATAGATATCGCGCACCGCGGCACAGATTTCGTCCACACTGACCGTCATCATCGCGTCGACATGCTTGCTGCACAGGCGGAAAGTCTCCTTGCCGGCCTGCTTGACCGCCACGCCGTCGGCAAACAGCCCGACTTCGGGCAGCGCCACGCGTTCACCGGCCGCCAGGGCCGCGCCCATGCTGGCCGCGTCCTCGGGCTCGACGCCGATCACGCGGATATCCGGGCGCACGCTCTTGATATAGGCCGCCACGCCTGCCAGCAGGCCGCCGCCACCCACGCAGACAAACACCGCATGAATATCCTGCGGGTGCTGGCGCACGATCTCCATACCGATCGTGCCCTGGCCGGCGATGACGTCCGGATCGTCGTAGGGGTGGATATAGACCAGTCCGTCGCGGGCCTGCAGCTCGGCGGCATGGGCGGCGGCTTCGTCGTAGCTGTCGCCATGGAGCACGATCTCGCCGCCGAAGCCGGCCACGGCACGCACCTTGATCTCTGGCGTCGTGCGCGGCATGACGATCACCGCACGAATGCCCATGTTGCGCCCCGAAAGAGCCACGCCCTGGGCATGGTTGCCGGCCGACGCACAGATCACGCCCCGTTCGCGCTCTTCCGGCGTGAGCTGGGAAATCTTGTTATAGGCGCCGCGCAGCTTGAACGAGTGAACCGGCTGCAGGTCCTCGCGCTTGAGATAAACGGCGTTGCCGATACGCGCGCTGAGCTGATTGGCCTGCATCAACGGCGACTCGATGGCCACATCGTAGACACGCGCGGTATTGATGCGCTTGAGATAATCGGCATCGCCGATATCGACGGCCGGCGCGGACGATGATTCGGCGGTCTGTTTCAGGCTGCTGGTCATGGATCGCAAGGGTTAGAACAAGCCGTAATGCTAAACCCTTGCGTGCTTGCAGACCATCGCGGCGATGCCCTTTCCGGTGGCCGGCGGGTCGCGACAGGCGTGGGCCATCGCGTATCATGCGGCCAGTTAATCGACCGGGGTCGAAATGAACACCAGCATCGTTTTCGTGGGCGGCGGCAACATGGCCACCAGCCTGATCAGCGGCCTGCGCCACGCCGACTGGTCGGGCGAGCGCATCACCGTGATCGAACCCGACGATACCAAGGCACAAAAGCTGCGCGCAGACTACGGCGTCAACGTGGCATCCAGTGCGGATTCCCAGAGCCTGGACGCCGATGTGATCGTGCTCGCGGTCAAGCCGCAGATGATGCGCGAGGTGTGCGAAGGCCTGGTCGAACCACTGGGCGATCGCAAGCCGTTGGTGGTATCGATCGCGGCCGGCGTACCGATCGCCGCGTTTCGCCAGTGGCTGGGCGCAGACCATGCCTATGTGCGCTGCATGCCGAATACCCCCTCGCTGATCGGCGCCGGCGCCACCGGCCTGTATGCCGACAACGGCGTAACCGATGCCCAGCGCAGCCTGGCCGACAGCATTCTCGAAACGGCCGGCATGACGGCCTGGGTGGCCGAGGAATCGCTGCTGGATGCGGTCACCGCGACCTCCGGCAGCGGCCCGGCTTATTTCTTTGCCTTCATGGAAGCCATGCAGGCCGGCGCGGTCGAACTCGGTCTGGACGAAGCCGCCGCGCGCGAGCTGGTACTGCATACCGCGCTCGGCGCTGCACGCATGGCCATCGAATCCGGCGACGACCCGGCCACCCTGCGCGAGAAAGTCACCTCGCCGGGCGGCACCACGGCGGCCGCGCTGGAACAATATGCCGCCGGCGACCTGAACGCCCTCGTCGCCCGCGCCATGCAGGCGGCCGCGGGCCGGGCCGACAGCCTTGCCACCGAACTGCTCGATAAGTAGACCCCATGCTCAACAACGCCAACGATGCCCTGCTTTTCCTCATCGATACGGTCTTTGCGCTGTATATCGTGGTGGTGCTCATGCGCGTGCTGCTGCAGTGGGTGCATGCCGATTTTCGCAACCCCATCTCGCAGTTCGTATGGCAGGCCACGCGCATGCCGGTCGGCCTGCTAGGCAAGGTGATCCCGCGCTGGCGCAATCTGGATATTCCAGCGCTCGTGTTCGCGGTCATCCTCTGCTTCATCAACATCGAGATCGATCTGGCCCTGGCCGCGCCCCAGTACGGTGCCCAACCGGTGCTGGCGCTATGGTGGGCGGTGCTCAAGGCCGCGGTACTGCTGTGCAACTTCTACTTCTTCACCATCCTCATTCAGGCGCTGATGTCCTGGATATCGCCCGGGCAGCATTCGCCGGCCACGGCGATTCTGTGGACCATCAACGAGCCGCTGCTGCGTCCGGTGCGCAATCTCATACCCGCGGTGGGCGGGCTGGACCTGTCGCCGCTGGTGGTCATCATCGGCCTGCAGGTCATCAGCCGCCTGTTGCCGCTGCCGGGCCTGTTCCGTTAGCGATATGACCACGCACGCGGATTTCCCCGGCTCGGTCGGCCTGGTCGAGCCCCAGACCCTGCATGTCGACGGCCCGATGCCGCTGGACTGCGGCAAGCAGCTTTCGCAGTTCGATCTCGTCTACGAGACCTACGGCAGGCTCAACGCCGATGCCTCGAACGCGGTGCTGATCTGCCACGCGCTGTCCGGCAACCACCACGCGGCCGGCTATCACAGCGAGGACGATCCCAAGCCCGGCTGGTGGGATAAATGCATCGGCCCCGGCAAGATGATCGATACCGATCGCTTCTTCGTCGTCTGCCCGGCGAATCTGGGCGGCTACAACGGCTCCACCGGCCCTCATAGCGCGCATCCGGAAACCGGGCGCCACTACGGGCCGGATTTTCCCGTGGTCACGGTCGGCGACTGGGTACGTTCGCAGGACATCCTGCGCGCCGCGTTGGGTATCGAACAGTGGTGTGCGGTGATCGGGGGCAGTCTGGGCGGCATGCAGGTCATGCAGTGGTCGATCGACTTTCCCGATCGCCTGCGCCATGCGGTGGTCATCGCCGCCGCGCCCAAGCTCTCCGCCCAGAACATCGCCTTTAATGAAATCGCGCGCCAGGCCATCGTCACCGACCCGGAATTCCACGGCGGGCGCTACTACGAGCACGACGTCGTGCCCCGGCGCGGGCTGATGCTGGCGCGCATGCTCGGCCACATCACCTATCTCTCCGATGAGGCCATGCGCGCCAAGTTCGGCCGCGATCTGCGCGACGGGCGTATTTCCTATGGCTTCGACGTGGAATTCCAGGTGGAATCCTATCTGCGCTACCAGGGGGCGTCGTTCGTGGATCGGTTCGATGCCAACACCTATCTGCTGATGACCAAGGCGCTGGATTATTTCGATCCGGCCCATGCCCACGGCGGCGATCTGGCCAAGGCCTTCGCCCCGGTCACCGCCCGCTTCATGGTGATCTCCTTCACCTCGGACTGGCGCTTTGCCCCCGCGCGATCGCGCGAGATCGTGGACGCGCTGGTGGACGCCGGCAAGCAGGTCTCCTATGCCGAAGTCACCTCCGACCTCGGCCACGACGACTTTCTGCTGACCATGCCCCACTACGTGAACACGCTGCGGGCCTATCTGAACCGCGCGGCGGTCGAGATCGGCGCATGAACACACAGACCACCCACAGTCACGACGGCCTGCGCGACGATCTGGCCCTGATTTCGAACTGGATCACCCCCGGCGCTCGGGTGCTGGACCTCGGCTGCGGCGACGGCGCGCTGCTGGCCCATCTGCAGGCCCACAAGCAGGTCAGCGGCTACGGCCTGGAGATCGATGCCGACAACGTGATCGAATGCGTGGCGGCGGGCGTGAACGTGCTCCAGCTCGATCTCGACGCCGGCCTGGAACAGTTCGAAGACAACAGCTTCGACTTCGTGGTCATGAGCAGCGCGCTGCAGGAAGTACGGCGCCCCGACGAACTCATCGACGAAATGCTTAGAATCGGCCGCGACTCGATCGTGACCTTCCCCAACTTCGGCCACTGGAAGCCACGCATTTCGCTTGGCCTGCGCGGGCTGATGCCGGTATCCGGCTCACTGCCGAACCGGTGGTACGATACCCCGAACATCCATCTTTGCACCGTGCGGGATTTCGAAACCTTATGTCGGCAAAAACAGGTGGACATCGTGCGCAGGCACGTGGTCAATCACGCGCATCGCAGCAACATCGGCATGCGCACCTTCCCCAATCTGCTCGGCGAAATCGCCCTCTATCAGCTGCGCCATCACGACACGGCCTGATCGCATTCGCGATTCTGGCCCTGCTGTTCACAATGCCCGCCTTGGCCGGCGGCAGCATCAACAGCGGCGACTACGTCGTGCACTACAGCGCGGTGAACAGCCTGCAGATCCCGCAGGCCGTGGCCAAGGCCAACGGTATAGAGCGTGCCGGCGACACGGCCATCGTGATGATCACGCTGCAAAAGCCAACCGCCGACGCGCCCCTGAACGCCGTGCCCGCCAACGTGACCGGCACGGCCCGCTCGCTCATGGGCGAACGCAAGACGCTGACCTTCAAGCGCGTGGAAAGCGCGGGCAGCGTGTATTCACTGGCGCCGGTGGCGATCGACGATGAGCAGACGCTCACCTTCGACCTGAACGTGCGTGCCGCCGACGGCCGGGCCACGGTTCCGGTGCGCTTCAATCAGACGTTCTATACGCGCTAGCTATACGCGCCGGCCCCGCGATGGTCGCACTGCTCATTCGCCGAGAACGGCGAGCTTGGCCCGTATGAACTGTTCGTGCGGCAGGTAGAGCAACTCCGAAAGTTCGCGCAGCAGATGCTCTTCATGGGCATCGATATGGTGGTCGGCATACGCCACCCGCCACAACATTTCCATGACCTGGCGCTTTTCGCCCTCGCTCAGGCCGTCGTTGAGCGTCTTGAGGTATTTATAGAGCGATACCGACTGTTCGGCCCGGGGCGCAGCGTCGGAAATGAGCTCTTCAGTTTCGGCCGCGTCGAGTCCGAAGTGGCCCTGTAGCTGCCGCCGTATCTCGGCGTATTCGGCATCGTCGTGACGATGATCGGCATGGGCCATTTCCAGCAGCAGCACTGCGGCCGCGATGCGCTGGGCGCGCTCGACGTCGCGCGGCTCGTCCACCTGCGGGTTGAGCGCCTGGCTCAACCGTTCAAACAATCCCATCAGTCACTCTCGTTCAAATGCGCGACCACGCGCTTTCTCAGGTCCGTGAGCCGGCCATGCAGAAAGTGGCCGGCGCCTTCGAGAATCTGGACATCGACAGCCGGCTCGAGTTCGCGCACGGCGGCGATGGAGGTATCGACATCGATCACGTCGTCGGCGTCGCCGAAGACCGCGAGCCATTCACTCGAGGGACGCGGCGGTGCCTTATCGAAATAGCTGCTGGGAAAACCCACGGTGACCAGCTTGGGCGGCGCCTCACGATCGGCCAGGCGCAGTGCCACCGCCGAGCCGAAGGAAAAGCCGCACAGCGCGGCGAGCGGCAGGCCGGAGGCATCGAGCGCCCAGTCGCGAACGGCCTGGGCATCGTCGACCTCGCCCACGCCCTCGTCGTAGCTGCCCTGGCTTTCGCCCACGCCGCGGAAGTTGAACCGCACCGCGGCCAGCCCGGCCATGACGGCCGCCCGGGCGATCATGAATACCACCTTGTTGTCCTTGGTGCCGCCGTGCTGTGGATGCGGGTGGCAGATCACCGCGACACCGCGCGCGGTGTCTTCCGGCATGTCGATATCGATCTGCAGTTCGCCGGCCGGGCCGTCGATCTGTCCGCTGGCGCTATCGCCGGCTTGGGGCCATTCGAGCATGAAATCCTGTCGCGATTGGTTAAGTGGGGTCGGAGCTTTCGTTACGCTGCGCGCCGCTGCCCGCCGGGCCGCCCTCGGGCGCCTGCGAGCCGTCGGCCGACAGTTGAGCGGCCGCTGCGCGTTCGCTTACCGCTTCCGCGCGCTCGGCGCGGGCACGGCGGCGTTCAGTCGCACTCTTCTTGGGCGCGTAGTAGATCACCGTATCGCCCTCTTCCGGACGCGGCGTGGCGCCGGCGGCATGGAACAGCACGGTGTTGTCGGCAAAGAGCGTGGCGATGATCACGGCATCGGGCGGGCAGTCGCGACGGAAATCCTCGCGCGTATAACCCTCGGTCAGGCGTGTCTTGTAGAACTGCCAGCTCTGGAAATGCTTGCGCCACAGCTCTTCGTACTGCGCATTTTCGTGGAAGGCCGGGCGACCGCGCAGCGGACGGGCCACCACCTTGGATTCGTTGTCCTCGTCGGCGGCATACATCGGCAGCTGGAACACGCGGTCGTGCTCGAGGCTGGTGACGAAATGCGAGCACACCAGTGCGTTGTAGGCGTCGTTGCTGGTCGCCGCGAGCAGGCAGGATATTTCGTTGAGCTCCAGCGATTGCTGGATCTGGTCTGACAGCACCTCGCCATAGAGCACGCGAACACCGGCCAGACGAGCCGTGCGCAGGCGGTGCCAGGACGAATCCACCAGCAACACCTGCATATTGAGCTCGTTGGTGAGCGCGCGTGCGAGCTCCGTCGACCAGGGCGATGCGCCCACGATGAGTACGCCGTTGGGTTCGGCCGACAACCGCAGCCAGCGGGATACGCGCCCGATCGAAAAGCCGTGCAGGATGACCGTCGAGAACACGATGGCGAAGATCAGCGGCAACAGCTGCTCGGCGCCGCCATAGCCCGCTTCAACCATACGCGGGCCAAACACGCCGGCCACGGCCGCGGCGACGATACCGCGCGGCGCGATCCAGGCCACCAGGGTACGGTCGCGCCAGTTCATGTCGGTGAAGGCGGTGGCCAGGAATAT
>NZ_PBYA01000047.1 GCF_002729955.1 Salinisphaera sp. | reverse complement strand
TCGGTATCGTTCGTGCCGTCGTCGTCGGTCTGTTCGCCACCCGTGGTGGGCGTGTCAGCCTCGCGCGTGTTGTCGTCGTCGTTACATGCGCTCAGCGTCAGCGCGACAAGCAAGATAAGCAGCATGGCGACCATGCTGCGCGATCGTCGGTATTGCTCGTGCCAATAGTCCATGTTTCAACAGTCCCCTTGTATAAAAACGAGACAAGAGGGTGTTGCCGGAATGTTAACGTTTCTTTAATGCGCGACAGAAATGTTTGAAAATAAATATTTCTTTTATCAGGCTGACGCAGGCGGGCGGCTTGATGGGCTATGACCGGTCTTGCGCTGGAGCATCCTCGCGGGTCCGTTCGCTGCCGGACGCTTGCGCGCTGGCCGGGGGCGCTGCCAACGCATCGAACCGGCATACCCGGTTGCGGCCATCGCCCTTGGCCCGATACAGCGCCTGATCGGCACGATGGATGGCCGCGTCGTAGTCGGCGTCCTCGGCCTGAGTTGTGGCGACGCCGATACTCACCGTGACCCGCAGCTGCTGATCGCCGACCGTAAACGGCAGCGTTTCGACCTCTTTGCGCAGGCGTTGTGCGAGCGCTTCGGCTTCTTCAGGTCCGGTACGCGGCAGGATGACGAGAAACTCTTCGCCGCCCCGGCGCGCCGCTCGCCGAGCACGACCCAAGCAAAACGGCCGCCCCGAAGAGCGGCCGTGTGGCCAGAAGAGAATATCGGGCGTTGCCCGCGAATCGGCGGCTTCAGCCGTCGGCGGTCATACGCGCGATGAGTTCGTCGCGAACCGTCTCGGCACGGGCGTTATCGACCTGACAGGTGCCGGCCGCGGCATGGCCGCCGCCGCCGTATTCCAGCATCAGCTTGCCGACGTCGGTTTTTGAGGACTTGTCGAAGATGCTCTTGCCGACCGCGAATACGGTGTTCTGCTGACGAAAGCCCCACATCACGTGCATGGAGATGTTGGTTCCCGGGAACAGCGCATAGATGATGAAGCGGTTGCCGGCCCAGATCGTGTCTTCGTCGCGCAGATCGAGCACGACGAGGTTGTCGTGCACGCTCGCACAGCGCTTGATCTGCTCTTCGAACTTGGCCTGCTGCTCGAAGTAGAGATCGGTACGTTCCTTGACGTCGGGCAGGGCCAGTACTTCGTCGACCGTGTGATGCAGGCAGTAATCGATGAGTTCCATCATCAGCTGATAGTTGCTGATACGGAACTCGCGAAAACGGCCCAGACCGGTGCGCGCGTCCATGATGAAGTTCATCAGGTCCCAGCCCTGGGGGTTGAGTACCTGATCCTTGTTGAAGTCGGCGGAATCGCCGCGGTCCACGGCTTCCATCATGTCCTGCGAAATACGCGGAAAGCGGGCCGAGCCGCCGTAGTAGTCGTAGACCACGCGTGCGGCCGAGGGCGCCTTCGGATCGATGATGTGGTTGTCGCGTGCGCCTACGCGCAGGGTTTCCGAGGAGTGATGGTCGAAGGCCAGGTGGGCGCCTTCGACATAGGGCAGGTTGGTGGTGATATCGCGATCGCTGATCTCGATCTTGCCATCCTGCATGTCCTTGGGATGGACGAACTTGATGTCGTCGATCAGCTGCAATTCCTTGAGCAGCATGGCGCATACCAGGCCGTCGAAGTCGCTACGGGTGACAAGACGGTAAGGGCTCTCGGCGGTTTGGGTCATAGTCCGGGTTTCAGCTGAGCAGGTCGGTCGAACGGCAGACGTGGGCGCGGCCCATGGGGCACGCAGCGGTGTCGGTCGCGGCTAAATACGTGTCAACGGCGGCGACGGGCGATTACTTGAGCACGGATTATCACGCCGCCGCACTGGGCTGTATCGGCGGGCCGCCGCATTATTAAACCGCTGCACGGCTCGCCGTTGCGATACAGCCTGGCCAGCGTGCGATGATTTCGTTGATCGTACAACGCGCTTTCCGTGTCGATGGCCGGGACGCGAAAATCATCACCACGGCCTTGCTGATGACGCCGGCGTCGTTCAGTCGCCCAGCACGGCGACCCGAAACCGCCGCTTCTTGATGCCGGCCTGGCGCAGCCGGTCGCGTGCGGGTAGCGCGCGGCCCCGGGCAATGGCGACATAGCTGCGTACCGGGGTGATCTCGATCTTGCCGACCTCGTCGCCGGCCAGCCCGCCGTCGCCGGTGAGTGCACCCAGAATATCGCCCGGACGCAGCTTGTCGCGCCGGCCCCCCTGAATGACCAGCGTGGCCATGGGCGGCTGGGCACGGGCGGCGGCTTGTGCCTGGGGCCAGCGCGACCAGCTCAGGCGAAAACCGCCCGCAGCTGCGATACGTTCGGCCCGCTCGAGTTCACGCGGCGTACACAACGACACCGCGCGCCCGGCCTCTCCGGCACGCCCGGTGCGGCCGATGCGATGTGTATGGGTATCGATATCGCGGGCCAGATCCAGGCTGACCACCAGCGGCAGCGCCGCGATATCCAGCCCGCGGGCGGCCACATCGGTGGCCACCAGCACCGCGCAGCTGCCGTTGGCAAAGCGCAGCAAGACTTCGTCGCGCTCGCGCTGCTCCCGATCGCCATGCAGCGCCAGCGCGAATACGCCGCGTTGGTTGAGGAAGGCGCAAACCCGATCGACTTCGTCGCGTCGATTGCAGAACACCAGGGCCTGGGTAAAGGCCTTGCGGCGTTGCTGGGTGTCGGCCAGGACGCGTTCCAGTGCCCCCAGCTTCTCCGCATCCTCTACCTTGTGAAAAACCTGGCTGATGCGTAGCGGCTGGCTTGCAGCCGTCGCGGTAATCTCCTGGGGGGCCTGCTGCAGCTGCGCCGATACGTTGCGAATCGCCTCCGGCCAGGTCGCCGAGAACAGCAGAGTCTGGCGGGCGGCCGGCAGGCAGGCCACGATCGCTTCGATATCGTCGATGAAGCCCATGTCGAGCATGCGATCGGCTTCGTCGAGCACGAGCGTCTGCAGCGCATGGGTTTGCAGACTCTCGCGGCGCAGGTGGGCGAGTATGCGGCCCGGCGTGCCCACCACCACATGCGGCGGCTGGGCGAGCGAGTTGACCTGGGCCCGCATCGGCGCGCCGCCGCACAGGGTCACGAGCTTCACGTTCGCGATCGGCGCCGCAAACTGGCGCAGCGCCTGGCCCACCTGATCGGCCAGCTCACGCGTGGGGCAGAGCACCAGGGCCTGGGTTTCGGCGCGCTCTACGACCAGCTTGTTGAGCAGACCGAAACCGAAGGCCGCGGTCTTGCCGCTGCCGGTATCGGCCTGGCCCAGCACGTCCTCGCCGGCCAGAATCGCCGGCAGGCTCTGGGCCTGAATCGGCGTCATCTGGGTGAAGCCGCGCGCGGTCGCGCTTTCGATCAGTTCGCGCCGCAGCGCCAGGGAAGAAAATTCGTGCATGCGTAATGATCGCATGCCCACCTGCCATACAGGTGGGGCTCGCTAGCTAAAGGCGCCGTCAAGATCGAGATACGCGCCGCTTTGTTCGCGAATTTCCCGCCCCTGTTCGACGATTTCTTGCGAGACATCGCTGAAATGCGGGCGCCGTGCCATGTGGTCGAGCCAGGCTGCGACATGCGCAAAGCCCGTAAAGCGATAGCCCACGGCCACGATCTGATACAGCTCGCAGGCCAGGGTGAGATCCGCCAGGGTGGGGTGCGGGCCGCCGCACAGGGTCGGCTCGCCGGCCGCATGCTGTGCAAGCTGAGCATCGAGCGTGGCCAGGCTGCCGCACAGGCCCTCCTGCAGAGGTTTGAGCGCGCTCGCCTGCAGCTCGTATTTGAGCATGGGCAGGGTGAGATGCAGGTTCATGATGTCGTGGAACATGTCGTAGGCGCGCACGTTGTTGTGGTGCCAGGCCATCCATGTATCCACCGGCGCGAGTTGTAGCGCCTCGGTCGGATACCAGCGCGAAGCAAGTTCGCGATCGGGCGCCACGCGGCACAGATAGCGCATGACGGCGTGGCTTTCGCCGATCGAGGTGGCGGTTGGATTGCCGGTCGATTCGTCTTCGATTACGAGGGCCGGAATGGTCTTCAGGGCGTTGACCTCGTCTGCGAACCACGGCTCGCGCGTTTCGCCGTTGGCGAAATCCACTTCGTGCCAGCTATAGGGCATATCCAACTCGCGGAGCAGGATTTCGGCAGCGCGGCTGGGCTGCGACAGGCGATGTGCGTACAGATGAAGCGTCATGGCAAGTACCGATAGTCATGAATGAGGGTCTGGCCGCGGCGCCTGTCCTTGCGCGGACAGGCGGTGCGCCAGAAGCCGGCACGCGATTTCATTGTGGGTCGCGTACCAGTGACAGGGCAGACGAAGCGTTTAAAGTGCGCGTCGCGACACCGTGGAACCGTGGGTAGGAACATGCGACAGATTCGACGGCGGCCTTACGCCCGCGCGCTGAGGCCGGTCCGTGCCTGGACATGGCTCGCCGTACTGGCGGCAGCGGGCCTGAGCGCCTGCGGGGCGTCCTATCACGGCCCGAGCGAGGATGAAGTCCAGGCGGCCGTGAAAGCATCGCTGCAGCGTTTCGACGAACCGGTGAAAAGCCGAATGGCACCGCAACTCGCACGAATGACCCGCAGCAATTTTGCCGACCGTCTGCATCGGGTTCGCTTCATTGACGATGAACAATGTCGACCGCGCGACGAACAGACAGCCAAGGCCGACTCGCAGCTAACGGGTGCAATCTACGACTGCCCGGTGTCGATCACCATGCGCATGAATCGCGACGCCATCAGCGATGCGACCGGGCTGGCGGACACCCGCTTTGAAGGCCAGCTACCGCTGGTGCATCGCGACGACGGGTGGGCCCTGACCGAGGACTCCATCGCGCGCGAGATGATTCTTTCGCACCTGCTGCATCAAAGCGGCATGGGCAAGCTGTTTCAATAACGAAAGCGCCCGTCGTTGACGTGGGCATGCCCGGCCGCCCGCAGGCCGCTGCTGGCAGCGCGCTTTTTAGCCCAGCGCTTCCATCACGGCTTTGGCGTTGTCGAAGTGCTCGCCTTCGAAGTTGCGCAGCTGCTTGAGCAGGTCGTCGGGTGCGCCGTTGCTTGCGGCCACGCCGGCCAGTTCGCCGCCGGTGGCCGGGAAGTCGGCCCCCTCGAGATAGGTGGCCAGATTGATCGGATCGTTGCTCATACGAACTCGTGTAGATGAAGTGGACGCCCCAGCGAAACAGACTTCGCCGCCCCGGTCAGTCCGTAGTTCTGCGCAGTACGCTCGCTGGGCCTGCAACGCCAGCGTGGGTCATGGCGCATCGTGAACAGCGCCCGGCCGAAACGGCGCAGCCGCGCGCATAATGTGGGGCTGAACACCACAGGGGCACGACGCGACCCATGATCTTCGACGGACGGCGTATGCCAGCGCCCGATATACGACTTTGCATCGCAGCGGTGCTGGCCATGGTTTGTACCCAGGCAGTCGTACTGCTGGCCATGGGCCATCCGCTGATCTGTGAATGCGGCCATGTCGCGCTCTGGCACGGGGCGGCGTCGGGGCCGCAGACATCGCAGCATCTGACCGACTGGTAAAGCTTTACCCATGTCGAACACGGGCTGCTGTTCTATGCGCTGAACACGTGGCTGCTGGCCGGCGCACCGTTTCGTACGGTGATGCTGGTGGCCTTCGGCATCGAGGCGGTCTGGGAAATTCTTGAGAACACGCCGTTGATCATGGACCGCTATCGTCAGACCGCGCTGGCTGCCGGTTACTTCGGCGATAGCGTGGTCAATTCGCTGGGCGATACGGTGGCCATGGGCGTGGGCCTGGCGATCGCACGCCTGGCGCCGGTGCGGGTTTCGATCGTGCTGGCGTTGCTGCTCGAAGGCGTTCTGCTGTTTGCGATTCGCGACAATCTCACCCTCAACATCATTCAGCTGGTCGCCCCGATCGAGGCGATCAGCGCATGGCAGGCCGGCGGCTGATTCGTGCGGTGTGACCGCTCGTGGTGCGCACTTTCCTTGGTTTTTGTCGTTCCGGCTGTCGCGTTCGCCTTGTAAGCGCATGAAAGGCTTTGCCCTGCCGAAGCGGCGGCAACGGCCGGGGCGACGGGCTGGGCAGGCATGCGATGATGCATTCATTCTTTGCACTGGCCGCCAGGGGCCTACTGCCATGCCGGATTTCAAGCCGCGCTTCAGACTGTCTGTACCCGTCGTCCGTGCCGGGGTCGTGTTGGCCTGTCTGTTGGGCCTGGCCGCCTGCGGCGACGACGATGACGCCGCCACTGCCGCCCAGGCCGAAGCCGACGCCCCGGGCGTGGCCGTGGAGGATGCGCGTTGCCCGGCCGGCGATGCGCTCATCGCGCGCGTGCGTGCTCTGGAGGCCGATGGCAGCGATGCCGAGATACGCGGCTGGGTAGACGATGTACGTGCCGGCGGCGACGTCAACGATACCCGCCCGGATGAAGAGCGCAGCGGCTGTGCCAGCTTTGCCACGCTGGACGACGACCAGACCGAACGCTATGTGGCGTTGCTTTACAACGGGCCCGCCGCCATGGCGCCGGCCCTGGCTCTGCACCAGACCCCGGCCGCACAGAAAGCCATTCTGCGCGCCTATCGCGACGACCCCGACGCGGTAAGCGACAACCCAGGCCTTGCGGCAGCGCTTGCCATGGCCCAGATCCAGCAGGGCGAAAGCTATGAAGCCGCCTACGAGGATCTGTCCTTTGCCGCACTTAACGACGGTATTGATCCGGCCTATGTGCGCGGCTATCTGAACCATTTCGGCTGCGGCTATGAAGACGCGGTCTGGGCCGCCAAGAGCAAGGAACGTATCGACTTTCTGGCCGGCGATGCCTTTCCGACCAGCACGAGCGTCGCCGATACGGCGCAGTCGGAACTGGTCAACGACCGCATGGCCCTGCTCAAGCAGAAGCGGGCGCCCACGCTGCGTTCGGATTGCCCGCTGAGCGCGCGCTATGCCGCCGATCACAACGGCGATACGCTCACCCGGCTGAAGCTCAAGGCCCAGCAGCTCAGCGACGATTTACAGGCGAAGTTCGGCGAATATGCCGACATGTTCGCTCGTGATGACGACAACGAGCCGAGCGACACCGGCGAGCCGAAGCGCTCGGCCCTGGAAAAGTTCGAAGATCAGATGGCCGAGCAGTACGCGGCGCTCGAAAGATTCGCCCGCGAAAGCGGCGAACTGGCGAGTGCCCGCTGGCAGTACTGTGCCAACCGTTTTGACCGCAGCTTCGACTTCGATGCCGTGGCCGACTGCGTTAAGGCACAGCCCTCGGCGGGTGAGAGCAAGGACGAGGCGGACAACGAAACCCGTTAGCCGGGTGGCGTCGCGGCGGCCCGGCCGCTGCCGCGTTCGCCCGCAAACGACTCGGCATTTCAACTGATTGCCACCGCCGCGTCGACGCCCAATAGTAGGCGCCCTACATTCATGCCGTCGGCCGGGTGCTCACTCGGGGCGGCGCTACCGGGAGCGGCCTGTGATGTCGTTCATGAACCGATCGTTTGGCTTCAGTGCGAGCAGCATCGTGCCGCGCGACGACTTCCCGCGCGCGAAGCTCGTCGATCTGAACCGCTACATGCGCGACTGGTATGTGATCGCGCACAAACCACCGTCCATCACCCGGACCGCCCACAACTCGGTGGAGCGCTATCGCCGCGGCGGCGACGACCGGGTGGACGTCACCTTTACCTTCCGCAAGGGCGGTTTTGGCGGCAAGCAGAAGACGATGCGGCCCACCGGCTATGTGGTGCCCGATACCGGCAACGCGGTCTGGGCCATGCAGTTCATCTGGCCGATCAAGATGCAGTTCGTGATCGCCTACGTCTCCGACGACTATCGCCACACCATTGTCGCCCGCGAACGGCTCGACTTCGTGTGGATCATGTCCAGCGAGCCGACCATCGAGGCCACCGATTACAGCCGGCTCGTCGAGCGGGTGGCGCGTATCGGCTATAACCCATCGCATCTGCGTGTCGTGCCGCAGCAAAAGGACAGGCGTGGCGACTGATCTGGCATAACGCCAAGCGCACCCGCAGACCCTCGCGTCCAAGCGCGCTACGCCCGCTGAAAACGCGATCAGTCTGTATTGTGACCGCAATATTGCAGCGCCTGACCCCGCGCTCTAGAGTCCTGAAAAAGGGCTTTATCGTACGGGGGAGGCGATATGGCGCGTCGACGTAAAACAAGCCGCCGTCGGCATCGGACTGTGCGTGCCAGCCTGGCCAAAAGGCCATGGCTGGTTCGGCTGTGCGTTGGAGTTGGCGGTTTTCTGATCATGCTTTATGCGATCGGCCCGTTGCTCGGGGTCTCGATCCAGCCCCATGCCGATCCCCTGGGCGACGCCTTTCACGCGGATGTGCTGTTGCCCCTGGCCTGGCTGTGGCTGCTGGTGTGGGCGGGTGCCGCGCTGGCATCGGCCGCTCGGGGTCGGAACGGGCGGCGTGGCCATGGCCGTACGCGTTCGCGCCGACGTCGATCGCATAGCCGGCGCAAACAGGCCGCGCCTGCATCGCCTCCGGCAAAGGCCGAGCCAGAACAGCCCGCCGACCCCGCGCCGGCCGCCGCCGCTGGGGCCACACCATCGCTGGCCCGGGTCAATCGCGAGAATATCGCGGCCCTGAGCGCGGCGCAGTTCGAACATCTCGTCGCCACCTCGTTTCAGCGCAAGGGTTTCGAAGTCGAATTCATACCCGAGCAGGCGCGCGAGGGCATCGATTTCGTGCTGCGTGAGCGCGACAAGGTTCTACGGGTACAGTGTCGGCACGACCGCGATGCCCAGGTCGGTGAGGATGCTGCCCATGCGCTGCAAGGCCTCGTACAGGCGCAGGCCGGGGGCAAGGCGATTCTGGCGACCTCGGGTCGCCTCACGCCCGCCGCCCATGCCTTCTGTCGCGATCATGCCATTCATGCCCTGGATATCGATCGTCTGCTGTTGTTTGCGGATCCGGCCGCGATGCCGGCGGTGATGGGGCGGCCCCGCCAGTCGGTCGAGGCCGGCGGCACGGCTGCGACATCGGCCGTATGAACGGGCTGGGTTGCTGACACAAGCAACCCGGCCCGAAGCTATGGCCGCGCCGCGTCAGCGTCATCTACTCGGACAATCATCTGCTTTATGCCGAATTGATAAGTGGCAATGCGGATTGATTGCAAGCGGTTATCAGCGCAGGGTCTGCTGCGCCCGGCCGCTGGGCCGGCGCGGATTATTGATCAGATTTCAGGAGGATGTATGCCGCAACACGGACTGGCCACCATCGATACCACGGTGCAACAGACCAATCGCTGGCTGGGTGCGATCATGACGGAAATGGGAACCGACGATAAGCAGTTCGCCTTTCAGGCGCTGCGTTCGGTACTGACCACGCTGCGCGATCGCCTGCCTGTCGACGTGGCGGCCAATCTTGGCGCGCAGCTGCCGATGCTGGTTCGCGGCTTGTATTACGACGGCTACGTGCCGGCGGATACGCCCACCAAGTATCGTCGGGCGTCCGAGTGGAATGCCGCAGTGGCGGCCGCTGGGGACAATCTCGAAGGCGAGGACGTCGAGCGGGCATCGCGTGCGGTCCTCAGCGTGCTGGAATTCGAACTCGATAGCGGCCTGGTGACCAAGGTGGCCCAGGAGCTGCCCGACGAGGTGCGTTCGGTGGTATCGCTTTAAGCCACGGATATGGGTAGCACCGCCCGACCCGCGGTGTGTCCGCCGGCTTTGACGGGCGCCCATGGGTTACGGGCATGCGGCAGGTAAAAACCGGGTGTGACTGTGGCAAAGTAGCGCCAGATTGTTTGCAACCGGGAGAGGGGTCGATGCCCGTTCAAGCCACGCCGCACGTGCTCTACGGCGCGCCGCATTCGCTCTATACCGGCAAGGCGCGCTGCTATCTGCGCAACCAGGGCATTGCCTATATCGAGCGCCCGACGTCGCACCCGGACTATGTCGGGCGGATCGCGCCGGCCATCGGGCGTTCGATCATTCCGGTGCTGGAAACGCCGCAGGGCGAGATCATCCAGGACAGCATCGATATCATCGATCATTGCGAGCGGGCCGGCACGCAGTGGCCGGTCTATCCCGGTACGCCGCTGCAGCATATCGTGGCGGTGATCATCGAATACTTCGGCGGTCAGGCGATGCTCAAGCACGCCATGCACTATCGCTGGTCCTATCTGGCCGAACAGCGCGATTTTCTCTGGCATGCCTTCGTGAGCGGCTCGGGCGAAGCCGTGGCCGAGAAGTTGATGGGGCGCATGCATTCCTATCTGCCCATGCTCGGGGTCACCGATCGCACCATCCCCTTGCTCGAGCGCTCGTTCGAGACCCTGCTGGATACGCTCGATGCCCACTTTGCGGTCATGCCCTATCTGCTGGGGTGGCGGCCATCGATCGCAGATTACGGCTTGATCGCTCCGCTGTTTGCCCACCTCGGCCGCGATCCGGTGCCGGCAAACATCATGAAAACACGCGCGCCGCG
This sequence comes from Salinisphaera sp., assembly GCF_002729955.1. Classification (GTDB taxonomy): domain Bacteria; phylum Pseudomonadota; class Gammaproteobacteria; order Nevskiales; family Salinisphaeraceae; genus Salinisphaera. Next base: position 3,436 of record NZ_PBYA01000047.1, on the reverse strand, counting down.
GGTGTTTCGCTGGGTCGAACGCATGAATGCCCCGGGCCTGGATCGGGTCGAGTACCCGGAGCAGGCAGCGGCCTGGATAGCCGACGATGCGATCCCGCCGTCACTTGAGCCGTTTCTGGCGTATGTCGCCGAAGAGATCTTCCCCGAACTCGACGACAAGCTCGCCTTCATCGACGACTGGGTCGCCGGGCATAAACCGGGCGACGGGGATCCGGTGACCGACAAGCCGCATCGGCGCCAGCTCGGCACGGTGGCCACGCGTTATCGCGGCGAGCCCATCGAAGTGGGCGTCGAGCCCTACCTGCTCTACGTGTTGCAGCGCGCTGCCGATACCATGGCGATCGTCAACGACGCCGCATCACAACGCGTTCGCAGCCGGCTGGAACAGCTTGGGCTCGCGCGGGCGGTGCCCTACGGGCGCGATTATCGCGTGGCGCGGGAAAACAATATCGAAGTCTGGCGCTACAGCTGATCCGCGGGTTTGCACAAATCGGTGGCAGCCAGGGCCTGGTGAATATCGCCGTTGTCGAATTGTGCGCATAGCGGGGCCGCTTCGCGACGGGCTTCGACGGCCTGCCCCTGCAAAGCCAGACTCAGGGCGATGAACACGCGCATTTCGGGCTCGAAGGCATCGAGGAAGTCATCGGCATGGGCCCGGTAGGCGGCCAGCGCATCGCGAAACGCCCGCTCGGCCTCGACGTAGCGCCCGTCGATGAGCAGCCGTCGGCCCAGCGTGTAGTGGCCACGCGGATCGTCCGGATAGGCCGCGACGAGATCGCGCGCCTGCGCCGCCGAGATATCCGACCACTGATTTGGAATCGCCTCGGCCGGGATGTATTGGACCACTTCGGCATAGCGCGGATAGTTGTCGGCCACCGCGATTGCCGACCCGGCAAGCACCAGCAGCGCGGCGCCGGCCACGAGCGCAGCCAGAGGCTGGCCGGGCGGGGTCGCGGCATGACGACGCCAAAGGCCGCGCAGCAGGACGCCGATCGCCGCGCCGGCCAGCGCGCCGCCGAAGTGGGCTGCATAGTCGGTCGCGCCACCGATATCGTGGTGGGTTGCGCCGGGAATGAGCGAGGGAATCAGCATGAACATCAGCCGCATCTGAATCTGCAGCCGTTCGGCGTTGTCGACCAGCCGGAAGCTGCAGATCAGGCCCGCCGCGAGCAGGGCCATAATCGCCCCTGAAGCGCCCACGGCGACCATGCGCGGCGGGCCGAGATAAAGCGATAGCGCCGCGCCGGCCGCGCCCCCGAGCGCGAACGTGGCCGCAAACCAGGCCGAGCCCATCAGCCGTTCGGCCGAGAAGCCGGCCAGCAACAGCGCGATGAGGTTGAACAACAGGTGCAGCAGGCCGCCATGGAGCACCACGGCCGTGGCCAGGCGATACCATTCGCCGTTATCGAATACGGCGGCCGGGTTCAGCCCGCCCAGCGCGAACAGTGTCTGGGTATCGAAGCCAAGAATTCGGCCACCCGGCGCCACGGCAAAGACGATCTGAAGGCCGTATACCGCAACCAGTAAAGCCGCGATCACGAAACTCAGCCAAGGCCAGCCCGGCTTAACCGCAGGCAGCCGTCGCCCGTCGGCATCGGCGCTGGCTGCCTGGCGCGGTCGGGAGAGCAAGCCCTTGAACCAGCGTCCCAGGCCCCAGCGCATCGGCGCCGGGGCATTGCTCCAGACCCCGGCATGGCCGGTATCGAGCGCCCAGGCATTGACCGTGCTTTTCGAGAAAAGCGTACGGCGTTTATAGGCGGACAGCCGTTGGCGAGTGTCGGCGTCGACGGCACGGTCACGGACTTCAATCACGTGCAGGTGGACCGGCATTCTGGAAAAACCCATCCGCCCGGCATAGCCGCGACAGGCATCGATGGCGGCACGGGTCTGTTCCATCGACAAGCCGAACGTGCGCGTGGCATCTGCCTCGCAGTCGACGATACATAGGGCGCTGAATTGCAGACCGTCGGCGCGGATCAACAGGTAATCGCAGGCGTCGCGCACGGCCTCGAGCTCGGGCACCACCACGCCCGGCGAGAAACCCTTTTGGGCGGTCAGCTGGCCGGCCAGATACGCAGCAAACGGGCCGTCGTCCGGGGGCGCGTCGCGGCCGCTCAAGGCGGGGTCAAGGCTCATCGATACATGCGCATGCTGGCTGAAGGCGAGGGGCAGACAGTGCCGGCGGGGAGCGAACAACCGGTTCGCTCAAGGCGGCATGTCAGCAAGTAACCGGCCGCGTCTCCGACCGCGCCATGTTACCGATAAATGCCGGGCTAGCGGCTGCGTGCCTTGGCCAGCAGGCGCAGGATTTCCAGGTACAGCCAGATCAGCGTGACCAGCAGACCGAAGGCGCCATACCACTCCATGTAGGCGGGCGCGCCGCGCTCGACGCCGGTTTCGATGAAGTCGAAGTCGAGTACCAGATTGAGCGCGGCGATGATCACCACCAGCAGGCTGAAGCCGATGCCCATCCAGCTGTTGTCGTGGATGAAGCCGATCGGCATGCCGAACAGGCGCATGACCAGATCGAACAGATAGACCACGAAGATGCCGCCGGTGGCAGCCACCACGCCCAGCTTGAAGTTTTCGGTGGCCCGGATCAGGCCCGAGCGATAGGCCATGAGCAGGGCAGCGAGCGTGGCGAATGTCAGCGTGGCCGCCTGTAGCGCGATGCCGGGAAACTCCATCTCGAGCAGCATAGACAGCAGCCCGATCACCACGCCTTCAACGAGGGCATACACCGGCGCGAGAAACGGCGCCCACTGTTTTTTGAAGATGATCGCCAGCGCGATTACCAGCCCGCCGATGGAGGCGCCCAGAATCCAGGGGCCGAGGGCAGACATGGGCTGGTAGGTCGTCATGACCATGCCAAGACCCACGCGCCAGCTCATGAAGGCGCTGGCCATGGTCAGCAACAGCAGCAGCGCGGTCTTGTGCACCGTGCCGTTGAGCGTCATGCGTTCGCCGGTGGTGGGTAGCGCCTCGAATGTCTTTCGGGTCAGGGCCGGATTGCCGGATGCCATGAGGCTCTCCATTGCGGGTCATACATGCGGGTGCGCGCCGGGCTGTACGGCACGCGGACGGGTTCATTCGCTCGAGCCCGTCGTCCTGGCCGGCGACGCGGGCAACCAACGCACGCCCGCCGGTGGTCGCGGGCCATATTAATGCTTCGATACGAGTACGTCCGCGATCGTTCGCGCACGATTTGCCTCAGGCGCAACTGCCTGGCGCCAAATGCGATGTGCAGCCCGAGCCCTCGGCGGGCCATTAAATGAATTTATTGTTAAAGCATGGTTTTTGCTATCAACGTCGATTGACCGCGGTCGATAAAAGGCTGCGAACGCAGACCGCGAAGCCGCATACCGCGGTCCGATCGCACGGGGACACAGACATGGACATGGCGGTAAGAACCCGGCTTTCCGGGCACGTCGTTGGC
>NZ_PBYA01000046.1 GCF_002729955.1 Salinisphaera sp. | reverse complement strand
GCGCGCACGCGGCACCGATTTCGTGATCGAGCCGCATATCCGCTTTCAGGGTCAGCCCGGCGAACAGGCAACGATGTTCCTGCTCGACCCCAGCGGCAACGCGCTGGAATTCAAGGCGTTTGCCGATCGCAGCCAGCTGTTCGCCAAGTAGGCGACAGACTCACCCATGCCCGATCTACGAATTCGCGCGGCCCAACGCGCCGACGTACCCCTGATTCTGCGCTTTGTGCGCGAGCTGGCGATCTACGAAAAAGCCCTCGACGAGGTGGTGGCGAGCGAGGCCACGGTCGAACAATCGCTTTTCGACGAGGGCGCGCGGGCCTTCGCCTTCATCTGCGAAGACGCCGGCGAGCCGATCGGTTTCGCCGTGTGTTTCTACAGCTATTCCACCTGGCTGGCGCGCAACGGCCTTTATCTGGAAGACCTCTACGTCACACCCGAGGCGCGCGGCCGCGGCGCCGGCAAGGCGCTGTTGCAATATCTGGCGCGGCTGGCGGTCGAGGAAGGCTGCGGACGCTTCGAATGGAGCGTGCTGGACTGGAATACGCCCGCGATCGATTTCTATGAATCGGTGGGCGCCAGGCCGCAGTCGGAATGGACGACCTATCGGCTGGCCGGCGACGCACTGTCGCGTTTCGCCAAGGGCTGACGCGCCCCGCTCAGGCGCCGGCCACGGCCCAGTGGTCGGTACGCGTACGCCAGACCACCGCCACCATGCGGGTGACAAGAAACATCGTCAGCCCGACCCAGATGCCGGCCAGCCCCCAGCCAAACGCCCACGACAGCCAGATCAACGGCAGAAACGCCCCCAGCGCACAGGCGAGCGTGGTGGTGCGCAGGAAACGGGTATCGGCTGCGCCGAGCAACACCCCGTCGAGCGCGAACACGATCCCGGCCACCGGCTGCTGGGCAACGAACAGCCACCAGGCATGGGGAATCTGGGCCAGCACCGCCGCATCGTTGGTGAACAGCGCCGGCAGCACATTCGCGAGGGCCGCGAACAGCACCGCCAGCGCCACCCCGAGTCCGAACGAATAACGCGTGATCTGCCAGGCCACCGCCCGCGCACGTGCCACCCGGTGCGCGCCCAGCTCCGAACCGATGATTGCCTGTGCAGCAATGGCCAGCGAATCCAGTACCAGCGATAGAAACACCCATAGCTGATAGACGATCTGGTGGGCCCCCAGGGCCGCCGCGGATTCGCGCGCGGCCACCGCTGCCGCCGACAGAAAACAGATCTGGAAAGACGCGCTGCGCAGAATCAGGTCGCGGCCGAGCACCATCTGCGCTTTCATGATCGCCCAGCGCGGGCGCACCAGTGCATGCTCGACGCGCAGCGCCCGCAGAAACAGGGCGGCCGCGGTGTACTGGGCCAGCACGTTGGCCATGGCCGAACCTTCCAAACCGAAGCCGAGCGGATAGACCAGCAGCGGGCAGGCGATCGCCGAGAGGATATTGCCGGCCAGGATGTAATAGAGCGGGCGTACCGTATCCTGCACGCCACGCATCCAGCCGTTGCCGGCCAGGGTGATGAGAATGGCCGGTGCGCCGATCAACGCGATCCGTAGCCAGGAGGCTGCCGCCTCGGCGACCGCCGGGTTGCCGGCCAGTGCCGAGAGCATCGGATAGGCGAACAGCTGGCCGAGCACCAGCACCGTCAGCCCCACGAAGATCGCCAGCCAGGTCGCCTGGCCGCCCTCGGCCACCGCCTCGGCGCGGCGACCCGCGCCGTAGAGACGGGCACTACGGGCCGTGGTGCCATAGGACAGAAACGTCAGCTGGCTGGTGAGTACCGACAGCACCGTACCGCCCAGCGCCAGACCGGCGAGCGGGCGTGCACCCAGATGGCCCACCACGGCCGTATCCACCAGTACGTACAACGGCTCGGCAGCGAGTACGCCCAGCGCCGGCACCGCGAGCGAAAGAATGCGCCGGAGCGTAACCGGCGCTTCGGTATCGTTGGCTGTCATCGCACGACCTGTCGAACCAGAATGGCCATGGCGCCTGCCGCAGCAGGCCGCCCGGCCGGAAGGCGGCGCAATTTATCATGTCGAGGGCCATGCGCCCGATGTCCACGCATTGAATTCGCCCGCCGGGGCACGCACCTTGTCGACTGATTCAGGAGAACGCCGATGTCCGCCATGCCTACCGATCGACTCCAGCGCTTCATTTTCGACGACACCCAGGTGCGCGGCGAGATCGCCCAGCTGCACAGCACCTATCAGCAGGCCATCGCCAATCACGGCTACCCGTTGGCGGTGGAGCGCCTGCTGGGCGAACTGCTGGCGGCCTGTGCGCTGTTGACGGCCACGATCAAGTTCGACGGCACGCTGAGCATCGAATTCCGTGGCAAGGGCGCGCTCAAACTGCTCATGGCCGAATCCAACCCCGGGGTCGGCGAACGTGCCCAGCGCCTGCGCGGCGTGGCCCGTTTCGACGACGAGGCGCTGGCCACCATCGAAGAGCCCACGCTACAGGCCCTGGCCGAAGGCGGCCACGTGGTGATTACGCTGGACCCGGAAGAAGGGCAGCGCTATCAGGGCATCGTCGCCCTGGATAAAACGAGCATCGCCGGCTGTCTGGAAGAATACTTCGCCCAGTCGGAACAGCTGCCCACCCGGCTATGGCTGGCCACCGACGCCGAACACGCGGCCGGGTTGTTGATACAAAAGCTGCCGGAAGAAGCGACGGACGATACCGAAACCCGCGACGACGACGCCTGGGACCGGATCAACCATCTCGCCGATACCATCACCGGCGACGAGCTGACCGGCCTGGGTGCGGAACAGGTTCTGCACCGATTGTTCCACGAGGAACACGCGCGGGTATTCGACCCGGCGCCGGTCAAGTTCAGCTGTACCTGCACACGCGAACGCTTCGGCCGGGCCCTGCATCAGCTCGGCGCGCAGGAGCTGCGCAGCGTGCTGGAAGAGCAGGGGCAGGTGGAAACGCAGTGCCATTTCTGCAACACGGTCTATACCTTCACGCCCGCGGACGTCGAAGCGCTGATCGACAACCCGGACGCCGAACCGCCCACGGTGCACTAGCCGACGCAACCTCGCCTTACGACGGCCCCGTTGCCCGACCTTGCTGTGGGTCGGCGGCAGGCATATCGGCGCCCACGACCCGGTTGCGGCCCGCGTTCTTGGCCGCATAAAGACGCGCATCGGCCGCGGCGATAAGCGTTTGCAGATCCTCGTCGCCGTCGGGCACCTTGACGCCGGCGCTGAAGCTCGAGCTGAACGTTTCGCTACCGGCCGTGAACTGGAATTGGGTAAACGATTCACGCAGTTCGTCGATAATCTCCACGGCCTTGGCCGTACCGCAGCCGGGCAGGGCCACGATGAACTCTTCGCCGCCGTAGCGTCCCAGCAGATCGGATGTTCGCAGACGCCGACGCAGCAGGTTCGCCAGGGCCCGGATGACCTCATCGCCCACCAGATGCCCATAGGTGTCGTTGACGCGCTTGAAGAAGTCGATATCCAGCATGACCACCGCGATCGGCTCCGCGCGACGGCGTGCCTGGGACAGCGCGGATGCGATACGTTCCTTGATGTCGGCGTGCTTGAGCAGGCCCGTCAGGCTATCGCGTGACAGCGCCATCGAAAGCTCTCGGGCACGGCGGGCCCTGGCCTGTACCGACGCCACGAAGGCATTGGGCGTGATCGGCTTGATGAGAAAGTCGTCGCCGGCCTTGGTCATGGCCTCGAGCTGGGCATTGGCGTCCTCGATGGCCGAGAGGTACATGATGGGCATCTGCAGCCAGCGCGAGTGGTAGCGCACCATCTGGGCCAGCTCGGGGCCGCTGCAGCGCGGCATGCGTACGTCGAGTACCAGCACATCCGGATTGAAGCGCTCCATCACCGCCAGGGTGTCGTCCGGCTCACTGAGCGTCTTGACGGTAAAGCCGGCGCTTTCCAGCACCAGTCGGTGATAGGCAAGCATGGATTCGTCGTCGTCGACCATGAGCACGCGCAGCGGCGCGGCGCGATGGGCGCGCATATGGCTTTCGAGCAGGGCGGTGACCCGAATCGGGTCCAGCGGCTGAGCCAGGAAACCGACCACACCGGCCCGAACCGCGCGCAGCTGCACGTCGAATTCAGCCGACTGTTCGCTGGCGAACAGAGGCAGGGGTGTCTCCATTTCCGCCTGGATCGCCTCGCCGACGGCCAGACCACCGACGGCTTCGCGGTCGGCGAAATGCAGGTCCAGAATCAGCGCATCCGGGCGCCGGCTGCGACAGGCCGCGCGCAGCGACGGGCCGTTATCGAACAATTCGGCACGGTAGTCGAAACTCTCCAGAATCTGCATCAGCTGAGCGCCGGTTTCGGGCTCGTCCTCAAGGATATAAATCAGCGGTTCGTCTTCATCGACGACGCCGTCGAAACCCGGCACGGTTTTTTGCCCGCCCTGCGAGTCGGGCTCGGGATCGGCAAGCAATTCCGGCAGGCGAACCATGCGCGCGATGATCGTGTCGTAAACCGCCGGTGCCCGCCCTTTGAGAATCGCATCCAGCTCGCGCTCACAGCTGCGACAGGCCTGGCCGATCTCGACAAAACCAAAGGTCGACGAGCCGCCGGCAATCTTGTGCAGTCGATCACGAATCGGCTGCCAATCCGATACGTTTTGGCAATTGCCGGACTCGCCGCGCGCCCAGTCTGCAAGCTCGGCAAGCTCCACGCGCAGGCCTACCCCATAGGCCTCGCGCATCTGTGCCAATTGCTGGGCGACATCAATCGGGGGCGTCGGCATCGAATTTGTCCCATATTTCCCGAATCTGCTCACTGAGCGTGAGCGGATCGAACGGTTTCACGATAACCGCCGAAGCGCCGAGCGCATAGTAGCTGGCATGATCGGCCGGCTGCGTCTTGGCCGTCATGAACACCACGGGAATACGATCGATATCGATCACATCCGCCAGCGCGGCCAACGTATCGGGCCCGTCCATGCCCGGCATCATGACATCGAGCAACAGCAGCTCCGGGTCGAATCCCGCCGCCTTTTCGAGTGCCTGTTGGCCGCTGTTACAGCTACATACCGTCAGCCCGCCCACATTTTCCAGCGCGACCCGCGCGATCGCGATGATGGATTCATCGTCTTCTATGTGCAGTACCCGTTCCAATGCCGTCATAACGTCAGTTGCCACTGCCACGATCCTCACCAGGGATTGTTGTAGTTTTTAACGGCAGGGTCACGTAGAAAATCGTGCCTGCGCCTTCCGTACTTTCGAAGCCGATTTTGCCGTGCATCTGCTCGATCAACTGCTTGCTGATCGCAAGTCCGAGGCCGGTACCGCCCTGACGCCGGGTGTTGCTGCTATCGGCCTGAGCGAACAACTGAAAGAGATTGCTCCGAAACGCGGCCGGTATGCCCGCCCCGTTGTCGGCGACGCGGATCACCGCCTTGTCCGCCTGGCGTTCGTAACCGAGCGTCACCCGGTCGCCGGCCGGGGAAAACTTGATCGCGTTGGAAAGCAGGTTGGACAACACCTGGGCAAAGCGCAGCGCATCCACGTCGACATCCAACGCCTCGTCTCCGACCAGATCGAGAGCTACATTGAAACTGTCTGCATAGCCCTTGTTGGTGAGCAATGCTTCCTCGAGCAGGGAGCGCAGATCGTGCACCTGGTAGTTAAACGCCATCTTGTCGGCGGCGAGCTTTTCCCAGTCCAGCAGGTCGTTGACGAGCATGCTCAGACGTTCGGCGTTACGCTGCGCCACGCCCAGCATTTCCTCGAAGCCGGGTGGCACCGCCCCGAGCGCGCCGGAGTTGAGCAGGCCCAGCGAGCCCTTGATGGACGTAATGGGCGTACGCAGCTCGTGACTGACCACGGCCACGAATTCGCTTTTCATGCGATCAAGCTGACGTTCGACGGTAATATCGCGAATCTGGGCCACGTAGTTGATCAGCTTGCCACGGCTATTACGCGTAAGCGCGACCGAGAGCTGGATCCAGATCGTCTCGCCGTTACGCTTGAAATAACGCTTGGCAAGCTGAAACGAACTGACCTCGCCCGCCAACAGCCGATGCACATGTTCGAGGTCTTTATGCAGATCATCCGGATGCGTGATTGCCTGGAAATCCAAGGCCAGCAGTTGCTCGCGCGAATAGTCGAGCATCTCGCACAGCGACTGGTTCACTTCGAGGAACTGCCCGGTGAGCGAAACCAGCGCCATGCCCTGAGGGGCGCTGTCGAAGGCGGTACGAAACCGTGCCTCGCTGGTCTGCAGCGCCTGCTCCATGGCCAGCAGCTGGCTACGGTCGATGGCGATACCCAGAAAACCGATCACCGCATCGGCATGATCGCGTATGGCGCTGAACACCAGACGCAAAAGACGCCGGCTCGCATCGGCACAGACGAAGTGCCAGTCGCGGCTTTCGATCTGGCCACGCAACGGGCGCTCGGTGAGTGCTTCCAGCGGCGTGAGTTCGCGACCAGCCTCCTGTTCGACTTCGGTGACAAAAGTCGCCAGCTCCTCGGGGTCGTGCAGGTCGACCATACTCTTCTTGGCGACCGCATCGGACCAGCTATAGCCCAGCAGTCGCTCGGCCCCGGGGTTGAACAACGTAATGATGCCGTTGTTGTCCATGGCCATGATCGCGACCTCGGTCGATGCATTGACCACGGCCTCCAGATACCGTCGCATCTGTGCGATTTCACGTTCACGCGCCTTGCGCGCCGTGATATCGAACATGGCGGCCACCGCGCCGAGCAGATTGCCGCGCGAGTCGAAGAAGGGCCGCCCGCTGCACAGCACCTGCCGGGGCGCCATCCCGGTTGCCTTGATACACATTTCAAGATCGCGCACCGGCTCACCGTTCAGCGCCCGGATCAGCGGGACGTCTTCAGGCACGAGCAGCGTGTCGCCATCGGCGGCGTACAGGTCGAAATGCTCGGCCCATTGCGACTGGGGGATACGCATGGGATCGCTTTGATGCCACTTGCGCGCGACCGAGTTGAACAGGGTCAGATCGCCCTCGGCATCGCAGGCCACCACACCACCCGGCAACGCCTCGAGCAGGCTGCCGAGCATGGCCTCGCGGGTTTCGGCCTTGCGCTTGGCCAGCCGTTGTTCGATCAGCGTGACCGTAAGATCGGCCAGATCCTGCAGGCCGACGCGCTGGGTTTCATTGAGCGGGCCCGGCGTGGAGTCGAACACGCACAGCGAACCCAGTCGATGACCGCCGGCCACCTTGAGAATGATGCTGCCATAGAACCGCACATGCGGCTCATCGACCACCATGGGGTTATTCGCAAATCGCGCGTCGTCACGAACATCGGGGATTTCGATCAGGCCATCTTCTTCAAGCACCGCCGCGCAGAAAGAAATATCGCGCGGTACCTCCGTCGCCTCGACACCGAAACGGCTCTTGAACCATTGCCGGTCGGTTTCGATGAAGGTGATCAAGGCATGTGGCACATTGCATATCTGCGCCGCCAGACGCGTAATGGCATCGAACTCGGATTCCGGCTCGGAATCGACCAACGAATAGTCCGAGAGCACGCGCAGGCGCTGCGCTTCAGCGCTCGTCGTCGAATCCGTCATTTCCGTTGCACTAACCGCCATGGTCGTACCGAGAATCGGGGTTTGGATAGATATCGGTCGTTATCGGCCGTTCTGCAGCAAATTTGAAAGCCGTCCAGCCACGCCAGCGTCGCCAGGCCGGGCCGCAGCCGACAAGATATGTCGCCAACTCTGCCCGCCGGGCCGTGCAGCCTTGAGGCCACGGCACTCGCAAGACTCGGCCAGGCTAGTATTCGCGCGCGTTTTCGAGCCCGCCCTCGTAGACCGGCGTACCTCCGGCATCGTGGATCAACGCTTCGGCGATAGGCCGCACGCTGTCGTCGTTCACCGTATAAGGCACCTCGAATTCGGCCGAGTCCACCGTATCCGGCGTCGGAAAGCTGTGTGCGCTTTTCAGGTTGAAGGCCCGGATGAAACGCGTGCCCTCGAACAGCCGCGCCGAGTAGATGGCTTCGCCTACCGCTTCGGCCTGCTTCGCGATTTCGCCGTCACGCCGTTCGATTGCATTGTCGACATTCACGAGCACCTTGTTCTTCATGGCGCGGGCGTGGGCGCGGGCGATATCGGGTTCGGCGGCATAGGGCACCGCCAGCACGATGATGCCGGCCTGGTCGATCGCTTCAGCGACGGTGGCGGCCCGGGCGCCATGGCCGGCGCGTTCGACCACATCGCCCAGCCTGTCCGGATGACGCGTGGCGAAAATCACGCGATAGCCGGCAGCCGCCCACAGGTTGCCCAGCGCCTGGCCCATGTCACCGGCGCCGATCATGGCGATGGTGCTCGATATCGGCCGCGGCTCCGGCTCTTGCGCGGCGTGGGCAGCCGCCCCGGCGCACACGACGGCCAACCATCCCAATACGAGATACCGCAGGGCCCCTTTGCAGCAAAGCAATCCGGCTTGAACGTGATACGACATCGTCATGGCCACTCCGGCATGGCAGTGAATATGCATACCGAGTCTACGCATGGCTTCTGGCACGCGGCGAGCCCGTATCCGAACGGCGCAGCCCGGCCACAGGCCAGCGGACGAAACCAGCTCACACGGCCGTTGGCGATACGGCGACGGACGATGATTTGTGCGCAGACAAAATATCTTTTTCGATCAGCACATTAGACGTTCATTGGTGGATACATCGATTACCCCGCCGAAACAGATGCTTGTAGGCCACCCGAACAGCCCGCGATGCGGCTCGTCACGGGATTGCTGCGTTCGCGCATTCCAATCCCTAGACTTCGCGCCTGTTTCAATCCAACCGGGAGTCGTCGATGAGCAAGAAGGGAGTGGGTATCGCCGTGGTGGTGATACTGCTGATATTGATCGCGGGCGTTGCCCCTTACGTCATCGGCGGCAAGGTGGAAACACGTTTTCGCGAGGGCATTGCCCAGGCGAATAGCGAGTATGGCTATCCCATCGAGCTCACCGACTACCAGCGCGGCTGGCTGCATTCGCATGCCGTGACCCGGGTACAGATCGAAGACCAGACCTTCGATATCGATCACGAGATCACCCACGGCCCCTTGTTCGTGTTTGGCTGGGCGAGTATCCATAGCGAGCTGCCCCAGGATTTCACGCCCGAAGTCGCCGGCTTTTTCGATCAATCGCCGCTGGTAGCCGACACCCGGCTCGGTTTTGGCGGCGGCTACCGTATCGATATCGAATCGCCGGCCTTCGACAAGGATGTGCCCGAGCACCCCGGCGCGCATGTGGCCTGGCAGGGGCTGGACGGTCACTACAGCCGTGACGGCAACCAGATCGAGCTGCAGCTGCAGGGCGGTGGCCTGAAGCTCGACGGGCCCGAGGGTCGTGTCGTGGTCGACGATATTCGGCTCAGCGGCGACGGCAGCGCCATGGACGACCTGGATAATCCCGATGCCGAGCTGGACTGGGACAGCCGCTTCGAAGCCAGCCTGGGCCGCTATCAAATCTCCGATAAAGAAGGCGTGTTCGATATCGCCTATGGCATGCGGCTGCACGCCGACACCGCCAACGGCGACAACGACACCGTCGAGCTGCATGCCGGCTACGACATCACCGATCTGCAGATCAATGCGCAGCCGGATCAAGGCGATCCGATCGATATTGCCCTCGACAAGGCCGCCATAAAGCTTGATCTGACCGGCCTCAAAGCCGACCCGGTGGAAAAGGCCGTTCTGGCACTGCGCGATATCGACACGTCCCGGCAATCGCCCGAGCAGGCACAGGCGCTCGCCGCGCGCGTGCTCATGGAGCTGGCGCCGAAGATTCTGTCCGGCACGCCGAAACTGACCGTGACGGTGCCGCCGCTGGAAACCGGCCACGGCCAGGCACGTGGCGAAATCGCGGCCGGGCTGATCGATAGCGACGAGATCCCGCCGCGCGTGGCCGAGGCCACCCGCGACATGCCCATGCTGGCCATGGCCCAGCGGCTGACCCTCGACGCCAACGTATTCGTCGAGCAGCAGCTCATCGACTGGGTGGCCGACAACCTGGCCAGCGAGCGCCCGGCCATGGCCCGCGATCTGAACTCGCAGATCAAGATGCTGGTTCAGCAGGGCTTTCTCATGCGCGAAGACGGCGCAGTGGGGCTCAAGCTGCATTCCGGCAAGGATGCGGTCGTGCTCAACGGCCACGAGATTCCG
>NZ_PBYA01000045.1 GCF_002729955.1 Salinisphaera sp. | reverse complement strand
CCGTCAGCGCCGCCGTCAACGTGGTCTTGCCATGGTCCACGTGACCAATCGTGCCGACGTTTACGTGCGGCTTGTTACGCTCGAATTTTGATTTGGACATTACTCGCCTTTCGTCGTTGTTGCCGTGAGTTCAACTCGCCGTAGCCGCGACGCAAAACGCATCGCGCGCCGACCACGCCATTGCATCGCCGGCAATACTGGAGCCCATGACCGGACTTGAACCGGTGACCTCTTCCTTACCAAGGAAGTGCTCTACCGCTGAGCTACATGGGCCTTAACTGTCACTGCCGCCGAAGCGGCAAACTCTGGAGCGGGCGACCGGGATCGAACCGGCATCATCAGCTTGGAAGGCTGAGGTTCTACCATTGAACTACGCCCGCGCTGCCAACCACCCGACTGTCGCCAATTCCGGCGCTGCCTGCAAGGGCGCTAGCCAGCGTGGCGATTCAGACTTAAAAGCAGACCGCGGCCTGCCTTCCAACTTGTTCAACTGGCAAAACAGAGAAAGACCACTCGACGCTTCGCGTCTCGCCCTTCGGGCCGGCGTCGCTTCGCTCCACCGTTCCCGCGCTGCGCCCTCGTCGAACCTCTAACGGTTCGAACCCTCCTCGGTCCGGCCTTGCGCTTGCCGCGACCACCAGTTGTTACTGCTTACCTCTATTGTTCAAGTGGTGGAGGGAGGAGGATTCGAACCTCCGAAGGCTGAGCCGACAGATTTACAGTCTGTTCCCTTTGACCGCTTGGGTATCCCTCCACAAACGAGCCGCGCATTGTTCTTAATCGAAAGACGGTTGTCAACCGCTGGCGCGTGATCATTTTCGACTCGGCGCAAACACGCGATGGGCGACGTGCAAGCCGGCTTGGCGGCAACGCCTGCCGAAGCGCGCGAGGAAGGTCTGGGGATGGAGCCGGCGACCGGGTTCGAACCGATGACCTGCTGTTTACAAAACAGCTGCTCTGCCAACTGAGCTACGCCGGCCCTGGGGCGAACTGCGCGAGCCGATTGGCCGCGCGGGAGTCATTCTGCCGCGTACGGCCGGCCCTGGCTAGCCCGTGGGCAGCAAATGTCGTGCATGAATGGCAAGCCCCTCGAGCACGAGATGCGGACGCAAAGCCCAGGGTCGTGCGAGATGTCGTGCCAGCTCCGGCGCACCCCCACCGGTCAGCACCAGACGGTCGGGGGCAAGTTCCAGCGCCGCACTGTCCAGCAGACTGATGGCGCTACGCAGCGTGCCGGCCGCGATGGCGCTGTCGGTATCGCAGGCAAGCCATACCGGCGCGGCGTGTTCAACCGTCGGGCGCAGCTGGGTCTGGCGTCTTAGCGCGCCACGCATGGTTGCCACGCCCGGGGTTATGAGCCCGCCCTGGTGCGCACCGTTGGCATCGACAAAATCCAGCGTGAGCGCGGTGCCCGCATCGGCAACGAGCACGGAGCCGCCCGCGTCGGCCTGGGCCGCGATACAGGCCATCCAGCGGTCCACGCCGAGCCGCTCGGGCTCGCGGTAGGCGTTGGTCAGCCCCGCGAAGCGCGCCTTGCTCTCGGCCGCGCTTAGATCGACCCCGAGTTCGGCCGCGAACGCGCGCAGCCGAGACAGTGCCTCGGGCTGGGCGACACTGGAGACATGAATGGACTCGACCGGGCACTGCGGCAGCGCCGCGGTCCAGTCTTCGGCGTCCGCCCGCGAAACCACGCCCGTTTCCACCAGCGTGGTATCGCGCGCCAGCGCCCACTTACAGCGCGTATTGCCGATATCGACGAGCAGCCTCATGGCGCCAGCCTCAGGCTTACATCCCCCGAATACACCGACTGCAGGCCGGCTTCGAACTCCACGCGAAGCGCGCCATCGGCCGCGATGCCGCGGGCAATGCCTACCCGCTCGCCCTGGCTTTCGATCACCCGTACCGGCTTGTCGCGAACCGCATCGAAGGTCTGCCAGCGATCCCGAAAATGCTCGAAACCATGCTGTTCGAAGTCCTGAACCGCGCGCATCAGCGCATCCAGCACCGCTGCGGCCAAACGATTGCGCGACGGCACCACCGCCAGATGATCGAGCAGGCGTGTCCAGGGCTGATCGATCGCTTCGGCCTGAGTCCGATCCATGGCCACGTTCAGCCCCAGGCCGACGATCAGGCGTGCGCCGGCACCGAGCTCGCCGCGATGTTCGATGAGAATGCCGCCAAGCTTGTCGCCGCCGGCCCAGATATCGTTCGGCCACTTCAAGGCCAGATCCGTTGCGCCGAGATCGCGCAGCGCTTCGATCACGCAGACCCCCACCGCCAGACTCAGTGCCCCCAGCGGCGCCCGCGTGCCGGCTACATCGGCAGCCAGCGACACGTAGAGATTGGCACCAAACGGCGAGGCCCAGGGTCGACGCGCACGCCCGCGACCGGCCGACTGGTATTCCGCCAGACAGGCCTGCATGCCCGGCCCGCCCCGCCGGGCAAGCTCGGCATTGGTGGAGTCGATGCGCTCGTGGACATACAGCCCGTCCAGCCCTGTGGCCCGCTCGCCGAGTTCGCTTCGGATGCGCTCTTCGTCGAGCAACTCGATCGGTGCGGCCAGCCGATAGCCCCGGCCCTGTACGGAATGCACCCCCAGGCCCAGCTCGCGCAGTTCGGCGACCCGCCCCGAGATCGCGGCCCGCGATACGCCCAGTGCCTCGGCCAGCGCCGGGCCGCGATGCCAGGCGCCGTCGGCGAGCAGAGCGACCAGCGAGACTTCGCTCAACGCCGGCGCCACATCACCCGCTCGAAGCGATTCTCCCGCCCCTGGCGCAGGCGCTGGATGTTCTCGCGGTGGGTATAGAAAATGAGCACCGTCATGGCGATGACGAACACCTTGGCGGCCAGCCCCGCGCTGGGCGCGAACAGCGTCGCCAGGGCCACGCCGACCATGCCCAGCAGGGTCGCCAGACCCACATAGCCGCTGGCCACCAGCGTGGCAACCCACACGGCCACGCCCAGCAGCAAGGCGCCGGGCAGCAGTGCGATCAGCACGCCGATGAGCGTGGCCGCCCCCTTGCCGCCGCGAAAGCCGAAGAACACGGGATAGACATGCCCGATGACCGCGGCCGCACCGCAGGCCAGCGCCATGGCGAACCCCAGGCCACAGATCGCCGGCACCGCCAGCGCCGCGATCACGCCCTTGACCAGATCGAACACCAGCACCGCGGCGCCGTAGCCCCGTCCGCCGGTACGCAGTGCGTTGGTGGCACCGGCGTTGCCGCTGCCGCTCATACGCGGATCGGGCCGGCCGAAGGCCCGGGCCAGCAACAGGCTGCCCGACAAGGAGCCGATCAGGTACGCCAGCACCAGCGCCACCGCAGCTATCAATGCAGTACTGAAATTCATTGCTACCCCAGATTCGTGTTCTGTGACACGTCCGCCTTCTCACCCGGCGCACGCCGGCCATACAGACGCGCGATATCGCGAGCATAGCAGCGCGCCACCCGCCGGCGCCGGGTCTTGTCGGTGGCGGTGACCAGATCGTTGCCCTGGCTCCAGCGATCAGTGGTGATGGCCACCCGCCGAACCTGGGCATGGGCCGGATAACCCGCCAGCAGCTGATTGAAGCGGGCGATGAAGAAATTCTCCAGACGCGCGCTGGAAAGGCTGGCCGGCGTATTCGGGTCGAGTCCGAGCCGACGCATGACCGGCACCAGCGTATCGGCCGGACAGCTTACGATCGCGGCCAGCACGGGCCGCGCCTCGCCCACCACCACCGCGCGGTCCACCAGCTCGTCCAGGCGCAGCGTTTCTTCCAGCGGCTCGGGCGAGGCTTTCTCGCCCGTGGTCATGACGATGACCTCTTTCATGCGCCCGGTCAGATACAGCCGGTTCTTGTCCAGACGGCTGACCTTGTCGCCGGTATGCAGCCAGCCGCCGGCCGAAATCGTACGGCGCGTGGCGGCTTCGTCCTGCCAGTAGCCCCGCATCACGCCGGCCCCGCGCACCAGCAGCTCGTTGTCCGGGCCAACCTTGGTTTCCACCCCGGCGAGCACGATGCCCACGCTGTCGATGGCGTTGTCGTGCAAGCGATTCACGCTGACCACCGGGCCGGCCTCGGTCAGCCCATAGCCCTGCAGCACCGGCACGCCCAGCCCCACCAGCGTACGTGCCACCGGGTAGGGCAGCGCGGCCGCGCCGCAGACGGCGTACTGCATATCCGCGCCGAACAGGCGCAGGCAGCGCCGGGCAACGAAATAACGCAGGAATGGCCACAGCAGATGCCGCGCACGCCGCCGGCTGCGCCCCTGCTCGCGCTCGAACACCGATTCGCCCACGCTGATGGTGAACGCCACCAGCCGGCGCACGAAGGGCCGGCGCCGCGACAGCCAGCGGTTGAGTTCGATATAGAAACGCTCGAACACACGCGGCACGCCGATCAACGTGGTGATCGGTGCACGTGCAAGGGTCAGCCCCAGAAAGCGCGGATGCCGACAGAAGGTGATGACCCCGCCGGTGATCATTGCCCGATAGGCGTTGACCACTCGCTCGTAGGAATGCGGCAGCGGCACATACGACAGCGCATGCTGCTCGTCGACCGGGGGCAGCGCATCGGCACAGGCCTGGGCGTTGAACAGCAGGTTGGCATGGGTAAGCATCGCCCCGCGTGCCCGCCCTGTGGAGCCCGAGGTGTAGACGAGGCTGGCCAGGGCATCCGCCTCCACCGATATGCCGGCACGATGATCTTCGGCCGCCTTCGCCAGCGCCGCTTCGGCCCCGCGAATGCGCCCGGCCTCGCCGACCTCGCCGTTGAAGACCAGCGCCGTTTCCAGCTGCTCACAGGTATCGACCTCGAGAATACGCTCGACCCAGCGCGTCTTGACCGCCACCAGCACGCGCGCGCCGCTGTCTTCAATCAGATGCGCGTTGCTGGCCGGCGTATCCGCACAGAACAGCCCCACCGTGACCGCGCCCAGCGCCATCGCTGCCTGATCCACGCACAGCCACTCGGGGCTGTTGCGCAACATGATCGCCACCCGATCGCCGGGCTGTACGCCGGCCTCGGCGAGCACCGCCTGCCAGCGCTGCACCCGTGCCGCGACCTGGGCCCAGCTCAGGCTGATCCATTCATGCCGGCGCGGGCTGTAGAAGCGATACGCCAGCGCATCCGGCGTGCGGGCCACGCGCGCAGCAAACAGATCGCAGAGCGTGGCGGCCTCGTCGCGGCCGATCCAGTATTCAGGCCGGGGCGTTTGCACGGCCCAACCAGTTCGCGCGCCGCGCCTGTGCGGCGGTATCGGCATGGCTATCGATACGCAGCTTCCATTCGCCCGCGCCAGCCCCAGCCAGGGTCACATCGCGCTGTAGCAGCTCGTCGCCGCGCAGCAGGTGCACTCGCACCACCGCCCCGGCGGGATACCGACGCAGCCGCGTGGCAAGCGTCGTGCCCACGACTTCTATGCCATCGAGCGCGACCAGACGATCCTGCGGCGATATGCCGGCCGCCTGTGCCGGCCCGTCGTCGAATACGTGCGCGACCCGGGGCTGGGCATCGCTTGCCGCACGCAGGCCCAGCCGGCCTTGAACGACGGCCGCATCGTCGCTGGCGGGCGCGAATACTGCCTCGATACCGAAATAGCGCAGCCAGTCGGCCCAGGGCGCATCAATGGTCGTTTCGAGATGGGCTTCGACAAACGCCGAGAGATCGAGGCCCGACAATTCGGCGGCGAGCGTGGCCAGGCCGTGTTCGGGCACCGGATCGTCGTGGCGGCCGTGGCGCTGCCAGAGTTCGCGCATGACGTCGTCGAGCGAGAGCGCGCCTTCGGTTTCCACCCGCAGCTTGAGGTCGAGACCAAGCGCGAACTGGGCGCCCTTGCCGTAGTAGCTGATCACCGCGTTCGGCGTGTTCTCGTCGGGGCGATAGAACTTAAGCCAGGCATCGAAGCTCGACTGGGCGAGACTCTGGCGATGGCGCCCCGGGGTGCGATCGATGCGCGTGGCCAGTGTCGCCAGCCGGTCGAGATAGCCCTGCTCGGAGATCAGCCCGGCGCGCACCAGCCCCAGATCGTCGTAGTAGGACGTTACGCCTTCATAGGCCCACAGATCTCGGAAATAGGCTTCCGATTGCAGGTCGCTCGCCGCCACCGCGGCCGGGCGAATGCGCTTGACGTTCCACAGGTGAAAATACTCGTGGCTGCACAGGCCCAGCAGGGTCTCGTAGGCGCTGCTACGGGTGGCCTCGCCGTTGGCCGGGGCGATACGGGCCGGCAGCGCATCGCGTGCCACCTGCAGCACGCTGGATTCTCGATGCTCGAGGCCGCCAAAACCGCTGGGCGTGACCTGGGCAAAGAACAGATATTCGCTGGCCGGCAATTCATCGAACACCGCTGCCTGGGCCTCGCAGGCCGCCGCGAGATCGGCCGCGAGCCGTTGGGTATCGGCATCGTGGCTGCCCAGCAGCACGAAGGCATGCGGCACACCGCGCACTTCGAAACGCACGTATTCCACCGCCGCACCCATGGCCACCGGCTGGTCGATCAGCGCCCAATAGTTCTCGGCGGCGTAAACGCCAAAACCGCGGCTATCGGTGGACTCGGCGGGCAACGTGGTGACTACCTGCCAGCTGTCGATGCCCGGCGGCGCTTCGAGGGTGACGCGACAGGCCTCGTGTTCGCGCCCGGCCGGCCGCAGGGCCAGCGAGGTGAAGTTGAAAAACGCCCGCGTATCGTCAAGAAACGCCGCGCGTACCGATTCGTCGCGGGCATAGAACTCGCAGGTCACGGTCAGCGTTCTGCCTGTGGGCGTGCAGCGCCAGCGCTGACGATCCACCGCGGTCACGGCGACGGGCTCGCCGTCGCTCTCGGCCGCGATCGAAAGCAGGTGCCGGGCGAAGTCGCGAATGACATAGCTGCCGGGAATCCAGCTTGGCAGGGCCAGTTCGACCGGCGCGCCGGCCTCGACCTCGGTCTGCAGCACCACCCGAAACCGATGGGCGGTGGCTGCGACCGGCGTAACGATGTAATCCAGCGTTGGCATGACGCCTCGCCTTGGGCTGCTCGTCGATTCGAAGGCGCGCAAGTGTACGCCCTCGTTACGCCCCTGCCCATACAGCCGCCATACAACCTGCCGAGCCCGTATCACCACAGAGGCTGTGCAACGCTAGCCCCGCCGCGAACCGGCCACCAGGGCGACACCGCACATGATCATCCCGGTGCCAACGAGTCGCCCCGCGGTGATCGTTTCGTTAAGCGCAGGCCACAGTGCCGCGCCGAGATACACCAGCACATAGCTCAGGCTCATCATCGGAAAGGCGATGCTCAGGTCCATGCGCGACAGCACCTGCAGCCATACGAGAATCGCGATGGAATAGACGATCATGCCCAGCCAGACGAAGCCGATGCTCATGGGCGCGACGATGCCGCCCCAGACCAGATTGATGAACGCCTGCGGGGATTCGATCGGTCCGAAACCCAGCATGCCGCGACGCATGCACAGCTGGCCGGCGGCCATCAGCGATACCGACAGCAGCAGTAGCCCGATGCTCACCCACGACCGCCGGCTGATGCGCAGCCGTGACAGATCAGGCCGCATAGGCGAGTACCCCCACCCCGGCCACGATCAGCGCAACGCCGCACCAGCGACGCTTGCCAACCACTTCACCCATGGAAAAAGCCGAGTACGCGACCACCACGCCGTAACTCAATGCCAGCACCGGGAAGGCCAGACTCACATCGATATGTGACAACACGACCAGCCACAGGCAGGTCAGCACCACCTGCGTGGCCATGCCGGCCAGTACCAGCGGTTCACGCAGCGGCCGCAGCCAGGCGTGGCCGGTGCGCGATTCCACCGCTCGGGTCATGCCATGTTTGAGCAGGATCTGGGCCAGGCTGGCCAGCCCGACTGCAAGCACCAGAAATATCTGCGAAACGCTCACCAGCGTGCGACTTCGAGCCCCAGACCACCGACCTGATGAAACAGCCGCTTGGAGGGGCAGACGGCCACGCCGTTCTCGGCCCAGGACAGCAGCGGCAGGTCAGCATGCGAATCGGAATAGGCGGTCACGCCGCGGCCGTCCTCAGGCATGCCGTCGAGCGCCTTGATACGACGCAGTTTTTCGTCGTCGCGACAGTTCTCGCCGTCCATACCGACCAGGCGATCGCGTGCATTCCAGGCCGCACGTGTCGCCAGCACTTCGTTGATGTGCAGTTTTTCGGCCAGGCGAGCGACATAGATATCGAAGCTCGCCGAGGCCAGAATCACCCGATCACCGGCATCCTGATGGGTACGCAGCTGGGCCATGCCCTGCTCGCGCATGGCCTCTTCGAGCAGTTCGTCCACGAAGCGGTCGGCCCAGGCCTCCACGCGATCGCGCGGCTGGCCACCCATGAACGAACGCAGCACCTGTGTTTTCACCCAGGTGCGATCGCCCCAGCGCCAGAACCGCAACAGATTCCAGGGCAGCCGCCAGGTCGCGCCCACGCTGCGTCGCTTGCGCTGATAGCGCAGATAGCCGATCACGAACGGCAGGAAGGTGTCGTAGCGGGTGAGAGTGACATCGAGGTCGAACACGACGATGCGCTGCGACTGTGACAAGGCGTTCTCTTCTTCGATTCGGTTTGGGGCCAGCTTACGTCAAACACGCCCGCCATCGACATACCCGCCGACGCCGCTCTTGTATTTGCGCGGACGGGCATCGACCATTAGGCTCTTCGCGTTCGTCCTTTTGCTGTCATGCGTAAACCCCGCAAGCCCACCGCCGCGCAACAGCGCGCCCTGGCCCAGCATCTGGGCGCTGCGCTCAAGCGCAACGTGGCCCTGGCCCCGCGTACGAGTTTTCGTATCGGCGGGCCGGCTGCCTTTTATGTCGAAGCGAAAACGCCCGAGGCCCTGGCCACCGCGATACGCGTGGCGCGACGCTTCGATATCGACTACTTCCTGCTCGGGCGCGGTGCCAACATCCTGGTGGGCGATCGCGGCTTTCCCGGGCTCGTCATCGCCAATCAGGCCCGCGCCATCGACGTCTACGGCACCTGCGTGACCGCTGCCAGCGGCGCGCTGGTCTATCCCGACCTGATCGATGCGGCCGTCGCCCATGGGCTGTCCGGGCTGGAACACTATGTGGGTATTCCGTCGACGGTGGGCGGCGCGCTCTGGCAGAACCTGCATTTCCTTTCCCCCGCCCCGGCCCGCGAACGCACCATGTTCATCGGCGAAGTGCTCGAATCCGCCGAGCTGCTGACCGCCGATAACGACCGTCGACGCGTGGACGTGGATTATTTCGAGTTCGGCTACGACCAGTCGGTACTGCACTCGCGCGACGATATCGTGCTGTCGGCCACCTTCGAGCTCGAGCCGGCACCGGCCGAAACATTGAACCGGATCATGCAGGAGAACCTGCGCTGGCGGGCCGAGCGACATCCGCCGCTGGAAAGCGAACCGTCGGCAGGCTCCATATTCCGCAAGATCGAGGGCATTGGCGCCGGCCGGCTCATCGACGAATGCGGCCTCAAGGGGCTGCGCTGTGGCGATGCCCAGATCTCGCCGCGCCATGCCAATATCATCGTCAACCACGGCAACGCCTCGGCTGCCGACGTCTGTGCGCTGATCATGCACGCACAGCGCTGCGTACAGGCCGAGACCGGCTATTGGCTGACGCCGGAAATATCGTTCGTCGGCGAGTTCGGGCCGGTCACGCGTCTGCCCGCCGATGCACGCGCATCGACCGCTCGACCTGCGCTGTCATAAAAACGTCATATTTTCCTGACAGCCTTGCGTCAAGCGTCGGATTCCGACTCCCAATCCAGGATGACTCAATACTGACTTCGCTGCTCAATAACCAAACCAAATCGTTTCTCACGATCGCGGCCACCGCGCTTGCCCTGACGGCATGCGGGCAGGGCCAGGAACAGAACAGCGCCGAGGGCGACCAGGCCGGCACCCAGTCCGAGCAGACCTCGAGCGAGGCCCAGGCCAGCAACGGCGGCGAAAAATACGACCGCAACCAGATTCGTATCGTCGGCTCATCGACGGTCTACCCGTTCTCGTCCTATGTGGCCGAGGAAATGGGCGCGACCACCGACTTCCGTACCCCGGTGGTCGAATCCACGGGTTCGGGCGGTGGCTTCAAGCTGTTCTGTGGCGGCGTAAGCGAAGACACCCCGGACTTCACCAACGCCTCGCGGCCGATGAAGTCGTCCGAGCTGAAGATGTGTCAGGACAACGGCGTCGAAGACATCACCCAGATCATGGTCGGCTACGACGGTATCGTGATCGGCCAGAAAGCCGGCGAGCCGCCGCTCGACCTGTCCCGCGAACAGCTCACCAAGGCCGTGGCCGCACAGGTCCCCCAGGACGGCGAGCTGGTCGACAACCCGTACAACAAGTGGAGCGATATCGACCCGAGCCTGCCGGACCACGAGATTCTCATCTATGGCCCGCCGACCTCCTCGGGCACCCGTGACGCCTTCGAAGAGCTGGTCGTCGAACACGGCGCTGAAAACATCGACGGCTACAACGGCGAGAAACCGAGCATCCGCCAGGACGGCAAGTTCGTGCCCTCCGGCGAGAACGACAACCTGATCGTGCAGAAACTGGCCCAGAACGCCACGGCGGTCGGCATCTTCGGCTATTCCTTCCTGGAAGAGAATCGCGGCAAGATCCAGGCGGCCAAGGTCGACGGCATCGAGCCCAAGCGCGAGCTGATTTCCTCGGGCGAATACCCGGTATCGCGCTCGCTGTTCTTCTATACCAAGAACGCCCACGTGGGCCGTATTGACGGCATGGAAGAGTATGTCGACCTGTTCCTGTCCGACCAGATGGCCAGCGACCGCGGCGCACTCAAATCGCTCGGCCTGATCTCGCTGCCGCCGGAAGAACTCGAGGCGATGCGTGAAAACTGGAAGAACCGCAAACAGGTGACCGCCGATTCGCTCAAGGCCGAACACGGCTGATCGGCCTCACAACCAGTATCGGGTGGCTTCGGGGGTATGCCCCGTGCCACGCGGGCCGGCCCGAGGGTCGGCCTTTTTTTGTCTTACGAATATCGCTTTTTTCGGTCCGCAAATAAACGCGAATACACGCGAATAAGGCGAAAGACAGATCGGTCGGAGGCCGCCCCCTATGCTGTTCTCGCCGAACGCTCAGCGGTTTGCATTGCATGCCTTTCATTCGCGTTTATTGGCGTTTATTGGCGGACTGTATTGTTGTTAAGAAAAAACCGCACAAGTGCACGTTCATTTGCGGATAATCTATCCGGCCCGGCCCACCCGCGGGAAAAGCGCATCGACGGTAATCCGCAATATCTGCCGCAACGCGGCGGATAATGCACAATCCAGGGTCTTGATTCGAACCGGATCGTACTCATGTCCGAGACCCCGCTGCATCCGCGACAGCATCTGCGAACGCACGACGTCACCAACCAGCCGCCGCCGCTCGAGCACTACAACGTGTTCGCTTCGGATACGGCACTGATCGAAGCCGTACGTCGGGAAGGCGGCGAATGGGGTCAGGATCGGCTCAAGGCCTATGGCGCGATCGCCGGCACCGAACTCATCGAGATCGGCTTCGACGCCAACGAGAATCGCCCCGAGCTGGCCACCTTCGATCGCTATGGCCATCGCATAGACGAGGTGCGTTTTCATCCGGCGTATCACCGCAGCATGGCGCTGGCCAAGGAACACGGCCTGCACGGGCTGACCTGGACCGCCCAGCGCGAGGGCGCGCAGGTCGTGCGTTCGGCGTTGTTCTATATGCACAACCAGATGGAAGCGGGCACGATGTGCCCCATCACCATGACCCATGCCAGCGTGCCGGCGCTGCGCCATACGCCCGACCTGGCCGCCCAGTGGCTGCCCGGTATCCTGGCCAACAGCTACGATCCCACGTTCGCCCCGCATGGCGAAAAGCACGGCCTGACCATCGGCATGGGTATGACCGAAAAACAGGGTGGCTCGGACGTGCGTGCCAATACCACCCGCGCCACGCCGCGCGCCGACGGCAGCTTCGGGCTGGTCGGCCACAAATGGTTTTTCTCCGCGCCCATGTGCGATGCGTTTCTCGTGCTCGCCCAGGAAGACGCCGGCCTGTCCTGTTTTCTGCTGCCGCGCTGGACCGCCGCCGGCCAGCGCAATGCCATCGAAATCCAGCGCCTGAAAAACAAGCTCGGCGATCATGCGAATGCCTCGTCCGAAGTCGAATTCTTCGATGCCGAGGCCTATCGCGTGGGTGAGGCCGGGCGTGGCGTGCCGACGATTATCGAAATGGTGTCCCAGACCCGCCTGGACTGCATGCTGGGCTCCGCCGGGCTGATGCGCCAGGCGCTGGTACAGGCGATCCATCACTGTCGCTATCGCGCCGCCTTTGGCGCGCGCCTGATCGAGCAGCCCTTGATGCAGCACGTGCTCGCCGACATGGCGCTCGAATCCGAGGCGGCGATGGCCTATGCCATGCGCGTGGCACGGGCCTTCGAGTCCAACGACGAACAGCAGCAGCTGCTGGCGCGTATCGCCACGCCGGTGGGCAAATATCTCATCTGCAAGGCTGCTCCGCCGTTGGTGAACGAAGCCCAGGAATGTCTGGGCGGCGCAGGCTATGTAGAAGAGTCGATCCTGCCGCGGCTGTTTCGCCAGTCGCCGTTGAACTCCATCTGGGAAGGCTCGGGCAACGTGCAGTGTCTGGACATGCTGCGGGCGATGGCCAAGAGCCCGGCTGCTTTAAATGCGCTGGAGGCGGAACTGGCCGAAGCACGGGGCGCCCACCCGGCCTACGACCGCCACTGTCACGATCTGAAGACCATGCTCAAAAGCGTGGCCGACCAGCCCATGCAGGCTCGCCGCGTGGCCGAGGCCGTGGCACGAGCGCTACAGGCCAAGATCCTGCTGCACAGCGAATCGAGCTGGGTCGGCGAGGCCTTCTGCGAAGCGCGACTGGCCGGCAATCGCGGCATGGCCTACGGCACCCTCGATACCGAACTGGATTTCGCGCGGCTTGTCGAACGCGCCGGCGTAACGCTCGAAGAAGGCTGATCCGCCGCCCCCAAAAACGACCAGGATCGACCAGGATCGGCCGCCCCTGCGGAGATCACGCGCTTCATCGGCGGATCATTAATTCGGCACCAAAACAGCTGACCGGGCCAGCTGTTTTCAACGGCCGTTTTTCCGACGAGCGCGGCAAGGCGCGGCCGATCGGCCGGCACCAATCTATTTAGTTGCATTAATAGTCTTGCAATTATATTAATGCAACATACAATTATCAGCCTGATCCCGCTGCCGCCCTGCGAGGCACCGAGTGGCCCACGTGCTTCCGGACTCGATCCGTCATCAGTTGAGCTATCTGCTGGCCAAGACGCACCAGCGTCAGCTGCGCCTGTTTGATGCCCATACCGAGGGCATGCAGGTATCCGGGCGCCAATACGCCACCCTGCTTGCACTCGAAGCCAACGATGCGCTGCACCAGAGCGATCTGGCCGAATGGCTGGGCCTGGATCGCACCACCGTGACCTACCTCGTGGACGGCCTTGAAAAACGCGGCTGGATCGCGCGCCAGCGCGCCCCCGCCGACCGACGGGCCCACCGCCTGCATCTGACCGAAGACGGCGTCGCCGCACTCGCCAAGATCCGGCCGGCCGCCCGTGCCGCCACGCAGGCACTGCTGGCGCCGCTCGACAACAACGAACAAACACAACTGCGGACGCTGCTCGTCCGCCTGCTGCCATGAATGCCCTACGCCAATTCACGCTGGTTCTTTGTCTGGTCGGCCTGACCCAGACCGTCGCCCTGGCCGCCCTGGCCACCCCGCCCGCCGCGGCCGAGCCGGCCGAAACCTTCACCCTGCCCGAGTCCGCCGCGGCGCTATCACTGCGCGATGCCATCAACCAGGCCATGGCCGCCAACGTGCAGACATTGCTGGCCGATGCCCGGCGCGACGAGGTAGCCGGCAGCAGCCGTGAGGCGCGCTCCGCGTTTCTGCCCCATGTCTCGGCGCGCGTGAGTCAGTCACGCCGGCAGAACAACCTCACCGCCCAGGGCCTGGATATTCAGTCGGCGCTGGATTCGCTGGGCCCGGCAGCACAGAACGCCGATATCAGCGTGCCGGACGTGATCACCTACAACAGCTTCGATGCCCGCGCCGAGCTGCGTCAGAACCTGTTCGACTACAGCGCCTGGCAACAGTACAAGAGCGCGAAACTTGGCCAGCGCGTGGCCGACGATCAGCTGGCCCTCGCGCGTGAACAGGTCGCCTCCGAGGCCGCACTCGACTACGTGAGCGCCCTCGCCGCCCGGGCCTCGGTGGAAGCCGCCCGCGCCGACCTCGAACTGGCCGACCGACTGGCCGATCTGGCCGTCGACCAGGAAAACGTCGGCATCGCCACCGGTGTGGACGTCACCCGTGCCCAGACCCGCCAGGCCCGGGCCCGCGCGCGTCTGGCCCAGGCCCGTACCGACCGCACCCGTGCCGATATCAGACTGGCACGTACGGTGGGCCTGGCACTCGACACGCCGCTGGTGCTCAGCGACGACCTGCACTACAGCGCCGCCGTGGACGGCGATATCGACGCCGATCTGGATACCGCTTATGCCAGCCGTGCCGAGCTGCGCCTGGCCCAGGGCCAGCTGGCCGTGCGTCGGGCCCAGCTGGCAGGCGCGCGCGGCGCACGCCTGCCCACGGTTTCGGCATCGGCCACCTACGGCGAAGCCGGCAATACCTACCACGAGAACGTCGAGGACACCTATACGATCGGCGCGCAGGTCGAGGTGCCGATCTTCGACGGCGGCGCCATCAATGCCCGCATCGACAGCGCCGCGAGTCGTCTCGATCAACAGCGTATTCGCTATCGCGATACCCGCACCCAGATCGAGCAGGACGTACGCGTGGCCCGTCGCACCCTGCATACCCTCGCCGAGCAGGTACGTGCCGCCGAATCGGCTTTCGATCTCGCCAACCGCGAGCTCGATCTCTCCCGCGATCGCTTTGCCGAGGGCATCAGCGACAACGTGGAAGTGATCGATGCGCAGACCGCGCTGGCCGATGCCCGCAACGGCCGCGTCGCGGCCCTGGCCGACTACACCCGTGCCCGTATCAACCTGGCCGCCGCGCTCGGGCGCGCCGGCCGTTTTCGTCTGTATGAGCCCGCCACGCCATGACCGATTCCGTTGAAACCCATTCCAGCACCGACACCCCCAGCGCAAACGGCGGCAAAGGCCGGCGCGTGGCCGTGATTGCCGTCATCGTCGTGTTGATCTGTGCGATCGGCGCCGGCATCTGGTGGTGGCTGACCCGCGATCTGGTCAGCACCGACGATGCCTTCGTGCAGGCCGATATCGTGCAGGTCGCGCCCCGGGTGACCGGCACCGTGGCCGAGGTCTATGTGCGCGACAACCAGCACGTCGAAAAAGGCGATCCCCTGTTCACGCTGGACCCGGCCGACTACCGCGCCCGACTGGCCAGTGCCGAGGCGAGCCTGCAGGCGGCCAAGGCCGCCTATGCCTCCAGCCAGCGCGAGCTGGCGGTGACCCGCCAGACCAGCGGCGCCGATACCGATCGCGCCGAGGCCGCGCTGGAAACCGCCCGCGCAGAAGCCAGCCGGGCGGCCGCCGACGCCGAGCGCTACCGAAAGCTTTATGCCAAGCGCGAAGTCTCGCGCCAGCAGCTCGACCAGGCCAATACCACCGCCACCTCGGCCGCGGCCCGGGTGCGCGAGGCCAAGGCACAGCTCGACCAGGCCAAGACCGCACCGGACCAGATCGCGCTGAAGCAATCCCAGGCCTCGACCGCCGAAGCACGTATCGCCGAAGCCGAGGCCCAGGTCGAGCAGGCCCGACTGAACCTGTCGTATACCGACGTGCGTGCCCCGCAGGCCGGCAAGATCGCACAGAAATCGGTGCTGGCCGGCAGCCACGTCAATGCCGGTCAGGCCGCACTCGCGGTAGTCGCCGACAACCCCTGGGTGGTGGCGAACTTCAAGGAAACCCAGCTCACCCGCATGCGTGTGGGCCAGCCGGTGCGTATCGAAGTGGACGCATTTCCCGATCACGAGTTCGAAGGCCGATTGGAATCGTTCCAGTCGGGTACCGGGCCCACCTTTTCGCTGCTGCCGCCGCAGAACGCGACCGGCAACTTCGTGAAAATCGTCCAGCGCGTGCCGGTCAAGATCGTGTTCGAACGCAACGGCCAGCTCGATGACGTGGAGCTCGCACCGGGCATGTCGGCGGTGCCGACGGTGAACGTGGGCGCGCCCGCGAAGCCGGTCGACGAACAGCGTCCGGCCACCGCGACCGCAACGCCCGCGCAATGAGCGACGCCGCGGCCACCCGGCCCGACGAGGCCCAGTACCCCGCCAACCGCTGGCTGATCGCTGCGGTGGTGGGCCTGGCCGCGTTCATGGAGGTACTCGATATCTCCATTGCCAACGTGTCGCTGTCGCATATCGCCGGCAGCCTGTCGGCAAGCCAGGAAGAAGCCACCTGGGTGCTCACGTCCTATCTGGTGGCCAATGCCATCGTGCTGCCGGTATCGGGCTGGTTTTCGCAGGTGCTCGGACGCAAGCGCTTCTTCGTCGTGTCCATCGTGCTGTTTTCGGTGGCCTCGCTGCTGTGCGGCATGGCCCCGTCGCTGGGCTGGCTGATCGTATTCCGCATCCTTCAGGGTCTGGGCGGTGGCGGCCTGCAGCCGGTTTCACAGGCGATTCTCGCCGACTCGTTTCCGCCCCGACAGCGCGGCATGGCCTTCGCGATCTATGGCGTGGCGGTGGTATTCGCCCCCGCCATCGGCCCGGCCCTGGGTGGCTATATCACCGACCATGCGAGCTGGCACTGGATCTTTCTGCTCAACGTGCCGGTGGGCATCGTACTGCTGATCCTGGCCGGCGCCCTGGTCAAGGATTCGGCCGCCTACGAGGCCGCCCGCCGGGCCAAGCTGGCGGACGGCTTTCGTATCGACTATGTCGGTTTCGCCCTGCTCGCACTCGGCCTGGGCTGTCTGCAGGTGATGCTCGACAAGGGCCAGCAGAACGACTGGTTCGACTCCCATTTCATCCTCGCCAACGGCATCATCGCGGCGCTGTGCCTGGGCGCGCTGATCTGCTGGGAGCCGTTCCAGAAGCATCCGATCATGGACCTGCGTCTGTTTCGTTTTTCCAACTTCGCCTTTGCCAACCTGCTGATGTTCATGCTCGGCTTCGTGCTGCTCGGCTCGACCCTGTTGATTCCGCAGTTCGTGCAGTCCGCGCTTGGCTATACATCCACGCTGGCTGGCCTGGTGATCTCGCCGGGCGGTTTTGCCATCGTGCTGATGATGCCCGTGGTCGGGTTTCTATCCAACAAGATCGAAGCCCGCTGGCTGATCGCTTTCGGCCTGGTCGTGGTCTCGGCCTCGATGTTTCATCTGGCCAGTTTCAATCTCGACGTCAGCTTCGACCAGCTCGTGGTCGCGCGTGTGTTCCAGACCGTCGGCCTGGCTTTTTTATTCATCCCGATCACGAGCGTGGCCTATATCGGCGTGCCGGCCGACAAGACCGACCAGGTCTCCGCGCTCATCAATCTGGCCCGCAATATCGGCGGCAGCGTAGGTATATCCCTGGTCACCACCTGGCTGGCCCGGCGCAGCCAGTATCACCAGAACGTGCTGGTGGAGAACGTCACCCCCTATCACGATCAGTATCGCGAGACGCTGGCGTCGCTGACCGCGCATTTTCAGCAGATGGGCGCCAGCCTGGAAGCCGCCCGTGGCCAGGCCCTGGCGTCGATCTATCAGCTGGTTGGCGAACAGGCCCAGATGCTCGCCTTCATCGACGACTTCTGGCTGCTGGGCGTGATTCTCGCGGCCCTGGTGCCGCTGGTGTTCTTCCTCGGCAGCTCGAAGAACACCGACATGCCAGAGGGCGCGGCACACTAATAAAACAGCGGGTCGGCCTCCTGAACACAGAGCCAGCCATCAGCCACGGCCACCGCGTTGCCCAGCGCCACGAGCCGTATGAGATGGGCTTCGACCTGGGCCGCGGCCATCGGCTGCAGACGCACGTCCAGATCGGGGTAGAGTTGAACCGCGATCTGTTCGGCCATCATCGGCTCATCCACGCTCAGCGATTCCAATACCTGGGTTTCGCGTTCGCGCCGATGGGCCACGATATGCGCCAGCACCGCCGGCGCGTCCTCGAGCAGCCGACCATGCCCCGGCGCGATGCGTTCGATCGGCAGCGCCTGCAGCTGTTCGAGGCTTTGCATATAGGCGCTCATGTCGCCGTCCGGCGGCAGAATCACCACCGTGACGTCGGCCATCACCGTATCGCCGGCAAACAGCAGGCCGGCCTCGCGCCAGAAAAAGCATAGATGATCGGCCGTATGGCCGGGGGCATGAATCGCCTCGAGGCGCACCGTGTCCAGATCGACGATATCGCCGTGATAGAGCGGCCGGTGCGGGGCAAAGTCTTCGTCGCGTATGCCCTGCAGCTCGAGCGGATAGGCATAAACCGGGACATTCAGCCGTTCGGCCAGGCGTAGCGCGCCGCCGGTATGATCGGGGTGGGCATGGGTGACGAGAATGGCCGCCACCTCGCCCGGCGCGGCTGCGACCAGGGCATCCAGATGCGCGGCCTCGTCCACGCCGGGATCGATGATCGCGCAGCGCGAGTGGCCCACGATATAGCTGTTGGTGCCCTCGCCGGTCATCGGGCTCGGGTTGGGCGCGACGATGCGCAGTACGCCGTCGACGAGCTGTTCTGCCTGAGCCGCGCTGCTCATGGTACCCGCACCGTGCTGGCATCCATGAGTGCGCCCAGGGCCGTATCCGCATCGGCATAGCCGGCCAGCGATTCGAGCGTGGCCCGGGTCGGCGTCATCAGCTCGATTTCGCCGCGATCGTGAGCAGCCACCGCCTGGGCCGGCGGCGCCCACCACACATGGGTGGTTTCCAGACCGTCGCAGCGCGCCTCGCCCGGCGGCGCGGCGGCGGCGAAAAAGCGGGTGGAATAGCGTTTGGGCGGGCCCGCGGGCGTGGTCCAGTGGGCAAAGAACGCCAGGTCATCGAGATTGAAGCGCAAATCCATCTCCCTAACGATCGCCGCCCAGCTGGCCTTCTGCGTATTGAGCGCAAGGCGCAGAGCGTCGCGGCGGGCCGAGGTAATCTCGGCTTGGGCGGTGCAGGCGACCAACAGGCCGGCCTCCTCGAAGCATTCGCGAATGGCGGCCATCGCCAGTGCAAAGCCGTTGTCGCCCACCGCCTCTTCGATGAGCTCGACGCCGCCGTGACAGCGCATGCGCAGATCGGCTTCGCCATCCTCCGCGTCCAGCGCGCCGCCGGGAAACACATAGGCATTGGCGCCGAAGACGTGGCTGGCATGACGACGCAGCAGCAGCACTTCGAGGCCGCTATCCGCCCCGTTACGCAGCAGCGCGGTGGTGGCGGCATCGCGTACGGTCACGACGCGGCTCAAGGCTGGGCAGTTGTCAGACAATCCATGTCGACTAGCATACCTGCATCATTCCGCGTTTCGCATACCGATGCATCAGGTTTTCGTCTACGGCACGCTGCGCCCCGGCGAGCGCAATCATCACTTCATGGCAACCGCGACGCATCGGGGCGCGTACACCACGCCAGCACGCTTCACCCTGCTCGATACCGGGCCCTATCCGGCCGCTCTCGACGAGGGCCGGACCGCGCTCGTGGGCGATGTGTTCTCGGTGGACGACGATACCTTCGCCGCCCTCGACCGGCTGGAGGATTACCCGGTGCACTACACCCGCCGCGAGCTGACCACTGCCTACGGCGATGCCTGGATCTATCTCTGGATCGCCGCACGCGATCCGGCCTGGCCGGTGATCGAGCACGGCGACTGGTGCAAGCATCTGCGCGAACGCAGCGACGCGCCCGACTGACAATCAACGAACGACAACGACCGTGAACGATTCCCGAACTCAAGCAACGCCCGAAAGCGGCGCGATTCGCGACCTCTACGATCTGGTGACCGGCGACGAGAATGCGCGGGTATGCCGCGACATCTCCGACGAAGCCTGTCGCGAACAGCCCACCAATTTCTTCATTCATCTGGTCGCCCTGCTGGCCAACAAGATCGGCGACCTGATCGCCAGCCCCAAGCTGGTGCTGCCCTGGTTGATGGGCGCGCTCGGCGCGCCGGTGTGGATGACCGGCCTGCTGGTGCCGATCCGCGAATCGCTCGCGCTGCTACCCCAGCTGGCCGTGGCCGGCTGGATGCGGGCCAAGCCGCGCCGGAAATGGTTCTGGGTGGCCGGCGCGGCCATTCAGGGCGCGAGCGTGGTGGCCATGATCGCCGTGGCCCTGACCCTGGAAGCGATGCCGGCCGGGGCCGCGATTCTGGCGTTGCTGGCGGTGTTTTCGCTCGGGCGCGGCGTGTGCTCGGTGTCCTACAAGGATGTCCAGGGCAAGACCATCGCCAAGACGCGGCGCGGCACCCTGTCGGGCTATGCCGCAAGCGCGGCCGGCGGGGTCGCCATGGCGCTCGGCCTGCTGCTCTGGCTTACACCCATCGGCAACGCCACGCTCACGCCCCTGCTCGTGCTACTGGCCATCGCGGGCGCCGCCTGGCTGTTCGCTGCCATCGTCTTTTCCAGCCTGCGCGAATATGCCGGCGCCACCGAAGGCGGCGGCAATGCGCTCAAGACCGCCTGGCAAAGCCTAGGCCTGATTCGCAGCAAGCCGGGGTTTGCCCGCTTCATCGGCGTACGCGGGCTGCTGGTGGCCACCGCACTGGCAGCACCTTATTACGCCACGCTCGCACGCGAGAGCGGCGGCGAGGCCATCGCCAATCTGGCCATTCTCTTGGCGCTCTCGGGGCTGGCCTCGCTGGTATCGGCGCCGTTCTGGGGCAGGTTCTCGGATCGTTCCTCGCGCCAGGTGCTGATGATCACCGGCATCGCGGCCGGTGTGCTCAATCTGCTGGTGGCCGCTTTCGCCTGGCTGGAGGCGGGCAGCGCGCTCGGCGTATGGCCGTTCGCGGCCGGCTATTTCGTACTCGCCGGCCTGCATGCCGGCGTACGCCTGGGCCGCAAGACCTATCTCACCGACCTGGGCAACAGCGAGGACCGCGCCCAGCTCACGGCCGTCGCCAACACCACCATCGGCGTCATTCTGCTGGCCGGCGGCGGACTGGTCGCACTCGTCGGCCTGCTCGGCGCCGCCTGGGCCGTGGCCGCCTTGAGTATTCCGGCGTTCGCGGGTGCAGCGCTGGCGATCGCTCTGCCGGAAACCGAATGAACGCATCGCTGCGGCCCGGGGCAACGTAAGCTGGCTATCGAATTCGCTATCGAGTCGCCCATGCGTCGTCTGCCGATTTATCTTCTGGTTCTTGCCAGCCTTGCGCTTTTCTTTTCTGCTTCGGCCGGCGCCAATGAAGCGCCCGCGCCGAACGCGCCCTTCAAGCCGGATGTGGGCACCGACGAAGGGGTCGCGATCTTTGCCGGTGGCTGTTTCTGGTGTGTGGAAGAAGCCTTCGATCAGGTCGAGGGCGTGGTCTCGACCACCTCGGGCTATACCGGCGGGCATCTACCCGACCCGAGCTATCGCGACGTCACCGCCGAAACCAGCGGCCATGCCGAAGCCGTGAAGGTGGTCTACAAAACCGATCAGGTGGATTACGAGCACCTTCTCGATACCTTCTGGCACAACATCGACCCGACCGATGACGGCGGGCAGTTCTGCGATCGTGGCGATTCCTATCGCAGCGAGATCTTCTACGTGAACGACGCCCAGAAGAAAACCGCCGAACAGTCCAAGCAGGCCCTGCAGGACGACCCCGACGCGCCCTCGCCGATCGTGACCGAGATCGTGGCTGCCACCACCTTCTACCCGGCCGAGGAATACCACCAGAACTATTACCAGAAGAACTCCCTGCGCTATAAGTTCTATAAGAACTCCTGCCGGCGTACAGCGACCCTGGAGAAACGCTGGGGCGACAAAGCGGGTGGCCCCGACTCCTGAGCGGCTCAGCCGATGGCCGCTGGGCACCAGGGCTGGAAAACTCGTGGGCGTGCCATAATCGCGCCATGTTCGATCGTGCTCTTCGCTACGCGCAGTCCGTGCGGGCCAACGCCCGTGAGGCCTTGACCAACGGTCGCGACTGGCTGCGCAAGGATCCTGACCTCTACCAGGCCGAGCGCACGCCCTATCGCGTGATCCATCGTTTGGGGCTGATGGCGGTCCGCTACTACCCGCCGCTTGCAGACCGCGAGATCCCGGTCGGCGACGGGGTCGAGCCGGTCGCCGAACACGAGTACGCCATACCGGTCGTGCTGGTGCCGCCGCTGGCAGCCAGCACGCTCATCTTCGATCTGCTGCCCCAGCGCAGCCTGGTGCGCTACCTGCGTGCCCGTGGTTTTGCCGTCTACCTCATCGACTGGGGCGAGCCCGGTCGCGACGATGCCCATCTGGGCGTACGCGACTATGCCCTGCGCCTGCTGCCCGATGCGCTCACCGCGGTTCGCGGGCATAGCGGCAGCCCGGATGTATCGCTGCTGGCCTATTGCATGGGCGGGCTGTTCACCCTCATTTATGCCGGCACGGGCCGCGATTACGGCATTCGCAATATCGTGACCATCGCCAGCCCGATCGACATGCACGATGCCACCCTGGCCGCGCGTACGCTGCGCGCGCTCAACGGCCCCGCGCGCCTGATCCGTCGCCATACCCGATGGCGCGTCCACCAGATCGACCCGCGGCTGATGCACGTGCCGGGCTGGCTCAACGGCATGGCGTTCAAGCTCACCAACCCCGTCGGCAGCCTGACCACCTATCTTTCGCTGCTACGCGGACTGGGCGATCGCAACTTCGTGGCCACCCATGCCACCTTCGGCCGCTGGATGGGCGACATGCTCGACTACCCCGGCACCCTGGTTCAGGATTTTCTGGTTAAACTCTGGATCGACAACGCCCTGGCCAGCGGCACCGTACGTCTGGGCGAGGTCGAATCCGACCTGGCCCGGATCGATTGCCCGCTGCTCGCCATCGCCGGCGAATCCGATCAGCTGGTCGGGGTCGCGAGCGTGCGCCGCATCATGGCGCTGGTCACCAGCGCAGACCGGCGCTTCGAGCTGGCCCCTGGCGGCCATGCCGGCGTGTTCGCCGGCAGCGATGCGCCGGCCCATACCTGGCGCATGGCCGCCGGCTGGCTGGCCCGGCGTTCGGACTAGCCCGCTTCGGCCGTGTTCGGCCCGTACCGGGCGCGACGCGCACAGGCCGCCGCGAACAGCGCACCGCTGACGTTGTGCCAGACCGAGAACACGGCCCCCGGCAACGCCGCGGCGGCCGAGAAATACTGCTGCGCGAGCGCAACCGCCAGGCCGGAATTCTGCATGCCCACTTCAATGGCCAGGGTACGGGCGATACGCCGATCGCCGGTCAAAATCCGCGCGCAGCCATAGCCGGCCGCAAGGCCCATGAGGTTGTGCAATACCACCGCCGCCAACACGACCAGCCCCATGCGCGCGATGGAATCGGCGTTGAGGGCGACGATGATCGCGATCACCACGGCAATGGCAATTGAAGAGCCGAGCGCACACCAGCCGTCGCGTGAGCGCCAGCGATCGCCAATCCATAGATTGATCGCCATGCCGGCCACCACCGGCACGATCACGATTTCGGCGATGCTGAACAGCATCGATGCCACCGGTACGCCCAGCTGTGCGTCGGCATAGAGCCAGGTGAGCAAGGGCGTGGCCACGACCGATACCAGGGTGGCGATACTCGTGAGCGTGATCGACAGCGCCACGTCGCCCCCGGCCAGAAAGCAGATCACGTTCGAGGCGGTGCCGCCGGCCACACTTCCGACGAGTATCAGCCCGAGCGCTAAAGGCGCATCGAGGGCCAGCGCATTCGCGATGGCCCATGCCGCCAACGGCATGAGCCCGAACTGCAGCACCACTCCCAGCAACACCACCGGCCAGCGCGTGATCGCCCGCGAGAAATCCGCCGGCGTCAGGGTCAGTCCCATGCCGAACATGATGACCACCAGCAGCGGCACGATCGCCGGCTTACCGGCCACAAACGCCCCGGGCGCCAGATAGGCCACGACCGCAAGCACGCCGGCGACCAGCGGAAAAACGGCCGCGATACGGGCAGGCGATGGCGTCGTCACGACAAGGCGCCAAGCAAATCGAAGCCGGCCTCGTCGAGCAGGGCCGCGGTTTCATACAGGGGCAGGCCCATCACGCTGGAATAACTGCCGTCGAGCCGGGCGATGAAAATCGCCCCCCGGCCCTGGATGGCATAGCCGCCGGCCTTGCCCATGGGCTCGCCGCTGGCGATATAGGCTGCGCGCTCGGCGCGCGTGGTTTCGCGCATCGTGACCGCGCTCGTGCTGATACGCGATACGCAGTGCCCGTCCACGCATAGCGCCACCCCGCTGACCACCCGATGCGTGGTACCGGATAGCGAGGCCAGCATCGATTCGGCCTCGGCATCGTCGGCCGGCTTGCCATAGAGCCGATCACCGAGCGCGACGACCGTATCCGAGCCGAGCACGGCGTCGTCGCCATAGCGCTCGTTCAACGTCTGGTCCAGAGACTGGGCCTTGCCGCGCGCCAGGCGTTCGGCCAGGGCTTCGGCGCTTTCGCCCGGCCGCGGCGTTTCGTCGATATCGGCGGCGATCGCGACATGCGCGACCCCGAGCTGGTCGAGCAGCTTGGCGCGCTGGGGCGAGGCCGAGGCCAGAATCAGTCGTCGCGTCATAGCGGTTTCACGTAGCGGGCCGGTTCGTCACTGGCTGCGAACTCGATGAAGGCATCGCGCATCAGTCGACCCGCATCGATGGCCTGCTGCCAGGCTGCCAGCCGCGCATCGTCTTTCCCGGCATAGCGATAGAAATCCTTGCGATCGGGCACCTTGCGATCGACCAGCCGGTCACGTAGCGCGGGGCCGGGGCCGATGAGCAGCGTATTTGCGGCATGGCGCGGGCGCCGCCAGGGCAGGCTCTTGTCGAACCAGCCGGGCACCAGGCGTTCGTCGTAGTGCGGCATGAGCACGAGCGGGGCCGGCGCATCCGCGCTCAGCAACGGCTGGTCGATATGGTAGTCAACGATACCGCCATCGCGATAAACCCCCGGCGGCGCACCGGCCGGATCGACCACGCCACGCATCACGAGCGGCACGTTGCCGCTGGCATAGACCGCATCACGCACGTTGGCTGCGTTGAGTTCGACGCCGTGCGCACCGAGGTGCGTATCGGCCCAGTGCAAACCGCCCGGTGTCCGCGAAAACACCACGCGCTCGAAAAACCAGCGCAGGCTGTGGCGGGAGACCGCGTTGCCCAGCGCGCCGAGGCCGGAGCCGAACATGAGCGCTGCCCGTGCTTCGCTTCGGGTGAGCGCGCGTGAACGCACGGTCAGTACGTGCAGACGAAAACGCGGGTGGCCGAGTATGCCGTCGCGTACCTCATCGGTGAGAAACGTGTCCAGAATGGCCCGCACGGTGGCGCTGATTTCATCGCGGTCCGGCTTGGCGCTATAGAACTGGTCCAGATAGGCCGTTTCCAGCCGCGCGATCGCCGCGGCCGGGTTGTTACGGTGGCAGGCGGCGGCGAAGCGCCAGGCGCCGATCGAAGACCCCACCAGATCGACCGGCTGTGCGGCACCGTCGCGATGCAGCCAGTCGGAAAACAGATATTGATCCAGCGCCGAGAGGATGAGCCATTTCGGCCCGCCGGCCGCGCCGGCCATGGCCCCGATCTGGCCCGGGTTCAGGCCCTGTTTTTCGAGCACGGCACGCGCGCCATGCCCGGCACGCAGGGTCAGTACGTCGTGAAAATCCATGGGTCTTGTCTGGCGGTCGGTCGCCGCATTCTAACGGTCACCGGCGCTGTGCGCCGATGCCCACGCCATCTGTCGTTAATCGACCGTGATGATCTTCATGGCGTTGGTGCCGCCCGGGCCGGTGAAATCGCCCTTGGTGACCAGCACCCGGTCGCCGCTTTCCAGATCCCCGCGCGTACGCAGGCAGGCCACGGCTTCATCCACCGGCACCACGCCGTTGAGCTCGGACGGCGAAAACGCCACCGGAAAGACGTTGCGACACAGGGCCAGATAACGCTCGGAGGCCGGATACTGGGTGAGTGCAAAAATGGGGATATGCGTGTCCTGACGCGACATCAGCAGCGCCGTGGTACCCGATTCGGTCAGCGCGATGATGGCATCGGCATGCATATGGCGCGCGGTATACATCGTGGCCATGGCGATGGCCTCGTCGGTGCGCTGGAAATGCGCCGCCAGCCCGCTGGCCGGGCGATCGGCCGTGGCCTCGCGCTCTGCACCGATACATATCTTGGCCATCGCGGCCACGGTCTGTACCGGATAGCGGCCCACTGCGGTTTCGGCGGACAGCATGACTGCATCGGTGCCGTCGAGCGTGGCATTGGCGACGTCCAGGACCTCGGCACGGGTGGGAATCGGGTTTTCGATCATCGATTCCATCATCTGCGTGGCCGTGATCACCAGGCGATTCATTTCCCGGGCGGTCGCGATGATGCGTTTCTGTACGCCGGGCAGCTCCGGGTCGCCGATTTCCACGCCCAGATCGCCGCGCGCGACCATGACCGCGTCGCTGGCCTCGATGATTTCGTCGAGCGCAGCAATCGCTTCCGCGCGTTCGATCTTGGCGCATAGCCGGGCCTTGCCGCCGGCGGCTTCCAGGCGTTGGCGTGCCTCGTGCAGATCGGCCGCGCTGCGCACGAAGGAGACGGCCAGATAGTCGACGTCCAGCTCGGCGGCGACGTGAATATCCTCGAAATCCTTTTCCGTGAGCCCGCCGGCCGACAGCCCGCCGCCGCGCAGATTGACGCCCTTGCGCCCCGAAAGCTTGCCGCCGACCTCGACGGTGCACTGGATACGGTGGTCGTCCACGGCATCCACCGCCAGCGAGATCGCGCCGTCGTTGATCAGCAGCTGGCTGCCGGCCCTGACGTCGGCCAGCAGCGGCTCGTAGTGAATCGCCACGGCCTCGCGCGTGCCGGCGTCGGCGGCCATGCGGGTATCCAGGGTGAAGTGCTGGCCGGTTTCCAGCTCCACCGCACCATCCGCGAAGGATTCGATACGAATCTTCGGCCCCTGCAGATCGGCGAGTACGGCCACCGGCAGCTGAAGCTGGGCGGCGGCTTCGCGCACGCGGCGCACGCGCTCGCGATGATCCTCGGCCTGGCCGTGTGAGAAATTGATTCGTACGACGTTGACCCCCGCCGAGAGCAGCTTCGAGAGTACATCCGGCGAATCCGACGCCGGGCCGAGGGTGGCAACGATCTTGGTTTTGCGTTTCATGGCTCGAACGCTAGCACAGCGCCTGTATGGACCGCATGACAGTGTAGGAAAATCATAACCCGGCACCAGAACAGCTGACTCTGTCAGCCGTTTTCAACGCGATCAAAAATCAAGGCCGGCGATCCGTCCTTGATTTTAAATAGCGTCGCGGCCGCCCGCCGCGCCAACACAGCCCTCGTACCAGACGCCGGCAGGCCCTAGACTCGGGCGCCCATTCACGCCCGTACCACCCATGCTGTCGCCGATCGAACTGCTGCGCCGTGCCGGCATCCTGCTGCTGCTCTGGCTGGCCGGCGTTTATATGCGTGCGCCGATTCTGATCGCCGCGCCGCTCGGCGAGCGTATCCAGAACGACCTGGCTTTTGGCCAGACCGCGCTGGGTGCGCTCACGACCTTGCCCGTATTCATGCTTGGCCTCGGGGCCTTGCCCGCGGCCTGGCTGATCGGCCGCTACGGCGCCCGCAACACGCTGATCGCCGCGCTTTTATTGACGGCGACCGCTTCCATGCTGCGCGCCCTCGCCCCGGATATCGCAGTGCTACTAGGTCTGACCGCGGCCATGGGCCTGGGTATCGCGGCCATGCAACCGGCGCTGCCGGCGCTGGTCGGCCGCTGGTGCCCGTCGTTCATCGCCCTCGGTGCCGCGATCTATATCAACGGCATGATGCTCGGGGAGTTCGTGGGCGCTGGCCTGACGCTGCCGATCCTCTTGCCTGCCGTGGATGGCGACTGGCGGGCCGCACTGTTCTGGTTCTCGCTGCCGGCTATCGTCTTATGCCCGCTTGTGCTGGCACCGCGCCTGTACGGCAGGCGTTCGACCCGCCGCATTCGCGGTCTGCCTTCCTACAAGGATGCGCTGCTCTGGCGTTTCGGACTGCTGCTGGGCGCGACGGCGGCCACCTTCTTCGGCCTCAACGCCTATATGGGCGCGCTGCTCGAACACAAGGGCCAGGGCGACCATCTGGCCACCATGCTGTTCGTATTCAATCTCGCCCAGCTGCTGACCTCGCTTGCGCTGGTTCCAGCCGTTCGCCCGGTGCTGCGCATACCGCGGCTGCTTGCGATGACCTGCAGCGCGCATATCGCCGGCCTGCTGGCCCTGCTGCTTGCCGACGGGCTGGTCGTGCTCTACCCCGCGGCCGCGCTGTTGAGCCTGACCGCGGCGCTGCAACTGATCGTACTCACCGCACTGCCGCCACTGCTGCGCGACGCCGACGCAGCCGGCGCGCT
Source organism: Salinisphaera sp. (assembly GCF_002729955.1). Classification (GTDB taxonomy): domain Bacteria; phylum Pseudomonadota; class Gammaproteobacteria; order Nevskiales; family Salinisphaeraceae; genus Salinisphaera. The sequence goes on along the minus strand of NZ_PBYA01000045.1, from coordinate 3,854 downwards.
GGCTGCGGGCATGCTCGCGGTGGGCTATGTGCTGGGTTTTGTCGCCCCGATCGCCGCCGGCGCAGCGGCCGACGCCTGGGCCTCGCCCTATGCGGTGGTCGTCGTCTTTCTGGTGTTCAATACGGCGGTGCTGCCGCTGGCCTGGACGACGCGTACTCGTACCGACGCGGCGCGATCGCCCGAGGCTTGAATGAGAGGGTTAGCCACCCCTGGAGGCGCGGCTGGCCCATGCAACGGCGGCCGACGAGATACGGATCAGCCTCCACCCATGCCCCCAAAAAGAAGCCCCGTCGAAACGGGGCTTCAAACTGAAGGCGGATGGCGTGCGGCCGAGGCCTAGAACGTCGCCCAGTCGCCGTCGTCGATATCGATATCGTCCTTGACCGGCGTCTTGTGCGCTGCCGGCGCTGCAGGTTTGGCCGGGGCGGGGGCCGGCGCGGCACTCGCAGCGGCCACGGGCGTGGCTGTTTTCGCCGTGCTGACCGCGGGTACGGATGCGACGGTTCGGGCATCCCCGCTGAGCGTGAAGAACGCGACCTGACGCTTGAGCGATTCGGCCTGCTCCTCCAGCGAGCGGCTGGCCGCGGCCGACTGTTCCACCAGCGACGCGTTCTGCTGCGTCATGCTGTCCATCTGCGACACGGCCAGGTTGACCTGTTCGATACCGCTGGACTGCTCGCTGCTGGCCGCCGCGATCTCGGCGATAATGTCGCCGACCTTGTGCACGCTTTCGACGATGCCGTCGAGCGTCTTGCCGGACAGCGCGACCTGCGCCGAGCCATCGGCCACCTTGGCGGCACTGTCTTCGACCAGAGACTTGATGTCCTTGGCGGCCGCGGCGCTGCGGCTGGCCAGATTACGCACTTCCGAGGCCACGACCGCGAAGCCACGTCCCTGCTCGCCGGCCCGGGCCGCCTCGACCGAGGCGTTGAGCGCCAGCAGATTGGTCTGGAAGGCGATGTCGTCGATCAAGCCCACGATCTCGCTGATCTTGCGGCTGGAGGCATCGATTTCCTGCATCGCCGCCACCGCACGGGCGACCACTTCGCCGCCTTCGCTGGCCTGGGTGCGTACACCGCGGGCCAGCTGATCGGCCTGGGCTGCGTTGTCGGCGTTCTGCTTGACCGTGGAGGTCATCTGCTCCATCGAGGCCGCGGTTTCTTCGAGGTTGGCGGCCTGTTCCTGGGTGCGGCTGCTGAGCTCGTCGTTGCCCGAGGCGATCTGGCCTGCCCCGACGCTGACCGATTCGGACCCTTGACGCACGTTTGAGACGATTTCGGACAGCTTGGCCTGCATGTTCTTCAGCCCGGCTAGCATCGAACCGAATTCATCCTTGTAGGGGTTGTGCACGTCGTTCGACAGACGGCCCTGGGCGATTGCGTCGACCAGCCCGCGTGCCTGATCCAGCGGACGGGTGATCATGCGCGTAAGCAGCACCATGGTCACCACGGTCAGAAGCACGACCGCGACCAGGGTTGCGATGATGATGTTGCGGCTCGTGGCCTGGGTGGCCTGGCCGTTGGCAAAGAACACGCCTGCACGTGCCACCTGATATTCGGCCAGCTCATCCATGTAGCCGATCAACGCATCGAAGCCCGGCTCCACATCGACCGCATAGAGCGCCTGCGCTTCATAGGCCTGGCCGGTCTGCATCGGCTCGGTGATGGTCTGCACAACCTGCGCGAATTCCTTGAACTTGGCGGCGGCCTGATCGGCCTTGGCTTTTTCTTCCGGCCCGGTCAGCAACGCCGGATAATAGCCGTTCCAAAGTTCTGTGATTTTGGCAATATCGGCGTCGATCGACTGCGCCAGCTCGGCGCCGTCATCGTTGAAAAGCAACGCCTTCTGCACGTCGCCACGCATTGTGTTGAACGTATCGATGAGCGCATTGACCTCGATGAGGCCTTTCATGTTCTTGGAATAGATTCGATCCGTGACGGCCGATACCTGGCTGTTGCTGTAGAGGGCAAAGCCGCCCAGCGCCACGACCAGAATGGTAATCACACCAAAACCCAGCCCCAGTTTCCCCTTCACACTCTTTTTCATCGCAAGTACGCCTGTAATGTGCGCGAGACGCTGCGGCAGATGTCGCTACGACAGTGGTAGGCAGCGGCATTGCCCGAAGTCGTCTCATTAATGGATGGAACAACGACACAGGCGCGACCAGATGGGGTCCGAGAGCGCCCGCGTGTTGACCTTTACCCCGGGGACCTATCGGCGCGATAGGGGATGGCTTGAATCGCTTGCGACGTTTTATTGTCGTTCGCCGACGACAATACGACTATTGGATAACACCGGCGTCGCGGCGGGTCGGAACAGCAATACGCAGGGGGCACGACGCGAATAAAACCTGCGTTCGAAGCGCTTGCTGTGAACGGCCGCATGGGGCGACCACGGCTCAAGGTAGGTCTCGCGGGCCCGCGTCGCATGAACAGCGGGGGCGATCGCTGGGGTGAAGGCCCGCAGCAAACTGCAAGAATGCAGCAGAGCGGTGCATTTCGGCTCGGACGATTTGAACCGGCGCCTCTGGCACGCTCGCCACAACTGTCATGCTGCAATCCGGCGGGCGACGCCCTCATCGCGGTAGCACACCTGCCCGTACAGGCTGATCGGCTACCGCACACGACCCATGCGTTGGCATAGCCGGTGGCTGCCGGGCACGCTTATATATAGATATAAAAGCCGTGCCCAGTGGGTCGATACGGCGCTATTGCTCCGTCAACATCGCACGCAGGCGCGATACGGCCTGGCTATGCAACTGGCAGACGCGGGATTCGCTCACCCCCAGCACCACGCCGATTTCCTTGAGGTTGAGGTCTTCCTGATAATAGAGACCGAGCAACAGTTTTTCGCGCTCGGGCAGTTCGTCGATCGCTTCGGCCAGCTGCTCGCGGTCGCCAAAGGCAAGCAGCGCGTCGAGCGGGTTGGTGGAGGTCTCGACATCGGCTGAGATCACGGAAGCGGCCGTTTCTTCGGTCCCGCTTTCCTCGAATACTTCGATGAAGCCGTTGTTCACGTCGTGCAGCAGACGGTGGTACTCCTCGATCGGCATATCGAGCTCTTCGGCGATCTCGCGATCGGTGGCATGGCGGCCATGCCTGTGCTCGAGCCGCTGGATGGCGCGATCGACGTCGCGGCTGGCGCGACGCACGCTACGCGGCAGCCAGTCGCGGCTGCGCAGCTCGTCGATCATCGTGCCTTTCACACGCTGGGAGGCATAGGTCGCGAACGAGGCCCCCTGGGAGGCATCGAAGCGATTGAAGGCGTCCAGCAGACCGACCATGCCGGCCTGAATCAGATCGTCGAGCTCGACGCTCGACGGCAGGCGCACCTGCAGCGACAACGCATGGCGCCTGACCAGCGGCAGGTATTGTTCCACCGCCTGGGACCGATCGATCTTGCCTTGAGCCGTATACATAGGTGATGCGCCTGAATGGTCAACCGCTGGCTACGCATGGCACGTCCAACGCGGTTGGTTTTCCGATGCAGGCAATCTTAGGCGCTGGCAATAGCCGGCGATTGGCGAATTAAGCGCAGGTTTCGGCCCCTTCTCGACGAATAGCGTGAGTGCGACGGCCCGGAAAGACGGCCCCACGCCAACCGAAAAGTACCAATGTCTGGGATTAAAGATTAATAACGGCGCGACGATATGTACCCCAGCGGCGATTTGCGGCCGCAACCGGCAAGCCGCCGTCTTTCACCTAACGCTCAGGAAATCGCCATGTCATTCGTGATCAACACCAATACGCTGTCGCTGACCGCCCAGCAGAACCTCAACTCTTCGCAGAAGACCCTGAACAGCGCCATCGAGCGTCTGTCCTCGGGCAGCAAGATCAATTCCGCCAAGGACGATG
>NZ_PBYA01000044.1 GCF_002729955.1 Salinisphaera sp. | reverse complement strand
CGTGGGCGCGCCCTGGCCGCGCGGTCTGCGGGCCTGGGCCAACGCGCTGGTTGCCGGCGTGCTGTTGCAGGGCATCTATCTCGGCGGCGTGTTCTGGGCGGTCAACGACGGCCTGCCCGCCGGCGTGGCCGCCCTCGTGGTCGGCCTGCAGCCGTTGCTGACCGCGGCGCTGGCGTTTCCCCTGCTCGGCGAAACGGTGGGCACCCGCAAGTGGGTGGGCATTGCCCTGGGCTTTGGCGGTGCGGTGCTCGTGCTTGAACCGCGGCTGGCCGTGGATATGGCCGCGCTCAGCCTGGGCCCGCTGCTGGCCGTGTTTGCGGCCATGCTCGGCATCACCCTGGGTACGATCTGGCAGAAACGCACTGGCGCGGCGGCCGATATTCGTACCAACGCCGCCGTGCAATTCATCGGTGCGGCGATTGTGACGGTGCCGGTCGCGCTATGGCTTGAAAACGGGCGCTTCGAGATGACCTGGCAGGCCTGGACCGGCTTGCTGTGGTCGTCACTGGGCCTGTCGGTCGGCGCGATTTCGCTGCTGCTGTTTCTCATCCGCCGCGGCTCGGTCGCCAGCGTGGCCTCGCTGTTCTATCTGGTGCCGCCGGTGGTCGCCATCCTCGCCTATCTGTTGTTCAACGAAACCCTCAATACGCTGCAGATCGTCGGCATGGGCGTGGCCGTGGCGGGTGTGGCGATTGCCAGCCGAACCGGGCGGTCGGCTGGCGCCTAGCGTGGATCGCCACGTGTAATCGCAACGCTGCATAATGCACATGATATTGTGCCGCGCTTCGACGCATTGATCCGGAGCGATTCATGAAAACGGCTTTTCTCGGACTGGGCACCATGGGCGCGCCCATGGCCCGTAACCTTCTGGCCAGCGGCGCGGACCTGACCGTCTGGAACAGGTCGCAGGCGGCGGTGGATTCGCTGCGCGAGGCCGGCGCACAGGCCGCCGACTCACCCGCGGCCGCGGTGGCCGATGCCGACGTGGTGTTCTCCATGCTCGCCGACGATGCGATCTGTGAACAGGTGCTGGTCGAATCCGGCGCACTGGCTGCGATGCAGGACGGGGCGATTCACGTGAACATGGCCACGGTGTCCGTGCCGTTTGCCAAGCGCATGGACACCCTGCACGCCGAACACGGCGTGGCCTATGTTGCGGCCCCGGTGATGGGTCGAGCGGATGTGGCCGCGGCGGCCAAGCTCAATATTCTGGCCGCCGGCGACAGCCAGGCCGTGAATACCGCCACCCCGCTGCTGGAAACCATGGGCCAGAAGGTGTGGCCGGTGGGCGATTCGGCCGAAATGGCGAACGTGGTGAAGATCCAGGTGAACTTCATGCTGGCGGTGGCGATCGAGTCCATGGGCGAAGCCTGTGCGCTGGGCGAGGTCTACGGCATCGAAACGGGCCAGTTCCTGGATATCGTCACCAACACGCTGTTCGCGTGTCTTGGGTATCAGAGCTACGCAGGGCTGATTCGCGAATCCAGATACCGGCCCGCGAACATGCCGGCCACGCTCGGCAACAAGGATGTGGGCCTGGCGTTGTCGGCGGCCAACGATCGCCAGGTACCGCTGCCGCTGGGCAGCGTGGTGCGAGACAGCCTCAACGAGATCATTGCCAACGGCGACGGCGACAAGGACTGGGGTGCCCTGGCCGAATACGCGGCCAAACGCGCACGTATCGACCGCTCGCGGGAGCGTTCTTAACTCGCCAAGGAATAGCTTTAATTCTGTATGAGGTCGGCCGCGCTCATACAAGCATGCTGTCCGCAAATAAACGCCAAGAAGCGCAAATAAGGCATCAAAGCGCGAGATCGAAGTAACTGAAATCGGCGCTGCGGGCCTGATGCCGGACTTTGTAAATCAGCAATGACGTCACGGTGCCGGATTGTTAAGGCGTGCGCGATTACGAGCGAGCGCGAAGCAAACGCTCGAGCAAGCGGTCGGCCTCGGCCTGTAGCGCGGCGCGCTGGCCGGCCAGCTGGCGCCGCTCGGCTTCGTCTTCGAGCCCGTCGATGTTGGTATCCACGTTGATCAACACCATCGACAGGCCGGCATGGACGAGCTGTGCGCCGGCACGGGCATCGCTTTGCAGCGCAGCCTTGATATCGCCTATGGCCTGTTCGCTGTATTCGAGGGCCTCGAGACAGCAGCGGGCCGTATCCAGCGGCACCTGATTGATGCGTTCGACGGCGCGCTCCAGCGCCTGTTCCGAATCGTTTTCGTCGGCGTGTTTCTTCGCGGCCAGATAAGCCTTGAAGGCGGCGATATCTTCGTCGGCATAGTCGCCGAGCTGTTCCAGCCGGCGCTGCCCCTGTTCGATCAACCGCTGAGCCGACCCGTCGTCATCGTTGGATTGCGTCAGCCGCAGCCCCTTGAGCACCAGGGCAAGACCGTTGCCCGCGGCGTTGGCGGCGACCGCGCCGCAGCCCGGCATGGCGCGGGACTGGATATCGTCGCTAAACTCGGCCAGCGTCATCTGGGCGATGGTTGATGTGGCCATGATGATCGGCTCTTGGCGAAACAGAGCGCCGAGTGTCGCACGGGTCGGGCGGGCGCCCCCGCCCCGTGTCATCGAAACGCTGGCCATCTTTGATAGCGTGACGGTTCATTTCGAACCCGTAGAGCTACACGATGCTGCGTATTGCCCCCTTCAAGCCCGACGTCGACTATGTCGTGCCTATCGAAATCGACGGCGAGATCAACGCCCGCGATTTTTCGAATGTGCTGTCCAAGATGGAAGAACAGCTGGCCAAGCACGACAAGCTGCGCCTGTATGTCGAGATCAAGTCGCTGGGCGGCATGTCGGCCTCGACCGTATTCAACGAACTCAAGGACGCGATCAAGCACTGGGAGCGCTTCGACAGGCTGGCCGTGGTTTCGGATGTGGAAGGCGTTCGGACCGCCACCACGGTGATCGACAAGCTCTCGCCGAATACCGAATGCGAAACCTTCCGCGCGGCCGACCGCGACTCGGCCCAGGCCTGGGTCGCCTGAAGCCTGCGATGGGCCCTCGCCGGCCGACGGCTAAGCCGGCGGCCGTGCGATCGGGTTGACCAACGTACCGGCGAACTGCAGATTACCGGCCGGATCGTCGAGGTCGATCATCTGCGCGTTGTTGCGTAGCTGCAGGCGGTTCAGACAGGAACGCTTGAACTCGGGTGCGAACAGATCGTAGCGCGCGAACTTGTCGGTGAATTCCGGATGGGCGGCCTGATAATTGCGCACACAGTCGGCCACCTGCTGCCAGAACGCCTGCTGCGAATAGCCCCGTTCGGTATGCAGAATCGCACCGATATAGCGAAAGATCAGGTCGAACAGGTCGGTAAACAGGCTGAGCACCTTCAGCTCTTCCGGCACCTCGACCGATAACCGGGCAACCTCGCCGGGCAGCTCGATCTCGGTGTTCATGATACCGACCTCTTCGGCGATATCCTTCATGATCGTGCGTACCGGCACGTTGTCTTCCAACACCAGGATGATGTTCTCGCCATGCGGCATGAACACCAGGTCGTGGGCGAAGAAACAGTGCAACAGCGGGCTCATGTAGGCATCGAGATAGCGTGCCAGCCAGGCATCCGTATCGAGTGGCGAGGCGTCGATGAGCGCGCCGATCACGGAGGCATCTTCGGCGTCACGGTGCAGCAGCGCCGCCATGGTCATCAGGCGCTGGCCGGACTGGATCTGCTTGAACGGGCTTTCGCGCCAGAGCGCGGCCAGCATCTTGTTGTAGGCGTCGGTTTTCGGAGCCGCGGCTTCGAACTGCGGATGGCGATAACCGATGGAGGCGACTTCGCGCAGGATGGAAAAGCCCTTGGTCTGCAAGTAGTCGTCGCCGCGCACGAGGGTATCGATCCAGTCGTTGATTTCGGGCGTGCCGCGCATGTAATACGGCGACAGGCCACGGGTGAAGCCCATGTTGAGGATCGATAGCGCCATCTTCACGTAGCAGCGTGTCGGGTGGTCGCGGTTGAACAGGGTACGAATCGACTGCTGGGCCTGATAGGTGTCCTGACCGAAACCCAGATAGACGAGATGCCCCGTGGCGATTTCGCCGGCGAACAGATAGACGAGCTTGTTGTGCCACTGCCAGGGATGCACGGGCATGAAGCGATAGTCGGCCGCGTCCAGGCCGCGGTCGGTCAGGCGCGCGGTGAAGGCGGCATGGGTGGCCGCGTCGAGCTCGGCGGCCATGTGTTCGGCGTAGCTGCGGTCGGCGCTGCAGGCGAACTCGGCCCGGCTGGTATGGGCCGCAATCCAGACAAGCCGAATGGGCGCGGCGGCTTCCGGCGTATAGGATCGATAATCGATGCTGTCGAAGCCGATACGCCCGCTATTGGCGACAAACGCCGGGTGGCCTTCGGTCATCGCCGCCTCGATACGCTGAAAATCGCCATCGACGAAATCGGCGGCCCGCGGCCCGCCGTGGGCGATCTTGTAGGCCATGCTGTAGAGCGTGGCGGTGATTTCTTCCAGATAGATGGGCAGCGCGGCCGGGCCGATACCGAGCACGTCGCGCAGCTCGGTGACGAGCGTGACCGCATCCAGGGCTGCCGGTACGCCGTCGACCGTCTTTTCCAGCGTGCCGGGTTCGATATGCCAGTGCTCGAGTTCGAGCACCCGGGCGGCAAAGCGATACTGAACGCCCTGTTCGAGCGACAGTGTATACACGTGCTCGTCGTCGGCCTCTTTGCTGGGTGCGATCAACAGCTCGTGGCTGAATTCGGCGAGCATCTTGGTGGCCATCCGCGTATTGGCGGCGGCCCAGGTGGCGGCATCGAGGTGGGCGATGGCCTGTTCAGTCGCGGTCATGGGCATACGGGTCATCAGGCAGAATCCTTGGTCAGATAATCGCTAAGAGCGTTGTCGTAATCGGCACGCGTACAGGTCGCGAACCAGGCGGTCTTGCCCGGCAGTTCGACCTGTCGGTGGTAGACGAAGCCGGCCCGCCGGTTGATCGGATGAATGGCTTCGTTGGTGACATCCGGCTCGACCACGACACGCTCGACGCGGGGGTCGCTGAACAGGAAATCCATGATCTGGACGAACACCGCCCAGGTGAAACCGGGAATACGCCGCTCGGCGGGTGCGACCAGCACATGCATGCCGATATCGCCCGGCTGGACCTCGTAGCACTCGCCGATGGCCTCGACCGCCGGCGCATAGCGCTCCATCAGGAACATCGGCTGGTCATCGTGCAGGCCGATGAAGGCATCGAAATCCGGCGATGCAGCCAGTTCGGTGAAGTAGTCATGAATCTGTTGCTTATCCAGCGAGTCCATACCCCAGAAGCGGGCATGGTCGCTACGCAGCCAGGCATAGGCCGTGGGCACATGACGCTCGATATCGAAAGGCGTGATCGCCAGTTCGCCGATACCGGGGATCACGCGCGCCTGAAGAACGGAGGCATAGCTCACGCGGTTTCCTTGGTCGAAGTTGAAAGATCGAAGTCGGCCGACGCGCGGGCCGTCATGCGGGGGCACGGCGTCGACCCGCGGCCGGCTCGCCGGGCGTATCGACCGCGAAATGCTGGAAGGCGATGCGCTGCTCGATCGGGTAGTGCTCGACGCCGGTCAACGCCCGCAGGATGCAGGCGTTGCGATAACAGGCCATGCCCAGATCCGGGGTGACGAAGCCGTGGGTATGAATCTCCGCGTTCTGTACGAAGATCTCGGCGTTGTCGTGGTCCACGGCGTAGTAGCGGGACGTATCGAAACGCCCCTGGGCATCCCAGCGGATACGATCGGCAATGCCATCGATATAGTCGGGCACGCGATAGGCAAAGCCGGTGGCCAGCACCACGCTCTGGCTGCGATGCGTGAAGCCGGCGCCCTGCTCGTGCTGGAAGAAGTCCAACTCGACACCATCACCATCGGCGGTCGTCCGGGCATCGCGCAGTTCCACGTTGGCCTGCAGACCGACATCCAGCGTGCCGGCCACGTCGCGTTCGTACATGAGATCGTAGATGGCGTTGATCAACGATTCGTCGATGCCCTTGTAGAGCGCCTTGTGCTCCTCGCCGAGCGTGTGGCGCCGGTGTTCGGACAGGCCGTGGAAATAATCCACATACTCCGGCGAGGTCATTTCCAGCGTGAGCTTGTCGTAGTTCAGGGCAAAGAAACGCGGCGAGCGGGTGAACCAGTCCAGCCGGTAGCCGTGGCGTTCCTGCTCCAGCAGTAGGGCATGAAAGACCTCGGCCGCGCTCTGGCCACTGCCGACCACGGTGATCGAATCGCTGGCCTGAAGGCGCTCGCTCGCGGGGCCGAATTCGCAGGCATGAATCGCCCGCTCGCCCAGATCCTGACAGCACGCCGGCACATAGACGCTCGGGCCGCTGCCGAGCACCAGCGCGCGGGCGCGCAACTCGCGGCGCTCGCCGCTGGCAGTGTCCTCCAGGGTGAGCACGTAACAGGCGTTGGCGTCGTCGTAGTCGGTGGCCAGCACCCGCGTGGCGAAGACGAGGTTATCCAGTCGCTCGGCGACCCAGCGGCAATACTGGTTGTATTCGCGCCGAAGCATGAAGAAGTTCTCGCGGATATAGAACGCGTAGATCCGCCCGGTCTGCTTCAGGTAGTTGAGAAAACTGTATTCGCTGGTCGGGTCGGCCAGCGTGACCAGATCCGCCATGAACGGCGTCTGCAGGGTCGCGCCTTCCAGCAGCAGGCCCGGATGCCAGTCAAAGCGCTCGTTCTCGTCGATGAATACGGCGTCGAGCTCGTCGATGGGCGCGGCGAGTGCGGCCAGCCCCAGATTGAACGGGCCGATACCGATACCGGCCACGTCGTGGATGGGCGGTTGGCACTTATCCATGGCGGCGATACTCCGGGTTCGCGACCGGCGCGGCGTCGATCGATGTCGCGCCGGTTTCGGCGGCCATGCCGTAGGCCACGATCAGATCGACGATCTCGCTCATCTGGGCGGGCGTGGTCGCCGGGTTGAGCAGCGTGAACTTGAGATAGCGCCGGCCATCGACCTTGGTGGCCGCGATCATGGCCTCGCCGTCGCGAGCGAGTTGGGCACGAATAGTCGTATTGAGCGTATCCAGATCGGCCTCGCTGCGGGTCAGGCAGGGCCGGTAGCGGAACACGATCGTGCTCAGCGCCGGCCGGTGCAGCAGTTCCAGGCGCGGTTCGGCGAGCATAAGCTCGTAGGTCGCTCGTGCGAGCGCGACCGCGCCGTCGAAGGCCTCGCCGATCGTCTCCGCGCCCAGGGTGCGCAGGGTCAGCCACAGCTTGAGCGCATCGAAACGCTTGGTGGTCTGCAGCGATTTGTTGACCTGGTCGGGCGTGCCGGCAGCCGCGGCTTCGGCCGGATTCAGATAGTCCGCGTGGTGGGTAATCAGACCCAGGTTGGCGCCGTTGCCTACGATGAACGCACTACAGCTGACCGGCTGGAAGAACGACTTGTGGTAGTCCACGGTCAACGAATCGGCGTTCTCGATACCGGCGCATTCATGGCCGTGCCGGTTCGAGACCAGCAACCCGCAGCCGTAGGCCGCGTCGACGTGCATCCACAGATTCTCGGCCCGGCAGACCGCACCGATCGCCTGCATGTCGTCGATGCTGCCGAAGTCGGTGGTACCACAGGTGGCAGCCACCGCGATCGGTATATCGCCCGCCGCCCGGCAGTCATCGATCGCCTGCTTCAGGGCATCGATATCCATGCGCTTGGCCTCGTCGCAGGCCACCCGCACCACCGCGTTGTGGCCGAGGCCGAGTAGTGCCGCGGCCTTGGACAGGCTGAAATGACTCACCTCGGAGACGAAAACCCGCAGCCGCGCCGCCTCGCCCGGCAGCCCCTGCTTATGTACCGCGCCGTGGCCATAGTGGCGCGCGCACCAGTCGTCACGCATGAGCAGCATGGCCATGAGGTTCGACTGGGTACCGCCACTGGTGAATACGCCGTCGGCCGCGTCGCCCAGGCCGGCGCGCTCGGCGGTCCAGGCAATGAGCTTTTGTTCGATGAATGTAGCTCCCGCGCTCTGATCCCAGGTATCCAGCGAGGAATTGATTGCACTGAGCACCGCCTCGGCCGCGATCGAGGGCACCAGCACCGGGCAGTTCAGGTGCGCGGCATAGCGCGGGTGATGGAAGTACACCGCATGGTCGAGATACAGATGGCGCAGTTCGGCCAGCGCCTCGGCCATGTCGACGCCTGCCTCATCCAGATCGAGGGCATCGAATTCGGGCGCGAGTTCGCTGGGGCGCACCCCGCTGTGCACCTGCCTGGCGCGCCGCACGGCGGCCGCGACCGCGTCCGCGGCCTGCTCGACCTGATCGCGATAAAGGTCGAGATTGTGTTCGTTGAATATCTGCGCCCGGCGGGCGATATCGGCAAAACCGCCGGGTATGTCGGCGCCCCGGGTTGTGGCTTCGTTTGAGGTGCGCATGGCGCGGGCCTCCTTGGTCGAGATAAAAACGCATTACGATCCGTACACGCCCGTGCACGAACTTCTTCCCCTCGCTTTTATTTCGATGCGTCGGCGGCCCGCCGCGGTTGCGACGGGCCGCAGGCGTTACCTCTAGAACTGATAATCCAGAGTAGCGATCACCTCGCGGGCATAGCCGTAGTAGCAGTTGTTGGGGCTGAAGCAGGCCTCCACGTACTCCTTGTCGAACACATTGTTGGCGTTCAGCCGCAGCGTGGCCCCGTCGAGTGACGGCGCGAATTCACCCAGCTTCACGCTGACCATGGCATCGGCCAGGGTGTAGTCGGGCACGGTTAGCTCGTTCGCCGTATCCGCGTAGCTTTCGCCCACGTAGCGCACGCCGGCGCCCACATCGATGGCCGGGGTCAGCTCGTACTTGGCCCAGGCCGAGGCCAGATCGTCCGGCGTACGCGTGAAGGTGTTGCCCTTGATCACGCCCAGACCCGGGAAGTTGTCGGCGTACTCCACGCTGCTGTGCGAATACGAGGCGAGCACGTTCAGACGGTCGGTAACATCCGCACGCGCCGACAGCTCGATACCCTGCGATTCAACATCGCCCACGCTGTCAAAACGCGCGGGACTGACCTGAAAACGCTGCTGTACGTTTTCCTGCGTGAGGTCATAGACCGCCAGCGTGAACATGGCGTCGACGCCCGGCGGCTGATACTTCAGGCCGGCCTCGTATTGATGACTGTCCACCGGCTTTGCCACATCACCGTTGAAGGGGGTATAGGCGCTCGGATTGAAGCCCTCGCTATAAGAGACGTACGGCGAAAGACCCCACTTCGACTGGTACAGCAGGGCCGCACGCCCGGTAAACGCATTATCGCTGCGGTCGGTAAGCTCGCCGCTGGTGCCGTTGACGTATTCGCGCTTGAGATAGTCCTGACGTCCGCCCAGCACGAGATGAAATCGGTTCCACTCCATCTGATCCTGCAGATAGAAGCCCACTTGGCGGGTCTTGCGGTCGTTGGCCGGCGCAAGGCTGTCGTCGTCAACGATACCGGGCCCGCCGTAGTTCGGATTGAACGCATCGAGCGGGGTAGCCTGGAAACTCGTGTTCGGCGGATACTCGACCGAGTTCTGCCGCTGTTCGTAACCGAACCCGATAACCATACGGTGTTCGATATCGCCGGTATCGAATTCCACTTCGCCGTAGTTATCAAAACTCAGCGACTTGAGATTCTCTTCAGCCCGAGAAAAATAACGCGTGAGCGTGGCCGGCGCGTCGGTGGCATCCGGAGTGAAGCCGTTCTGATAAACCTGCTTGAGCGAGGTATCGACGTCCGCATACCGGCCTTTTGAGGTCAGCGTGACGTTGTCGTTGACTTCGTGATCGAGCTGAAAGGCCAACATGTTGATGTCGCGGTCGAACTCCTCGTAATTGCGCGCGCTGTCGACCCACTCGTCGTCCACCGTGCGCCCGAACCGGTCGCCATTCACACTGATGTCGTAGGGGACCGAACCATGGAAGCCACCTTCGGGATCGCGCTGGACATAGGCCTGCAGCAGCAGCGACGTATCGTCGGCCAGGTTAAAACTGACCTGTGGCATTATCGTGAAACGTTCGCGTTCGACCACGTCGTACTGTGTATCGCTGGTTTCGCCGCTGACGGTTACCCGGTAGTTGCCGATCTCCGGGTTCGGCAACGGACCGGTCAGATCCAGTCCGGCGCCGTAGGTGCCAAAACTGCCGCCATAGACGCTGACCATCCGCCGCTGCTCGTCGAGCGGTTTCTTGGTCACGTAATTGACCAGCCCGCCCGGTTGCGCGCGGCCATAGAGCGCCGAGAGCGCACCCTTGATCACGTCGATACGTTCGATGAAGAACGGGTCGATCTGAATATTGGAATACGAACCCGGGTCGTTGGCCAGGCGCAGGCCGTCCATGAAGGTGTTGTTCACGTCACCGCCCGGAAAGCCGCGCAGTGCAATCGTCGTCTGTCGAGACGAGGAACCGGCAAGGCCGGTGAACACGCCCGGCGTATAGCGCAGCGCATTATTGACGGTGCGCGCGCCCTGATCTTCGACCTGTTCGCGGGGCACCACGTCGATCGCCTGCGGGGTGGTAATCAGCGGCGTATCCGTCTTAGTTGCAGCCCGGGTTGCGTCGGCCGAATAACCGACCGTGGGTGCATCCGCGCTGTTGATGGCCTCCCCCTCGACCATGAGCGGCGCCAGCGTTTGCGAACCCAGGCGCTCATTGCGTTCGCTCGTCGGTGCAGCACCGGCATCGATCACGGGCAGCGATTCGGGCTGCTGGCTGCCTGGCTGCCCCCCGGCAGCCTGAGCCAGCGCCATCGACGGCAGCCACGACAGGCTCAAACCCAGCGCGCTGCATACGGCAATACGGGTCAATACCCGGCTGTTCGCGCTTGCGCGCGCCCCGTTGAATTCAATCTTGGCCATTCCCCACCTGTTCCCCTGAGTAATAAAAAACGCTTTCCGCGTCAGCGATACGACAATTAATCTGAATGAGAATGATTGTCATTTATTAATTGATCGACGTCAATTCCCTTGCCCTGCAAGGCAGCTGAACACGGCAAAAAAAAGCCCGGCACCGCATTACGCGGGTGCCGGGCCTGACTCAGATCGCGGCGATGGACACGGGCAAGGCCGTGCGGTCGCTACGCTTGGGTTCAGGTATTGAGAATCACGCCGCCGTTGAGGTGCAGCGTCTGCCCGCTCATGTAGGAGGATTCCTCGCTGGCGAGGTAGACATAGGCAGGGCCGATCTCGCTGGGCTGGGCGGGCCGGTCCATCGGCACCTGGCCGCCGAAATGCGCCGTCTTTTCGGCATCGAAGCTGGCCGGGATCAGCGGCGTCCAGACCGGGCCGGGGGCGACCGCGTTAACGCGGATACCGCGGCCCACAAGCGACTGGGCCAACGAACGCACCAGCCCCTGAATCGCTCCCTTGGTGGCCGAATAATCGATGAGCGTATCGTTGCCCTTGAACGCATTGATCGACGAGGTGGCGATAATCGTATCGCCCTCGCCCATCTGTGCCGACAGCGCCTTGCACAGATAGAAATGGCTGAAGATATTGGTCTGGAAGGTGCGCTGTAGCTGTTCGTCCGGTATCTGCGTGATGTCTTCCCAGTCGTACTGCTCGGCCGCGTTGTTGACCAGGATGTTCACGCGCCCGAACGCGGCCAGCACGTCGTCGGCGAGCTGATAGCAGAACGCGGCATCGCCCACGTCGCCGGCATACACCTCGCAGCGTGCGCCGCGGGACTCCACCAGGCGTTTTGTCTCGGCCGCGTCGTCGTGCTCTTCGAGATGCACGATGGCGACGTCGGCGCCCTCGGCGGCATAGTGCACCGCCACGGCTCGACCGATGCCGCTGTCGCCGCCGGTAATCAGGGCGACCTTGCCCTTGAGCCGGTCACTGGCGCGATAGCTGTCGCGGATATATTCCGGCTCCGGGCGCATGGCCGACTCATCGCCGGGCTGTTCGGACTGGGACTGCTTGGGTTGTTTCTGATCGCTCATGGCGGCAGAACTCCTCGGGGAATAGACGCCCCGACTCTAGTTCTGCCAAGCGGCTGCAACCATCCGGTTTAATGCCGAGACCACGCCACGACTGACCGCCCTGCGGGCAAGCCCCGGCCAGAAACACGATCCCCGGCGCCGTCTGACCGGCGCCAGGGATCGGTGCCGGTTTAGCGTGTCGGAAACACGCTGCCGCCGTGGATCGACGGTCCGGCCAGCTGGAAGTTCAGCCGCCCGGTATCCACCCGCGCCTTGGCCGGCAGCAGATTCAGCGCTGTGGCTGCCAGTTCGAAGGCATTGGCATTGATGACCGAAATCACCAGCCGACCATTCTGCTGGAAGCTCACCGGGCCGAACACATTCAAGTCGATGGTCTGCTGTTCGAGCGCGACCCCCTGTCCATCCGGGGCGTTGGCGGTCAGCTGCAGCGCGGCGGCAAAACAGGGCGCGTAATCGTAGCGCTCGCCGTCGATCGTGCCCTGGCAGCGCTCGACGATATAGCCGGTCTGGGCCCGGATACGGCCGGTTCCCGGAAGCGGCGCGTAGCGCAGCAGGATACGCCCGGTCTGCAGCTCGGCGTTCGGGATCCCGAACACGTCCTCCAGAACGAGATCCACGATTTCACGCACGAGCGTGCTGTCTTCGATCGCATCACCGGTATCGCCGAGCAGATCCGCGAGCGAACGGCCGATATCCAGATTGTCGAACAGATCGCGAAAATCCTGTTCCAGCACGCTGCCGTTCGGCAGCAGGTCAAGCAGGCGCCCGCGGGGATTGAACATACTCTCGAGTTCGAGCGAGCCATCCGCCATATCGCCTTCGAGCACGCCGGCGACAGCGGCCGACAGGCGATCCACGATGTCCTCCATCTCGGCGGGGGTCCGGGTGGCCTGTAACTGCGCCATCGACTGGACGCGGCCCTGGTCATCCACCAGGCCCAGCTCGTCGATAAGCTGTTCGATCGCGTTGCCCACGATACTGAGTAGCTGCGGCGTACCCAGCCTCAGGCCGGTCAGATCGGTGAATCCGCCGGGCGGCAAGGCGACCGGCACACAGTTCGAGGCGCTGGCCAGCGAAGCCCGGTTGTCGTCCACGACGTTTGCCAAGGCATCGGTACAGCTGCCTACGGCCGGGCCGATGATCACCGGTCGGCCCTGCGAAAGATAGGCGTCGAAGCGATCCTCGGTTTGCGTGGCCGAGATGGGAATACCCAGCGAAGTCAGCAGGATCTGGGCCCGATTGCCGGGCTGCCCGATCTCGCCTGCATCGAACTGGCCGTTGCCGTTGCTGTCGGCGGCCGGCAGCGTGGCGAAGGTGGCGTAGTAATCCTCACTGGCCGTGGTGGCCTCGAACGGCATGACGATCGCCGGCCCGCCTGCGGCATCCTCGGCCGCGGAAGCGGTCGAAGAGCCCGAGCCGGTCAACGGATCGGTATTGAGCGCATAGCCATCGGCGTCGACGACGGTGGAGCGGCAGTTCTCACCGCTACCGCAGATTACGAGCGCGTAGTACGAGCCCAGGGTAAGCACCTGGGTCGGCCGTACGCTGAACCCGTTGACGAGTTCGGCGTCGCCCTCGGCAAACGCCAGGGCCGCGTCGACCACACCCAGGCACTGTCCGGCTTCGCTCATGCGCTGCAGGGCAACGGTCGCTGCGCTGCTGGCACTGGGGCCGGCACCGGCCAGACAGCCATCGGCCAGCACCACGCTGTCACGACGTACCGGCTTGGAAAAACCGGCTTCGATGGCCTTGTTCGCCGGGAAGACGAATACGCCGAGCTCCGACCCATTATCGCCAACACAGCGCCCGCTGGTGCCCGGGGCGTTGCCGCCGGTCAGAGCGCAGGGCACGCCCGGCGTGAGCGTAGCCACATAGGCCGGCGCCGGGTCCGTATTCACACGGGGCGCGGTGGTAAAACGAATACTGCCGCTATCCAGCGTGAGCGCATTGTCGGCAAAGTCGCGCACCCGATCGGTACCATCGTTGAGACGAATTTCGTACTCGGTGGCCGGCTCCAGCGGTTCCACAGGGTCGATGACGATCGAAAAGCCTTCGGTGCGGTAGTTCGCCGCGATCTGACGGCCCTCGCCATACAGGGCCACACTCTCGGCATTCACCGAACGCGGCTGCACCGGCGAGTCGAGCAACAGCGCCGGGCTATCCGCCACCGGGAAGCTGTTGATGGCCGAGGCGCCGGCAATGCCGACACAGCCATTTTCGTCGAAGGAGGTGGCAGCCAGCGGGCCGGCCGTCGCGAAGCCGGCGTTGCCGAAGGCATACAGGCAGGCGCTCGGCGAACGCGCGATCAGGCGCGGCGGCACCTCGTCGGGCACCACTTGATCGCGCGGAAAGAGCGGGTTGTTAGTGAGCAGTTTGAGCGCCAGGGTCAGCTCGAAGTCGACGTTGGCCTCGTCGGTGCGGTTGACGGTGATCGGGAACGAGCCGACGGTGGCGATATCGATGTCGCCATCGAGCTGCGGTATCGCAAGCCCCGCCGCCTGCACGTTGAGCACGGTCTGGTTGATGACGCCGTTGGCGAGCACGCTACGGGCATATTCCTGAAACGCGGTGGTACCCGGCTGGCTGGCCGCGGCCTTGAGCAGCGAACCCAGTGCGACGTCGAAGCGCAGCCGTACGGCGATCGGCGTTTCGATGTTGGGGAACTCGTTGCCCATGATCGACACGTTGACGTCGCTGATGAAGTTGACGTCAATCGGGCCGCTCGGATCGATGGGCGTGGGCACTTCGCCGCCCAGGGCCAGACGCAGACCGGTGGTCTTGAACGACTGGCCGGCGCGGATGGTACCGGGTATCGACGAGTCGAGGCCGTCGAGCGTGGGCAGTGCGATCGTCGCCCGCAGCACGTTCTGAATGCCGCGGTAGTCCGGGTCGGTCACGTCGTTGGCGCTGACCACCGGCAACAGATTCCTGCCGACCAGCTGCGAACCCAGGGACACAGCGTTCACCGGTCGGCCGTTGAGTACGTTGTCCGGAAGATTGGCGGGGTCGGCCGCGGTCGGGCTGATGACCAGATTAGTATCCAGCGTGTTGTAGGCCGGGTTGTCGAGAATGCCGCCGCCCACCGCACGTACGCGACGGTTCACCGAACCGCGGGCCAGGGCATTGCCGAACACCGAGCGGATATCCGACGTCCAGCGAATCTCGTAATTGCCGCCGGTAAGGTCATCGACCGGATCGAACACGATATAGCGACCAAGGGCCGTGACGTTCGCCCGGGTGATGGCGCCCGAGGGACCGCGCACGGTGAAACTCTCGGCCGTCACCGTGGCCGGGTCCACCGGCTCGGACAGCACCACACGAATGGGGTTGAAGCCGACAAAAACGGAGGTCGTCTCGAGCTGGGCGTTGTATTCACCCGGCGTGACTTCCTGAACCTTGAAGCCGCCCGCGGCCGGCCGCGAGCCGTCGGGCCGCGTGGTAAACCCGTAAAGCACGTTGCCCGGATTGAAGCCGGTGTAGCCGCCGTCCTGCCAGCCGCCGTCCAGGCGCTTGGTGGCAACGACGCGGTATTGGGTATCCGGCTTGAGCGGCCCCTGGGTTTCGATTCTGAGAATACGGGGCTGGTTGTCGTCGCGCACGACGGTGAGCGCCGGGCCAATACGATTGCCGGCGGCGTCGCGCAGCTCCAGCGAATCGCGCGAGGCATCGGGCAGATCGCTGGCGAACTTCACCACCAGCTGGCTGTTCAGGGCGACGTCGGTCTGCCCATTGTAGGGATAGGTAAAAGCCAGGCCACGCGGCATCACGGAATGCAGCGTTTCGGCATCGCTGCGGGCGGTGGCACCGCCTGCGGTGCTCGGGCTGGTCGATGACGAACCCGAGCCGCCACCGTCATCACTTCCGCCGCCGCTGCCGCCACAGCCGGCCACACTCAGCCCCAGCAGCAGTGCAACGCACAACCTGCCGCCCACGACACGTTTCGCAAAACCGATTCCCGGCATGACCCCCTCCCCTCTATTGTTTTCGCTTCGTACCGCCCGCCGACGGCGAGCGTCGCAGAAGCGTCCCAGGAGGCTGTATGTACTAAATGCCGGTCGCGGCTCGCAACCGCAATTCCTGCAAATTCAAGGCCTGCGGCTGGTCGGGCGCGGCAAACCACTGAATGACTGAAAATTATTCTTTTCCTATTTCGGCCGGTTTACGACCTTTTTTCAGCGTAAGTGGCTCAACGAACGCCGAACGGTCAATTTCCGCGCACAGGCCGACGCCGCAGCGCCGGTCCCGCTCATGCAAAGACCGCGACGTTCTGGCGCCCCACGATCACCGGCTTGCCGGCGCTGTTCCAGACCCGCATGGCCTGTGAGGAATAACCGTCGGCGCTGTGATTGGCCACGCTCTGACTCAACCACCAGCCGTCGTCGGTCGTGGGCTCGTCGTCAAGCACGTCGAACATCCAGGTCATGGTGCTGATCGGCGCGACGTCCGAGAAGCTGGCCATCGCCGCCGGCGGCAGCGCATCGGCCAGTGCTGCCAGACCGACGATTACCGGATCGATCTCAGTGTCGCGGTGGCGAATCCAGACCACGTATTGCGGATCGTCGGATTGGGTCACCGGCATGGAACCACCGGCAAAGCGGCCTTCGAAATGCTGGGTGAAATTAGGCGCAGTCTGGCCGGCGCGCTGAAAGAACGAGTCGCAGTCGTCGGGGGCGGCGACCTGCGGTGCCTTGATACGCGCATGGTCGACGCTGGAATCGCGCGCCTTGCCAAAACAGAAGGTCGCCCGCGCGGCAATCTTGTCGTCGCTGAGCATATCCACGGTGATGAAAGCAGTGGACTTGCCCCGCCGCACCACGACCGGTTTCAGCGCCACGTCCGGACCTGCCGGGCCGATGAAACTCAGCAATGCGCTGCGCAGCGGCGGCAGATCCGCCCCGTGCTGGTCGTAAATCGCCTGCAGGCACAGCGCCGCGGTCAGTCCGCCGTAGATCGCGCGGCCCTGCAGCCAGTCATCGGGTACATGCACATGCGAGACGTCGTTATCGAGCGTCATGCTCGCCAGCAGTCGCGACAGCGGCGTGCGCGTATCGGCATCGGTCATCTTCGTGATCCTTTTGAATCCAAACCGCGAAGACTAGCGCAATACGCCAGCGTACGGGCAACTGTCGGCCATTCAGGCACGACAGGCGAGCAACGTCTGCTGCATGTCGGCCAGCGTCGGGAAATAGTAGTCGGGGGCCTCGGCGACCAGCTCCTCGCGGCTGCCGTAGCCGTAACCGACCGCCGCGTTTGCCACCCCGTTGTGACGCGCCCCGATCAGGTCGAAGGAGCGGTCGCCGATCATGAGCGCATCGCTCGGGTCAATACCCTCTTCCCGCAGAATATGCGCGATCAGGGCATGCTTTTCGGTACGCATGCCGTCGAGTTCACTGCCGTAGACGCTGCAGAAATAGCGGTCCAGTTCGAAATGCTGAACAATCTGGCGCGCATAGAACCACGGCTTGGAAGTGGCGACGAACAATTGCCGTCCGCTGCTTTTGAGATCGGCGAGCAGGTCCACGATACCGTCGTAGAGCACATTCTCGAACATGCCGGTACGCCCGAACCGCACCCGGTAATCATCCACCGCGGCCTGGGCCTGTTCAGCGTCAAAGCCGTAGAAATCGATGAACGACTGCTTGAGCGGCGGCC
The DNA here is from genome assembly GCF_002729955.1 of Salinisphaera sp. Classification (GTDB taxonomy): domain Bacteria; phylum Pseudomonadota; class Gammaproteobacteria; order Nevskiales; family Salinisphaeraceae; genus Salinisphaera. Next base: position 5,337 of record NZ_PBYA01000044.1, on the reverse strand, counting down.
CGATGAAGCATTCCAGCCGTCCCAGATCGTCGACATGAACCCCCTGGCAGGACAACGCATACTGTACGCAGCGCGTGATGCCGTCACGCGGGTCCGTGAGCGTGCCGTCCAGATCGAAAAGCAAAACCTTGTGACGCATAGATCAAATTCTCCTACCCCCGCACCGCATCGTCGATCATGCACGCCGCTCCCCAAACGGCGCCTGTACGATGTATGCAAGAACCCGGCCGTCTCCCGACCGTGGGCGCCGATCGGTCTGGTTCTGGTCTGCCTCACGGTCTTGATGGCAAGCGGTTGCGCGGGCCTGCGCGTGAGCGGCGACGTCTACCAGCGCGGCGAAGCGGCCTACTACGCCCGCAGCTTCGACGGGCGCCGAACCGCGAGCGGCGATCGCTTCGACTCGGGACGGCTGACCGCGGCCCATCGCCGCCTGCCCTTTGGCAGCCGGGTCGAAGTCACCAACGAAAACAACGGCCGCAGCGTAATCGTGACCATCAACGACCGCGGGCCCTATACCCGCGGACGCATCATCGACCTGTCGCGACGCGCGGCCGGGCAAATCGGCATGATTCGCAGCGGCATCGCGCCGGTTACCCTGCGCCTGGTCGACTAGGAAAGCTCTGCATAACCTGTCGCGGTCGCGCCGGCTGCTTTGCGCGCGATTGGCAAGAAGGTGACAGCTTAGCGTGCCCAAGCCAATAACAAGTGGCACGGTAGCGAACACTGACGCCGACCAAGCGCGCGCAAAGCCGGCGGCCGCTCAGCGGTTCGACCTCACAGTCGCCGCGACTGCGTTGCCGAGCCTGGCCTGCCAATGAGGCAGGCGCTGCGCTCGCACGCCTTGTCGCATCGTCTATGAGGACTCTAACGCGATCCGCGAGAGGTTGTGCAGAGCTTGCCTAGACCACGGTCGCCGCGTGGCGGCCGGCACAGCGCCCGGAGAAGATACAGCCGCCCAGAAACGTACCTTCCAGCGCGTTGTAGCCGTGATAACCGCCGCCGCCGAAACCGGCCACTTCGCCGGCCGCATACAGGCCGGGGATCGGCTGACCTGCCCCGTCGAGCACCTGGCCATCGAGATTGGTATGCAGCCCGCCCAGCGTCTTGCGGGTCAGGATATGCAGACGTACGGCGATCAGTGGACCGTTGGTCGGGTCGAGCATCCTGTGCGGCGTGGCGGTGCGAAACAGCTTGTCGCCGAGATACCGGCGCGCGCCGTGGATGGCCGTTATCTGGGCATCCTTGGCATAGGCGTTATCGATCTGGGCATCGCGGGCAACGATCTGGGCTTCGAGCCTGGCCCGGTCGATCCGATCACTGCCCGCCAGCCGATTCATGCCCGCCACCAGCTCGTCGAGGTTGTCGGCAACGACGAAATCCTCGCCCTGCTGCTTGAAGGCCTCGACCGGCGGCGGTGCGCCTTTGGAGAGCCGGCTCTTGAGCACTTCGCGCCACTGCTTCGAGGTCATATCCGGATTCTGCTCCGAGCCGGAGAGCGCGAATTCCTTTTCGATGATCTTCTGGGTGAGCACGAACCAGGAGTAGTCGTGGCCGGTGGCCAGGATCTCGCGCAGGGTGGACAGCGTATCGAAGCCCGGCAGACAGGGTGCGGGCAGGCGCCGGCCTTCGGCATCGAACCACAGCGAAGACGGCCCCGGAATGATGCGGATGCCGTGCATGGGCCAGATCGGGTTCCAGTTCTTGATGCCCTCGGTGTAATGCCACATGCGATCCGCGTTGATGATCGCCGCCCCTGCATCCCGACTGATATCCAGCATGCGCCCGTCCACGTGGTGCGGCACGCCGGAAATCATGCGCGCTGGCGCCGGGCCCAGTCGTTCCACCGGCCAGTTGGCGCGCACGCGATCATGATTGCCGCCGATGCCGCCGGCGGTCACCAGCACGGCACCGGCACTGAATTCGAATTCGCCTTCGATATCGCGGCTGGATTGCTGGCCGCGCTCGACGGTGCTGGGTGCGAGGATCTCCCCGGCCACGCCGGTGGCCGCACCGCCGGTCGTGATCAGGCGGCTGACCTGATGCCGGCATTTGAGCGTGATCCGCCCGCTTTGCATGTGTTCGCGTACCCGCCGCTCGAAGGGGGCGACGGTGCCGGGGCCCGTGCCCCAGGTCAGATGAAAACGCGGCACCGAGTTGCCGTGCCCGTTGGCCAGTGAACCGCCCCGCTCGGCCCAGCCCACGACCGGAAACCAGCGCATGCCCTGTTCGTAGAGCCAGGGCCGCATCTCGCCGGCCGCGAATTCGATGAAGGCCTCGGCGACCTTGCGCGGCCAGTAATCTTCGTCACGGTCGAAGGCAGCCGAGCCCAGCCAGTCGTTGAGCGCAAGTTCCGGGCTGTCCTTGATGCGCATACGCCGCTGTTCGGGCGTGTCGATCATGAACAGCCCGCCGAGCGACCAGAACGCCTGGCCGCCGACCGAGTTCTCGCCTTCCTGTTCGACAATGATCACCGACTTGCCGGCATCGGCCAGCTCGGCGGCCGCGACCAGCCCGGCCAGACCCGCGCCCACCACAATACTGTCTGCTCTTTCAGTCATCCGCTGCCCTCGTCGCACGGACCCGTGTCATACAGGCGATTGAAATATTATTGTGCGTTACGAGTGTAGACAGCCGACGGACAGGCGGCCAGTCGGTTCAGCGCAGCCGGCGCGCGCCAGGCACCGCAGCATCAATCGCGGGCGATCAGCCAGTCCGCAATCTCCTCCCAGGTTTCGGTCAGCGCGGTTTCGCTGGACACGATCCCTACATGGCCGCCGCGGATCGTGCGACAGGTCACATCGTCGCTGGCCACGAAACGCGTCATCGCCTGGCTGCAGGACGGGGTCACGATCGGATCGCCGCGGCCGCTGATATTGAGAATCGGCGCCTGCACGTCCGCCAGGTCGGCCGGCGGATCGGCCATCGGCAGGTGGCCTTCGCCGAGCACGTTGTCGATCCACAGATAATCGATGAAGTCGGCGACCACGCCACCCGGGTAGGCCACCATGTCGTCCAGAAACGCCGCGTTGGTGGCATGGTTGCTCACATACGCCTCGTCGTGGAGATTCGCCGCCAGCCCGGCGTAGCTGCGGACGGCCGCCATCGGACTGGTGGCCTTGAACACCAGTGAATTGAGCACGCCGGGCGAACGCAGCAACGTCGGCGGTATGTTGTGGGCGGTAAGCCCGGTCTTGTCGTGTGTCCAGTGGCCGGCACGGGCGAGCGCCTTGTAGCGCTCGCCGAGCACGCCGTTGTCGTGATAGTCCACGGGTGCGCCCACCAGCACCAGATTGGCGATACCTTCGGGCGCGATCGCCGCATGGCACAGGCCAAACAACCCGCCGAAGCTCCAGCCGTGCAGGTTCAGCCGCGCCACCCCGCTGTGTGCGCGCACGCGATCGAGGGCAGCCGGCAGGAACCGATCGAAATAATCCGCGAGCTGCAGGTCGTCCTGGGCACGGCTCGGCCGGCCCCAGTCCACCAGATACAACTCGAATCCGCGTGCCCGCAGATACCGCACCAGGCTGCGCTCGGGAAACAGATCGTAGATGAGCATGTTCACCGCCAGCGGCGGCACGATCACCAGCGGCGTGCGCTGGGTGGTGGCTGCAACTTCAACGCGCCTGCCGTCAGCCAGTTCGATTTCGTCTTCTGCGAGCGGCAGGTAGTAGCGCAGCGACACCAGGCCATCGTCATGGATGACTTCGAAGGGCGTATGGCCGGCCTGCACGAGCGCTTCGCGATCGAAAACGCGCTGACGCAGGTGGCGCAGGCGGGCCCGACTGCGGGCGATCTCGCGGCCGACACGGTCGCGGGTGGCGGTAAGCAGGGACATGAACGTAGCGCCTCGATCTCGAAGAAGAGCGAAAGTCTAGGCGATCTTGCTGCGCCGCAACAACCGGACAAGGAAGCAGAAATCGAGTTTGAAAGCCGCGCCCGTCATACCAAGCTTCACCCTACATTCCGGTAAGCTCTGCGCAACCTCTCGCGGCAGGTTGTGCAGAGCTTTCCTAGTACGGAGCCCGTCATGCAGTACCGCACGCTCGGCAACAGCGGCCTGAAAGTTTCCAAACTCACCCTCGGCACCATGACCTTCGGCGGCGAAGGCTTCATGTCCAAGCTGGGTAACACCGGCGTCGATGACGCCCGCAAGCTCATCGATATGAGCATCGACCACGGCGTGAATCTGTTCGATACCGCCAATATGTATTCCGCCGGCGTTTCCGAGGAAATCCTCGGCAATGCGCTGGGCGACAAGCGCAACGATGTGCTCGTGACCACGAAGGTGCGTTTTCCCATGGGCGACGGGCCCAACGAAGGCGGGCTGTCGCGCCTGCATATTCGCGAGCAGGTCGAAGCCAGCCTCAAGCGGCTGAATACCGGCCATATCGATCTCTACCAGCTGCATATGTGGGACGGCACCACGCCGCTCGAAGAGACGCTGCAGCTCATGGACACGCTCGTCGGCCACGGCAAGATCCGTTACTACGGCATCTCAAACTTCTCAGCCTGGCAGGCGATGAAGGTGATGCAGGTCTGCGAACGCGAGGGCTTCACCAAGCCGATCAGCCAACAGATTCACTACACGCCGCAGGCGCGTGAAGCCGAATACGAGCTCATGCCGATGGCCCACGACGCGGGTCTCGGCACGATGATCTGGAGCCCGCTCGCCGGCGGCCTGCTCTCCGGGAAGTATCGGCGCGACCAGGATGCGCCGGAAGGTACGCGCTTCTCCGAAGGCTGGCAGGAACCGCCGATCCACGACGAAAAGCGTCTGTTCGACCTGATCGAAACCCTGGTCGAGGTCGGCGATGCCCACGGCGTATCCGCGGCCCAGGTGGCCCTGGCCTGGATCACCGAACGCCCGGGCGTCACCACGGCGGTGATTGGCGCTCGCAAGGCGCATCAACTGGAAGACAACCTCGCCAGCGCACAGCTCGAACTGAGCGCCGACGAGCATGCAGCGATCGAACGCGTCAGCCGGCCGCGGCTGATCTACCCATACTGGCACCAGGCCATGAACGCCAACGACCGCTTTAGCGCGGCCGACTGGGTTCTGCACGCCGACCATGCCGAGGATTATCAGGACTGATAGTCGGCCGACCGGCTGAAGATTGGCCGTGAATTACGGCCGACAGACTGCCCCGCGGCATGGGAACGTGCCGTGGGGTTTTTTGTTTCAGTCACCGTCTCGGAGCGGGATGCTCGAAGCGCCCGTTTTCTGGATGAACTGTACGGGTGAATTTTGGCTTGGAGTTTCGCGCTGCTGCGCGAGTGACTTTCATTTGCTTGTCCAAATGAAAGTAACCAAAGCAAAAGACACCCTGTCTGGCGTCG
>NZ_PBYA01000043.1 GCF_002729955.1 Salinisphaera sp. | reverse complement strand
GCTGAACTATCAAACGCCCGAAAACTACGAACGTAAGCTAGCCACTAACCCCTGATCTGGCTGTCCGAAAAAGTCGGGACATCTCATACTGTCCCCGGAACCCCATACTTGACCGCGACGGTTTGGACCGCTTGATCGACTACGTGGCCTGCGCCGACGAGTTCTCGAAACCCGGCGAGCCGCTTGAAACGCCGCCCGAGCCGACGCTCTCGGCCAACCCGGTTGATGATACCGGTATGAGCTCGACCGCCGCACTATGACCGACGACCTGTTCGGCTACATCCTCATGGCTTGGTAAAACCCGCGCCGGCAGGCGGGCGAACCGTCGTATGCGGTCATGGACAAGCTAAAGAATCCTCACAAAATTCGCACGCTCCACTAAACCAGCGTGTTGAGGGGCCGATGCAGGGGAAGGTCCATAAGAACATTGCCGACAGGCAGTGCGTTACCCGGCTGACGCGCGTAGTCGAATGCCTCGGAATCGCCAGGCATGGGCGCTGGCGGCTATTTGTACTAGGGGGAAATATGAAAAAGATCTTAGCCATTGTGCTGGTGTTTGTAGTGGCCGTCGCCGGACTAGTGCCTTACATGACCGGCGCCGAGGTTGAAAGCCAGTTCCGTGCTGCAATCGCCGATATCAATCAGACCGGTGATATCAAAGCCACCATCAAATCCTATGAGCGAGGGTGGTTGGGCTCGCAGGCGCAGCTGGACATCGTATACAACGAATTCGAGGTCCGGTTTGAGAATAAGATCAACCATCCGTTGATTCCGGGCGTAAGCCAAACCCACATCGTGAGTAGCGCCCCTCGCGACCAATCCCCGGATCTGCTGAACCTGTTCGGTGAAACACCGTTGCGTATCGATAGCTGGATCACGGACGACGAGACGTTCAGGATCGAAGCGCGCTCCCCCGTTGCCGAAGGCACGGCCAGGCTTGAAGACGGTCGGCACGTCTACGTCAAGTGGGGCGGTTTGTATGGCGTCTACGAAACTGACGACGCGGTAGAGACATACGAGATAACGATACCCAGCGCGCTCATATCCGGTGCATTCGGCGAGGCGTCCCTACGCGACGCGCGCACGGTGGGGAGCGCGCGCCTCAATACCAACTTCGAACAACCGATGCTGCGCTCGTTGCTAGGCAGTGGTAGCGACGAGCTATCGATCGCACAGATCAGTTTCAACGGGGCCGACGGGCGGGCCGGGTCAGTGGCCGTCAACATCAACAGCATCGTTACCTTCGATGATGATCGCGGCTCGTGGCACGTGGACGTCGACCTGAGTGATATCGAGGTCGAGAACCCGTATATCTCCGAGGAAGAAAAGATCGATTTGGTCGCAGCGTCTGCGCACTTAAAAATGGACGGCCTGCGTCTGGACGCCCTTGCGCGTGTCGCTGGCTCGTTCGAAGCGAGCGGGGATGCGACATGGGAAGAGTTGTCCGTAGCAGAACAGAAGAGCTTTATCGAAGACCTGATTGCCGCATTTGATACCGAATCGCAGGTCGAGTTGGATGTGCCAGCTATCCAGACGGAACAGGGCGACGTCGGTATGGGTGTCACGGTGACTCTGGGCGAACCGCTGTCCAAGCGCGCGCGCCAATTTATGATGCCCGCGCAGCGCGTTGCGCAGCGTTTGCAGCTCAGTGCAGCCGGATTCGTCGATGAAGGCTTGCTGGATAGTATTGTTGAGACTGGCCCCTCGCCGTATCAGGCGCGGCTCACCATCAATGAGTGGGTGAACGCCAACCTCGTAAGTGTAAATAACGGCCGCTATAGCCTTGTCGCCGACTATGAGGACAACAGTCTGGCGTTTAATGGCAGAACGCTACCGCCGAGTGCGGCGCGACAGATTATGGTGATGCTTTTGGGAAGCGGAGCGTAATAGCCCAACTGGCAATTCGGGGACAGTATGAGATGTCTCTGCTATTTCGGACGTTAGATTACGAGGGCTTGAAGGCCAAGTCGTGCATTATGCGTCAAGCTGGGTGGATTCAAGCGCCCATCATCGCAACAGTCGGCGCCGCGAATGCCATAAGGATATTCCCAGCCGGCGAAAAATGTTTCATCGCGCATGGCTACGGGATCGGGCAAGCTGAGCGAACAGCATTGCCGGCTGATCGCTCGATGCCGCCATCGCGCTTCGCGTTGTCGGGTGCCGGCTGGAAACGAACGGATACGACAGGGCGGTTAGATGAGTGAACCCAACCAAGAGATCATCATCGTTGGCGGCGGTGCGGGCGGCGCCGAGCTGGCGGTCCGTTTGGCGCGTGCCGGCTGTGGCCCGCTCCGGTTGATCGATCAGGCGGCCAGCCATGTGTGGAAGCCGCGGCTACACGAGCTGGCCGCGGGCGCGAGCAAGGGCGAGCTGGGGGAGATTCCGTATCAGGATATTGCCGAGCGCTGGGGGTTTGTCTTCGAACAGGGCGCGCTCGCCGATATCGACGCCGAAGCGAAAACCATCTGCCTCGATGACGACAGCACGCACGATTATCGACTGTTGGTGCTGGCGGTGGGCGGTGTGACGCCGGATCTGGGCGTCGAGGGGGTCAAAGAGCACGCGGTGATGCTCGATCGCTACCCGGATGCCCCGGCGCTGTACCAGCGTTTCACCGCCGCGCTGGACAAGGCGGCGGCCCAGCCGCCGCGCCCGGCACGTGTAGCGATCGTAGGTAGCGGGCTGACCGGCGTGGAGCTCGCCGGTTATCTGGCCAGCAATCCGGAGGTGGTCGCCAGCCCGGATAGCGGGTTGCCGCAGACGTTGGAGATTCATCTCATCGAGGCGAGTTCGACGTTCATGCCCGTCATCGACGATGACCGTACGCGTGAAGACGTGCGTTCGCGCTTGGCGGATCTGGGTATTCGGATTCATACCGGGCAGAAGATCGCCCAGGTACAGGCCGACGGCGTGAAAACCGAATCGGGTGATCGCTTCGATGCAGACATGACGGTCTGGGCGGCGGGGCGCGTGGGCCCGCCGCTGGCCTCGCGCATCGACGCGCTGGCCACCAACGACGCCCAGCAATGGCTGATTCGCGACACGCTACAAAGCCGTGATTACGACGATATCTTCGCGATCGGTGATTGCAGCGCGTGCCCGCAGGCCGAATGGCCCGCCACGGCCCAGGTTGCCAGCCAGCAGGCTGAGCACCTGTCTGAGCAGATCACGGCTTATCTCGATGGTAGGGCCCCCACGGCGTTTTCTTTCGGCGACAAGGGCATGCTCATGTCGTTTGGTAACGGTGGCGACCTCGGTCTGGTTGTTGGGCCCACAAACGACTACGTTCGTATTTCGGGCCATGTGTCGCACGCGGCCTATCGCGGCCTGCAGCGCCAGCATCAGTGGGTTTTGCTGGGTACGAAAACCACCCTGGAAGGTGCGGTGGGCGATGTGGTTGATGCGCTGAGCTAGCGTGAGGCCGTAGGCCGTCGTGTCGGTGCCCGGCGTCAAGCGCGCCTGGTGGGAACCTTGTGATGGCCCCGGCTGCTCGTCGCATGCTGGTCCGCTTTGTCCCTACACAGGGTCGGCTTGCAAACGAAAACGGGGCAGATGCGCAAAGCACCTGCCCCGTTTTTCATTTCACCTTGGTGTGCAAGGCTCAGCCGGTCGCCGTTTCCGCGTCCTTGAGCTTGAGCAGCTTGTACTCGTGGTTCAGGCCCTTGAGTACCGAATAGCACATCAGCAACAGGATGAGCGTGAAGGGCAGGCCGGTGGTGACCGCCGCGGACTGGAGGGCTTCGAGGGCGTCGGAGCCGCCGACCATCAGCAGCGCGGCGGCGATGAAGCCTTCGGCGGCGCACCAGAATACGCGCTGGGAGGTGGGGGCTTCGGTCTTGCCGCCGGCGGTGATGGTGTCGATGACCAGCGAGCCGGAGTCGGACGAGGTCACGAAAAACACCAGGACCAGTGCGATTGCCAGGAACGACGTCACGGCGGTGAACGGCAGGTTCTCCAGCATGCGGAACAGGGTTAGCGACGAATCCTGAATACCGCTGGCCAGCGAGCCGACGCCGTTCATGGCCTGGTCCACGCCGACGCCGCCGAATGCGCTCATCCAGATGCCGGTGACGACGGTGGGCACGATGAGCACCGCGGTGAGGAATTCGCGCACGGTCCGGCCACGCGAGACGCGGGCGATAAACATGCCCACGAACGGCGACCAGGAAATCCACCAGGCCCAGTAGAAGATGGTCCAGGAGTGGTAGAAGGTTTCGTCGTCGCGCCCGAGGGGGTTGCTCAGCGGCAGCAGATACTCGGCGTAGCCGGTGTAGGTGGTCAGCAGGTTGCCCGCGAATGCGACGACGGAACCGGCGACGATGACGAACAGCAGCAGCAGCCCGGCCACGCCCATGTTGATATTGCTGAGCAGCTTCACGCCGCCATCGATACCGCGCAGCACGGAAACCAGCGCAACGGCGGTCACGCCGGCGACGATGCCGATTTGCAGCGGCAGGTTGGCCGGGATATCGAACAGGAATTCCATACCACCCGCGGCCTGCTGGGCGCCAAAGCCAAGCGAGGTGGCCAGCCCGAAGATGGTGGCGACCACGGCCAGCGTATCGATGACGTCGCCGAGTTTGCCCCAGACGCGTTCGCCGAACAGCGGGTAGAAGGTCGAGCGAATCGACAGCGGCATGCCCTTGTTGAAGGAGAAGAACGCGAGCGAAAGCGCGACCACGCCGTAGATTGCCCACGGGTGCAGCGCCCAGTGGTACATCACCGCGCCCATGGCGGCTGTCTTGGAGGCTTCGTCGCCGCCGGGCGTGTTGAGCGGCGTACCGGACCATTCCGTGAAATAGCCCACCGGCTCGGCCACGCTCCAGAACATGAGCCCGATGCCCATGCCGGCGGCGAAGAGCATCGCGAACCAGGACAGACGCGAGAAGGAAGGCACGGCGTCTTCGCCGCCGAGGCGGATGCGGCCGTGGGGAAGAAAGATCAGCGCGAGGCTGAACAGGACGAATACGTTGCCGGCACTGAGGAACAGCCAGTCGAAGCTGTTTATGACCCAGGTCTTGGCACCGGACAGGCCGCTTTTGGCGATGTCGGGAAAGAGCATGGAGCCGATCACGAAGAGCACGATCAGCACGGCACTCCAGATAAAGACCGGGTTATGCAGCTCCAACCCCCAGGGGTGGATATTGTCTTCCCCTATCTCGTAGTCGAAATCGTAGCGCTCTTCGAGCTCGTCGACGCGTTTGCCCGTATCCATTGACACCCCCGTAAAACAAATGGCCGCGCCGACACCGATCCACACGCCTGCGGCATGGAATCCAGATGCGGTTATCGCGGGTTAACTCATTGAGCCTATGGGTCGGGGCGGCGCAGTGTCAAAACAGGCGCGGGTCGTCAGGCGGCGTTTGGGCGCTGATTACGGCGCGAATCGGCTAAGCGCCCGTCTTTTCCAACGCGTGATCCGGGTCGATAAGCGCGCCCGGGGCGAGTGTCGACCAAGCGTTTCAATAGCCCACGTCGGTATCTATACTTCGCCCTGATTCTTACGGCTGGCTGCGTCCATGCTGATCGCCCTGTTCGTCGTTGCCATGGCCACATCCCTTGTCGCGGGAACGGCCTGGGCCATGTATGGGCGGCTGCCGGATCGTGTCGACGGCTTCATCGTTGCCTTATCGGGCGGCGCCTTGTTGATTGCCGTCGTGCTGGAGTTGATCCAGCCGGTTATTCGCAATCAAGCGCCGTGGCTTCCGATGGGGGCGATCCTGGCCGGCGAGGGTGCTCTATTCGGCACTCAACGAAGCGCTAACGCATCTGAGGTCCACCGACCAGGCCGCGACGACGTCGGCTTCGCTATTGCTCAGCGGCATACCGGAGAATCTGGCGGTGGGCATCACGTTGATCGACCAGCCCGGATTGAGTATCACCGCCCTGGCCGGGTCGATATTCCTGGCGAACGTGCCCGAGGCCGCGGGCGCGACCAAGGTTTTGTGCCAGCGCGGCTATACGCGGCGGGCGATCTGGCTGCTGTGGTCGACGATCATCGTTCTGCTCGGGGCCGCGGCCGTCGTCGGGTTCCTGGCGTTCTCGAGTACCGATCCGTTCGTGCTTGGCTATCTGCGGTGTTTTACCGCCGGCGCGATCGTGGCATCACTCGCGCTCGATGTCTTCCCCCGCGCATTTCAGACCAACCATCGGCTGGCGGGTATCGCGACGGTGTTGGGGCTGCTGCTGGCCATCGCGCTTAACCAGGTCGGCTGACCACGGATCGGCTGACGGTCTAGGTATCGAATCGCCGCCCGATCGTGCATGGCCAGCGACCGCCATTGCGCGTAGAGCAGAGGGCTTGGGCCCATTCGAACTCGCGAAATGTAATGTCTGGACGTTTTAGACAGATCGGTTGGTAGCCATAGTGCGCGGCCGGGGCATATCGAATTAAGCCCGTCACCGCTTCAGCCCTCGCAGTGCCCGTGGCGTGGCGGGCCCGGTGTGCCCGAGCGACGTCTGCATCCAAACAGCAAAGGAAGCCGTTTGTAGTACCCGGTCTTGCATGCGCGCCGGGCTGTCGACTGATTGGGCACGGCTGTCTGCGGCAGATAATCGATCGTTTTTACGCAGCGGATATAGGCACCCAGTAAGGCCTCGTGAGCTTGCCCGGCCCATTTTTTCGTCTGTTCGTTCGGGTGGATACGTGTTCGACCGTATTTGGCCTAGAGTAGCTTTTCCTGCGCCCGTCATTTTCAACCGAGTTGCCTATGGCCACGCCTGAAGTTTCGTCCAACGACCAGCCACAGACGCTGGATATCGACCCCGGCATGCTCGTGGAGCGGCTCGATACCTGGCTAGACGGGGCGATACGATTGCTGCCGAATATCGTGGTCGCGATCATCGTGTTCCTGCTGTTCATGGTGCTGGCCTCGATTGCACGGCGCCTGGTGGTACGACAGGGCGTACGCCGCTCGCGCGAGAACCTGGGCGAGGTGCTGGGTGGCTTCTTGAAGTGGACGCTCTTGGTGGTCGGCTTCATGTTGTCGGCGACGATCGTCATGCCGACTCTGCATCCGGGTGATCTCATCGCGGGGCTGGGTGTCAGCTCGATCGCGATCGGTTTCGCCTTCAAGGATATTCTGCAGAACTGGCTGGCGGGCCTGCTCATCTTGCTGCGCCAGCCGTTCAATATTAACGATCAGATCGAGATCAACGGCTACGAGGGTACGGTGGAACGCATCGAAACGCGGGCCACGATCATCCGTACCTACGATGGCCAGAACGTGGTCATGCCCAATAGCGATATCTATACCAATGCGGTGTTGGTCAAGACCGCGCATGCCAAACGGCGTAGCCAATACGATATTGGCATTGGTTACGGCGACAATATGGACAAGGCCTGCGAAATCATCCGCGAAGCCCTGGCCGGCGTCGACGAGATTCAGGCCGACCCGGCCCCCGAAGCGTTCGCCTGGGATCTGGCCGCCAGCTGGGTGACCATTCGTGCCCGCTGGTGGACCGACAGCCGTCGGGCGGACGTGGTGCGCGTGCGCGCCCAGGCCGTACGGGCGATCAAGCAGGCGCTGGATGCTGCCCATATCGATATGCCCTACGAAACTCGCGTTGCGCTCTGGCACGACCAGACCGAAGCAGGCGAGGGCGATCGCAGCGCCCAGCGCGAAGGCTGGCCGGTCGACCCCGAGCGGCCGACCGAACCGCGTTGGAAAGCCAAGGCGCGGGCGCATGCCGACCGCGAGCAGCCCCAGCAGCCGACCTCGAGGGACTAAACGATCGGGGCAGCGATCAATGTGGCCCGCTCAGGGCCTCCTGGACGGGGCATGCGAGCCGCGTTGCAGCGCGATCGCCCGTCAATCGCGTTCTGCCAAAGCCTAGTCGGCCAGTACATCCGGATGGACTCGCCTTGTCGTGATCGCTGGTGAGGCAGTGCATTTGAGCGAGCCGGAGCCCAGGGCTGCTCAGCGCCAAGCGCCGGAACATGCGACCCCGGTTCAAGAGCTGCTCGAAGAAGAACGCGGCGCAACCGCAGGCGGTGAGGGGCGATGTGTTTGATGAATGGGCATAATGCGCGTCGGCCAGCCTCCGCCTGACTCGTTTCTGGGCGCCGGTGGCCGCGACTTGTTCCACTGCCGTACGCCGATTCAATGCCAGCGACCCGTTGTTTATTTCTATCCGCGCTCGTGCTCGTTTGCAGCGCGATGGCTTTCTCTGCCGTGGCCGCGCCGGACTATGCGGTGGCGCCGCGCACCGGCCTGAGCGCGACGCACGGCTTTTCGCAGGGGCTGGCCCGCGTGCGGGGTACGAGTAGATACGGCTTTCTCGACCTGCAGGGCCGGTACGTCGTCGAGCCCGAGTACGACAAGGCCGGCGATTTTCACGACGGCCTTGCACCGGTGGGGAATTTCAAACGCAGCGAGGTCGGCATGCGTTGGGGCTATGTCGATCGCCAGGGCAAGCGCGTGATCGATTTGAAGTACGCCGAGGCCCGCGAATTCTCGGAAGGCCTGGCCGCGGTCAAGACCCGGGACGGCGACTGGCAGTTCATCGATACCGACGGCCAGCCCGTGCTCGACGTCGACCCGCGCTGGCATGGCGTGGATGCCGACAACCCGAACCTGCATCACCCGTTGGGGAATTTTCACGACGGTTGGCTGCGTATCGTCGATGAACGCGGCGGCAGCAATTTTGTAAACCGTGACGGGCACAGGTTGCGCGACGAGCCCTATCCGGCGGCGGCGCCGTTCTCCGACGGGCTGGCGGTGGTATCGACCCAGGCCACGCCCGTATCCCGGCCCGAGGGCGATAACGAACTCAGCCGTATCTACGACAGCCTGCCGGGGCCTACGCCCAAGACCTACCAGTGGGCCGTCATCGATACCGAGGGCGAGATTCGCTTCACGATTGCCGACGATATGGAACGTGTCGGCCCGTTCATCGATGGGCGGGCGAAATTCTATCGCGACGGCCGGTGGGGCATTATCGACGACCGCGGCGAGGTGGTGGTGCCGGCGCGCTACGAGCACAAACCCCGCGGCTACGGCGACCGCGTGACGATGTTTGCCGTTGACGGCGAACGCAGTGATAACAGCGACGGCTATATCGAGGTGCTGGATCGCGACGGCCAACGCATCGCACGCATTCCGTTCCTGGATGACGAGGGGCGGTTCATGATCGACGCGAAGCACGTATTCCACGAAGGCCTGCTTGGCGTCGAGCTGGCGCGCGGCCTCAATGAGGGCAAGGATTTCGAGCGCCTTGGCTGGGGTTTCATGGATACTCATGGCCGCATGGTTATTGAGCCGCAGTTCTACAGCGTCGGCCACTTCAGCGAAGGCCATGCCTTCGCATCGCCGATGAACAGCGGCACCACCGGCATCCTGCGCAACCCGCTCCGTGGGCAAAGCGAAGACCACGCCGGCTGACGTCGCGGATACCGCTCGGCTGGATCTCGGCTGCCGGGTTGGTCGAAGCGCAAAGTGCTGCGCCTCGGCATGGTTTTCTAGCCACGGGCGAGCCGCGACGCACGGAGGCATCTGCGCAGTTCGGCCCCTGCAGCGGCTGCGATAGCCGGATGCTGCGGACGGTGTGTGTTCGGCCGTGGCGTCCGGCCGGCACGGGTCATTAAAATAGGGCCGTTCTGCGCCCGCCATGCACCCGACGGCTCGACTGCTATGCACCTGTTACTTTCCGTGCTGGAACTGGCCGGGACGTTCGTTTTTGCGCTCAGTGGCGCGATGGCGGCGGCCCAGAAGCGGTTGGATATCTTCGGGCTGGCGGTGCTGGCGTTTGCGACCGGCACGGTGGGCGGCATCACGCGCGATCTGCTCATCGGCGCCACGCCGCCGCTGGCGATTGCCGACGTGCGCTACGGGCTGATGACGATGCTTGCCGCGCTGGTCGTGTTCTTTGGTTATCGGTGGGTGGATCGCATCAGCCGGCCGGTCGCGATCTTCGACGCGGCCGGGTTGTCGCTATTCGCCGTGGGCGGCTCGATCCGGGCGCTGGAGTTCGGCATCTCGCCGGTGATGGCGGCGGTGATGGGCATGATCACGGGCATTGGCGGCGGCATCATGCGCGATGTGCTCATCGATCGCCTGCCCATGATACTGGCCCCGACCGAACTGTATGCCACGGCAGCACTGCTGGGCTCGGGCGTTGCGGTGACCGGCGTCACGCTGGAGTGGCCGTTCGTGCCCACCGTGATCGGCGCGGCCGTGCTGTGCTTTTTCGTGCGTTACATGGCCATGCGGCGCGGCTGGCATCTGCCGGTACCGCGCGTGCCCGACGACTGAGCCGTCGCGCCACGCCCGCGGTGGCCGCGCTGCTCGACGCCGCGCAGACACGCGCCCGTTGCAGGTGCCTGGT
This sequence comes from Salinisphaera sp., assembly GCF_002729955.1. GTDB lineage: Bacteria > Pseudomonadota > Gammaproteobacteria > Nevskiales > Salinisphaeraceae > Salinisphaera. The sequence continues at coordinate 37,898 of NZ_PBYA01000043.1, read as the reverse complement.
CGATCCGGCGTAGGGTCTCGGCAGCGGACCCTTCGTGCCGGCATGCGTCGTTTGGCGGTTTATCGCACGTTGCGAGCGGGCTTCAGCGCTGGGCGTTCTGGCTTTGGGCCTCGACCCCGAGGGTATCGAGTACGGAGCCCGCAGCCCGGCCCTGCAGGGCGGCGGTAAAGCGTTCGACGAAGCGTTCGTGGCTGATGCGTCCGGTGGTGCTGCGCAGGGGGCCGAACCTCAACACCACGTGGCGCGAGGGTGGATGGCACTGGGCGGCGCCGAGCGTGATGCGCCGACAGCGCGGCAGCGGCGCCTGTTCGTGCAGCTGCAGATAAACGCTGAGCTGGCCGTTGTGGCGGTCGAAGCTGACGTTGTCCACCGCATCGATGGGAATGGGGTCGCGCAGAGCCCGGCTGATGACCGCGCGGTCGGTGACTTGTACCACGGCCGGTGGTTTGCCCAGCCACCGCCACGCCGCCAGGGCCAGGCTCAGCACGCCCACACAGGGCGCAACGATCGCGGGCAACAGCAAATCGTGGGTGGCATAGCCGGATACGAACAAAAACAGTCCGCCCAGCAGACAGGCGATGCCGACCCCAACGCTTACCGCGATCACCGCGCGCATGTCGGCGTAGTAGACGTTGTCGGCCGGCGTGTTCTGCCGATCTCGTACCAGCGCGTGCAGCCAGCGGGCGTAGTCGTCGGTGAGCAGATCGGCCAGCTCTCGGTCGATCTGTTCGACCACCGGGGCGTCAGGGCCGATCAAGCGGGACAGGGCGTCGTGCCCGGGCGCGATTGTTCGCTCCGCTTGAGTATCCAGGCGACGGTCGTGGGCCACGCCAAGCGCGGCCAGCCGGTCGTTGAAGTTCGGGTGTCGTGCATGCGGATCGGGCGCGGTGGCGTGGTCTGCAACGGCCGGCATGGCGTTTGCGCTTAGCCAGGCATCGGCGGCGGAGAACGGGCGTTGCGGGGACGTGATCTCGCCATTCTGAAAGGCTGCGAGCGCCTGCCGGGCCACGTCTTGCGTGGCCGCCGCACGCAGCAGCGTTGCCGCGGCGACCGGTGCCGAGCTTGCAGCGGCGGCGGCCCGGTCGGCGCGGTATTCCGCCGCGCGTCGATCCCTGGCCACGGCGCGATCCAGCGCGGCCATCACGCTTTCGGCAATACGGGCGACGGGTCGTGTGAGCAGGCCCGCCAGCTGGGCGCGGGCGCTGCTGTGTTCGAGCGCGGCATAGGCACGCCCGACGGCGCGTTGGTCCGCGGCGAGCGCCAGCGCCTGTTCGATGTCGGCGTTGGCGACATGCGATAGCTCGTGGGCGATCAGCGCCCTGCATTCGGCTTCGTCGAGATGGGCCAGCGTCAACAGGGGCAGGTGGAGCGTGCAACCCTGCATATCCGTGCCTGCCGGCTGTAGCCGGATGGGGGCGGCGGTCACGAATGCGCCCTCCACGAAACCGAGCACGATCTGGTCGGGCAGGCGCGCGTTCTGTGCCTGGGCGATGTCACGCACGGCCTGCCATAGCGCAGGCGCCGCAGGCTCGGTGACCTGTTGGCCGGGCACCTGCATGACGGGCTGCTCGGCCAGCGTTTGGCGCAGTGCACGGGCACCAGCGACGAAGCGGAACAGATCGATGCCGGCAAACAGCACGAGGCTGGCACAGGCCATGATCGCCGCCTTGTGCAAAATCGGCATATCGCCGTGCAACGGGTCGGACAAACCCAGCGCGATTGCCAGCCATAGCGCGGCCGAGGCCAGCGTGGCCGCCAGCGCTGTCGTGGCGGCGACAAGCAGGCGCGGTAGCCGTCCGCGCAGCCAGCGCGCGGCCTCGATCAGTCGGGTTGGTTCATGGTTTGCCTGGCGGGCGCGACGATGCCCGGCCACGAGCAGATAGAGGCTGAACACCAGCCAGAGGCCCGCCGATAGCGCCATCCCGCCCGCGGCCCAGTGCTGTAGCCTATACAGGCCGCGCGCGGCGACGGCGCTGGTCAGGTCAGGCGGATATGCACCGTGCAGCCAGGCCACCAGGGCGAGTGCCAGACAGGTCGCAGGCGCGAGAAATCCGGCGAGGAAGGTTCGGGTGAGGGCAGGCAGGGAAGCGATCATGGACAGTACAGCCGTCGAGAGCGCCCGCGAATATAAACGACTAGGGATCTGTGGCTGCTAACACAGCCATCGACCGCGCTACCGGTGGCCTTTGAGGCTTGTTCCGGCCGGGCGCTGCGTGCTGACAAGGCACGGCGCCGGATGTGCGGGCTAGGCCGATCGGGCCGGTTGGTTGCAGGCCGGACTGTTCGCAGTCACCCGATTTCGACCCGCGGTCTTGCTTTCATAGAGCGCGGCATCGGCACGGGCCAGGGCCTCGGTCAGGCTTTCGTCCTCGCTCAGACAGGCCACGCCCAGAGACAGGGTACAAGCCAGCGTCGGCGGGTCTTCGCGGGGGAGCGACCGCTCGGCCACGGTTTCGCACACGCGCGTGGCAAACAGGGTGGCTTCGTCTGCGTTCGTATTCGGCAGCAGGAACAGAAATTCTTCGCCGCCCCAGCGGGCCACGGTATCGCCGGCCCGACAGCAGCGTTCGAGAATGCCGGCGACATGCACCAACACCTGATCGCCGGTTTCGTGGCCGTGGCTGTCGTTGATGCTCTTGAAATGGTCGATATCGGCAATCGCCAGAGACAAGGGCGCGTTTTCACGCCGGGCGCGTGTCTGCTCGCGCCCGGCCAGATCGAGCAGATAGCGTCGATTGAACAGGCCGGTGAGGGCGTCGCGGGCGGCGTATTCACGCAGCTGGCTTTCGCTCTGGCGCACGCGCTGATAAAAAAAGCGCGCCGTATAGCTGGCCATGGCAAAGAATACGCTGACGTTGAACAGATAGAGCGCGACCAGGGCAGAGCCGGCGATCGGCGACAGCGGCCCGAAGTAGGTCGCGGCCAGATACATGCCGACATAAATGCTGAACAACGCTGCCAGCGGCACGACGATACGCGATATATAGCCGCTGACCATGATCGCCGGAATGAACATCACCAGGTAATAGTGAAAGCCGGCCTCCCAGCCCACCGCGAGCGTGCCAATGATGGCGTGGCCCATGACCTCCAGCCAGATCAGCCAGAGGGCAGGGGTGTTGTAGCGATGGGCGAGCAGGCGGTTGGCCGTGGCATACAGGCCGATGCTCAGCAGATTGATCCATGCCATGTAGGCCGGGCCGGACCATAGGAAAAACACGAAGAAAATGGCATCCACGCTTGCTGCGAGAATGGTCACGCGACGCGTCATCAGCCAGAACGCACGATGCGCGGTCGTGCGGCGCGCGTCGATTGCCAGATTCATGGGATTGCCTCGTCGAGTTCCGATGCATGCGGGGCCGTTCAACCGCCCCGGCACCCCCCCCCTCGGAAAACCGTTAGTGACGTTATCGGCCGATCGCGTGCGAATTTGAGCGCCGGCCTTTCTCGCTGCCTGGCGCAGCGCATCGGGCGTGAGCGGTTGCTTGCCGCTTTAAGCCTGTTCCCTGGGCGTCGGCCCGCCTAAGGTTCGCCCAGTCGCTTTCGGCGCTAGAAGTCGAACTGCAGGTATAGCGTGTTGTAGTTGCTGCCGCCTTTTATACGCCCGTACTGCGAGGCCTTTTCGAAGATCGCGCTGCGGTGGTGAATGGAGTAACCGACCCACACATGACGCCATGCCGGGCGGTTGAACAGCGTGCCGGCGTTCAGGTCGAGGGAGAAATCGAGATAGTTCAACAGGCGACTCGGCTTGTATTCCTTGCGTGCCATCTCGCTTGCCTCGATATAGGTGACATCGTCGATATAGGAGAAACCTTCGGCGACGCCGAAGCGCCATTGCAGTGGCCATTCGAAGGTGTAGTAGGCCTTGATGGCCGCTACATATTCGGTGAGCGTGGACTGTCTGCTCGACGGCCAGTGGTGCACCACGCCCGGCGTAAGATAGATATCAAGCGGCCGGCCGAGCACGTCGTCGGCGAGCGGATGACCATAGAACAGTGACGTGAGCTGGTTGTTGTAGCGGTCTTTTTCAGTCTTGCCGGCGAGGATGTCGCCGATGTTGGACGGCGTGGCCCAGCCGTGGGCGATTCGCACATAGCGGTCGTTGGTGAGGCTCGATTTTCGGGCGCTCGACTGGTTTTCGAAGTAGCCGAGCCCGAACAGGACGCTGGCTTCGTAGCGATCGGCCACGGCCCGGCTGTCGTAGGCCGCATCATCGAGACGTCGCAGGTTCGTGGCGCCCAATAGATAGAAATTGTTGGCGAGATGATAAAGGGCATCCAGGCCAATGCTCGCGTCGATACCGTCGCCTATGCGTTCGCCATAGAAGGTGTCCAATGCGTAGTAGGTCGTGTTGAAGTCGGCGTCCTTATAGCGGACCGTCACATTCGGTGTGAGTTGCCAGTCGCCGAAGGCGTGGGTCTGTGCCAGCCGCAGGTTGGCGTGCAGACGTGCATCGCGATCGCTCATGAGTTCCAGATCGACGGTCGGTCGCGCCGGCGCGTCGTAGCGCAGCTGTAGGCCGAAATCGATCGAATCCTCGTCCAGGGCGTTGCGGCGGTCGGCGGGCAGGTCCACGAACCGCAATCGGCTCAGCGCGCTGACCTCGACCGGTACCGTAGAAGCGTTGAACAGATGCGCCCCGCCTTCGCTGCCGCGCAGGAAGAAATAATCGTTTTCGTAGAACAGCATGGGTACGAGCGAGGCGGTCGCGCTGTCGCCGCCCACCGCGAACGGTACGGAAGCAAGTCGTCCGGCAGCGGCGATGCCCCAGACCTGGCCGTCTGCACCACGTGTCTCGCTGGTTGCGGATGCCAATGACGGGCCAGCTGCGTACACAGGGGAACGCAGTGCCGATTCGGGGGGCGCGGTGGGACGGTTTGCCGCCGCGCTGGCGTGATATCGGTCGGCGCCATCGGCCTCGTGCGGTCGTGGCAGGCGTTCGGCGTAGCCGGGGGATGACTGGACACCGCAGAGGATGAAACAGCCGATGATTATTAGCGTGCTTCGGTTTTTCATAGTCGGGAAAATCGAAATCGAAACAGCCTTTGTGCGTTTCCGCGAACGTTCTGCCATCGTCCGAGCCGGCGGCTGAATATAGGTAATACTACCGAGACTCGATGGCGCGTTTCAGTGACCCTGCCGTACGAGATCGCCCGCCCTGATTGTCTACGGCTGCGCAATCCGTGGGCCGGGCTCGACAAGTTTTAGCGCCAGTGGGCATGACTTTCGGTGCGCAGGGCCGGGTGTCGCGACGGCGATCAGTGCATAGTGCAGCAGGCGGGTTCGATTCGCGGTATCGATCGGTTCATACTCCGCGCCCTATCCCCGAGGCAAGGCGATCATTTAATGCTGTTGACGGCTCCCGGCCTCGTCGCGATCGAAGGCTATATCTATCTGTTGGCGGTCATGGCGGCGGCCAACCTGATGCCGCCGCTGCCAGCCGAAGCGACCATCCCGTTTGCCGCCGCGCTTTTCGACCAACACGCCTTGCGTGTGCCCCTGGCGATCGCGGCCTCCGCCGCGGGACTGGTGCTGGGTACGCTGCCGCTTTATTTTTTCGGCCGGGTGGTCGGCGAGGCCCGTCTCAAGCGGTTTCTGGTCGGCCCTGGGCGGTGGCTGCTGATCAAGCCGTCCGATATCGATCGCTCCGGCGGGCTGTTCCGCCGCTATGGCGATGCGATGATCGTCGTGGGCCGCTTGATTCCGGGCATGCGGTCGATGATCTCGGTACCGGCGGGTTTGCATCGAATGCCGTTCGGCCGGTTCCTGGTGTCCACGGCTGTGGGTTCCACGCTTTGGGCGAGTGTGTTGATCGGCGTGGGGCACGGGCTTTCCCATGCCCTGCACGGGGTCACGTCGTTGCGCGTGGGTCTGGTGCTGCTCGGCGCGATGATTGTGCTCTACCTCATACGGCTACGGGCGTTGCTCAAGGCAGACCGCCGGCAGAACTAGCGGGGCGCCGCGACCGTCGCCGATACCGCGTTTGTCCTGGTCGCAAAAAAGCCGGCGACGCATGACGCGCCACCGGCTCGATACGCAGGGGCCGGCGTTTACTGAACGGTGGCGATCACGCTGTCTGCGCTATAAGCGAGTTCGACGGGCGTATCGCCGCTGTCGACCCGGGCGAAGCGCCCGGCGAGGTTTCCACCGCTTAGCAACGTCAGCTGGGTGCCGGCCGCCGGCACGTCGGCGCTATCGAAATCCAGCGTGAGCGTGCCGCCCTCGATATAGACCGTCTTCGTGGCGATCAGCCGGCGGGCCTCGGCGTCCATGGCGAAGGTAAGGCCGCCGCGGTTGACGGTCAGATTCCCTGCGATCGCGACCGGCTCAGGGCTGTCGATGGCGACCGTGCCGCCGTCGACATATACATCGCCCGCGCCGAATGCCGTGGCCGAACGCGCGGCCAGCGTGCCGTCGCGCACGACGGTGCCGCCGGTGTAGCCGTTGTCGCCGGCCAGTTCCAGAATGCCGTTGCCGTCCTTGACCAGACGTCCTTCACCGTCGATGTCGTTGCGCCAGATGTCGTGTGCGTTGAAGCCGCCCTGGTCGGCGTCCATCGTGACGTTGACATCGCCTTCGAACGCGCCATAGCCGTTGGCCGCTTCGAACAGGTTGAGCCGGCCCCAGCCGTTGGTATCGTCGAGAATGGGATAGCCGGAATCGATCGCGGTGGTATAGAGCACGGCACGACGCTGGTCGCCGCTGAGATAGGGCAGGCGCGAGGCCAGAAGTGCCTCGGCACCGGCCGGTACCTCGGGCGCCTGGCCGGCCTCGGCCTCGTTCTGCGGTAGGCCATAGGTCATCCGGAACAGATAATCCTGCCGGTTGGTCTCGTAGTCGTCGTAGCGGTTGGTATCGTAGAGTTGCGTGCGTACGTTATCGCCTTCGATCAGCCCGGCTTCGTCTTCCACCCGCCGGTGCGCATAGTCGTAGAGCGACATACCGGCCGCGCCGGCCTGCTGGCCGAAGAATTGCTGGGCGCGGTTGTAGGCGGCCGTGGCTTCGGCCTGGATATCGGCCTGGTTCAGGGCATAGCTTGCGACCATGGTGGCGTGAATGCGCCCGCCGATGACGTCCACGGGCGAATGCATGCCCGCCACGATGCGGTCCTCGCCCAGCTGCGAAGCGCGGGTGAGCATCTCCGCATAGCGCTGCGGCAGGGCATAGGCATAGGCCAGCGCGGCGAGATAGCCGGCGTTCGTGTGCCCGCTCGGGTAGCCGCCGTCCTTGCGCCGGTTCTGCGTTTGCGGCGTATAGAGGCCTTTTTCGTGGTGGCTTTCGCTGTGCGCGCGGCGCGCACACATCAGCCCGGCGACGACGTCGACGTTGGTGGTGTACTGATCGACGGTGCGCAGTTCGGTCGAGCCGTTGGCGTCGGTACAGGCGTAGTTCTGGGTGGTGCCGAGGAAGTCGATCTCGCCCGTATCGGTCATGCGCCACGGCCGCGGCGTGGAGAAAATGTATTTGGACGCGCTGGTGGATGCCGGCGAACGCTGGCGGAACGCGTCGACGAGTCTCACCACTTCGCCCAGCTGGGATGTCTGGTCGCCGGCGAAACGGATGTTGTCGTTATAGGCGGAAGAATAGTGCTCGTCCTCGAGCACCTGCGCGACGCTGGGCACGGCAATGTCCACATAGGCGCCGGAATTGTCGACATAGCTTTCGGTCAGCGGGCCGTAGCCGTCAATCACGCTGTAGTTCTTGCTGCGCGTGTCGTCCAGAAAGGCCAGGATCGCTTCTTCGTCGCTGCGGTTCTGTGTGACCTCGAGTACATAGGCCATGTTGGCGGCCCACACGTCGGTATCGACGATCGGGTTGTCCAGATAATTATCCGGGCCGTCGCCGGAGGCGGCGTTCTGATAGGCGTCCGATGTGCCCTTCCATAGGTCGTTGATACCGCGCAGCGCATAGGGCACGGGGTTGTCGCCGATCACCCAGCGCAGCGTGCCGTCCGCATTGTTGGACGCGTAGCGAAGGCTGGGCAGCGGATAGGCTGGCTGCGGCGCGTCGACCGCCATTTCCTCGCCGACGCCTGTAGGCATGGTCGGCATGGCCGGCTTGGCCGCCGACGTCGTAACGACTGAATCGTCCGAGCTGCCGTTGCAGCCCGTGATCAGCAGCGCGCCGACGAACACGGGTATCAGAGGCCGTATAACGGCCTGCCTACGAAATAAAATTGCCACGATAGAGGTCTCTCCGAAGAGCGGTGCGAAAGCGCAGGAGCCTAGTGGCGGTTTGTGAACCTTTCGTTAAGATTCCTTAAGGCAGGCCGTGTTTTATTTTCGCGTCACGGGTTGAACAAGGTTTGTTGCGTGACGAGCTGCGCGGGCGGACGTGCGTACCGGTCCGCGGCGCGTAGTAGTTCGCCTGCCGGCGCCGGCCGTGCGAAGAAAAACCCCTGAAATTCGTGGCAGCCGATGCCGGCGAGATAGTCCGCCTGGTCGCGGGTTTCGATGCCTTCGGCGGTAATCTTCATGCCGAGCCCGGTGGCAATGTCCACGATGGCATGAACGATGACCTGGTCGTTCTGGCGCTGGCCGATTTCCTGCACGAAGGCGCGGTCGATCTTGATGCGGTCGAACGGGAACGAGCGCAGATAACTCAGCGACGAATAGCCGGTGCCGAAGTCGTCGAGCGCGACGCGCACGCCCAGCGCTCGCAGGCGACACAGCATATCCAGCGCCACCTGAGGCTCCTTGATGAATACCGTCTCGGTGACCTCGATCTCAAGCCGGCTGGGCGCGAGCCCGGTTTGTTCCAGTACGGAGACGATATGGGTATGCAGATCGGTATCGCTGAATTGTCGGGGCGATACGTTGATCGAGATACGGCGTTCGTTCTGCCAGCTCGCGGCTTCGCGACAGGCCTGTTCGATGACCCAGTTCCCGAGTACGAGGATGAGCCCACTTTCTTCGGCCAGGGGGATGAACTCGGCCGGCGAGATCATGCCGCGTTCGCTGTGCGGCCAACGGATCAGTGCCTCGGCGCCGGTGATCGCGCCGCTTTGGGCATCGAATACTGGCTGGTAGTACAAAACCAGCTCGTCGCGGGTGAGCGCTGCCCGTAGCTCCTGTATGACCTGCTGTCGAAGCTGCAGCTCCTTGTCGAGTTCGGGCGAGAAAAAGCGGAACGTACCGCGGCCATCGTTCTTGGCCCGATATAGAGCCGCGTCCGCGCTCTTGAGGATATCCGCGGTGGTCGCCCCGTCGGCCGGCGCGAGGGCCACGCCGATACTCGCGCCCACGACCACCGTCTGGTTGTCGATGATCATGGCGCGGCCAGCGGCCTCGATGATCTGGCGACACAGGATTTCGAGCTGTTCGATTTCCAGGCCCCAGGCCTGGATGACGAATTCGTCATCGCCCAGACGGGCGACCACGTCCTTCGACCCGACGTTCTCTTGCAGGCGGCGGGCGATCTCGACGAGCGTCGCGTCACCTGCGGAATGGCCGAAGCTGTCGTTGACGGCCTTGAAGCCGTCCAGGTCAATGCTCAACAACGCGAACGAGCGCCCGCGCGCCAGCGAGCGGCGCAGCAGGGTGCTGAAGTTCGCGCGGTTGGGCAGATCGGTAAGCGCATCGTGCTGAGCAAGGTGCGCAGCCCGCGCCTGCGCCTGTCGCGCTTCGGTGACATCCGCCATGACGCCGCGATAGCCCGCGAAGCGGTTTCTCGCGTCGTAGACGGGGCGCCCCGAGATCGAAAACCACGCCGCACGCGAGTCCACCGATAGCGAAATGACGACGTCCCTGAACGAACGGCGCCGTATGAGATTGGCTTCCAGATCTGCAAGCGCTTCTCGGTTGAAGTCGATGGACACCTGCTCGAGCAGTTCGAGAATCGGTTTCCCGGACAGGGTTGCTTCGTCCATCGCGATCGCCTGCATGAAGCGCGATGAAGGCTGGTCTATGCGTAATCCGTCGTCGGTCTGCCATAGCCAGTCGCTCGATTGATTCTCGTGTTCCTTGAGCAGCACCTCGATCGTTTGCGTTTTTCTTGCCAGCTCGATCTCTTGAATGACCGACTCGCGGAACAGCGCCGACTGCTGGCGCGTAATGGCCAGCGCCGCGACCACGCCAGTGCCGAAAAGCACGATGAGCGCGACCCGTTCCCAGTCCAGGCCGGCCATGCAGAGCACGGCCACGGTGACTAACCAGTGCGTGACCGTAAATGAGCACGCCGCGGGGAATAGCGCGGTCAGCATGAACGACGCCGACCAATAGGTGCCTAGATAAAGCGAAAGCATATAGGCCAGCGCCAGGCCGTCCGCGTGCACGATCGCCCAGCCGGGAAAGCTGGCAAGCAATGTTGCGTTGATCACTGTCGCGACGACGACTGGCCGGACGCTTCGGGCTGGAAGGGGAATCGGCCCCCGCGCCGTTGCACGGCGCAACATACAGAACCGAACAGTGAAAACGACGAGAACGGCCACCGTCCAGCCCAGCGAGATCAGACCCCACTCAGGGTAGAACAGCAGACCCGTCACGATCGCCGGGATGATGAAGCTGATTAGCCCGTGCTGGGTGCTCAACTGAGCCGCGTGGATCTGGCGACCGCGTATGATGTCGGCCTGATGCTGTGCCTGCAGTTTGCTGGATTCAAGCTTGGGCATTGGAACGCGTTAACTTCGAGTCATGGGGAGTGAGGTGTGGGCTGTGCCGCGTCCTGGTGCCTCACGCGCCTGATGTTTGCCGTGGGCAGGGCCATCACGCGGGCTAAGCTTATTCTGGTAACGCGCTGTGGCTTGTTGTGACGGGCCGCGTCAACGGGTCGGGACGAATTTCCAGCGCGTTTGCCCCTTACCGGATCATCGGCTGGGGCAAACGTTTCTTTAGCCCGCGCCCGGCGATCACGCCATCGCGTGGAGCGGTGCAATGTGTAACCGTTTATTATTCCGCCGAACTGGGGCTGCTTGCATGGCGCGAGCCCGTCGCGCGGCACAGCGCGCATGTTTGTTTTCTTGCGTGGGGTGATTTGCGCTCGTGATCCCGACAATCTCGATTCGTTTGGCTTCGATGCTCGCCATCCTGCTGTTTGCGCTTGTTCTACCCGCGGCGTGCATGCGGACCAGCGATGCCCCGTCGAAGACCGCCCTTGCCGAGCAGGCCGGCGCGACGGCCCGGTTCATGGCTAAAGCCGCTGCGCCGGGTGAAAATCCGTATCGCGGGTATCGTAGCCGCCACTACAGCGAGGCGAGGCACTGGCTTTGTCATCCGGGTCAGGCGCGGGCCGACAACGTGTGTCGCAGCGATACGCGGGCCACGGCGGTCGGTCCCGACGGCAGGCTCACGCCACTGAAGACAAGCTTCGAACGCACCTCGGCGGTGGCCTGTTTCTATGTCTACCCGACCGCCAGCATGGCGATGGGCGCGAACGCCGACTTTACCCCCGATGACGAAACGGTGGCGATCACGAAAATACAGGCTGCCCTGTATCAACGCGCCTGCGACGTCTATGCGCCGGTCTATCGTCAATCCACGCTCAGCCTGATGGCGCTCGACATGGTGCCCGGCGTCAAGCGCATGACGTCGCCCGCCAAGCAGGACGCCTATGCCATGGCCTATGCCGATGTCGTCGATGCCTTCATGCAGTTCGTGGGCGAAAATGATGACCGGGGCTTCATACTGATCGGCCACTCCCAGGGCTCGGAGCTGCTGATGCGCCTGATTCGCGACGTGATCGAGCCCGATGCCTATCTGTCGCAGCATTTCGTCGCCGCGCACATCCCGGGGGCGAACATCGCGGTGAACCGTGTTCCGGCCCAGGGAGACACGAGTTTTCGGCATACGCCGGCTTGTCGCACGGCAGACGATATCCACTGCGTGGTCGGCTACAGCAGTTTCAGCCGCGACGATCCGGCCCTGGGGGAGGCGCCCAAGTATGGCGTGACCGAGGCCGCCAACACCCAGGCCCTGTGCGTGAACCCGGCACAACTTGTCAACGGCAGCACGCGCCTGGATGCGCGCCTGCCGACGGGCTACCCGCCGGTGTTTCGCCTGATTCTCAAACCCACGGATGCCAACGCCGGTCCGTTTCGCGACGGCGCCCTCAACGATGCGATCGATACCCCGTTCTATGCTCTCCCGGGCCGGATTCACGGGCGTTGCGTGGCGCACGGTGGCGCCCATTATCTGGCCGTTTCGATCGACACGCCCGAAAACGTTGCCCTGATCGATCAGCTGCCGGGCGCTTTCTTCGGCAATACCGGCTGGGGGCTGCATCTGATCGATATCAACGTGGCACAGGCCGATCTCGTGCGTCTGGCCACGCGCCAGGCAAAGGCATGGGCGGCGAGCCGGGCGGGGCAATCCAAGCCGCGATAGGGGCGCGTCAGGACGCAAGCCGGAATAGGCGTCGGCGTGCGGGTAGGTGGCCTAGCCCCGGGTTCGGGCACTGACGCCTATCGGCGAGGCCGGCGCCAGGCGTCAGTGCCAGGCGCAACGAAAACGCGCGAGCAGGGCAACCAGTTCGGACTGGCTATGCGTACCGGTCTTCGCCAGGACCCGTTTGATATGCGTGCGTGCCGTGGACTGCGTGATCCCCAGGCATTCGCAGAGCGTGTCGATGCGCTGGCCGTCAGCAAGCAATTCACAGACGCCGACTTCGGCGGGCGTCAGTCCGAAGCTTTCACGTAGCAGCGGCCCCTCCACGGGCCCGGATTCGCCGGTGTCGTTTATCAAAACGATGGCGGCACAGCCGCTATGGGCCGCCGTCGCGAATACCGGGCGACGGCGTTGCGGTATCACCATCGCGGCATAGGGCATCGCACCGGAGGGCCGGCGAAGCGAGATTTCGCAGGGGCCGCATGAGCGAGGCGCAGGCTCGTTCAAAGCCTCGCAGAGTGCGTTGCGCAAAATAGCGGCGTTGTGGCTGTCGGCCGCACAAAGCCGTTGCGCGCGCAGCTGCAGACCATCGTTGCGGGCGAGCAACCGCTCACCGGCAGCGTTTGCGTGTATGAGACGTGCCCGCGAATCCAGCATGAACATGGCGACGCGAACACGCGCCAGGACCTCGCGCGTGGCGTTGTGCTGTTGATCTGCGGCTTCGATCACCCGTGTGGTGCGTACGGCACGAAGCAGGTGCGGACGCAGTTTGGAGAATGCGTCGATCTCCTGTGGCTGGACATGCCCGTGTGCTCGACTGAATTGTAGCGACACGAGCATGCCGTCGGTGGCGTTATTGGCGATGCGCTGGGCGACGTAGTAGCGCAGGCCCAGATATCGTTCAAACCAGTCGTAGTAGGCGCTGCAGCGCATGCCGGCTTCGTCGATATGACGGTAGTCGTAGAACAGCGACTCGTTGGGGTGGCGCAGTATCCAGTCGAGCCGTGGGTCGATGGGATGATAGTGGGCGACATACTCGTCTTCGGCCTGCGCGATATTGGCCGTGGTGACCGAGAACAGGTGGTTTCGATGGGGCGTGTCGTAGCCCTGGATAATCGCGGCGCCGGCATAAAAATGACGGGCGATGGCGTCCAACGTGTCCGGCCAACCCTCGGGAGCGAGCGCCGTGTCGTAAATGCGATCAATCAACGATTCGAGCGTGGACTGCCGCCTGTGCCTCGACGCATTCGCCATGATTGCCGCGCATGGCGGATAGCTGCCCGCCGTGGATTCTGGCCGATTTCGAAGCTTAGCAACACTGCATGAAAATATCGTTATGCGGCCCGTATTGGCCGCCAATACGAGTACGAGATCCGCAGCCAGGCCAAGGGGAGTCGGCGTTGTGGGGCAGGCGGAATCCGACGTGTGGGAATTGCCGTCACAGGCAAAGGCGGCGCATGAGTCTTACGGCTCATGCGCCTTGTGCAACTGCCTGCTGTTTTTGCGAGCGCGCGGCGTAGCGCCGGGCGCGGGCCGTTGTTAGCGCGGGCTGCGGTGGCTAGAGCCCGATGGCAATCGGGGGTTGGCTGCCCCCGCCGCCTGAACCACCGGAACCCCCTGCGCCCGCGCCCACTGCGTCATTTGCCACGGGCTTGAGGGTAAAGATCGGACAGCTCGAGCGCGCGGTATCGGCCGAAAATACACAGCTCAGCAGTGGGCGGTCGTCGGCGCCGCGGGGGAGAATGACCATGAACTGGGCGTCGGCGCTGATGAGCGTGGTGAAGGCGCCGCTGCCCCGTGCGCACTGTGGTTCCTCGGGGTCGTAGCGGCCGCCGGACGTACGGGGGAACACGCCATAGCTCGTATTCATAGTACCCAGCAGCATGACCAGAAGACTGCAACGCTCGGTGTTGCTTCCAAAGGACACCAAGCCGGTGATGCTCGGGTCGTTGTCGATAGGAGAATTGAAAGGTTCGCGATCGAGGGTGGCGATTTCCAGCGGTACGGCATCGTCAGCGATACGCTCGTCCGCCGACGCCGTGGCGTCGTCGTCGCCAGGTAGATAGAAACCGGCGCCTGCCCATGCCCCTTCGGCGTCTTCGAAGGCGTATTTCAGGTCGGCGTCGGCTGCGCCTTTTTGCAAAATGCCGGCTTCGCCGTCGGTATTGAAAAAGGCGGCATAGCGATTGGCCGGATCGACGAGCAGAAAATAATCCTGTTCGAAGCTGTAAATGGTGTAGCCATCCGCAAGCGCGCGTGCTTCGGCATCCCGGTCGAGGGTGAGCTCGCGCTCACTGCCGTTGATGGCCACGCCGCTGATATCGCCGGAATCGTCGAAGGTGAGCCGAAAGGTGGCCAGAGCGGCGACGTCGCCGAGGCCGAGCGGCGACGATTTGCTCAGCTGCGGTGTGTGGTTGAAGGTGCCGCCCCAGGCGCCTTGCAAGGCGGTGGTGGGCGTGACAGTCGGCGTGGTGGGTGTGTTGGATGTGGTCGGTTCGCTGGTGGTGTCGTCGCTGTCGCTACTGCCGCAGCCGACAAGGCTGAGTGCAAGCGTGCATGCCAGCAGTGCGGTCCATGGTTTGTTCATTCGTTCCCCCGGTTGAATGATGGTTCTCGGGAACGATGGTCTGCGCTCCAGGCGCAGCGCGCGTCCCCCGAATTGGGTATGTCGGGGGTACAAGGTCGGTCAGCTATGCGTGGTCGCGCCTGCGGGGCGATCAACTGCACGGCCCATAATCAAGAACACCCCGGCTTTGCGCGAAAACCGGGGTGTCGTTTCATGCCGGCGCGAGGCCTGTACGCCTAGCGCTGGCTTTGTGCCGGGTTCTCCGGCTCGCGGTTGTCGCCGGGCGCAGCGTCGTTTCGGGTGATACGCCAGACGGCGTTGGTGAGATCGTCGGCAACGATCACCGCACCGTCGGGGGTCACGCTCACGCCCACCGGGCGGCCACGGGTCTTGCCGTCGTCGGTGAGAAAGCCGGATACGAAATCGACCGGGTTGCCGGCGGGTTTGTCATTCTCGAAGGGAATGAACACCACCCGGTAGCCGACCGGGTCGCCGCGGTTCCAGCTGCCGTGCTCGCCCACGAACACGCCGTTGGCGAACTCGCCGCCGACCTGCGCGTTGGAAAAGGCCACGCCCAGCGGGGCATGGTGCGAACCGAGGCTGTAGTCGGGCGCGATCGCCGCTTTCACCTTCTGCGGATTCTTCGGGCGTACGCGCGGATCGACGTTCTGGCCCCAGTAGCTGTAGGGCCAGCCGTAGAAGGCCCCTTCCTGAACCGTGGTGAGATAGTCCGGCACCAGGTTCGGGCCGAGCTCGTCACGTTCGTTGACCACGGCCCAGAGCTGGTCGGTGCCCGGCTGGATGGTCAGCGAGGTGGGGTTGCGAAGACCCGTGGCATAGGCACGGTGGGCGCCCGTCGCCGGGTTGATCTCCCAGATTTCGGCGCGGTCGACTTCGGCTTCCATGCCGCGTTCGGTGATGTTGCTGTTGGAACCGATGCCGACATACAGATGCTCGCCGTCGGCGCTGGCGGTCATCGCCTTGGTCCAGTGATGGTTGATCTCGGCGGGCAGGGCCGTAACCACTTCCGGCTCGCCGGTGGCTTCGGTCTGGCCGGGCTGGTAATCGAAACGCACCAGCGCGTCCTGATTGGCCACGTACAGATCGTTGTCGATCAGCGCCAGGCCGTAGGGCGCGTTGAGGTTGTCGGCGAACACCGTCTGCTGTTCGTAGCTGCCGTCGCCGTCGGCGTCACGCAGGAGGGTGAGGCGATCGCCGCTTTCTACCGACGTCGTACCCCGTGATTTGATGATGCCCGCAATGAAATCCTTGGGGCGTTTCTTGGGCGCCTTGCTGCCGCCCTTGCCTTCGGCGACGAGAATATCGCCGTTGGGCAGCACCAGCGTCTGGCGCGGCACTTTCAGGTCGGTGGCGATCGCGGTGATCGTGTAACCCGCGGGTACGGTGGGCTTGGAATCCCCCCACTCGGCGGGCTCGGGGATCGTCATGTTGGGCAACAGCCCGCGCTGCGGTTCGGGCAGGTTCGGGTTGGCGCCGAACTGCTGGTCGGCATCCGCGGCCGTCGCCGCGCCTGCAAATAGGGCGAGCGAAATGGCGCTGGCGTAGAGCATGGGACGTGTATTCATGACCGGCCTCCGAGGCGGGAAAAACCGAGCAGCGTTGCGGCACAGGCCAGCACGGCGACGACGATGGAGAGGATGAAGCCGGTCGGCATCATTGCCCAGACGTCACGGGCGTGGATCAGTGCGTTCACGAAACCCAGCACCCAGGTCACAAGCAGCAGTACGACGTACAGCACATAGGGCGCACGATGGCGGGCCCGGAACAGGCCGATCAGGCCACAGAGCATGGCAAATCCGGTGAACACGAGCGCGCCCGCGATCAGCCAGGAGGCAAAGGTGCTCCACTGCACGAGATAGGAAGTGGCATAGGCGTAGTCGCTGAGTGCGGCGCCGAGGAATAGTGGAAAGCTGCCGGATAGCAGCAGGCCGTGCAGCGGGTGGATCCCCGCGGCGGACGGTCGGGATGAAGTGGGGGTCAAGACAGGCTCCGTTGGATGCAAGCGGCGGCGAAAGGGCGAGATCGCCGATGCAATGGTTGTTACCGCCAGTGTAGTGATCGCAACGCTCGATTACGAAAAACTGGAAGCGGATATCGAGCGTTGCGTCGCTGGCATGCGATACCGTCAGGGTAATCCCGGCTGTCAATGCGCCGTTCGGCCGGGGTGAAGGTTTGAACGCGCCCAAGCATGCGCGAGCGCGGCGAGTCGGGCATGCTGGATACGACGGCGATCATCCATATCGGGGCGACCCTGGAAAACGAGGCAGGCATGACGCAAGAACCGGAACAAACGCGCAAGGCGCTCTACGAACAGGCACAGCAGGCTGAGATCGAAGGGCGCTCTTCGATGAGCAAGGCAGAACTGGCCGCCGCGCTGGAGCGCGAATCCTTCGAAGAGGCGCGGCCGGTGGTCGCAACGCGTTTCGAGGCGTTCCGGCGGCTGGCTGAGTCGGTAGCTGCCGGTGAGTTCGTGCTGCGCCCGCGCATTCTCAGCGGCCACGACCGGCGTCGCCATGTGCGCCAGTCCCTGCGCGAGGATCATGAAACCCGTATCGCCGATTCCTCCGAAGATGCCGCGATCAAGTTCGACGAGTTGTCGGATTCGCTGTATTCGTTCTTTCGCGGTACCGCCCTGCTGTTCTATCGCGATATGGCCGGCGAAGACGCCTGGATGCCCACCGTGCTGACCCTGGGCGATGTGCATCCGGAGAACTTCGGCGTAATGCCGAACGCGAACAATGTGCCGATCTTTTCGGTCAACGATTTCGACGAGGCCTACTACGCCCCGTTCACCTGGGACATCAAACGCGGCGCGGTCGGCTTCATGATCGCCGCCGAGGCCGAGGGCGAGCTCGAACGCAAGCAGCAGATCAAGATCGTGCGTCGCTTCGTCAAAGGCTATATCGAAGACATGCAGCGCCTGGCGCGCGAGGGCACGGAGCAGAACGAGGAGATGCGTTTCGACAACGCGCCCAAGCTGATCCGCAAGCTGTTCAAGGACGCCCATGAAGAGCGTGCCGAGTGGCTGGTCGACGATTATCTGGATGAAACGAAAGGCGGCTTTCGCTCCACCAAGGAACTGGTGCCGATCTCCTCGCGGCGCGAAGAATTCCAGAAGATTACCGACCGCCTAGTCAAGAACAACAATATCGCCGTGCCCGAGCGGGCGAAAGGCATGCGGGTCAAGGACGTGGCGATACGGCGTGGGCAGGGCACGGCCTCGCTCGGGCTCAACCGCTACTACGTGCTCATCGAAGGCCCGCAGGCCGACGGCACGGACGATCTGATCATTGAATACAAGCAGGCACGCCGTTCCGCGCTGGCCGGGCTGGTGCCGCCCTCGGCCTATGAAATGGACGAGCGCGCGGAGCGCATCAGCCATGCCCAGACCGTGCAGCTGGTACGCGGCGACGTGTTCTATGGCCATATCGAGTTCGACGGGCTGAGTTATATGTCACGCGAGCGGGCCCCGTTTCGCGACGATATCGATCTGGACGATCTCTCCAAGAGCCAGTGGAAGGACTATGCCGGCATCTGCGGCCGGGTGCTGGCCCGGGTGCATGCCCTGTCCGACGAATCCGGCAAGATCGATTACGACATCGAGCCGGCGATCGTGAACGCGATCGGCCCGCCCGAGCTGTTTGCTGCCGATATGGTGGAGTTCGCCATCGAAGCCGCCGATCGCGTACGCCGGGATCATGCGATGTTCCGCGAAGACCATGCCCGCGGTGCATTCGAACAGCTGGATATCGTGCACCGCTGATCGCGTTATGCCAGCGATCGCGGCATGGCTGGCACATCGCAGCGTGCCGGCCGCGCGGTTGATGCAGGACATGCAAACGCCGCCGCGCCGGGCGATAATAGCGGCCCGCGCGGCCTGTCCGTCGGCCCGGCCTCGGGCGCTCCCGTGTGCCGGGGTGCTACGACCGGGCCCGCCGCGTTTGCGTTGAAGGATTCGGGCGTGCTCGTCTGCGATCCGCTGTCTGTTGTGCCGCAACCTGTTCCAACCGATGAACCAAGACCTGGCCGTAGAACGCATCATGCAGACGGGGCTGCTCAGCTGCGATCGGCATACGCCGCTGGACGTGGCCGCAGCCCGCATGGCCGAACGCCGCTGCAGCTCGATGCTGGTGATGGAAAACGACGAGCCGGTGGGCATCTGGACCGAGCACGATTGCCTGTATCTGGATTTCGCCGACCCCGGGGCGCTGCGCCAGCCGATCGGCGACCTGATGATCGAGTCCATCGCCACCATTGCCGCCGACGCGTCGCTGGGCGAGGCGGCCGTTCGCTTTGCAGCCGAAAATCGCCATCATTTTCTGGTGGTGGACGAGGCCGAGACGCCCCTGGGCATTCTTTCGCGAAGCGATGCCGTACTCAATCAGGGGCTGGAGAGCTACCTGCGGCTGCGCGAGGTCCGGCATGCCATGTGCAAAACGCCGCTGGTGCTGCCGGGTACGCTCACCCTCGGCGAGCTTGCCTCGCGCATGCGGTTCACCCATAACGACGCCGCGGTCATCACCCAGCCCGGCCAGGCCCTGGGCATCATCACCGAGCGCGATCTCGTACGCTTCGTGGCGGCCCATCCGGGCCGGGTAAGCGTGGGCGAACTGGCCACGCGGCCGCTGCTGAGCGTGGCGCCGGGCGATACCCTGATCCATGCCCGCGACCAGCTGATCGCGAATCGGGTACGGCATCTGGCGGTGCTCGATGAAAGCGAGCAGGTTGTCGGCCTGCTGGGTTTTCGCGAAATGCTCGACGGCAACGAGCAGTTCTATATCGAGGATCTGCGCCAGGCGCTCGCCCAGCGCGACCAGGCGCTGTCGCAATCCCGCTTCAACCTGGAGCTGGCCGAGCGGGTCATCGATGCCTCGCTGGAAGGCATCATCATTACCGATGCCCAGACACATATCGAGTTCGTGAATCCGGCGTTCACGCATATGACCGGTTACCGCCCGGAAGAGGTGATCGGGCGTACGCCGGCGCTGCTCTCGTCAGGGCGGCACGAGGCGGATTTCTACGAGCGGATGTGGCATTCGCTCAAGAGCAACGGCTACTGGCGTGGCGAGATATGGAACCGGCGCAAGAACGGGCAGCTGTACCTGGAACTGCTCACCGTGACCGCCATTCGCGACGAGGCCGGCGAAACCACCAACTACGCGGCCCTGTTCAGCGACATCACCCATATTCGCGAAAACGAAGAACAGGTTCGGCGGCTGGCCTACTACGATGCGTTGACGCGCCTGCCCAATCGCCGCCTGCTCGAGGATCGGCTGTCGCTGTCCATGCGCCATGCCCATCGCAACCGGCGGCGGCTTGCGGTGATCTTCATCGATCTGGACCACTTCAAGCAGGTCAACGACTCACTCGGCCACGCCATCGGCGACGAGTTGCTGTTGCAGGTCTCCCAGCGCCTGGGCGCGCGTCTGCGCGAGGACGATACGCTCGCACGTCTGGGCGGCGATGAATTCATTGCCTTGCTGCCGGACCTGGACGAGCCATCGGAGGCGACCCATATCGCCGGGCGGCTGATCGCGGCCATCAGTGAGCCGTTCAAGATCGATGGTCACGAATTTCGCGTGGGCGGCAGCCTCGGGATCAGCTTCTACCCCGACGATGCAGCGACCATCGACGACCTGATGCGCAATGCCGATGCAGCCATGTATCGCGCCAAGCAGGAAGGCCGCAATACCTATCGGCTGTTCAATTCCAAAACCCATGTCCAGGAAAACCATCACCTGGCCATGGAAAGCGCGCTGCGGGATACCGCCGAGACCGGCGAAGGGCTCGACGTGCATTATCAGCCCATTTTCGATACCCGCACGGGCGCCTTGCGCGGGGCCGAGGCGCTGCTGCGCTGGCACCATCCGCGCTTTGGTCACGTCGCGCCGGTGGATTTCATCCCGGTGGCCGAACGCTCGGGGCTGATCCTGCCGCTCGGGCGCCGCCTGATACGCAAGGTCGCCGGCCAGCAGCAGCGCTGGCTCGCGGCGGGCCGGAGCGTCGTGCCGGTGGCGGTCAACCTGTCGGCCAAGCAGTTCTGGCAGAACGACCTGCCGGCGCGTCTGGCGGCGATACTTTCCGAGCACGAACTGCCGCCCGGGCTGATCGATGTCGAACTGACCGAGAGCACGCTGCTGGACGAAAGCCAGCAGGCCACCCACATACTCCAGGCCCTGCGTGAACTCGGCTGCGGCGTGGCGATCGACGATTTCGGCACCGGCTATTCATCGCTGCGCTATCTGCAGGACCTGCCGGTGACCGCGCTCAAGATCGATCGCAGCTTCGTGGCCCGTATGCAGACCGCCCACGGCAGCCGGGCGATCGTGGCAGCCGTCAGCGGGCTGGCCCACGAACTCGGCCTCAAGGTGGTCGCCGAAGGGGTCGAGAATGCCTCGCAGCTTGCCGAGCTCAAGCAATACCCCGTGCACTGCGTACAGGGGTTTCACCTGGGCATGCCGGTGAGCGCCGATGTGTTCGCCCACGAGTGGCTGGGCTCGGCTTAGACCGCAGCCGCCAACCAAGACGTTTCGAATTAGGCTAGGCGAGATGCTCGCGATTCAGAACGCACTGGGGCCGTTGTTTGCCCTGATCTTGTTCGGTTTCGTACTGGGGCGGATCAACTATCCGGGCGGCGACTTCTGGCCGCGCGCGGAAAGAATGGTCTACTACCTGTTCTTTCCCGCCTTGCTCGTGCACACGCTGGCCACGGCCGACGTCGGCGGTGTGCCCGTGGCCCGGCTGGCGGTGGTGTGCCTGGGTACGATATTAGCGGTGGCGATCTGTCTTTGGTTGCTACGCCGCTACCTGGCCCGCGACGATGCCGCTTTTACCTCGGCGTTCCAGGGCGCACTGCGTTTTAACACCTATGTCGCCATTGCCGGGGCCGGCGCCCTGCACGGCGAGGCCGGCATGGCCAGCGCAGCGGTGGTGATTGCTCTGCTCGTGCCGACGGTCAACCTTTTGAGCGTAGCCTGTTTCATCGGCGTCGGCGCGCTGGGTCGCACGAGCATGGCGCGCAGCCTGTTCGAACTGTTGCGCAACCCGCTGATTCTGGCCTGTATCGTCGGCATCGCGCTGAATGGTTTGAATATCGGCCTGCCGGGGTGGAGCGAGTCGTTGCTTGGTCTGCTCGGGCGGCCGGCGTTGCCGATCGGGCTTATCGCCGTGGGCGTTGCGCTACGGCCGCGCCATGTATGGCGGGGCGGGCGCACGCTCTGGCTGACCAGCGGCGTGAAGCTGGTCGTCGTGCCGGCGCTTGCCATGGCACTGGCCTGGGCGATCGGGCTCGATACGGTCAGCCGCGACGTGGTCTTGCTGTTCACAGGCGTATCCACGGCAACGTCGGCCTATATTCTGGCCCGCCAGCTGGGCGGCGACGGTGAACTCATGGCGGCTGCGATCACGCTACAGACCGCGCTTGCGATGTTGACGTTACCGCTCTGGCTGTTGCTGACTGGCTGATAGGGGCGGAGGGATCGGCTCAGGCCGCGGGTCCGCAGACGGTGTTGCGGCCTGCGTTCTTGGCGCGGTACAGGGCGCGATCGGAGAGCAGCATCAGGTCGTGGAAGGATTGGCACTCGGGGGCGAGTATGGCGACCCCCGTGCTGATCGTCACATTGATGCTTTGCTCGGCGGTTACGGCCACCGGCTGGCGGGCGACCTCCAGTCGCAGCCGGTCCGCCAGCTCGAGCGCTTCGGCGAGGCCGACCGTCGGCAATAAGATCGCGAATTCCTCGCCGCCGATGCGGCCTACCGTGTCGACGTGGGCGCGAGTGCCATCGCTGCAACGGCGTGCGACTGCGCGAATGACTTCGTCGCCGGCGACATGGCCCAGGGTATCGTTGACGCGCTTGAACCAGTCGATATCGATGAGCAGCAGGGCCAGCTCGTGCTTGAGCCGGCGAGCCCGGGCGAATTCGTCCTCGCCGGTTTTCAGCAGATAGCGACGATTTCGAAGACCGGTCAGCGAGTCGCTGGTGGCCAGGGCGTGGAGTTCTGCGTTCATGCGTTCGAGCAGGGCGTTCTGTTCGCGCAGCTTGGCGTTGAGGCCCTGCAACTCTTCTTCCTGACGCTTCTTGACGTCGAGGTTGAAACATACGCCACAGAAGCGATGGCCCGGGTCGTCGCCTTCGCGGTCGAGAATCTTGCCGTAGTTGGCATACCAGGCCCAGGCGCCGGACTTGGCCCGAATACGGAATTCGCTGTAGTAGCGCTCCGTCTTTGCCGCGAGATGGTCCGCGATGGCCTGTTCGACAGCCGGTTTGTCGTCCGGATGCATCAGCGAGAATATGTCGTCGACATAGCCGGCCGATTCGCTCTTGTCGTAGCCCAGATCGGAGAAAACGCGATCAAGCCCGAAGATGACCTCGCCGGTGAGCAGGTCGTTCTCCCAAAGATCCAGCCCGCTACATTCGAGCGCGAGATCCAGTCGTCTTCGATAGAGCGCTTCTTCTTCCATGCGGGCAGTCCGGGGGTATCAGCCGGGGAGCCGGCCACCGTAGCCGATCGCGCGTAAAAGTTTGGTGAAACTCTCGACCACGCCGGCGGTCTGACGAAACGCCGGGGCGGCGTCGATCTTGATGACGCTGATTGCGACGCCGGTGCTGCGACCTTGCGCCTGGTCATAGTAGGGGGCGAGGTCGTCGAAAGCGTTCGAGAAGCCGCGGCCCGTGCGCTCGGCGTAATAGCAGATCGAGTCCGGCGCAACGATCAGCGGCGCCTCGTGCTGGGCGGAATACAGGATCAGATTCTCGTTCATGTTGTACAGATAGTACGTGTGGCGGCTCTGGGCGATATCCGGATGGTCGTCGAGCCGGATTCTGCCGACGTCCAGCGACGCCAGACTGGTGGTCTGTTCGACTGCGGTGATGTAAACGCAGGTCAGAGTCGCCGACGCGCGCCGACCGGTGATCGCCGTAATACGGTCGACCACTGCCTGCGTTGCCGGTTTTTCGTCCCCCTGACTGAGATATTGCCCCAATTTTCGCGTTTGTTCTAACGTTCCGGGCAAATAGTTGTTTTCTAATGCGTACCCGTTGGCCTGTGTGGAAGGCCAGAGCATGATCCCCGCATAGCTGCCGAACGCATTCACGAGACTGCCGGCCAGCGATTCCACTGCCGCCGCGTCTGCCGCGTCGACGCGGGCCGAGCGGATCGCGCCGGTGTTGGCAGCATCGTCGGCGAGCACGCAGGGGCTGGGCGCCAGGTTGGCGGCGCCGCCATAAACGGTCTGGGGCAGTTGGGGCACGGCACGGCCGGCGCCGTCACCGTCGACAACCCACGCGATCGATTGGCTGTTCAAGGCCGCCGCGATCAGCGGTACGGTTGAATTGATGGGCCCGATTTCGACCGGAATCACGCAGCGGGGCGTGACACCGCAGAGCCTGCCGAAGGCGTCTACGGTGTTATGCATGGAGCGCTTGATATCGGCCAGAGCCAGATTCTCGGCCGCGTCGGGCGAACCCATCATGGCGAGTACGCAGGCATCGGTCGTGCCGTCGTAGTCGCGCACATCCACGGTACCGGTCCAGCCGCTATCGCCCAGCTGGGTGATGACATCGCGGGCGTCGTGGTAGCTGCCGCCGCCGCCGCTGCCGAGCAATGCCGCGCCGACGGCGATCGAATGAAAATCTTCCAGCCCGTAGCGATAGCTCATGGATTGTTGGTTCGAATGAATTGCTTTTACTTTGTCGGCGCTTCAGGCGGGTTCTTAATCAGCAAGCTCGGGGAACTCGCGATCGAAGCATCGTCGTTGCCTGCGCGCAGCAGCGCTGGATATGGGGGTATCGTCCGGCGCGTTTCGTGGATCGACGTCTCCGGTATCCTGTGCCGCCTCAATTCATGTCTTTCAGCACAGGCACCCATGAGTGGAAAAAGCCTATCCCCGGCGTTTCGCAGCCGCGCGGATGAAGTAATCGATATCGCCAACCGCCAGTCGCAGAGCGTATCGGCCGGTCAGGTCAGCGCCTCGCTGATGTATGCCACGGCCCGGTTCAATGCCTTCCAGGTCGCGGCCACGGCCGAAACCCGCGACGATATGGCCGAAGAGCGCGACAACGCCATCGAGTACTTCACTGCCCAGTACCGCAAGATGTTCGAAGACCATTTCGATGAATGCATGGCGAACTTCGATCGCTATACCGGTCGCGACAAGTCGTAGGTGTATGCGGCGCCTGACGGATCGGGTTGGCTGACTATCGGGATCGCGCGATGAACGCTGACGAGCCGTTTGACTCGGCAGGCACCGGATCGCTGTTTGGCGATCAGGCACCGGCCCAGGCCGGCGTGGGTGCGGCCGTGCCGGATGAATCGCTCGAGCGCTTGGCAGCGGAGCTGCCGGCCCAGCTGCACCTGGGTACGTCGTCCTGGCATTTCCCCGGCTGGGCCAATCGCGTATGGGATCGTCTGTACAGCGAAAAACAGCTCTCGCGGGCGGGCCTGTCGGCCTATGCTCGCCACCCCTTGTTCGGCGCGGTGAGTCTGGACCGGGCTTTTTATCGGCCGCTGAGCGTTGCCCAGTACGCGGCCTATGCCGATCAGGTGCCGGAAGGGTTTCGCTTTCTGGTCAAGGCACCGGCCCGGGTCACGGATGCGCTGATTCGCGAAAGCGGCGGCCAGGGCGTACGCGACAACCCCGATTTTCTGGATGCGGATCTGGCATGGCATGAGTTCGCCGCGCCCGCGAGCGAGGGCCTGGGCGAAAAACTCGGCGCGCTGGTGTTTCAGATCAGCCCGCTGCCGGGGCGCGTGCTGGCCGATCTCGACGGCCTGATCGCGCGGCTGCACGAGGTGCTGCGCAGCGCGCAGCGGGTCAAGACGCGACTGCCGGCGGCCGTGGTGGCCGTGGAGGTACGCAATCCGCAGTGGCTGGCCCCGGCGTTTGTCGACGCGCTCAAGGACAGCGGCGCGACCTACTGCCTCGGGCTGCATCCGAAGATGCCGGCTCCGGCCGAACAGCTGCCCATTCTGCGCCAGCTCTGGCCCGGGCCGTTCGTGTGTCGATGGAACCTCAACCCTCGCCATGGCGCCTACGGCTACGAAGCAGCCCGGGAAAGCTATGCCCCGTTCGACCAGATGGTCGACCCCGACCTGCATACGCGCGAGATCGTGGCCCGTGTGGCAGCCGGAACGGCTCGTCAGGACCAGCCGGTGTATGTGACCATCAACAACAAGGCCGAAGGCTGCGCGCCGGAATCGGTACGGGCGCTGGCCGAAGCCATACAGGCGATGGCCCGTAGTCGCGATCGCAGCTAGCGGCTCGTATACGTCTGCTTGCACGCCGTGGCGCGGCGCCGGGGCGCAATCACATCGAATTCATTTATCCAGACGAGCAATGCCATGGACGAACAGACCCGTATCGAAGCCGAAGCCGCCGCCTTTCGTGGCCTGGTGAAGCATCTGCAGGCACGCACCGACGTGCAGAACATCGATCTGATGAATCTGGCCGGCTTCTGTCGTAACTGCCTGTCGAAATGGTATCGCGCCGAGGCCGAGCTTCGCGGCGCGACGATCAGCGATGCCGAGGCACGAGAACACGTCTACGGCATGCCGTATGCGGACTACAAGCAGCAACACCAGACGTCAGCGACCGAGGAACAGAAAGCGCGGTTCGCGGCCGGCGAAGACGGCCACGCGGACACCCGCGCAGGCAATTAGCGCCGATTAGCGATCACGAATCGCTTCATGCCGTGGGCGCGAGATGAATTCTGTTGCGGCCCGCGCTTTTGGCCTTGTAGACCGCCTGATCAGCATGGTCGATGAGCGTGGTGATACGACTCTGGCGTGCGTTGGCGGCGGTGGCCACGCCGATGCTCAGCGTGATGTAGAGGGTGTGCTCGCCCACCGTGATCGGAGTGCGCTGGATATGTTCGCGCAGGGCCTCGGCGATATCGCGTGCGTCGGCGGAGGGCGTATCGTAGAGCAGGCCGGCGAATTCTTCGCCGCCAAAGCGACATAGCAGCCCGTGCGTCGAGAGCTGCGCGTCGATCGCCTCGGCGACGCGACAGAGAATGATATCGCCGATGCGGTGGCCGTAGGTGTCGTTCACGCGTTTGAAATGATCGATATCGATGAACAGCAGGGCCACCGCGGTCTCGGTCTGCAACGGCTGGACGGCGGCTTCAAACAGCGCACGCCGGTTGGGGAGATCGGTCAGTTCGTCGGTGCGGGCCAGTCGATACAACTCGTATTCGGCCTCATCCAGTCGTTTGATCAGCGACAGCAGCGCGACCATCATCGTCGGCATGATCGTCAGCGAACAGGCAAGCGCGATCAGGTAGCCGATTGCGCCGTGTCTAAGGCCAGCCAGTTCCAGGCTGATGCCGGTGACGGCAAAGGCGACAAGGGTCGAAGCGAAGGTGAAGACGGCCGTGCCTTTCCATACGCCGACGCGGCGCACGAACGAGCGTAGCCGACCCGACGGCGCGTGCTGATATGAAGGCGAAGGCGCCTGCAGCGGGGAATGCGCCGGCGCGCGATTATGACGAGATGCAAACACGGTCATCCATAAGGCATGGAACGACGTCCGGCTCATACGCACTGGTATCGGCGCATGACTCGGCTAGCTTGAAAGTGGCCGGAATTATCGTGGCAACGTCACACGAATGCTAGGGAAAATCGTACCAAAGCGTTGTGGCGCCCGGCGCCGTGCGCCCAAGGCGGTCGGCCGCAAGCGCGCCGCTATGGCGTTGTGCGAGCTTGGTCTGGCCATAACGCGAGCGCCATGTATTCGAGGGCTGGAGCGCGATTCGCGATGATTTGATCAGCGCTTCGAATTCGCTTCGGCACCGATATGGCGATGCGCCGCGACGCCGAGGGCCGCCGCCGCGAGGGCCGCGAACCAGAGGCCGTCGAGGCCGATACGGGTATATACCGCCGCGCCGACCAGCGTGCCGGCGACCAGGCTAAGCCACAGCAGCAGATACCAGGCCCAGGCGAAACGATCGCCCTGGCCGAGCAGGGCCGCGGTCACGCGCTGGCCGAGCTTGACCAGGGTGCCCGTCATATAGGTCAAGCCGATGGTGACTTCGCCGTTACGTTCGAACACCGTGTTTTCCGCACCCATGGCCAGGGCCATGCACATCACCGCCAGCGAGGTCATGCCGGCATCGTGGGATAGGGCGGCCGCTCCGAGCAGCGCCGTCACCAGCGCCACGACCGCGCTCGGGCGGCGGCTTCGCGCGATCTGGCCGGTGAGCGTGCCGAGCACCACGCCGGCCACGAACAGGCCGATCAACATGGCGGGCAGGGCCGCCTTCGACCAGGCGCTTTCAAGCCCCACGCCCAGGCGGGTGGAGTTTCCGCTCATGAACGACACGAAGTAGCCGCCCAGCGCAATGAAGCCCATGGCATCCACATAGCCGGACAGCGAGGTCAGGCCGGCAGCAATCACACGTTCGCGGCGGCGGTAGCTGATCACGTTGGCGGGCCTCGGTCGGGTTCGAAGTGTGGGATTCGCGCGCGAATTTTGCGCTGCCAGTGGCTCGCATACAACGTGCCCGGCCTCTGACGGCTAACCAGGCCTCGTAGGCGCCGCATTGGGTGTGCGAGTATGCCAGCCCGTATTCCGCCAGGCTGGGCCATGACCACGCAACCGCGCGCCACCATTCGTACCGGCATTGGCGGCTGGACCTACAAACCCTGGCGAGGCACGTTCTACCCCGACGATCTCGCCCAAAAGAACGAGCTGGCGTACGCGGCAGAAAAGCTCGCCACGCTCGAAATCAACGGCACCTATTACCGTACCCAGAAGCCCGCGACCTTCGAGCGCTGGGCACAGGCTGCGCCTGATGATTTCGTTTTCTCGCTCAAGGCGCCGCGCTATGTGGTTAACCGCAAGCGTCTCGACGAGGCCGGCGAGGGCATTGCACGGTTCGTGAACTCGGGGTTATCAGCGCTGGGCGATCGGCTTGGCCCCATCCTTTGGCAGTTGCCGCCGAGCAAGCCTTTCCAGGCTGACGAATTCGCCGCCTTTCTCGATCTGCTGCCGGCAACGGTCGACGGGCTCGATCTGCGTCATGCGATGGAGCTGCGCCACGATAGCTTCGCCTGTGCCGATGCGGTGAATCTTTGCCGCGAGGCCGGGGTGGCGATCGTCTATGCCGATAGCGACGACTATCCGGCCATCGCCGATCCGACCGCGGATTTCGTCTATGCGCGTCTGCAGCGTGGCGACAACGCCATCGAAACCGGCTATTCGGCCGATGCGCTCGAGGCCTGGTCCGCCCGTTTGCGTAGCTGGGCGCGCGGCGATTTGCCTGATGATCTGTCCTGTGTCGGCCCCGCCCGGCACGCCGGCAACGACGGTCAGCCACGCGATGTCTTTGCCTATTTCATACGCGAGGGCAAGGTTCGTGCGCCGCATGCGGCCATGGCCCTGCAGCAGCGCGTCGCCGACTGACCGCGAGCGCGGTGCTTACCGCTGGAGCGTGCGCCAGGCGTCGTAGGTGCTCAGGAACACGCCGCCGGTCATGCTTTTGAGGAACGCCGTCTGTTGCAGGCGATCCATGACCGGGCCCTTGACCTCGGCCAGATGCAGGCGCACGCCGTGCTGGCCGAGTTTGTCGCTGATCAGCTCCAGGCTTTCCAGCGCCGAATAGTCGATGAAGTTGACCGCCGGACACATGAGCACCAGATCCGTGAGCTCCGGCTGGCTGGCGCGAATCTCGTCGACCACCTGCTCGAAGAACCGTGCGTTGCCGAAATACAGGCTCTCGTCGATACGCAGAATGGTCAGATGCTCGGCCGTTTGTACGCCGTGACGGCGCACGTTGCGAAAATGCTCGGAGTTCGGCATCAGCCCGACCACCGCGTAGTGCGGTTTCGACGTGCGATAGATATAGATGACCAGCGAGAGGGCCACGCCGGTCATCAGGCCGCCGCTGACGCCCAGAACCAGGGTCACGCCGAAGGTGGCCAGCCATGCGAAGCCGTCCGGGCGGCAGTAGCGCCAGGCGCTGAAGAACGAGCTCGGGCTGAGCAGGCTCTGGATGGCAACCACGATGATGCTCGACAGCGTCACCAGCGGCAGATAGGCGAGCATGGGCATGAAAAACAGCGCGCTCAATGCCACGCCGATCGCGGTGAGCGCGCCGGCCGCCCGGGTGCGTGCGCCGGCTTCGTCGTTGACCACCGAGCGCGACAGGCTCGCACTCACTGGAAAGGCGCCTGACAGCGCCGATGCGATATTCGCCGAGCCCAGACCCACCAGTTCGCGATTCGGGGCGATCCGCTCGTTGCGGGGGCCGGCCAGAGTCTGGGCCATCGAGACCGACTCGGCAAAGGTGACGATGCTGATCAGCAGCGCCGGAAGCCAGAGATAGGTTAATGACGCCAGCGGCGGCAGCGGCAGCGATAGCGCAGGCAGCCCGGCGGTCACCGTACCCACGGTGGCAATGCCCTGAGCATGCAGATCAAAGGCCGCGCTGGCCGCGGTGGTGGCCAGCACCAGCAGAATGGGGCCGGTACGCCCGAGCAGCCGCGCACCGGCGCTCGGAATGCCGAGTCGCGATAGCGCGCTCGCCAGATAGCGCCGTGTGACGATCAGCCAGGCCAGACAGGCCCCGGCCAGCAGCACGGTCTTCGGCTGAACGGCGTCGTGTTCCTGCCAGAGCGCCCGGGCAATGGCCCAGAGGGTCTGGCCGCTTGCCTGCACGCCCAGCAGGCGACCGAACTGGCTGGCGGCGATCAGCACACCGGAGGCGGCGATGAAGCCGTAGATGACCGGCCGGCTCAGAAAGTTGATCAGAAATCCCAGCCGCAGTGCGCCCATGGCGATGAGAATCGCCCCGGATAAAAGCGCGAGGGTGATGGCGGCGGTAACGCTATCGATATCGGTCTGTGCCGAGACATGGCCTGCGGCGGCCGCGGTCATGATCGATACCACCGCGAACGGGCCGACGGCCAGCGTACGGCTG
The DNA here is from genome assembly GCF_002729955.1 of Salinisphaera sp. Classification (GTDB taxonomy): domain Bacteria; phylum Pseudomonadota; class Gammaproteobacteria; order Nevskiales; family Salinisphaeraceae; genus Salinisphaera. The sequence goes on along the minus strand of NZ_PBYA01000043.1, from coordinate 7,077 downwards.
CGCCCGAAGATGGCATAGGCCAGCAACGGCAGCATGCTGGCATAGAGCCCGGTTTCCGGCGGCATGCCGGCGAGCAGGGCATAGGCCAGGGCCTGCGGAATCAGCAGGGCGGTAACCACCGTGGCGGCTACGAGATCGGCCGTGAAGGCGTTTCGATCGTAGCTCGGCAACGCGCGCGGCGCCAACAATGAACGCAGCCTGTGGGTCAGCCGGCTCACGGGCGCGCGCGGCCTGTCGCTCGATGTTTGCCACGGGTCGGTTGGTCGGTCATGCAGGCAGATGGCGTGGCTGTCTGCGCAACTCTAGCTCGCCTGGCGCGGCTTGACGACCTTGCCGGATGCCGACGATCAGCCGCTACATCGAGCTTGCCCGGTCGTGCGCGCCTCGGCCGTGCGGGAATGGCCAACGTTCCTAGCGAACGCGGACTGGCATCAGTCGCCCCGAAACGTGTTCGCTTCGGGGCGACTGCGTGGCCGGGTGCCAGGGCTTGTCGTCATGAGATATGACGTCGCATTGCCCGCATCGGGCGTGTCAGGCAAGGCGCGGGCCGCTGATGCGCCGCCTTATCTCAAGACGACATGTCCTAGACCTTGAGCACCAGCTTGCCGAAGTTGCTGCCTTCAAAGAGCTTGAGCAGCGTATCGGGGAAGGTTTCGAAGCCTTCGACGATATCCTCGCGGTGCTTGATCTTGCCTTCGGACAGCCAGCCGGCCAGTGCCTTGGCGGCTTCGCCGTAGCGATGGGCATAGTCGAACACCACGAAGCCTTCCATGCGGGCACGATTGACCAGCAGCGACATGTAGTTCTGGGGCGCGTACATGCCGTCGGTGGCGTTGTACTGCGAGATCGCGCCACAGATGACGATACGCCCGTTGAGCGCAAGGTTGGCCAAGGCGAAGTCCAGAATCTCGCCGCCGACGTTGTCGAAGAACACGTTGATGCCCTTGGGGCAGTGCTGCTTCATCGCCTTGTAGACGTTTTCGTTCTTGTAGTCGATGGCAGCGTCGAAGCCGAGCTCGTCGGTGACATAGCTGCACTTCTCCTGGCCGCCGGCGATGCCCACCACGTGCGCGCCCTTGAGCTTGGCGATCTGGCCGACCAGCGCGCCCACCGCGCCCGAGGCGGCCGAGACGACAACGGTTTCGCCTTCGGCCACGCCGCCGACATCCAGCAGGCCGAAATAGGCGGTCATGCCCGGCATGCCCAGCACGCCGAGATAGGCCGGCAGTTCGGCCAGGCGGGTATCCACCTTGCGGGCATCCTTGCCGGCCACCACGGCATGGGTCTGGACCCCGAAGTTGCCGGTGACCTTGTCGCCTTCGACAAAGTCGGCATGGTTGGATTTGAGCACCGTGCCGGCGGTGCCTGCACGCATTACTTCACCGATTTCCACCGGCTTGATATAGGACTTGCCGGCGTTCATCCAGCCGCGCATGGCCGGGTCCAGGGAAATGTACTCGACGGCAACGAGGATCTCGTCGTCGCCGGGATCGGCGATGGCTTCGCTGACCAATTCCCAGTCGCTTTGCTTGGGCAGGCCCTGCGGACGCTCGGCGAGACGGAACTGACGATTCTGATCGGTCGAATTCATGGCGGTATCGCGGTTTGAAGAAATATGTGCGATGCACCTTAGAAGCTCGTGCGCATGGCGGCAAGCGAAATCGAACGTTCGTTCGGTCTATTGCATCCGACCGGCGGCGGGCTAGCGCTGGCGAATCAGCAGATTCTGGTGGGCCATGCCGATACGGCCACGCGCGTCGTAGAGCGTGGAACTACTCAGCCCCACGCCGTTGGGCTGGGCGATGGTCTGCGCATCCACGCCGATCCAGTCGCCCACCGGCAGGCGGTGTAGATAGACGGTGAGATCGGTGTTGGTAAACAGATAGTCGTCAAAGGGCAGCACCCAGCTCAAGCCGTTGCCGAAGTCCGATGCAGCCGCGGCCCGCATGGCCGCACTGCTTGTCACGCCTTCGATCAGCGCTACGCGGGGACGAAACCAGGCCGCGGCCGGGCCCGGTTCGCGGGTGCTGCCGGTGGCCACGCGAATCTCCATGGCCTGATCGTGAAAGAACGCGCCGCTGGGCATGCCGGGCGTTTCGAATCCGGCACTGCATTGCTCAGGCGGGGGCAAAAGCGTGTCTGCGTGCACTTCGGGTACCGCGACGGGCTGTTCGCGCAGCATCAGCGCGATGGCACGGCCGACCACGGCGCCGTCGTGTTCGATCTGCAGCGTGACCCGGCGAGCGCTGCGGCCGCGGCTGGCCTCGGCACGAACCTGCAGGGCAGCAAGCGGCACAGGGCGGCTCAACTCGAACGTCAATCGGGCAAGTAAGAAATCGTGGCCGGCGGTCTGTTCGGCCACATGGGCGAGCAACGCAGCCGGCGCGCCGCCGTGCAGGGCCTGCGCATCCCACGGCCCGCGGGCCAGATCCGTGGCGACGAAATAGTCGCCATCGCGCCGAAAAACCGATGGTCCCGTGTCGTTGGCCATTTCGCCCCGCGCCGATATTCATGAAGTGGATGGCCGGTTATGCTGCCATGATTGTTCTGCGCCATCGCGGTTGAGTCGTATCCGCAGCGTGGCGCCTGCCAACGTACTCGCCTATGTCCGAACCCGATCAAGTCCGACCGCATGGCGGCGCCGTCAACGCCCGGGGCCCGGTACAGATCGGCTGGCGTGGCTGGTGGCGGATCGTGGTTCGGGGCAGCCGCGAGTTCAGCCGCCACGATATGACCATCACCGCGGCGGGGGTGTCATTTCTGGCCCTGTTCGCGGTGTTTTCCGCGCTGGCGGCATTCGTGGCGTTCTATGGGTTGATCGCCGATCCCCAGGCGATGGTCAAGGACATGCAGGCGCTGCAGGGGTTCGTGCCGGCCGACGTGGTGCTGTCCTTGGTTGATCAGATGCAATCCGTGTCCAGCCGCTCGCTGGCCAAACTGGTCGCAGCCGGCTTGTTCAGCCTGGTCGTGGCCATTTGGTGTGCCCAGCAGGGTGTGGCGGCATTGCTGCTGGCGCTCAACACTGCCTACCACGAGGACAGCGAACGCGGCACCTGGTGGCGGCTGTTCAAGTCGCTGTTCGTGGCGATCGGCGTCATCCTGGGCCTGATGTTCACCGCGATTCTGGCGATCGGGCTGCCGGTAACGGCATCGCGTCTGGGCTGGAGCCTCTGGCAGGTGGAAGCGGTACGCGCGGCTGGCATGGCGGTGGGTGGACTGATTCTGCTGCTTGGTCTGGCAGCACTGTATCGCTGGGCGCCCGACCGGCGGCCGCCGCGCTGGCGCTGGGTGAGCGCCGGTGCGGGCGTCGTGGTCACGTTCTGGACGGTGGGGTCGCTGGCGTTTTCGTGGTTCATGGCCTATTCGAATTCTTATACCGCCTTGTATGGCTCGCTTAGCGCGGTCGTGATCCTGTTGACGCTGATCTACGTGACGGTCGTGACCGTGCTGGTGGGGGCGGAATTCAACGCCCAGATGGAATACCAGGTCGAGGACGATACGACGGTGCACGGCCCGCGCCCGGCGGGCGAACGCGGGGCGCATATGGCCGATCATTCGGCCCGCTCGCGGTAACGATCGCTACCGCGCGAACGGTTGACCGGTGGCCGTAGCGGCCAGATACTTCGGTTTCACGAAACTTCGTTTCACGAATAAAAAAGGTGATGCATGGGCGATATGGAGGCGTTCAGGGCCGAGGTTCGGTCCTGGCTGGAAGAAAACTGCCCGCCGGAGATGCGCCAGCCGCTGGCTTCGGACAAGGAGCATGTCTGGGGTGGCCGCCAGTGGGAATTCTCTTCCGAGGCGCAGCGGGTCTGGTTCGAGCGCATGGTCGAGAAAGGCTGGACTGCGCCGGCCTGGCCGGTGGAATACGGCGGCGGCGGCATGACGCCGGCCGAGCACGACGTGTTCAAGTCGGAAATGAAGCGTATCAATGCGCGCAGCCCGGTCAGCAACTTCGGTTTCTGGATGCTGGGCCCGGCGCTGCTCAAGTTCGGCTCCGAAGAGCAGAAGCGCGAACATCTGCCGGCGATCGCCCGTGGCGAAATCCGCTGGTGCCAGGGCTATTCCGAGCCCAATGCCGGCTCGGATCTGGCCAGCCTCAAAACCTCCGCGGAAATCGACGGCGACCATTTCGTGGTCAACGGCCGCAAGATCTGGACGTCGTATGCCGACCGCGCAGACAAGATGTTCTGCCTCGTGCGCACCGACCCGGATGCCAAGAAGCAGGCCGGCATCTCCTTCATCCTTCTGGATATGGAAAGCCCGGGCGTATCGACGCGGCCCATTCAGCTGATCTCGGGTGAATCGCCGTTCTGCGAAACCTTCTTTGACGACGTGCGTGTGCCGCGCGACAACCTGGTCGGCGAGCTCAACCAGGGCTGGACGATCGCCAAGTATCTGCTCACCCACGAGCGCGACAACATCGGCGGCGAGCCGCCGGGTCTGCTCAAGGGTCGCGATCTGGCGAAGATGGCGCTCGAAGCCGTCGGCGCCGACGAGAACGGGCGCCTCGACGACCCGATGCTGCGGGCCGATGTCGCACGCCTGGAAATCGATGCAATGGCGTTTCGTACCCTGGTCGAGCATACCCGTGCCAAGGCCGAGGCCGGCGAGGGCGTGGGCGCGCGCTCGGCCATGCTCAAGTACTACGGTACCGAGCTCAACAAGCGTCGCTACAACCTGATGATGGATGCCATGGGTGGCCAGGGCCTGGAATGGGAGAGCGAACGCACCCACGGTGGGCGCTATGCCCGCGAATGGCTGCGTTCCAAAGGCAACTCGATCGAAGGCGGCACCTCGGAGATCATGCTCGGCATCATCTCCTCGGCCGTTCTCGAACTTCCCAAAGGCTAGCGAGGCATCCCCATGATATTGAACGAAGAACAACAGATGCTCGCGGATCTGGCCGAGCGTATCTTTGCCGACAAGGCGAGCGTGGACACGCTGCGCGCCATTCGCGGCGGCAGCCACGGCCAGGATTACGATCACGAGCTCTGGCAGGCGATGGTCGAATCCGGCCTGACCGGCATTCTGGTGCCGGAAGACCAGGGCGGTATGGATTTTGGACTGGTGAGCGCGGGCCTGGTGGCACGCGAAGTCGGCCGCCGCCTGGCCCTGACGCCGTTTCTTTCCACGGCGGTACTGGCCGCGATCGCGATCGGCCGGGGCGGTAACGACGAACAGAAAGGCCGCTGGCTCGGGTCGATCGCCGGCGGCGAGCTGATCGCGGCGCTGGCCCTTGACGAAAGCGCCAAGCATCGCCCGGAACGCGTGGCCACCGAAGCCCAGTCGACGGGTGATGGCTACACGATAAGCGGTGCCAAGACGCTCGTGCTCGATGCCGCCAATGCCGACGTGCTACTGGTGAGTGCGATGCTCGACGGCACGCCGCGCCTGTTCGCGGTCGAGGCAGGCGATGCCGGCGTGGCGACAACACCGGTCGTGTCGCTGGATACGCGCAGCATGGCGGACGTGCGCTTCGATGGTGCCAAAGCCGAGTTGCTCGACGGCGATGCGAACGCCCTGGATGCAGTGCTCGACGCCGGCCGTGCGATTCTGGCCATGGAGCTGGTCGGTCTGGCGCGTGCGGTGTTCGAACGCACACTGGGCTATCTATCCGAGCGCAAGCAGTTCGGCCAACGCATTGGCGCGTTTCAGGCGCTGCAGCACCGGGCCGCCCATCTGTCGGTGGAGATCGAAATCAGCGAAGCCATGGCCTTCCAGGCCCTGGCAGCCTTCGATGCCGGCGCGGAAGATGCCTCACTGCAGATTCTGGCGGCCAAGGCCCGGGCGGCGGAGACCGCGCGGCTGGCCAGTGCCGAAGGCGTGCAGATGCATGGCGGCATGGGCATGACCGACGAGTTCGATATCGGCTTTTTCATGAAACGCGCGCGGGCGGCCAGCGAACTGTTCGGCGATGCCAACTTCTGTACCGAGCGTTTCGCCCGGGCCAAGGGTTACTGACGCGCGCCGTCATCACCGGGCCAACGAAGCCGCCGGTCGAACACCGGCGGCTTTGTTCGTTTGGGCGGCGTACGGTCCTCGACAGGGCCCGTGAAGCCTTTGCAGGCCGGTTCAGTTGCCGGTCTGGATGCCCGTGCCCTTGACCCGCTCCATGGTGCCGTCGGGGAAAACCAGGATCGTCTCGCCGCCCGAGGCCGAGGGGCCGATCACCCCACCGCTGGCCAGTGCCTGCATGCCGGCTTCGAACTGTTCCAGGGTGATGCCCCGGCCCGAATTCTCGGTGGTGCCGCCTTCGATTGTCGCCGAGGTATCGAAGGAGTCGTAGAGATGGCCGATCGTATAGTCGGCCTCGGCTTCCTCGCGGGTAAGCCGCCCGTCGCCGTTGCGGTCGAGCTGGGCGAATTTTTCCGATATTTCGATATTACCGGTGCCATCGGCGCGGGCGGCATCGATATCGGCGGCCGTTGATTCGGCGGCGAAGGAGGCGCTCGCCAGCAGGGCGAGCGACAGGGTCGTGGCAATTCGGATGAGCATGGCGTTTTCGTGGTTCAAGCCAGCCATCAATTTAGCCTGCGGCACGCGGCCACGCCATGGCCGCGTGCAAGTTCGTGACTACTGGCGACGCGGGTCGGTGACGTGCTCGGGGTTGTAGGGCCCAAGCGGTAGCCCGTCGCTCTGGTCGGCAACCATGTTGACGTTGGCCATGCGCGAGACCTCGCGGGTGCGATCGGCGCTGGTATCCACGATCTGTTCGACCACGGCCACGATCACCGCGGCCAGCAGGCCGCCCTGATTGTTGTTGGAGCCTTCGATCGCCCGTGCCTTGCCGTCCCAGAGCAGGGTGCCGGTCTCGGTGTCGATCAGGCGCAGCGATACGTCCACCGTGGTGTCCGACGACAGCACATGGAATTTCTGGCCCCAGTCCTCGATCGTGGCATAAAGCACCGCATCGGGGCCGATCACTTCGTCGATCTTGTTCAGCGGTACCGACTGCATTTCCGCCGGTTCCGACAGCCCGTTTTCCTTCATGAACGCGTCTACGACCGCCACCGGGTAGACGTAGTAGCCGGCCTCGGCCAGCGGGCGCGTGACCGTGGACAGATACACATAGGG
>NZ_PBYA01000042.1 GCF_002729955.1 Salinisphaera sp. | reverse complement strand
GCGGCGATATTGCAAGCTCGATTGGCCGAAGTTTATAAGTAAACCTCGTTCCAAGCCGGTGGCCCGAAGGTAATTGATGACTTGCGCATGTTCGATTTGGGTTGTGCGTTCGATAGCCTTTATTTCTACTATGATGTCATCGAAGCAGACGAAATCAGCCCGGTATGTGCATGCGAGCGGTTCGCCCTTGTAGCGAATCTTAAGCGGATACTGCTGTTCGTGCGGGATTTGGCGCGCAGCGAGTTCGAGAGCGAGCGCTTCGTGATAAACCTGTTCGAGAAAGCCACGCCCCAACACCCGATGCACTTCCATGGCGGCGCCGATAATCGCGTAGGTTTGCGGGTCTCGTTCGTCCACCGGGGGTAATCTGTGTAAATCTGTGAAATCTGTGGTTACTTCTTCTTCTCCTTCAGATTTCACGCTGATGCAGTGAACGGTTCCAGGCCCGACAGGCGCATGGCGCGCTTGATCTCCGGGCGCCGGCGCGGGGTCTTGCCTTCGACGGCCCGGGCGATGGCGCCGATATGTTCGGGTGTGGAGCCGCAGCAGCCGCCGGCCATGTTGAGCAGGCCGGCTTCGGCCCATTCGCCGATATGTTCGGCCATTTCCTCGGGCGTGAGGTCGTATTCGCCGAATTCGTTGGGCAGGCCGGCGTTCGGATAGGCATGCACGTAGCAGGGCGCGATACGCGACATCTCGGCTACGTAGGTACGCAGGGCGTCCGGGCCCAGGGCACAGTTCAGGCCCATGGTCAGCGGCCGGGCGTGGGCCACCGAATTGTAGAAGGCTTCGGTGGTCTGGCCCGAGAGGGTACGCCCGGAGGCGTCGGTGATGGTGCCCGAAATCATCAGCGGCACGTCGATGTTTCGCTCACGCAGGAGCTTGCGGTAGGCATAGATCGCGGCCTTGGCGTTGAGCGTGTCGAAGATGGTTTCCATCAGGATGATATCGACGCCGCCGTCGAGCAGCGCCTCGGCGGCTTCGCCGTAGGCTTTGGCCAGTTCGTCGAAGTCGGTGTTGCGCTTGCCGGGGTCGTTGACGTCCGGCGAGATCGACGCGGTGCGATTGGTCGGCCCGATCACCCCCGCGACCCAGCGCGGCTTGTCGGCGGTGGCGTATTCGTCGGCCACGCTGCGCGCGATCTTCGCGGCCTCGACGTTCAGCTCCACGGCCAGATCTTCCATGTGGTAGTCGGCCTGGGCGATGGTCGTCGCCGAGAAGGTATTGGTGGTGAGGATATCCGAGCCGGCCGCTGCGTACTGCGCGGTGATGTCGCGGATGAGTTCCGGCTTGGTCAGGGTCAGCAGGTCGTTGTTGCCCTTGAGATCGCTTTCCCAGTCCGCGAAGCGCTCGCCGCGATAGTCGGCCTCGTTTGGATCGTGGTTCTGGATCATGGTGCCCATGGCGCCGTCGAGTACCAGAATGCGCTCGGCGAGCGCGGCTATCAGATCGCTCATGGATACCTTGAATGTCTGTATGGAGGCGCAGTATATCCGTTTATCCGGATAGACAGGAAGGCAGGGCCGCGCGCTGAAGCCGTATCGGCCTTAAAAAACGCAGGAACCCGGCGCAGGCAATGCTTGACGGCGCGGCCGGGCCTGCTAGGCTTCGCGCATCGCAGGTGTCCGGGTGCTCAAGGCGCTCGGGTTAAACGGGAAGCCGGTGCGTTGTCATCAACCGCATGACGACAAGGCCGGCACTGCCCCCGCAACGGTAGGCGAGTAGGGATCGACACATCGGCCACTGGGCATGACGCCCGGGAAGGCGTGTCGATCGCCCGCAAGGGCGCTCGCAAGTCCGGAGACCGGCCCGCGATACGAGGCAGCGACATCGCGGCGGGCGATGAGACGGCAGATCGGCGATGCGCGCACGCGCGTGTCGTGTTCCCCGTTTTATTTCTTTCTGGCGCTATTTCGCGGCTGTATCCATTACGGCGCGCGGGCGTGCGCGCCAGGGATCTTGGGGGAACCATGTCCATCGATCGTTTTTACACCGGCCTGCCGGCGTGTGTCGTACTGCTGTGCGCGGCGTTTGTGTCCGGCCCCGTCGCCGCCCAGCCGGCGTCCCAGACTTCGACAGCCCAGCGTACCGCCGGTTCGACCACGGCTGATGCGGCGACGGCGCGGCTCGACGATATCCAGGTCACGGCCACGCGTACCCCGCAGCGGGTCAGCGATACGCTTGCCGCCACCACGGTCATTGATCGCGACGATATCGAGCGGCTCCAGGCCCGCTCGGTACGCGATCTGCTGCGGCGTACGCCGGGCCTGACCATCGCCAACAACGGCGGGCCGGGCAAATCCTCGTCGATTTTTCTGCGCGGCACGGAATCCGATCACACGCTGGTGCTGGTCGACGGCGTGGAATACCGCTCGGCCACGGCCGGGGCCGCCGCGATCGAGGATCTGGCCGTCGAGCAGATCGAGCGCATCGAGATCGTGCGCGGGCCGCGGTCGTCGCTCTATGGCGCCGATGCCATTGGCGGGGTGATCCAGATATTCACCCGCAACGGGCGCGGTGTATCCGGCACGCGGCCGTATTTCCAGATCGGCGCCGGCAGCGACAGCACCTATGAAGGCCAGGTGGGCGTGGCCGGCAGCGACGACAATTCCCACTACAACCTCAGCGTCAGCGGCCGTCGTACCGACGGTTTCGATGCCTGCAGCGCCGAGGCCGCGGGCGTGGGCGGCTGTTTCACCGACGAGCCGGACGACGACGGCTACGACCGCGTGTCGCTGGCCTTCAACTACGGCCATATCTTCGATAACGGCGTGGCGTGGGATCTGAACTTCCTGCGTGCCGAAGGCAGCGTCGAATTCGACGGCACCGCCCAGAACGCCAGCGATACGATCCAGCAGATCATCGGCACCTCGCTGAGCTGGCGGCCCGTGGATACATGGCGCACCAAGCTTGCCTACGGCAACAGCCGCGACGACTCCGACAACTTCCTGGACGGGCGCTATGTCACCGCCTTCGAAACCCAGCGCCATCAGCTGAGCTGGCAGAACGACATCACCCTGCCCAACGACGACCTGTTCACCCTGGGCGTCGACTACAAGCTCGAAAGCGTCGACGGCGACACCGACGGCGATCGCCGCAATGATTTCGGTGGCGATCTGCGCGAGGACAGTCGTGATAACACGGGTCTGTTCGCCCAGTATCTGGGCGACTGGGGCCGCCATCATGTCCAGCTGTCCGCCCGCGGCGACGACAACGAACAATTCGGCGAGCATGCCACCGGCAGTGCCGCCTACGGCATCGATTTCGCCGATGCCTATACCGCCAGTATTTCCTACGGCACCGCCTTCAAAGCGCCGACCTTCAATGAGCTGTACTTCCCCAACTACGGCAACCCCGATCTCGACCCGGAAGAATCGGACAGTGTCGAAGTCGGTCTCGAAGGTGATCACGACTGGGGCCGCTGGTCGCTGCGCGCCTATCAGACCGAAATCGACGACCTGATCGCCTACGACTCGGCCACCTTCGCCCCGGCCAATATCGAAGACACCCGGATTCGCGGCGCCGAAGCGAGCGTTGGCACCGCAGTGGCAGACTGGCAGCTCAATGCCCAGTTCACCTGGCTGGACACCGAAAACCGTAGCGCCGGCCCGAACCAGGGCAACGAACTGCCGCGCCGGCCATCGCATAGCGCACAGTTCGATGTGGACCGCGCCTTCGGGCGCTACAGTGCCGGGGCGAGCCTGACCGTCGCGGACTCAAGCTACGACGACGCTAGCAACCAAAACGAGCTGGACAGCTACCAGCTCGTAGACCTGCGGGCCTCGGTGGAAGTCGCCCGCGACTGGCTCGTCCAGGCCAGCCTCAACAACCTGTTCGACGAGGACTACCGGACCGTGCGTTTCTACAACCAGCCGGATCGCAACGTGTTCTTTACCCTGCGCTACCAGCCCGAGTAAACCCGGGCGCCACCCAACCGGAGCCGCCATGAGCGACGAACCCCGCAGTGACGACGACGCCAAGGCCGCACGCCACAAGGCGAGCATGAAGAAACAAAAGGCCCGCGTGGATGCGGCCATCGAGGCCGCCGATACCGAACGCGGCGTGCTGTTGCTGCTCACCGGCAACGGCAAGGGCAAGTCGTCCTCGGCCTTCGGCATGGTCATGCGTGCGCTCGGCTATGGTCATCGCGTGGGCGTGGTGCAGTTCATCAAGGGCCAGCAGCTCTCGGGTGAAGAGATCTACGTACGCGATCATTGCCCGCAGGTGGATTTCCATCAGATGGGCACCGGCTTTACCTGGAACACCCAGGATCGCAGCGGCGATATCGCTGCGGCCGAGGCCACCTGGGCCAAGGTCGAGCCGATGCTCACCGACGACAGCTTCGACCTGGTGGTGCTCGACGAACTGACCTACATGATCGGCTACGGCTATCTGGACGAACAGAAAGTGCTGGACGCGCTGGCCAACCGCCCGCGTGAACAGTCGGTGGTGGTCACCGGCCGTGGCGGCGGCGCGGCCCTGCGCGAGCTGGCGGATACCGTCTCCGAGGTCAAGGACATCAAGCACGCCTTCAAGACCGGCATCAAGGCGCGCAAGGGCGTGGATTACTAGGTAATGGCGCCAGCCCCGGCTATCTGGCGGCGCTGGTCTGCGCGTGACTATCTGCCATCGGCTACGGTGCGGACCATTCCCGCAGCGCGTTTGCTGCCGGGCTGGCAGGCCCGCGTGGCCGATAGCGGGTTGGCGATTGCGTTCGCCACGCCCAGCCGATGTCTGAGCTCGGCGGTGGCGGGCGGTGGCTGGTGCCAAACCCACGGGTTTGCCAACCGCCATGTCGGCGATGCTGATCGTGCGGCGCTGGATAGGCCGGCGGATCTGATCGCGGACTTCGCGCAGCAGCGCGGCCTGAAAACGAATCATGTCGGCATGCTCACCGCGGCCTCGATGCGCAGCCTGCGTATTGCGGCGGTCGATATCGAGGGCGAGCGCCTCTGCCTGTTTGTGACCGCGGGCCTTGCCAACGCCCGGCGCGCCGGCGATCGGGCGGATCGGCGTGAACTGCGCCCCGGCCCCTACGAAATAGGCACCATCAATCTGGCCCTGGCGACCACGCTCGCGCTGACCCCGGCAGCACAGGTCGAAACCCTGGCCACGCTCACCGAAGCCAAGGCTGCGGCGCTGCAAGCGCTTGATGCGCGCAGCCCGATCACGGGCGAGATCGCGACGGGCACCGGTACCGATGCCACCGCCGTATTCTGTACCAGCGCCGGCGAGTCGCTTCGCTACACGGGCAAGCACACCCGGTTTGGCGAATATGCCGCGCGGCTGGTGATCGACGCGCTGACCGATTCGATTGTCCCCGAGGCAGGATGGGCCGATGGGCGCTAGAACCCTCATGATCCAGGGCACGGCGACCGACGCGGGCAAATCGACGCTGGTGGCCGGGCTGGGCCGTGTCTGGCATCGGCGGGGCCTGTCGGTCACCCCGTTCAAGCCACAGAACATGGCGTTGAACAGCGCGGTGTCGGTCGACGGCGGCGAAATCGCCCGTGCCCAGGCGGTACAGGCCGCGGCCTGTGGTGTGGCGCCCACCATCGACATGAGCCCGGTGCTGCTCAAGCCCTCCAGCGATCGCAATGCCCAGGTGATCATCCACGGCCGAGCCGTGGCGGGCATGTCCGCCCGCGACTACCACCACTACAAGCCCACGGCGATGGCAGCGGTACGCGCCTCGTATGCGCGTCTGCTCGAACAATACGAACGCGTGCTCGTCGAAGGCGCGGGCAGCCCGGCCGAGGTCAACCTGCGCGAAAACGATATCGCCAACATGGGTTTCGCCGAGGCCGTGGACTGCCCGGTGGTGCTGGTGGCCGATATCGACAAGGGCGGGGTGTTCGCCCAGATCGTGGGCACGCTGGCATTACTCTCGGAATCGGAGCGGGCACGGATCGCGGGTTTCGTGATCAACCGCTTTCGTGGCGATATCGCCCTGCTCGAACCGGGCCTGGACTGGCTGGAACGTGAGACCGGCAAACCGGTGTTCGGCGTGCTGCCCTGGTTGGACGGGCTCTATCTCGACGCCGAGGACGCCATCGCCCGCGATCAACGCCGCGATGACGCCGCGGCGTTCGTGGTGCAGGTGCCGGCGTTGCCGCGTATTTCCAACCACACCGACTTCGATGCCCTGCGCCTGCAGCCGGGTATCGACCTGCAATGGGTCGGGCCGGGCCAGCGTCCGGGCGGGGCCGATCTCATCGTGCTGCCCGGCTCCAAGAACGTACGCGCCGATCGGCAATGGCTCACGGCCAACGGCTGGGATGCGCATATCGCCCGCCATCTGCGCTACGGCGGGCGCGTGCTCGGCATCTGCGGCGGCTATCAGATGCTCGGACAGGCCGTCGACGACCCGCAGGGCGTGGAAGACGCGCCGGGACGTGTCGACGGGCTGGGCCTGCTCGATATCGTCACCGAAATCGGCACCGAAAAACGTCTCGAGAACGTCAGCGGTCGCCTCGTCGCCGCCGGCATGCCGGAGATGGCAACGGTCGCCGGCTATCGGATTCATTGTGGCGTGACCCGGGGCGCGGATCTCGATCGGCCGTTCGTCCAACTCGAAACCGGGGCCGACGGGGCGATCAGCGCCGACGGTCAGGTGGCCGGCACCTATCTGCACGGGCTGTTCGACAGCGCGGCCGGCTGTGCGGCGGTGCTCGCCTGGGCCGGTTACGAAAACGCCACCACCGAAGACCTCGCCGATATGCGCGAGCGCCAGTTCGAGCGTCTGGCCGATGCGGTGGAAGCCGCCATCGATATCGAGGCGCTGGAAAGCGCGGCCCTGGGTATCGAGGTCGCGGACATCGAGGCTCGGGCATGAGCCCGCGCCGGCTCGTCTGGCTGCTCGCGCTCGCCCTGCCGTGCTGCGTGCTGGCGGCGGTGATGCTGGGTGCGGTGCGCCTGCCCGCGCTGGATGTGCTGGCCGTGCTCGTCGGCCGCGACGAAGGGCTGGACCGGCTGGCCCTGATCGTGCGCCAGCTGCGCCTGCCGCGGGCGCTGCTCACCGGGCTGGTCGGGGCACTGCTGGCGATCTGCGGCGCAGCCATGCAGGGGCTGTTTCGCAACCCGCTGGCCGATCCGTCGCTGATCGGCGTGACCGCGGGCGCCTCGGTGGGCGCGAGTCTGGTGATCGTGTTTGCCGGCGGGGTCGCCGGCTTTGTCGGGCTGTCGCTGGTTTCGCTGGGCGCATTCGTCGGCGGTACGGCAGCGGTGTTGCTGGTCTATCGGCTGGCGACCGGGCCGGGCGGTACGTCGGTCGCCACCATGCTGCTGGCCGGTATCGCCATCGGCGCCCTGGCCGGCAGCGTGGGCTCGCTGCTGGAGTTTCATGCCGACAACGAAATGCTGCGCCGAATCAGCCTCTGGCGCATGGGCGGGCTCGACGGCGCCAACTGGTCACGGGTGGCGATCGTGGCCGGCGTGAGTGCGTTGATATTCGCGGTGCTGCCGCGCCAGGCCGATGCCCTCAACGCCCTGCTGCTGGGCGAATCCGAGGCCCGGCATCTGGGAATCGCGGTGGATCGCATCAAGCGCCGACTGGTGCTGCTGACCGCCGCCGGCGTGGGTGTGTCGGTGGCAGTAGCCGGGGCGATCACCTTCGTGGGGCTGGTGGTGCCGCATATCGTGCGCATGCTCATCGGCCCCGATCACCGCTGGCTGCTGCCGGCTTCAGCGCTGGCGGGCGCAATTCTATTGCTGGTGGCCGATACGCTGGCGCGGGTCGTGGTGGCCCCCACCGAGCTGCCCGTGGGCCTGCTCACGGCTCTGCTCGGCGCGCCGTTCTTCATTTCGCTGCTGCGCCGTCGCCGCGAGTACGGGCTATGAGCGAGCGGCTGCTCGAAGTCGAAGGTCTGGCTCTGACCGCGGGCGGTCGAACCGTGGTCGAGGCGGTCGAGTTCGTATTGGCGGCCGGACAACATCTGGCCGTGATCGGACCGAACGGCGCCGGCAAGTCGACGCTCATTCATGCCCTGATCGGCGATGTGGCGCCTGCGGCCGGGTCGATCCGACTCGCCGGTCGGGCATTGGCGGATTGGCCGGCACGCGAGCGCGCCTGTCGGGTCGCGCTGCTGCCCCAGGCCAGCGCTCTGGGTTTTCCGTTCACCGTGGCCGAGGTGGTGCGCCTGGGCCGCGGCCCACATGCCTCGGGCAGCGTGGCCGACCGCGACATCGTGGCGCAAACGCTTGCGGCCTGCGATATCGCCCACCTGCGCGAGCGGGCCTATACGCAGCTCTCCGGCGGCGAGAAGCAGCGCGTACAGCTGGCCCGGGTCATGAGCCAGATCTGGCGGGCGGAGGATGCCGGCGACCGGCTGCTGCTGCTCGACGAGCCGGTGGCCGCGCTCGATCTGGGCCACCAGCGCCTCGTGATGCGCGAAGTGGCGGCGCTGGCAGCCCGCGGCGTGGCGGTGGTGAGCGTGCTGCACGACATCAGCCTCGCAGCGCGCTATGCCGATCGTATGCTGGCCCTGCGGGAGGGTCGCACCATCGCAGCCGGCACGCCGGCCGAGGTGGTCACCGCCGAGGGTATGCAGCGGCTGTTCGATACCCGAACCCGGGTGATCGTTCATCCCGACAGCCAGACGCCGGTGGTGCTGCATGGCTGAACGATGGGGTTCCGGTGCTCAGGAGTGCGTGCAATGAAAGAGCTGTTGCTGGGCGGCACGCGCAGCGGCAAGAGCCGTCATGCCGAAACGCGGGCGCTGTCGCTGGCCGTATCGCAATGGTTTTATGTGGCCACCGCCCAGGCCGGCGACACGGAAATGGCGGCGCGAATCCAGCATCATCGTGACGAGCGGGATGCGTGCTGGCAGACCGTGGAAGCCCCGCGCGACCTGGGCGCCTGCCTGCGCCGGCTGGACGGCCCCGACCGCTGTATTCTCGTCGATTGCCTGACGCTGTGGCTGAGCAATTGTCTGGCCGAAGACACGGTCTCGCCGACATGGCCCGAGGAACGTGACGCCCTGCTCGCGGCGGTCGACGACAGCCGGGCCAAGCTGATCTTCGTGTCCAACGAGGTCGGTTCCGGCATCGTGCCGCTGGGCGCGCTGTCGCGGCGTTTCGCCGACGAGGCCGGGCGGCTGCACCAGGCGCTGGCGGCGCGCTGCGATACGGTCACTCTGGTGGTGGCGGGCCTGCCACTCACGCTCAAGGAGAACGGTGCATGACCGACTGGCTACAAGAGCCGATCGCCCCGATTGATGAAGCGGCACGGGCCGGTGCGCGTGCCCGCCAGGCCATGCTCACCAAGCCGCCCGGTTCGCTTGGCCGTCTCGAAGGTCTGGCCGAGTCGTTCGCCGGCTGGCAGGGCCAGAGCGTACCCGTGCTCGACGATATCGATATCGTCGTCTTCGCCGCCGACCACGGCGTGGCAGCGCGTGGCGTGTCGGCATTCGATCAGGCCGTGACCGGCCAGATGATCGCCAACTTCGCTGCCGGCGGCGCGGCGATCTGCGTGCTGGCACGCCGCCACGGTGCACGACTTTCGATCGTCGACCTGGGCGCCGTGGCCCCGCCGGCCGATGGCGCACAGGTGATCGATGCCCGTATTCGCCCCGGCACCGCCGATTTCACCGAACAGGCGGCCATGCAGGCGGAGGAACTCGCACAGGCCCTGCAGGCCGGGCGCGAACGCGTGAGTGCCGCCGCGCAGCTGTTCATCGGCGGTGAGATGGGCATCGGCAATACCACCAGCGCGGCGGCGGTGCTGGCCGGGCTGACCGGCGCCACGCCAGGACAGGTGGTGGGCCATGGCACCGGGATCGACGCCGCCGGGCTGGCGCGCAAGCAGGCGGTAGTCGAAGCAGGACTGGCCCGGCATCGTACGAGCTGGGACGGCGTCGACGGCTCGGCACGGGCGCTGTCGATACTGCGCTGTGTGGGCGGCTTCGAAATCGCCGCACTGACCGGCGCCTTCGTGGCCGCGGCCCAGGCCGGCGTACCGGTGCTGGTGGATGGTTTCATCGCCAGCGTGGCGGCGCTATGCGCCCGCGAGATCGCGCCGGGCTGTGCGCAGTGGCAGCTGTTCGGGCACCGCTCGGCCGAAGCCGGGCATCGGTATTTGCTGCTCGACATCCTCCAGGCAAGGCCGCTTCTCGATCTGGACATGCGGCTTGGCGAAGGCAGTGGCGCGGCCCTGGCGCTGGCGGTGATCGGCGATGCGCTCGCCCTGCATGCCGGCATGGCCACCTTCGACGAAGCCGGGGTGACAAACCGCGATGGCTGAATCCACGACCACGCTCGTCGACCTGCTGCGCCACGGCGAATGCGAAGGCGGGCCGATCTTTCGCGGCAGCCTGGACGTGGCGCTGTCCGAGGCGGGGCTGGCGCGTATGCAGGCCCAGGCCGATGCGCAGCCGGGCTGGCAACACGTTATCGCATCGCCGCTGCGTCGCTGTCGGTTCTTTGCCGAGCGGCTGGCGGCCGCGCGCGGGCTTTCCATCGATATCGATACGCGCCTGCGCGAAATCGATTTCGGCCAATGGGAAGGCCGACCGGTGGCAGAGGTCTGGCAGCAGGATCGCGACGCCGCCCAGGCCTGGTTCGACGACCCCGAGCACAACGGCCCGCCGGGCGGCGAAGCCCTGTGTGAGCTGCGCGCCCGCGCCCGGGCCGCCTTCGACGAGGCCGTACGTGCCCATGCCGGCCGGCATCTGGTGCTGATGGCCCACGGCGGGCTGATACGCGCCCTGCTGGCCGACCTGCTCGCCATGCCGGCGGCGGCCATGCACCGTATCGAAGTGCCCTATGCCTGTCTCACGCGGCTGCGCGTGGTGCACAACGACGGGCGGGATCTTACCCAGCTGGTGGCCCACAACATCGACTTCGGCGCGGCCTCGTCATGCGATCGGTGAACGCGTTCCTGCAGCCGCTATGGCTGGCCTTTGGCCTGCTCACCACGCTGCCCATGGGCCGGCTGATCGCCGCGCCGGTCTCGGCGACCGATTCGGGTCGCTCGGTGCTGTGTTATCCGCTGGTCGGGCTTGTGATCGGCGCGGCGCTGGCGGGGGTGGCCACGGCGTTGCAGGCGGTCGATGCCGTGCTGGGGGCAGGGCTGGTGGTGGCGTTGTGGGTCGTGCTCACCGGCGCGCTGCACCTCGACGGACTGGCCGACTGTGTCGACGGCCTGTTCGCCGGCCACGGTCGCAGCGACCCCGAGCGTACGCTCGCCGTCATGAAAGACCCGGCCGCGGGGCCGATGGCGGTGGTCGCGCTGGTGCTGATGCTCGCCCTCAAGAGCGCGGCCTTGATCGCGCTGTGGCCGCAGGTGGGGCCAGCGTTGCTGGTGGCCGCCGTGCTCGCCCGTACTGCCGCCTGTCTGCTCATGGCCAGCACCCGCTACCGGCGTCGCGAAGGCCTGGCCAGCACGCTGGCGCTGAATCTATCGCGTCGCGATGCCTGGGTGATGGCCGCGATCGTTGCCGGTTTGACGCTGGCGTTCGCGGGTGTGGCGCTCGGCGTTGTCGCCATGCTGGCCGCGCTCGCGGTGGGTATGTTCTGGCGTGCGCTCTGGCAGCGACGTATCGGTGGCTATACCGGCGACGTGGTCGGCGCGCTGATCGAGCTGGTGGAAACGACCGCGCTGGTCGCGGCGGCGTTGTCGGTCGGCCCATGGAGCTGACCCTGGCGGTCGTCGCCGGCCTGGCACTCGACGCCTTGCTGGGTGAGCCACGAGCGGGTCATCCGTTGGTGGGTTTTGGTCGACTGGCGACGGCGTTGGATCGGCGCCTGCCGCGCCGTCGCTGGGCCGGCGCGCTGGCCTGGCTCGTGCTGGTGGTGCCACCGGCGGCCGCGGCCGGCATGGCGGTCTGGGCGCTGGCGCCGCTTGCGGGTTGGCTGGTCGCGACAGTCGTGCTCTGGCTGTGTATCGCCTGGCACAGCCTCAAGGCCCATACCCGCGCGGTCGAAACGGCGCTGGCGGCCGGCGATGTGGCCGGCGCACGGCGTGCGGTGGCCTGTCTGGTCAGCCGCGATACGGCGTGCATGGACGTGGCCGCGGTTCGTCGGGCCGCGCTCGAATCGCTGCTGGAAAACGCCGGCGACGGCGTGCATGCCACGCTGTTCTGGTTCGCCGCCGGCGGCCTGGCGGCGGGCCCGGGCGGCGCGGTGGCGGCGGCGGTCGCGCATCGGGCAATCAACACCCTCGATGCGATGTGGGGCTATCGTACGCCGCGTTATCGGCGCTTTGGCTGGGCCGCCGCACGGGCAGACGATCTGGCCAACTGGCCCAGCGCACGCCTGACCGCGCTGTCGTTCGCGCTGGTCGGCAACGCGGGCCGGGCCCTGCGCTGCTGGCGGCAACAGGCGCGGGCTTTGGCCAGTCCCAACGCCGGGCCGGTGATGTGTGCCGGCGCCGGCGCGCTGGGTTTGCGGCTGGGCGGCGCCGCCTTTTACCACGGTGTGTATCAACAGCGGCCGGTTTTCGGCTGCGGTGCGTTTGCCGCCGGCGGCGATATCGAGCGGGCGATCGCCATGATTGCGCGCACGCTCGTGGTCTGGATCGCCGCGATCTTATTGTTGGACGCGCTATGGCGTTGAACCACGGCGGCAGACTCATCGAGGCAAGCCGTCGCTACGGCATCGCCGAGGACGACTGGCTGGATCTGTCCACCGGCATTGCGCCCTGGTCGTATCCCGTGCCCGAGGTGCCGGCCCATGTGTGGGCGCGCCTGCCCGAGACCGACGATGGCCTCATCGCAGCCGCCGCCGACTACTACCGCGCCCGGGCGGATGCGATCACCGCCCTGCCGGGCAGCCAGTTCGCGATCCGCGAGCTGCCCCGGGCCATCTCGGCGCATAGCGGGCCGGGGCGTGTGGGCGTGCCGGCCGTGGGCTATGCCGAACATGGCCGCGCCTGGGCCATGGCTGGGCACGAGGTCGTGGCCTACGACGATTTGCCGGGGCTTTTCACGCTTGTGGAAACGCTCGACCACGCCGTGGTCATCAGTCCGAACAATCCCACCGGCGAACGCGCTGATATCGAAAGCCTGTGTGCGCTGGCCGGTGAGCTCGACCGACGTAACGGCCTGCTGCTGGTCGATGCCGCATTTGCCGACTGCAACGAAGGCCTGGCCACCCGCACCCTGCCGGCCAACGCGCTCGTGCTGCGCTCTCTGGGCAAGTTCTTTGGTCTCGCCGGGCTGCGGCTGGGTTTCATGATCGGCCGTGGCAGGATGGCGGTAGCCGTGGCCGAGCAGCTGCAGCCCTGGGGCGTGAGCCATCCGGCACGCTGGATCGGTCGGCATGCGCTGGTCGATCGCGCCTGGCAGGCGGCCCAGCAAAGCCGGATCGACGACGCTGCACGGTCGCTCACCGGGCTACTGAATCGGTATTTTTCGCAGCAGGCGGTAACCCCCGTCGGCTTGTTTGTGAGCGTGTTTTTCGACCGGGACGAGCAAGCCGGCCGTGTTCATACGGCACTGGCCGAACAGGCGATATGGACCCGCCTGGGCGACAACGGCCGCTGGCTGCGTTTCGGCCTGCCCGGCGATGCGCCGGCGGCGGCGCGGCTGGAGGCGGCATTGAACGAGATTGCGAGACGAGGGCTGTGCTGATGTCGATTTTTATACGCTCGAGACGGGGCAGCAAAGCACTGATGTTTGCCGTGACGATGCTGTTCGGGCTGCTGTGGTCAGCGTCGGCTATGGCCGCGGCGGTCGAAGTGACCGATTTTCGCGGTGAAGTCGTACGCCTGGACACGCCGGCGAAGCGTATCGTCGCGCTCGCCCCCCATCTGGTAGAAAACCTCTATAGCGCCGGGCTGGGTGATCGTATCGTGGGGGCTGTGTCGTACAGCGATTACCCGCCGGCGGCACGGGCGATTCCGCAAGTCGGCGGCTATACCAATATCAGTCTCGAAGCGGTACTCGCGAAGAACCCCGATCTGGTGGTGGCCTGGGCTTCGGGCCAGGGCGGCGATCCGGCCACGCTGGCCCGCTTCGAAGCGCTCGGCATTCCGGTGTATGTCGACCGGCCACGCCAGCTCGAGGATATCGGTCGTGCGATTCGCGATCTGGGCGCGCTTGGCAATACGCCCGAGGTGGCGAACGCGGCGGCGGCGCGCTTCGATCGCCGGCTGGCCTCGCTACGCCAGCGCTATGCCAGCCGTCCGCCGGTGAGCGTGTTCTATCAAGTCTGGGACGAACCGTTGCAGACCCTGGCCGGCGAACAGTTCGTTGGTCAGGTCATACGTTTGTGCGGTGGGCGCAATATCTTTGCCGACGCGGTCTCGCTGGCGCCCCGGATCGGCATCGAATCAGTGCTCGAGCGCGATCCCGAGGCCATCGTCGCCAGCGGCATGGGTGATGAACGCCCGGACTGGCTCGATGACTGGCGCGACTGGCCCGGCCTGCAGGCGGTCGAGAACGAGCATCTGTTCTTCGTGCCACCGGATCTGATCCAGCGTGCGACGGTGCGGGTGCTTGAGGGCGCGAGCTTGCTGTGCCGACAACTGGCGCGGGTTCGCGAAGACGGCTACTGACTATCAATCGCAGGGCCAGACATGAGGTTTTGCCCGGCGGATTGGGGCGTGATCGCAGGCATGTCGGCGCCGGATCGACGTTACGGTTCCGATAAATATCGAATAATGCTGGGTTCGCGCGAGCAGCGTTAAGAAAGCATTAAAAACTGTAGGAGCCATGCAACACATAGCTTTTCGTGATTCGCGGTAGGCATAGATAGGATGCTATAAAAGTACGTAATTACAGCGGCTTGAAGCGGATTGATTGGCAATGGCGATGCTTTGGCGCGATTGTTTTTACAGGCTTGCTTAGTTAACACCGACGTAAGCGGCGGAATCCGGTAATGTCTACTCAGGGATTCCACTGAAGACGTACCGTGCAACAAGCCGACTCCACCCGTCCTTTCAAACGCGAAGACGCCGGTCGGCGCTATGCAAAGACACGCTACAGCGGCGTGTTCCAGCGCCTCGTGGCATGGCGTGAGCAGCGGCTGGCGAAACGTCTTCTTGCCTACCCCTGGGCGGACTGCAACGGGCATATCGTGGACTTGCCCTGTGGCTACGGCCGTTTCTATCCGTTGCTCAAGCAGATGGATTTCAAGGTCAGCGCCATGGACCAGTCGCAGGCGATGGTCGATATCTACAGCGACCAAGACCGGTTCGACGCCGCGGACCATGCCGAGCGTGCCGACGTGCTCGAGCCCTTGCCGCCACAGGCCGCGCCGGCCCGGCGCGCGCTTTGCGTACGCCTGTTTCAGCACCTGCATCATCCCGAACTGCGGGTGCGGGCCTTGCAGACCCTGGCCGGCGAAGGCCGCCAGATCGTGATGACCTATTACGATGATGGCTCGCTGCATTACTGGACCAAGAGGGCCGCCATGCGACTCAAGGGCAAGAAGGTGCGGGTGAAAATGATCCCTCGGGCGGCTTTCGAGTCCGAAGTGGAGCAGGTCGGGCTGCGAGTGCTTAAGCGCGTGAAGCTGTTTCCGGGCATTCATGCCCAGACCTGGGTGCTGCTGGCCCCGCGTTAAGCCGCTCCGGCCCATCGTTCACGGTCTGGCCGCGGTCAACGGCCGTGAAGCGAATGAAATAAACGACCGACAGCGGCCGGCGTTTACTTCCGATGGCGCTGTAAAACAGCTGACTTGGTCAGCCGTTTGGTTGCCGGATTGATAACACTCTGGCAATGGCCTGCGCTGCGAAGCCAGTGAAACCCGTGTGCTCGACGCCCGCGCATCCTTTCGAATCGGAAACCCACGCCCTTTCCAGCGAAAAGGACAATTGCGCCCGCGCCCGCTTCGTGCAAAGGTCTGTGAAACGTTATTCCAATAAAACGTAACCACAGCGAAGGGAGGAGAACCTATGCTGCGATCAATGGCGCGTTGCCTGATGGCGGGCCTGGCCCTGACGACGATTTCCAGCACGGCGGCGCTTGCCCAGCCCGAGGCCATGCCGCGAACCATGGTCTGGACATCCTACGACCTGGGGGCCTCCGGCTATGCCGAGGCTTCCGCGATTGCCGATGCCTTCGGTCGCAAATACGGCATGCGCGTACGCATCCAGCCTTCGGGCTCGGCCATCGGGCGCCTGCAGCCGATCTTCAACGACCGGGCTGATATCGGCTTTCTGGGCAACGAAACCTTCTTTGCCACCGAAGGCCTGTTCGATTTCGCCACGCCGCGTTTCGGGCCGCAGGATCTGCGCGTGCTCATGGGCAAGGTCAATTCGTTTGGCATGGCGGTCGCCGCCGACGAAAACATCGACTCGGTAGCCGATGTCGAGGGCAAGCGGGTGGCCTATCCGGCCGCCAACCCCTCAAGCAGCCTGAAGTGCGACGCCATGCTCGCCTTTGCCGGGCTCAGCCGCGACGATGTGGAAGTGGTCACCTTCCCCACCTATGCCGCGACCATGAGTTCAGTGGCCGAAGACAAGGCCGACGTGACCTGCACGGTGACCGCGACCGGGCAGATGTACGAGCTGGCCGAATCGCCGCGCGGTATCAAGTGGCTCGATCTCGATCCCGAGGACGCCGCGGGCTGGGAACGGCTCAACAACATCGCGCCGCTGTTCAAGCCGGTTTCGGAAACCCAGGGTGCCGGTCTGTCGAAAGACAACCCCGCCCAGCTCATGGCCTATCGCTATCCGGTGCTGACCGTACGCGCGGACATGGACGACGACACCGCCTATGCCCTGACCAAGGCGCTCGACGAGACCTACGATATCTACAAGAACGCCACCTCCACCGCATCGCGCTATGCGATCGAAGACGCGGCGGTACCGCCGATCGATGCACCGTTTCACCCGGGCTCGATTCGCTATCTCAAGGAAATCGGCGTTTGGAGCGAGGACTCGGCGCAGTGGAACGAAGCCCGGCTGGCGCGTCTTAACGCCCTAAGGGCGGCCTGGAGCGACATGATGGCCGAGAACTCGGATCTGCCCGAAGACGAGTTCGCCGAGCTCTGGAGCGAGCGCCGCGAACAGGCGCTTGCCGAACTCGAAAACCAGTAACGCCAACCGACGAAAGCTCGGCAAAACGCCCGTGCGGTGGCAACCGGCGGGCGTTTTGTCGTCGATAAGGAAACAACCGACATGACTGCACGCCTGGAAAACAAGATCGCTATCATCACCGGCGCCACCAGCGGTATCGGCGAGGCCACGGCCCGCCGCTTTGCCGAGGAAGGCGCGACGCTCATGCTCGCCGCGCGCAGCGTGGACAAGGGCGAAGCCCTGGCCGCCGAACTGGGCGAGCGGGTCGCCTTTACGCGCACCGATGTCAGCAACGAAGACGAAATGGCGGCGCTCGTCGATGCCACGGTCGAGCGCTTCGGCCGGCTGGATTGCCTGTTCAACAACGCCGGTGCTGGCGAGCGCAGTACCGCCGAAACCATCGACGAGGCCAGCTTCGATCATTTCATGCGCCTGCTGGCCGGCAGCGTGGCCTTCGGCATCAAGCACGCCGCGCGGGTGATGAAAGAGCAAGGCAGCGGCAGCATCATCAACAACGCCAGCATTGCCGCTCACCGGCTCAACCAGGGCGGTTATCTCTACTCCGGCGCCAAGGCCGCGGCCGCGCATTTCACCCGTATCGCCAGTGTGGAACTGGGCGCCTACGGCATTCGCGTGAACGCGATCTCCCCGGGTGCGATCGCCACGCCGATCTTCTGGGGCGGCTCGGCCCGGGCACAGACGCTCTCCGAGGAAGAAAACGCCGCCAAGCTCGACAAGCTCACGAACAATCTTGCCCAGGCCACGCCGCTGCCGCGCTCGGGCTATGCCGTGGATATCGCCAACGCCGCCGTCTTTCTGGCCAGCGACGAGGCCGGGTTCGTCAACGGCCACGACCTGGTGGTCGATGGCGGGCGTATCCAGATGTTCAACGAAAAAGGCTAGGCCCGATGCGTACTAGCCGCCGGCGTGGCGGCGTGCGTGCAGTGCCTGGACTCGCTCGGCCAGATCCGGCACCGGGCCGGCGACGAGCACATCGGGCGCGATCTCGTGGATGGGGCGCGGCGTGACCGGCGGCTTTGCTGCGCCCAGTTCATCGAGCCAAGCGACCAGCTGATTCGAGCTGCTGGCATAGACGATACGGCCCAGCCCGACCCAGGCATGGGCCGCTGCACACATTGGACAGTGTTCGCCGGAGGTATAGACCGTGCTCGCTGCGCGTTCGTCCGCGCTCATATGCTCGGCGGCCCAGCGTGCCAGCGCGAACTCCGGGTGGCGGGTGGCATCGCCCGGGCCTTCGGCGATGCGGTTGCGGTCTTCGGCGCGTACCCGGCCCCGGCCGTCCACCAGCACCGAGCCGAACGGTTCGTCGCCCGCATCCAGGGCCTGTTCGGCAAGCGCCAGGCAGCGTTCCAGATACGGGCGTTCTTGCGTATCGATCATTCAGGTTCTCTCAAGGCGCTGTTCTGTCGACGTTTCTTGTGAAACATTTGTTCCGCGCCGCTATGAGCGGACACAGGCATCGTATTCACGCATGAGCGTGTCGACGAGTTCGGCGGCGCCCATGGTGCGGGCCAGACTCGCTGCCTGACCGGCCCAGAGCGACATGAATGCGTCGCGATCGGCCTGGCCGGCGGCGGCGCGAATATCCTTGGTCCAGGCGTTGTGTACCGGATAATCCGGCAGGCTGGCCTCGATCGGCGCCATTTCTTCGATGAAACGGTTGTTCAGCCCGCGCGCGGCCTTGCCGGAGAAAGCGCGGGTCACCGCAGTGGGGCGCTCGCCTGCTTCGAGCAATGCCTTCTTGTGTGCCGGTTTGGCGCCGCTTTCGCTGCAGGTCAGAAAGGCGCTGCCCATCTGTACGCCGGCCGCGCCCAGCATGCGACAGGCAGCCATGCCGCGCCCGTCCATGATGCCGCCGGAGGCGATCACGGGCACGTTCACAGCATCGACGATCTGCGGCACCAGCGACAGCGTGCCGACCATCGACTGTTCGGCGCTCGCGATGAACGTGCCGCGATGCCCGCCGGCGTCGCTGCCCTGGGCCACGATCATGTCCACGCCGTCGGCGGCCAGTGCACGGGCTTCGGCCACCGTGGTGGCGGTACCGATCACGCAGGTGCCGCGGCTTTGCAGTGCCTGTATATGCGCCTGATCGAGCGCGCCGAAGGTGGAGCTGAATACGGACACGCCGGCCTCGACGATGGCCTCGAACTGGGCATCGAAATCCGGCGCATAGCGTGCAGGCGCGGCCGGGCGCGCAAGGCCCAGTTCTTCGCGGAACGCGTCGAGCCGGGCGTTGGCCTGTTCGATACGATCCTCATCAACCTCAAACGGCTGTGGAATGAACAGGTTCACCGCGAACGGCTTCTGCGTTGCCTGCTTCGTGTCGGCGATCGCCTCGGCCAGGGCGTCGGGCGGCATATAGCCGGCGCCGATCGAGCCCAGGCCGCCGGCATTGGATACCGCGGCGACCAGTGCTGGGGTGGTCGTGCCGCCGGCCATGGGTGCCTGGATAATGGGATGGTCGATGCCCAGCCGGGTGGTCAGCTCGGTCTGCCAGCTCATTGCCTGTACTCCGTAGGTTGCGTTCTAGTCGTGCCAGTATGCCGTCAACGCGCCGTTCGGCCCGCCCACGGGGTCGCTGTCCGGGCGGGCGAGTGCGGCGATGGTGGCACGGGCGGTGGCGATATCGGTGTCCTCGGGTCGGCACAGATCCCAGTCCTGCTGGTCCGGCGGGTAGGCGGCCACGAGCAGGAAATCGTCGCTGGCGCGGCGTCGACAATGGCCGGTGCCCGCGGGCAGCACCAGCACGTCGCCCGCGCGGATATCGATATCGCGGCCGTTCTCGCCGCCCAGAACGAGCGTGGCCGTGCCGCCCGCCACGCCCAGCGTTTCGTGCGCACGGCTGTGGTAGTGGTGATAGTCGAACACGCCGCCGCGCCATTGGGGCGGCCAGCCATTGCGCGCGAAGCGTTGTTCGAGCGCCTCGGCCGGCGAGGCGTGATGCGTGTCGATGCCGCGATAGCGCAGCACCGGGTAGGCGCTGTTGGGCGTACGGCCGTCGTCGTCGAAGAACAGCCGCTCGGGGGTTTCGTCGGCGACGTTCGGGGCGGTGGCGTTGCGGTGGGTATCGTTCATGGCAGTGCTCGTAGGGGCCTGCGTCGACCGGTCGGGCCTGATAATCTGCGCGCCGGTATGAGTTGCCCGCAGTCTGCGCCGACATCCGGCCGTGCTCAAGTACGGGTACTCTGATTTTTTTTGGTTTGTTCATCGCCATGTCTTCGATGCCTTTTCGCTACCGATTTCGCGTGCGCTACAACGAATGCGACGCCCAACGCGTGGTTTTCAACGCCCGCTATGCGGACTATGTCGACCTCGCCATGACCGAGTTCATGCGTGCGCTGGGGCGCGACTATCTCGCCCTGCTGGCGCGCGGGCTCGACAATCAGGTGGTCAAGCTCACCCTGGAATGGCAGGGCCCGGCCCATTTCGACGAAGTACTGGAAGCGCGGGTGGAAGCGATCCGGCTCGGGCACACGTCGTTCACCATCGGCTTCGAGATCGTGCGCGCCGCCGACGACACGCCGGTATGCCGCGCCGAGGCGGTCTACGTGATGATGAGCGGCGAGCCGCTGGCCAAGACCCCGATCCCCGACGATCTGCGCGAGCGCTTCGAACAGGGCGCGCCGGGGGTGGTGATCGATCATGCCGGCGATACCGGTTCGCCATGACCGCCATACGTCGAGCCAAGCCCGAAGACTGGCCTGCGATCTGGGCGATCATCGAGCCGGTGTTTCGTGCCGGCGAAACCTATGCCGTGGCCGTGGATATCGAGGAAGACGAGGCATACGCCTTCTGGATGGGCAAGCCGCTTGCCACCTTCGTGGCCGTGAACGCCGCCGACGGGCGAGTCCTCGGCAGCTATTTCCTCAAGTTCAACCAGCCCGGCGGCGGCAACCACGTCTGCAACTGCGGCTATATCGTGGCCCGCGATGTCCGGGGCCAGGGTGTGGCCGGCCAGCTCTGCGAGCATTCCCAGCGCGAGGCGATTGCGCTGGGCTTTCGGGCCATGCAGTACAACCTGGTGGTGGCCACGAACACCGGCGCGGTGCGGCTCTGGCAGCGCCACGGTTTCGATATCGCCGGCCGGCTGGCCGGCGCATTTCGTCATCCCACGCAGGGCGAGGTCGATGCGCTGGTCATGTACAAGCGTCTCGTCGAGTCCTCGGCCACCGACTGAGCGATTTCGCGTAGCACGGGTCGGTTATCGTCTTTGTTTAGAATGACGGACCCAGTATAAGAATAGATGGCGTTCGGGCTGCTCAGGCGGGTATGTGGATATGCTCGCCGCAGCCGACGGCTGCGTTGAAAACAGCGGCCCCGGTCAGCTGTTTGGGTGCTGGATCAATATCGGGGTCGGCCGGCCGAGCAGGCGGCAGCACGGGGAGCGGGCATGGGCCAGGACGGTCGAATCGAGCAGGGGGCTGCCGGGTGGCGTGGGCTCGTGCAATGGCTACGCCATGTTCATCGTGCGGATTATCTCGTCGCGAAGGCGAACGACTTTCGTTTGTTCACCCGGGTTTCGCTGTTGATTACCGGCGTGTTCCTCTGCACGACCGTGATCTGGGACCATGCGATCGACCCCGTCAACGCTCGGCACGCGATCGGGCTGCGGCTTATCGAATCGCTGGCGCTGTTTGTCTGGCTCGCGGCGAGCTGGAACGATATTCGGGCGCCGCTGGCGAGGATCGCGGCCGTATGCATGCCCCTGGTGGTGTCGCTGACGTTCATTCTCGTGCTGTCGCGTCTGGAGCACGGCGCCGAATACGGCATCGGCGGCTTTCTCTACTTTTTCATCTTCATGCCGTTCCTGCTGGTCGGGCAGTCGATCCGTTTCGCGGTTTCGATCCTCGGCCTGATTTCGGTTTTCCCCATGGTAGTGGCGCCGCTGGGTGTCAGCGCCGGGCTCGATTGGGGCATCTACAACGCCTATGTCTGGATGTGTTTCGTGCCGGTCGTGGGTATCCAGCTGCTCTGTGAATACCTCTATTGGCGGGTATCGGTCTATCGCGGGTACGTGGAACGGCTGGTGGTGACGGACGAATTGACCGGTCTGGCCAACCGGCGGCGCTTTTTCATCGAGAGCGAACGCATTCTCGAAACCCATCGTCGCAGCCAGCGTCGGCTGAGCCTGCTGTTCATCGATATCGATCACTTCAAGCGCATCAACGACACCTATGGCCACGTCGTCGGCGATGCGGCGCTGTGTCATGTAGCCGAGGCGATCGCGCAGGACATGCGCGGGATCGACCTCATGGCACGCTATGGCGGCGAGGAGTTCCTCGTGCTCATGCCCGAAACCTCCCATCGTGCGGCCCTGATCGCGGCCGAGCGCATACGATGCGCGGTGCGTGACAAGTCGTTTGATGCGGGGCTCGAAGACGGGCGCGCGCTGCAGATCACGGTCAGTATCGGCGTGGCCAGCGATCGTCCGGTCGCCGACCAGACGCCCCAGATCGATACGCTCATTCAGAACGCGGACGCGGCGATGTACAGGGCCAAACAGGCCGGGCGGGATGCGGTTCGCGGCGCCGCCGACCTGAGCGAGCCCGGCGCTGCGAAAACGCGATAGAGCCAGCGCTTTAGCGGCTGCTGTCGGCGCGATCGACGCGGGCCTGGGGCAGGCCCTGGCGAATGGCCTCCGAGAACCCGGACGTTGAATGGCCGTTAGCGTCGGAGGCGATGGCCCGGGCATTGATATGGCCGCGGCGCTCGAGTTCGGCCAGGGGGTAGTCGGTATTCAGCGCGCCCAGGTCGTAGATGTAGTCGGGCAGATGGCCGGAGGCCAGCAGTCGGTAATCCCAGGGCAGGCCCGGCACAATGCGTTTGACCATGTCGTAGACGATGGTCGTGCAATTGGAAGTCAGCGTGTTGTAGAAGCGCGGCGCGTCTTCGAGCTGGTCGGCTTCGTCGAGATAGGCTTCGAACAACGAACGCATGGCCGCCGGCGAGAGTGCGACCGAATAGAGATAGACCGATTCGCCGCGGGCATTGCTGCGCGTACGGATGATGTCGCGCTCGTCGGCGGCCACCAGCACCAGTTCGGATTGGCGAAAGAAACCGCCGATGGCCGAAAAGCTCTGCCCGCGGGTGCGTCGGACTTCAACCGAGAACACCAGGTGACGACCGTCGGTAAAGCCGAAGCTGACCAGCGTATGGGCGATCGTCGGCCCCATCCAGTAGGACACGATCAGGTCGGCGCTCTCCAGTTCCGACAGGTCGTACTGGCGGGTTTCCCAGCGGGCATCGAAATCCTGCCGGGTGCGCCATTCGAAGTTGCGCACGTTTTCGAGGGTGACGATATCGCCGTCGCGGGTGGCGTGCAGCAGGCGGGCCACATCGGGCGCCCAGTCGCGATCGTGGCTGGGCGTGATCGTATGCCACCACAGGGCCAGCACCAGCGCGGCAAAGGCGAACAGGGCCGGCCCGGCCAGCGTCCAAGGCCCCGAGCGGGCCTGCGCGATGCTGGTGAGCGCTGCCAGGGCAGGCAGCAGCCAGAGTGCGATCAACAGCAGGCGCAGCGCCAGGTTTTCGGGGCCACGAAAATAAAGCGCGAGCACGCCCCAGCCGCCGGCCAGCAGCACCGCCAGCGCCAGCGGCACCCGCCATAGCAGCGACAAAAGCAGCGTCTTCATGGCGAAACGCGCAGGCGCTGGGCTTTACTTCGTGGCCGATGGGAGATGCCGGCCCCTAATAGTAGCGTTCGTCGGACTTCGGCGGTACCCACTGATAGAGCCAGGTTTCGGTCAGCGGGCGGTCGCCGGCGCGCAGATACAGCCGGATCGACACGGCTTCATCGGATTGGCTTTCGGGGACCCAGTCGAAGATGGCGCGATAGCCCTGGATCGGTTCGAAGCGCCGGGCCTGCACCATGCCGAGTTTGCCGCGCGAGACTTCCACCTGAACTTCCACCTGAGTGTCGTCGGGCAGATCGTCGAGCGGGTCGCCGACGAAGTCCACCGCGAAGCGGCGCGCATACTCCGAGGGCGAGCGATCGCCCGGAATCCAGCCTTCCGGCACGTTGCCCATGCCCGACCAGGTCTTTTCCACCTGGGCCAGCGTGGGCGCGACCGGTGGCAGCGGCAGCCAGTAGAGCTTGTAGCTGAAGTTGAGCTGCTGATTGCCCGTCACCGGTTCGTCGGGAATCCAGAACGCGCCGATGTTGTCGACCGTTTCGCCAACGGTGGGCAGCTCGAACAGCGCGATCTGGCCGGCGCCCCAGTCGCTGGTCGGTTCCACCCACAGGCTCGGGCGCCGGTTGTACCAGGCCACGTCGTCGCGATAGTTGTCGAAATCGTGATCGTGCTGCACCAGACCGAAGCCGCGCGGATTCTCGTCGGGGAAGGCGTTGTATTGCAGGGTCTTGGGGTTGAACAGCGGCCGGCACACCCATTCGCCGTTGCCGCGCCACATTTCCAGGCGGTCGGAATCGTGTACCTGGGGATGGATCGTATCCCGGGCCTGGGCCTGGCTGGTGCCCTTGAGGAACATGCTGGTCATGGGGGCAATACCCAGACGCCCGATCTGATGGCGGGTATGCAGCTCCATATCCACGTCCATGACCGTGCCGTCGGCGGTCAGGTCGATCTTGAAGCGATAGGCGCCGGCAACCGCCGGCGAATCAAGCAGCGCATAGACGATGGCCTGCTGGTCGTCGTGCGGCTGCTCGAACCAGAATGCCACGAAATCGGGGAATTCCTCGGTCTGCTCGGTGGCGGTATCGATCGCCAGGCCGCGGGCGGAAATGCCGTACTGGTTGTTCTTGTCGAGAAAGCGGAAATAACTCGCGCCCAGAAAGGCGCCGGCCTCATGGCTGGCGTTGGCGTCGTTATCGCGCATGAGCTTGAAGCCGGCATAGCCGAAATCGTGCCCCTCGAGCTGGGCCTGATCGACGCCCGAGCCTTCGTAGCTGAAGCGCTTCGGGTCGAAATGCACTTCGTGGGCCTGCTGGGTATCCGGGTCGATCACGTGCATGCGCACGGGCAGATTGAACTGCATGCCGACATGGAAAAAACGCAGGCTCATGTCGGTCTCGGGCGCGTCGCGCCAGATGGCGTATTTCGGATCGTACTGAATCTGCTGATATTTCAGCGGCTCGAGATTGGCCAGCGTGGGCGGCAGCGTTACCGCATTGTCCTGGTAGGGCCGCCCGGCGAGTTCCTTGGCGCGCTGCTTGAGGCGATCGAAATCGAACGGCTCGCCGCGTGGATCGGTTCTCGCACCCTGTGCAAATGCGGGGAAGGCGGGCAGCCCGAGGGCGGTCAACGCCAGCGATGCCTTCAACAGATTACGTCGATTCATGGGGCACTCTTCGTGAATTCGAAAGACAAGACAGGCGCCGCCGCCGAGGGTTCCGTCAGCGGCGCACCGGTCGGTGGCTGCAAAGGCGGGTGCGGTCTGCGCCTGGCGACAACGGTTCAGCCTTCCATGACGTCAAGAAAGGACCGCGACTCGGCGCGCAGCTGTTCACGCAGTTCGATCATGCGCTTGGCATAGGCATTCAAGCGTTTGCTGTGTTCGCTCTCGGGCTCGAAGGCGGGTACGCGTACCGGTTTGCCGTCGTCCCCCAGGGCCACGAACACCAGGATGCAGTGGGTGGTGAAGCGCCGCTGCCGGTCGCGCGGATTGCGTGCATGCACGCTCACCGAAATATGCATGCTGGTGCGCCCGGTATGCATGAGTTCGGCCTTGAGTTCCACCAGATCGCCCACGCTGATCGGCTTGAGAAAGCGAATGCCGCCCACGTACACCGTCACGCAGTAGGCCGAGCTCCAGTTGGCGGCACAGGTATAGCCGGCATGGTCGATCCATTTCATGACGTTGCCGCCATGCACGTTGCCGCCAAAATTGACGTCGGAGGGTTCGGCCAGAAAACGCAGGGTGATCTCGGCGGCGGGCGTATGGCTCATGCGCTCGGTCGGGTGAAGGCTTTGGGGCCTAGTCTAGCCGCAGCCGGGCAAGCTTGTAGACTGGGGCCCTATTTCGCACGCGCAAACGAGGCCTGCCCATGAAACTCATCGGTTCGTCGACTTCGCCCTATGTTCGCCGTATTCGGTTGCTGCTGGGCGGTAGCGACTACGAGTTCGCCAGTCTGGATATCTATGGCGCGGATCGCGACGAGCTGCGTCGCAATAACCCGGCGCTCAAGATCCCGATGCTCATCGACGACGAGCAGTCGATCTACGACTCGCGCGTGATTGCGCGCTATCTGTCGCAGAAAATGGGTTTCGCGGATCTGTCCTGGGCCCAGGAGAACCAGCTCACGCTTATCGATGCCGCCAACGACTCGATGGTGACCATCGCCCTGTCCAAGAAGTCGGGCCTGGCCACCGACAGCGACATCATGTTCTACGGCCTGCAGCACGAGCGTATCGAGCGCTCCATCGATGCGCTGTCGGCGATGGCCGCCGAGGGCGCATTCGACGAATGGCACTACCCGAGCATCTGCCTGTATTGCCTGGTCGACTGGGCCGAAATGCGCGGGCTGTTCGATTTTTCCGGCCATGCGCCCCTGCTCGAACTCAAGCAGCGGTTCAAGGACAAACCCAGCGTCGCCGAAACCGACCCGCGCCAGGCGGGATAGGCGAGACCATCACAGCGGGTATGGCTCCATCTCGATATGGGCCACCCGCTGGCCGTGCATGTCCACATAGCCGGTATAGCGGCGGTCGCCGCGGCGGTAGAACTCGAAACGATAGCGGCGTTTGAGCGCGCCGCGCGCCAGCGAAATGCGCTGGAAGGCGAGTTCGTCGATGAACGTCACGTCGGCGTTCTCGCAGGCGGCCAGCGCCGCCCGGCGGGCCGCCCAGCGCGCGCCCAGCGACTGCCACCAGAACAGGGCGACCAACGCCAGGCCGATCAGCCAGGGAAAGAACTCGAACATCGCCGGCCCTCTCAGTCCGCGGCGTGGTCGTCGCGCACGAGCCGGGTCGCGCCGGCCCGAATCGCGTCGATATCGCGACAGCCGGACAGCGCCATGGTCAGCTCGAAATCGGCGGCCAGATTGTCCAGCACCTGCCCCACGCCGGCTTCACCGTCGATGGCCAGCCCGTAGGCATAGGGCCGGCCGATGCCCACCGCCCTTGCGCCCAGTGCCAGCGCCTTGAATACGTCCGCGCCGCCGCGAATGCCGGAATCCAGGATCACCGGCAGATCGGGTGCTGCGGCCACCATTTCCGGCAGTGCATCCAGGCTGGCGCGGGCGCCGTCGACCTGGCGGCCGCCATGGTTGGATACGATCAGCCCGTCAACGCCGTGTTCGACCGCCAAGCGGGCATCCTCGCCGTCGAGAACCCCCTTGAGCACGATCGGCAGCTTCGTGCGCTGGCGCAGCCAGGCCAGATCCGCCCAGGTGATGTTCGGGCGTGAATAGGTGGCAATGAACTGGCGTACCGCCGCCAGGGCCTGGCCGCTGGTCAGCGCTCGCAGGCTTGAGCCGGGGTAATGACGGGCCGCCGCGATGACGTTGCGCAGCGTACGCGTGTTGATCTTCGGTCGCGGGCCGTCGTCGGGCACGTCCGACAAGCTGGCCCGAAAGACCGGGTCCGAGGTGTACTGGGCGATACCCTGTCCGAGCAGAAACGGCAGATGCGCCAGATCGAGATCGCGCGAGCGCCAGCCCAGCAGGGTGGTATCCAGCGTCACCACGATCGCCTCGCAGCCGCAGGCCTCGGCCCGCGCGACCAGAGATTCCACCAGCGCATCGGACTTCGACCAGTACAGCTGGAACCAGCGCGGCGCGTCGGCCTGCACCTGCTGCATGGCCGCCGTGCAATCCTCCATCGACCGGCTGGCCTGATTGGAAAACAGCATCGGCACGCCGCGCGCGGCGGCCGCGCGTGCGACTGCGATATCCGCCTCGGCATGGGCCATTTCCAGCACGCCGATCGGGCACAGCACAAAGGGGCTGGGCAGGCGCCGGCCGAACAGTTCGACAGACGTGTCGCGTGTTTCCACATCGCGCAGCATGCGCGGCACGATACGCCAGCGCTCGAAGGCGCGCCGGTTGGCGGCCATGGTGGATTCCCGGCCCGCACCGCCGGCGATATAGGCATAGGCCTGTTCCGACATGGCTTTTTCTGCCGCGGCTTCCAGGGCGGCGTAGTCCGTGGGCACCGTCGGCCGACTGCCGGAC
This sequence comes from Salinisphaera sp., assembly GCF_002729955.1. Classification (GTDB taxonomy): domain Bacteria; phylum Pseudomonadota; class Gammaproteobacteria; order Nevskiales; family Salinisphaeraceae; genus Salinisphaera. The sequence goes on along the minus strand of NZ_PBYA01000042.1, from coordinate 66,488 downwards.
ATGCCGGCGCTGTAGATGGCTTGCTGGCGGGCAACCGCCCCGGTGGCGGGCTTGGATTGATTCATGGTCGCTGGGGTTTCGCTCGAGCCTTGAGCCGAGCTTAGCAACTGCCGCGCCTGGCGGGTGCGTTGTCGGCTGCGGGCGTCGCCGGCCGTTCGAGGCGTGTATGCCTACGCTATGATTGACCCGCGAACAAGGCGGTGGGTCTTGTCCGCCGTTTTTAACGTCGAGCGAATAAGTTAGCGCCCCGGAGGGCGATCGACAGGGAGTCAGGGTGGAGCCGTTACTTGAGGAAATCGCGATCTTTCTGGCCGCGGCCGTGGTTGCCGTGCCGATCGCTCAACGTCTGGGCCTGGGTTCGGTGCTCGGCTATCTGGGCGCCGGCGTGGTCATCGGGCCCTGGTGTCTGGGGCTGATCAGCGAGGTCGAAGACGTACTGCATATCGCCGAATTCGGCGTCGTGCTGCTGTTGTTCATCATCGGCCTGGAAATGCAGCCCAGGCGCCTGTGGGCCTTGCGCAAGACCATCATCGGTCTGGGCGGCATGCAGGTGGGGCTGAGTGCGGCCGCGCTCGCGCTCGCCGCCTCGCTGTTGCTGGAGCTACCGGTCGCACCCGCCATCGTGGCCGGTCTGGCCCTGGCGCTGTCGTCCACGGCGTTTGCCCTGCAACTGCTCGCCGAGCGTGGTGAGCTGACTGCAAAGCACGGTCGCGCGGCGTTCGCCATCCTGCTGTTTCAGGATCTGGCGGTGATCCCCATTCTGGCGCTGCTGCCGCTGCTGTCTTCCGGCAGCGAATCGGTGAGTTTTCTCGGCGCGCTCTGGGAGACGACCAAGATCGCGCTGGTGATGGCCGCGATGGTGGTGGGCGGCCACTATCTGCTGCGCCCGATCTTCCGGCTGGTCGCGGCCACGCGCATGCCCGAGATCTTCACCGCGATGACCCTGCTCATCGTCGTGGGCACGGCCGTGGTGATGAACGCCACCGGTATTTCGGTGGCGCTCGGCGCCTTCGTGGCCGGCGTGCTGCTGGCCGATTCGGAATATCGTCACGAACTCGAGGCCAACGTCGACCCGTTCAAGGATCTGCTGCTGGGGCTGTTCTTCATTGCCGTGGGCATGTCGATCAACCTCGGGCTGATCGCGGCCCAGCCGCTGTTCCTGCTGGGCCTGACGCTCGGGCTGATCGGCGTCAAGGCCGCGATTCTGTTCATCCTGGCCCGGCGCCACCGTTTGAGCTGGAGCGCATCGCGGGGTCTGGCGGCGTTTCTGCCCCAGGGCGGTGAGTTCGCCTTCGTCATTCTGTCGACGGCGGTGGCCGGCGGTCTGTTCGTACAGGCAGAGGCCGATCTGCTGGTGGCCACGGTCACCCTGTCGATGGTGCTCACACCGCTGTTCGTGAAGCTGGTGGCCTACTACAACGACTGGCGTACGCCCAAGAGCGAGCCGACATTCGATACGCCGGATGGCTCGGAGCATCCGGTGCTGATCGCCGGGTTCGGCCGTGTGGGCCAGATCGTGGCACGCATGCTGCGCGCCAAGCACATCGGCTTCACCGCGCTGGAAATCAACGTTCATCAAGTGGATTTCGTACGCAAGTACGGCAACAAGGTCTACTACGGCGATGCCTCGCGCCTGGAACTGTTGCGTGCTGCCAAGGCCGAGGAAGCCAAGGTGTTCGTGCTGGCCATCGGCAACCGCGAGGCGTCGCTGGCGACCGCGCGCGCCGTGCGCGAGCATTTCCCGCATCTCAAGATCATCGCGCGGGCACGCAATCGTCGCCATGCCTACGAGCTGATGGATCTGGGCATCACCGTCCTCCAGCGCGAGACGTTTCTATCCAGTCTGGAACTGGCGGGCGACGCCATGCGCATGGTCGGTTTGAAGTCCGATGAAATCGATCGCGCCAAGCGCCTGTTTCGCAGCCACGACGAAAAACGCTTGTTCGAGCATTACGAAGCAGCCGACGACGAGACGCGCTACGCCAAGCTGGTGATGGAGGCCGCCCAGGAGCTCGAGGAGCAGTTCGAGCGCGACGCAGCCGATCACGCGGACGAAAAATAACGTTCTCGTTCGCGCCGCGGCGGTCTGGGGTGCTTCGGTTTACCGTGCGCTCAACAGATCGCCGCTGCGCTGGCGCAGGAATTCGGTCAGGGCAAAGCCCGATAGCAGCCAGAAGCCGCCCACGAGCAGGCCGGCAGCGATATCGCTGGCGAAATGCACCGACAGAATCGCCCGGCTGGCGGCGATCGAGGCGATCAGCGCACAGCCCCAGTAGCCCAGTTCGAAGCGCCGGCGCACGCCGGGCATGTCGCGGGCGATGGCATAAACGATGAAGCCGTAGACGGCGATCGCGCCGGTGGCATGGCCGCTGGGAAACGACGGCGTGCTGGCGCTGGCGAAGGTGAGGAAATCGGGGCGGTCGCGGTCGATGGCGTATTTGCCTATATAGGCAATCGACTGCGAGCCGATCACGGTCAGCAGCAGCCCCGGGATGTAGCTCAAGCGCCGATGCGCCCACAGAAAGCCGATGGATACGATCGTGATCGCCACCAGCGTTTCCAGATTGGCCAGGGACGTGATGCCGTTGACGAGCTTGAGAAAGTGCGGATCGCGCAGTACGGCCAGTGCCTCGTTGACGTGCTGGTCGAACTGAACGAGTTCCTCGCCTTCGAACAGGTCTTCGAGCAGGCCCGCGGCGAGCACGATCAGATATAGTGCGAGCCCGACGAACAGCGTCAGGGGCAGGCCGGAAAACCGATCGACGCTCAGACGCGCGCCGATCAGACGCGTCGTTTTCGGCGCACGGCGTTGCAGACTGGCCAGAAACTTGCGTCGATAGGCCAGGCCGGTGAGGCCCCGGCCCAGGCGTGGCCCCGAGAATTCCAGTGCGCGCCAGAGCCACCAGGCCACGATATGGCCGACAACGAGCAGGCAGACAAAGCCGAGCAGCAATTGCCAGAATGGCAGTGGCGTCATGGGAATACCGCGGGGTTTAAGCGTGGGGCGAGTATACCGACGGTGTTACAGGCATGTGACGCGAATCCATGAGCCCAGGGGGCTCGAAAGGGCGAATCAATGACTTATACCCGTGCCGGCGTGCGCTGGATTGCACGTATCGGCTATGCCGCACGCGGACTGGTCTATGTGACCGTCGGTCTGCTGGCGATCAACGCTGCGCTGGAGTTCGAACAGGCCCGCGATGTACGCGGCGCGATGCGCGAAATCAGTACCCATTCCGGTGGCCAGATCGCCTTGATCGGGCTGGCCGTGGGCCTGGCGGCCTACAGCTTATGGCGGCTGGTCCAGACCTCGCTGGACGTGGATGGCCACGGTTGGAAGCCGGGGGGGCTGGTGGTGCGTATCGGACTGCTGGTCAGTGCGATCATGCATGCATCGCTGGCCTACGGCTGTGTCGAGATCGCCATGCGCCTGAGCGACAGCTCAAGCAAGCCGGTACAGAGCGCGGTGTCGCGCACGCTGGATTGGCCGTTCGGCCCCGCGTTGGTCATTCTCGGCGGCGTGATCATCGCCGGGGCCGGCATCGCCCATATCCACAAGGGCTGGACCGCCGGTTTCAGGCGCTGGTTCGATGCCTCGGCCGCGGCCATGCGCTGGATTGACCCCGTCAGCCGGGTCGGGCTGATCGCCCGCGGGCTGCTGTTCGTGGGCATCGGCGTGTTCGTGATCAACGCCGCGCTGACGCTCGATGCCTCCGAGGCGCGGGGCATCGAAGGCGTGATGCTCTGGGTACAGCAGCAAAGCTACGGCCGGCTCATGCTCGGTGCGCTGGGCGCCGGCGTGCTCGCCTTTGGCGCCTATAGCCTGATCGAAGCCTGGGTGCGACGCGTGGGACTGGGGCGCGCGGTTTAGACGCGCTGCAGCGGTGATCAGCCGATGAACATCGCATCGCCGTAGCTGAGAAACCGATAGCCCGAGCGCTTGGCATGGTCGTAGGCCGCGAATACGTTCTCGCGCCCGGCGAAGGCGCTGACCAGCATCAGCAGGCTCGACTGCGGTTCATGAAAATTGGTGACCATCGCATCGACCACGTGAAAGGCGTCGCCGGGTTTGAGAAACAGCGCGGTTTCGCCCTCGAAGGGGGCGATACGCCCTTCGCTGCCCGGCTGGCGGGCCGCACTTTCCAGGCTGCGCACCACGGTGGTGCCGACCGCGACCACGCGCGCCCCACGCGCCTTGGCCGCGGCGATCTGTTCGCATAGCACGGGCGGCACGTGTACGCGTTCGGCGTGCAGGCGCTGCTCGGCCAGGTCGCCCTCGCGCAGACGCTGGTAGGTACCCGAACCCACATGCAGCGTGGCATAGCCGAATTCCACGCCGCGTTGCTCGAGCGCGGCCAGCAGGGCCTCGTCAAAATGCAGCCCCGCGGTGGGCGCGGCCACGGCGCCGTCGTGCCGCGCCCAGACCGTCTGGTAGCGGCTGCGATCGGCGGGCGTATCCTCGCGCCGGATATAGGGTGGCAGCGGCACGTGGCCGTGGGTGTCGAGCATGTCGGCAATGCTGTCGCCGGCCGTGTGAATGAGCGTATACAGCTCGCCTTCGCGAGCTTCGACCTGTAGCGTTGTGGTACCGATCTCGATCACGGTGCCCGCCCGTGGCGGCTTGTTGGCCCGGATCTTGGCCGAAATACGGCTGGAGTCGAGGATGCGCTCGAGCATCACCTCCACCGCGCCGCCGCTGGCCTTGTGCCCGAACAGGCGGGCGGCGAGCACGCGGGTATCGTTGAATACGATCAGATCGCCGGGCGCCAGGCGATCGACCAGCTGCCTGATCCGGCCATCGACGAGTGCGCCCGTATGCCGGTCGAGGCTGAGCAGCTTCGAGGCGCTGCGCTCGGCCAGCGGCTGCTGGGCGATGGCCGTAGCCGGCAGGTCGTAGTCGAAGTCGTACTTGTCCATCGTATCGGCCCGATTCATGCAGAGTGTGGCGCGGGCCGTGGATTCTGGCCAGCAGCGCGCGCGGCGACAAGTCGCGGCGTTCAGCTTCGTGCATGCAAGCGCGCGTAAAATACGCGTTTTGGAGGGAATCTCTGTACAACCTGTCGCGAGCGGCGAGAGGTTATGCAGAGATTTCCAAGACGAAGAGGCGCCGGGATGCAGTTGATCAATGCACTCACGTCCACGCTCGCGAGCACGGCCCGCGGTTGGCGTGGTACAAGGGCGTGTCATCATGAGATATGACGTCGCATTGCCCGCGCCGGGCGTGTCAGGCAAGGCGCGGGCCGCCGAGCGTGGCGGGCCCACGGTCAAGGTCCGCAACGCCGCATGGCGCGTCCGGCGCGGACAACCCGGAGGGTCGACGGCCAAGCCGCGGCAATTCGGCGTTATCGCTCGCTTACGTGGCATCACCACGCGACGCTCGCGATGCCTTGTCTTGCCGCGGCTTGGCCGCCGATGCGCCGCCTTATCTCATGACGACACGCCCTAGGGCGGCACGCACATCGCGTCAGCCGGAGACAATGCTCAAACTCTACGAATACGAAGGTTGCCCGTTCTGCCGGCTGGTGCGCGAAGCGCTGACCGAGCTGGACCTGGACGTGATGATCCACCCCTGCCCGCGCGGCGGCACGCGCTGGCGCCCCGAGGCCGAGCGCATCGGCGGCCGTGCCCAGTTCCCGCTGCTGGTCGACGACAACACCGGCGACGTGCTCTATGAGTCCGCCGACATCATCGCCCATCTGCGCAAACACTATGCCACCGGGCGTCGGCGCGAGGCGAAGGCGCCAGGCCTGCGCGCCCAGCTCGGCTCCAGCGCGGCGAGCGCGCTGCGCGGTTTTGCCGGCACGAACGCTCGCGGGGGTACCGCGAGCTCGCCCGCGCAGCCGCTTGAGCTTTACAGCTTCGAGTCCAGCCCGTTTTCACGCATCGTGCGCGAAGCGCTCTGCGAACTGGAGCTGGCCTATGTGCTGCGCAATATGGGCAAGGCGGTGAACGCCGATATGGGCCCGCCCTGGGTCCGCGAGAAATTTTTTGCCGATACGCCGGTCGAAGGGCGTAACCGCAAGGCCATGCAGGAAGAAACCGGCCGCCTGCAGGGGCCCTATCTCATCGACCCGAATACCGACACGCGCATGTACGAATCTGCCGATATCGTGCGCTATCTGCATACGACCTACGGCAGCCAAGCGAGATGATTCCGATGCAAACGAAGATATGGCGTTTCGGGGTGGCCATGGCGGCCCTGCTCGCGCTGGCGGCCTGTGCCAGCCAGAAACCGGTGCTCTACCCCAATTCCACCCTGCAGCAGCGTGGCGAAACGGCCGGCAATCAGGCCATCGAGGCCTGCATGCAGCGGGCCGATGCGGCCGGCCTGGATTATTCCAAAGGCAACGTGGCCCGACGCACGGCCGAAAGCGGCGCCATCGGCGGTGCGGGCGGTGCCGTGGGCGGGGCGATCTACGGCAGCGCCACCCGTGGCGCGGTCGCCGGTGCGGCCGGCGGTGCGACGGCGGGCCTGATTCGCGGCATGTTCGATCGCAACGATCCGGCGCCGGTTTATCGCGCCTATGTGAATCGTTGCCTCGCCGAGCAGGGCTACGAGCCGATCGGCTGGGAATAACGCTACCGCGTGACCGCTTCGCGGACTATGATTCGCGCCGACGCATGTGCGTTGCAAGCATCGGGGCGAAACATGGGTTTTTTGAGTGAGTTCAAGGCATTTGCCGTGCGCGGCAACGTCATCGATCTGGCCGTGGGTCTGGTCATCGGTACCGCGTTCGGCAAGATTGTTTCGTCGCTGGTCGCCGATATCATTTCCCCGCCGCTGGGCCTGCTGATCGGCGGCGTGGACTTCTCCGGTTTGAGCGTGACCCTGCGCCAGGCGGTGGGCGATACGCCGGCGGTGACGCTCAACTACGGCCTGTTCATTCAGACCGTCATCAGCTTCGTGATCGTCGCATTCGCGATTTTTCTGGTCGTGCGCGCCATTAATGCCCTCAAGCGCAAGGAAGCCGAAGCGCCCAGCGCGCCGCCTGCGCCCTCGGTCCAGGAAACCCTGCTCACCGAAATCCGCGATGCGCTACGTGAGCGCAACGCCCAGGAGCGCGGCTGATCGGATCCGACAGAACGCCGATCTATTCAGCCGACATGAATAGATCGGCTGTGTGTCTAGCGCAGCCGCCGTGCCCAGATCATCAACGCCAGTCGATAGGCCACCGCCATCTGACGGGCCACGGCGAACTCCACGCCGCGGCCCACGACGGGCGTGACCGCTTCCAGCGTTGAACTCCAATGTACGCGTGTACGCGGTGTGCTGCCGGCAAGCGGCTCGAAGGTCAGGCGCGCGCCGTGGTGCACGATCGGCAGCGGCGAGGCAATGATGCGATAGCCCAGCGCACTGCCCGGTTCGTACTCGGTGATGCGCTCGACGATGCGGGCCAGGCCCAGGTCGAGCACGCGCTCGGCGTTGACGCCGTCGCGGTGGCTGTCGCCGGCCCGGCGCAGCCAGGCATGACGAACACCGGGCAGGCTGGCATAGCCGGCGTGGTCGCTGACCACATCAAAGGCGGTGGCCGCATCGACGGCAAAGTCCTGGGCGACGTGAAGCTTCTGCATGAAAACTCGCGGGCTCAATCCGAAACTCGATCTTATCGTTTTTCGACCTGCGCGGTATGGCTGTCGCAGGGCGGCCACGCTGATGCGATGAGGGCATCGCCCCCTATAAGCCGCGTTTTGTTCTAGACTTTTTATCCACAAACATTCTTGGGGGAACGTGATGGCCATTCCATACCTGCGCGCGGCGATGCTCGCGGCCGCTCTCGGCTGTCTGCTGCTTGTTGGCTGTGCCAGCGATCCAAAGCCGGCCGAGCCCAGCCCGCTCGACGAACCGGTCGATGCCTTCGACGCCGTGGCCGAGCCGCGCCGCCCCGGCGCCGGCAACAATCGGGACGCGAATACGCTCTCGACCGATATCGAACGGCTGCAGAACGCGCGCCAGGCCTATCGCCTCGAACAGGAGCGCCTGCGCGCCGAAACCTCGCGTCGTCAGGCCGAATGCCGTGCCCGCGAAGGCTCGCGCGAAGTGCCGATCCAGGATGGCAGTGGCGACAGCAGCGCGACCTATTGCCAACCGGCGTCGCAGAACGAACGCTGAGCCGAGTGGAGTTAGCGTGGCCGGGGCATCGCCACCGGCCAGCCCGAGCCCGCGACAGGCCATAGCGCCGCCATGCGCGGCCTATGGCTTGGCTATTCAACGCTGCTGTCCGCAGATCGACGCCGATTCACGCAGATTGGATAAGTAACTCCGACACAGCATATGCCAGTTGTTCACTCGCATGCCGCATTGAAACGCAGCTCAGCCGGGCAACGTGCTGGCCTGCAAACCTGTCGTTCTCGATCTGCGTGAATCTGCGTCGATCTGCGGTTAAGAGGGAACCGTTCGACCTGCAACCAACCGCCACGTAATAAGAATTGCGCGGCTGTGCGTTGAATCAAAGCCCGCCGACGCTTCAGGGTTTGACGTCCGGCAGGTCGCGCAGCGGGTGGTCGCCGTCCCAGGGCGCGCGGAAATGGGTGTCGACATAGTCGCTGGGTACGGCGGCGACGGATTCGAATATCCACTGGGGTTCGCGATCCTTGTCGACGAGGAGCGCGCGTACGCCTTCAGCGAAGTCGGGATGGCGAGCGCACTGCAATGCCATCTTGAGTTCGCGCATCACGGCCTGCTTGAGCGACAGATAGCGTCCGTCGCGCAGCTGGCGATAGATCAGGTGGGCTGTCACCGGGCAGCCGTTTTCGAGGTTGGTGGCGGCCTCGGCCAGCCAGGGATCGTCGGCCTCGGCGAGTTTGCGAATGGCGGCGACGATGCCCGCCAGCGTGGCGGCATCGGTGGCTTCGCGAATGGTCATGGCGTGTTCGAGCAGCTTCGATTCGCCCAGGCCCGCGGGGTGTTCCCGGGCGTGCTGGCGCAGCACGCGATCGACCGCGGCATGCGGCTGGTTCCAGTCGGTGATGCGGGTCAGGGCATCGAAGACGGTCTGCTTGGCGTCGTGATCGATGGCGCGGTCGGCAAGGCCTGCCACCAATGCATCCTGTGCGCCGAGCGTGGCGCCGGTCAGGGCGACGAACAGGCCCAGGCGGGTGGGCAGGCGGTTGAAGAACCAGGTGGCGGCGCAGTCCGGGAACAGGCCGATCTTGATTTCCGGCATCGCCAGCTTCGATGAGGCGGTAACGATGCGATGCGAGGCGGCCGAGAACAGGCCCATGCCGCCGCCCATGATCAGGCCGTTGCCCCAGGCGATACAGGGGGTGGCCAGCATGTGGATGGCGTGACAGAGCCGGTATTCGAGAGTGAAGAAACGGTCGGGATAATCCGGATCACCCTGTCCGGTCATGCCCTTGTAGAGCGCGACGATATTGCCGCCCGCGCAGAAGGCCTTGTCGCCGCTGGCGTCGATGAAGATCGCGGCAATTTCGGTATCGGCGTCCCAGGCGGTGAGCTTTTTGTACAGCGGCTCCAGCATTTCCAGCGTCAAGGCGTTGAGCGCGCTCGTGTTATTGAGCGTAACGTGGCCGATACGCTTGCCGTTGGTGCTCACGACCTCATCGAAAAGAATGGCGGCGTCTGTCATGGGCGATCTCGTAGCCGTGCTGATCGGGCGCGCATGCTCGCGCGGAATGCGGGTATGCACAAGAATTAGTTTTCGGCTGCAGAATATGATCTACAAAAGTGTATGGCTGTGATAGCTTATAGACGCCCTGTCAGGCGGTTTGCCTGGCGTTATATGAAAGAAATGAAAGACAGGAGTCTTATTATGACCAAGACGCTGCTGAAATCCGCGTTTGTTGTTGGCGTTGTCGCTGCTGCTGCCGGTTGCGCGAGCAACTCCGACGGTATGCAGTCGCAGGTTGACCAGGCCATGCGCAAGGCCGAATCCGCTCAGTCGACTGCCAACGAAGCGCAGCGCACGGCCAACCGCGCGATGCAGACCGCGCAGGAAGCCAAGTCCGCCAGCCAGGCGAACTCGCAGCGCATCGAGCGTATGTTCGAGTCCTCGCAGCGCAAGTAAGCGTTTGCGAATGACGGCGGCCTGAGCGCCGTCGCGTGAAAAACCCCGCCTCGGTGCGGGGTTTTTTTTGCCCGGCTGAAGCGGCGCGGCACGATCGGCGCGCCGGCCGCAGCAGGCGCTAGCGTTGTTCGACGGTCACCCCGATCGGTTCCGGCATGCCGTCGGCCTTTTCGACCACGGCCTGGGCACGATCCCAGTCGATCGGCGCCTTGGGATGATTGGCGGTCGCCGCGATCAGGCTTTCCACCCACGGCGTGAAGGAACGCACCGGCGCGTCGCCGTTGGCATCCGGCGGGTGCGATTCAATGAACAGCGTATTGCCTTCCCAGCCGATCTTGTACGGTTCGCTGATGATGTTGACCGGTGTCCCCGTGGGTACGAGCGCGAACAGCGACGCGATATCTTCCGGATAGAGTCGGATACAGCCGTGCGACACCTTCAGGCCGATACCGGCCGGCTTGTTGGTGCCATGCAGCAGGTAGGAGGGCAGGCCCAGATACAGGGCATGCTGGCCGAGCGGATTGTCCGGCCCGGCAGGCACCACGGCCGGCAGCGTATCGCCGGCCTTTTCGTGTTCCGCGCGAATCGAGGCCGGCGGCGTCCAGGTCGGATCGGCCTTCTTGCGCACGATCGTGGTCTTGGCCAGCGGGGTGGACCAGCCTTCGCGGCCGATCCCCAGTGGGTAGGTCACCACCTTGCCCGCATATTCGCTGCCCGCCGGCGGGAAGTAGTACAGGCGCATTTCCGGGATATTGATGACGATGCCCTTGCGCGCCACGTTGGGCAGCACATAGCGGGTGGGGATCACCATCGGCGTGCCGTCGCCGGGCAGCCACGGGTCGACGTCGGGGTTGGACAGGCGCAGCTCGCGATAGCCGACGTTGTAGCGGCGCGCGAGTTTGACGAAGGTGTCATCTTCCGAGGTCTTGATGTGCTGGAGTTTGCCGACCACGTCCGAGCCCTCGGGCGGCATGTTGTAAATCGCCGCATGGGCAGCGCTCGTGGCGAGGCCGAACCCCAGCAGGCCGGTCATGAAGACAAGAAGAGCGTAGCGGTGCAGGCGCGCGCGCAAGGTCATAGCATCAGTTCCATCAAAACGGTACGGCCGATATCGGCATTCGGCCCATGCAACTGCAGACTGTACCGAATTCGTTCGGGCGCGGTGGCACACGATCGCAGCCAGCGCCTTTGGGTTCAGGGGGCGAGCCGGTCGATCTGCCAGTGCTCGCCGCTGCGCTGGTAGCGCAGACGGTCGTGCAGGCGGCTGCGCCGCGCCTGCCAGAATTCGAACATATCGGGTACGAGCGCATAGCCGCCCCAGTGTTCCGGCCGGGGTACTTCCTGTTCGGCAAAGCGGGCTTCGACATCGACCACGCGCTGTTCGAGTTCGGCGCGGTCGGCGATCACATGGCTCTGCGGCGAGGCGTGCGCGCCCAGCCGGCTGCCGCGCGAACGGCGCGCAAAATAGGCATCAGAGGCGCTGGCATCGAGTTTTTGGACCCGGCCTTCGATACGCACCTGGCGTTCGAGCGCTTCCCACCAGAACACCAGCGCGGCCTGCGGATGCGCGGCCAGTGCCTCGCCCTTGCGGCTGAGGTAGTTGGTATAGAAACGAAACCCCTGCGCGTCGAAGCCCTTGAGCAGCACGATACGCGCCGAGGGCCGACCACTGGCGTCGACCGTGGCCAGGGTCATGGCCGTGGGTTCGATCATGGCGGCCTGTTGGGCAAGGCGATACCAGTCGTCGAACAATGCGAGCGGCTCGGCCGGCGCGTTCTCTTCGATGAGATCGCGCCGGTCGAGCTCGCCCTGCCACGGGCTTGGAGCGTCGTCGGTCATCGAGTCGGATCCTCTATTCACGCCCCAACTCCCGTATCAGTCGTTAACCGGCCTTGTCTTCGAGCGTGAAGCCGACCTTCACCGACACCTGCCAGTGGGCGACCTCGTTGTTCTCGATATGCCCGCGCACGCCCGTGACCTGGAACCAGCGCATGTTCGCGATCGTCTTCGATGCTTCGGCGATGGCCTTGCGCACGGCGTCTTCCTGACTGGTTTCCGAGGAGCCGGTCAGTTCCACGGATTTATATACGTTGTCGCTCATGAATCGTTCTCGTTGGAAATTGAACCCCGGCAAGCCTACGCCCGAGCCGGCAAGGCCTCAAGCGAGGGCGAACAGTTGTTCAATATGATACAAACGGCGGCCTGACCTTCAGTCACGGACACGCGAAAATGAAAGCACTGCGCATCGTCGATACGGACGACGGCACCCGCGCCGATATCACCGACATGGAGCTCAGCGAGCTCAGCGACGGCAACGTCGTCATCAAGTCGCACTATTCCTCTCTCAACTTCAAGGACGCACTGGCGATCACCGGCAAGGGCAAGATCGCGCGCAAGCGTCCGCTCAATGCCGGCATCGATGTGGCCGGCGTGGTCGAGTCCAGCGAGGACGATCGCTTTTCCCCCGGCGACGAGGTGGTGGTCACCGGCTGGTTCATGAGCGAAACCCGCGACGGCGGTCTCGCCGAGTACGTGCGTATCCCGGCCGAATGCGTGGTGAAAAAGCCCGAGGGGCTGACGCTGTGGCAGACCATGGCGCTGGGCACGGCCGGTTTCACCGCCGGTATGGCAGTCAAGCGCATGACCGACAACTTCCAGAAACCCGAGGACGGCCCCGTACTGGTCACCGGTGCGACTGGCGGCGTGGGCATGTTCGCGATCGATATCCTGGCCCGGGCCGGCTATGAAGTCGTGGCCGTATCGCGCAAGGCCGAGGCCGAAGGCGATTTTCTCAAGACGCTCGGCGCCTCCGACGTCATCACCCCGGACGCGCTCGATCTGGAAGGCAAGCCGCTGGGCAAACCGGTCTATGCCGGCGCGATCGATGCAGTGGGCGGCGATCTGCTGGCCAATATCGTGGCCCAGGTTCAGCCCTACGGAAACGTGGCCGCGATCGGTCTGGCCGGCGGGCCCAAGCTGTCGACCACGGTGATGCCGTTCATCCTGCGCGGCGTATCGTTGCTGGGTATTCATTCGGTGGAATGCCCGAACCCCTGGCGCGAGGAAATCTGGGGCAATCTCTCCGGCGCGCAGAAGCCTGCCCATCTGGACACCATCGCGAACCAAACCGTAGGCTTGGCCGACGTTCACGGCGTGTGCGACACCATCATGGCGGGTGAAAACACCGGCCGCACGGTCGTCGATATTCAGGCCTAGGGTCTGGCTTATCCACACGTCGAATCACGAACAATCCCAGGAGTTTCAGGTATGAGCAAGACAGAAAACACGGCCGGTCTGGCCGGTGTCACTGCGGGCAAGACGGCCATCTGCACGGTCGGCAAGAAGGGCGTGGGTCTGACCTATCGCGGCTATCTGATCGAGGATCTGGCAGCCAAGGCCGAGTTCGAGGAAGTGGCGTATCTGATGCTCTACGGCGAGCTGCCCACACAGAGCCAGCTCAGCGACTACAAGAAGCGCCTGGCCGGCATGCGTGGTCTGCCGGACGGGGTGAAGACCGCGCTGGAAGTGTTGCCGCGCGATACCCATCCGATGGACGTCATGCGCACGGGCGCGTCGGTGCTGGGCACCATCGAACAGGAAAACGATGCCGAGAAGCAGCAGCACGACGTGGCCGATCGCCTGCTGGCGAGCTTCCCGTCAATGCTGATGTACTGGTACCACTTCATGGAGTCGGGCAAGCGTATCGATGTGGATACCGACGACGACAAGATCGGCGGCCACTTCCTGCATCTGCTGCACGGTGAAAAACCCAGCGAGGACGCCATCAAGTGCATGTCGACGTCGCTGATTCTCTACGCCGAGCACGAGTTCAACGCCTCCACCTTCACCGCGCGCGTGATTACCGCGACACTGTCGGACTTCTACTCGGCGGTCACCGGTGCGATCGGCGCGTTGCGCGGCCCGCTGCACGGCGGTGCCAACGAAAAGGCCATGGAGCTGATCCAGACCTTCAAGGATCCGGACGACGCCGAAGCCGGCCTCAAGAAGATGCTGGAGAACAAGGAAAAGATCATGGGCTTCGGCCATCGTGTCTACAAAAAAGCCGATCCGCGTAACGGCATCATCAAGGAATGGTCGAAGAAACTCGCCGGTGACGATCCGTACAAGCAGAACCTGTACGCGATCTCGGAACGCCTCGAGCAGGTCATGCTCGACGAAAAAGGCATGTTCCCGAACGCCGACTTCTATCATGCGACGGCCTACCACTTCCTGGGCATTCCCACCCAGCTGTTCACGCCGATCTTCGTGATCTCGCGGCTGACCGGCTGGGGCGCGCATATCTTCGAACAGCGCGCCGACAACCGCCTGATCCGTCCGAACGCGGAATACGTGGGTCCGGAAGTGCGTGATTTCCGCCCCATCGATCAGCGCGGCGCATAATCGCAATCGTGGCGCGCGCCGGTAGGTCGTCAGCTCTGTCGACAATAATCAAAGCAAGGAGATAGTGATGATTCTGGCTTACTGGTGCGTGCTGGTTGCCGCGCTCATGCCCTTCGGCTTCGTGCTGTACGCGAAGCTCGCGGGCCGCGACAAGATGGGGTTGGAAGAAAACCGCTACCCGCGGCAATGGCTCGAGCAGGTGGAAGGCGCGCAGAAACGCGCCTACTGGGCTCAGCTGAATTCGTTCGAGGCGTTTCCGCCGTTCGCGGCGGCGGTGATCATTGCCGTGATTTCCGGCGGCTCGATTGGCGCCATCAACTTCCTTGCCGTGCTGTTCATTCTGCTGCGCCTGGTCTACGGCTGGTGCTATATCAGCGACCGGGCCACCCTGCGCAGCCTGGTCTGGTTTGGCGGTTTGAGCTGCGTGCTGGCGCTGTTTGTCGTGGCTGCCATTGGCTGAGGTCGGGCGGCCTCGTCCCTTGGGCCTGGAATCGTTGATCGTGTAACGCAAGATGCGTCGTACCCGGCTTGGGTATGGCGCATTTTTTTGTATGCGGCATTCCCGACAGGTGCGCCGGCGCATGAAAGAGCGCAACGTAAAGGCGTAGACGGCACACGCGGGACTTGCGTTGCGCTACCGTGTTTACGATTATTGGCAATAATAAAAATATCAATTTTCACAAATGCGCGATGACACTAACCCGGCCTGAGCCGGTAAAAGATCGTGCCGGTCGATCCATGCCCGGCATCGTGTGCGAACAGGAGACACGTTGATGGAGACCAAACGCCTGAACCTGGTCGATATGGCCTGGCTCAATGTGGAAACCGAAAATGCGCCGATGCAGGTCGGCGGGTTGCTGACCTTTCAGATCCCCGACGGTGCGCCGAAGGATCTGCCGCGCCGCATCGTCAAGCATTACCACCAGTTCTCGCAGGCCTATTCGCCCTGGAACCACCGCCTGCGCAAGGGTGCGCTGCGTACCGTCGCGCCGGAGTGGGAGCTGCTCGACGAAATCGATGTCGAATACCACTTCCGGCATTCGGCCCTGCCGGCGCCCGGTGGCGAGCGCGAACTCGGCGAACTCGCGTCGCGTCTGCATAGTCATCCGCTGGATTTCCGGCGCCCGCCCTGGGAAGCGCATCTCATCGAAGGGCTCGAAGGCAATCGCTTCGCGCTCTATATCAAGCTGCACCATTCGCTGCTCGACGGCGTGGCCGGTATGCGCCAGCTCGCCAGGGCGCTCACCGACGATCCCAACGATACCGAGCGCCCGCCATTCTGGGCGCTGCCGCCGAAAAAACGCCGCAAGCGTTCGCCCAGCGAAGCGCGGCCGGGCCTGTATCGGGCCGTGGCCGAATTGATGGGGGGTGCGGCCGAGCAGGTCGGTTCGCTGCCGGGCTTCGCGCGCGTGGTGCGCAGCATGCTCAAGAGCGCGCGTTCGGAAACCGGCACCGCCGGCCTGCCGTTCTCATCGGCCTCGTCGCTGCTCAACAGTCGTATCCAGTCGCAGCGGCGCTATGCCACCCAGCTGTACTCGCTGGCCGAATGCCGCAGCCTGGCGCACAACGCCGGGGTGACCGTCAACGACATCGTGCTCACCATCTGCGGCGGCGCGCTTCGGCGTTATCTGCGCGAGATCGGCGAACTGCCCAGCAAGCCGCTGACCGCCGGTATTCCGGTTTCGGTACGCCCGGCCGACGATCAGGACGAAGGCAACGCGCTGACCTTCATCGTCGCCAACCTGGCGACCGATATCGAGTCGACGCCGGAACGTCTTCAAGCGGTGGCGCGTTCGACAAAACGCGCAAAGAACGAGCTGAGCAAACTCTCGGCGGCGGCCATCACCCAGTACACGGTCGCGCTCATGGCGCCCTACGTGCTGTCGCTGGTCACCGGCATGGGCGGACGCACGCGGCCCGTGTTCAATGTGACGGTATCCAACCTGCCCGGCCCGGAAGGCCCGCTCTATATCCACGGCGCGGAGATGGAAGCGTTCTACCCGACCTCGCTGGTGACCCACGGCCAGGCGCTCAATATCACCGTGCACGGCTATGGCGATACGCTGGGCTTTGGCTTTATCGGTTGTCGGGAGACCCTGCCCTCGATGCAGCGTCTGGCCGTTTATGCCGGCGAAACGCTCGACGAACTGCGCGAAACCTACGGCGATCGCGAGCCGGCCGGCAAAACCGAGGCGGCAGATAGCGACGCGTCTTCGGCAAAGAAGAGTACGGCCAAGCGGCGCAGCAAGACCCAGCAGAGCAGCGCTGCCAGCTGACTTTTGCGCCCGGTCTGATGGCGACGGGCCGAGTCCATCTCGGCCCGTGGCCCGGCGTCGCTTCGCCTCGATACGCATGCAACGCCGGACCGAGTGTGCGCCCCGATACGCCGGTGCAATGAACCGGCGCCGAAAGCCACGCCCCGAGCCGTTATAATTGGCGCCTGAGTTTCATGTTTTTCGTTCGGCTTGCGGGCACGAGCGCGGGTGGCATTTATGAGCGACAACGCACCGTCGACGTCCAGGTCCGGCAACAATTTCGTACGCAACATGATCGCCGAGCAGATCGAGCGCGGCGATCACGTGGGCGAGGTGGTCACACGCTTTCCGCCCGAGCCGAACGGCTTTCTGCATATCGGCCATGCGAAATCGATCTGTCTGAACTTTGGTCTGGCCGAGCACTTCGGTGGGCGGTGTCGGCTGCGCTTCGACGACACCAACCCGGAGAAAGAGGAACAGGCCTTCATCGATTCCATTCAGGAAGACGTGCACTGGCTGGGCTTCGACTGGGATGGTCATGTGCGCTTTACGTCGGACTATTTCGATACCCTTTACGAATACGCCCTGCACCTGATCGAAAACGGCGATGCCTACGTCGACGAGCTGACTTCCGAACAGGCACGCGAATACCGCGGCGACTGGAATACCCCGGGCACGAACAGCCCCTATCGCGATCGCACCCCGGCCGAAAACCTGGCGGCCTTCGAAAAGATGCGTGCCGGTGAATTCGGCGAAGGCCAGGCCTCGCTGCGCGCCAAGATCGACATGGCCGCCGGCAACATGAATCTGCGCGACCCGGTGATCTATCGAATCCGGCATGCCGCGCATCATCAGACCGGCGACAAATGGTGCATCTACCCGTCCTACGATTTCGCCCACGGCCAGTCGGACGCCATCGAAGGCGTGACCCACTCCATCTGTACGCTGGAATTCGAGGATCATCGCCCGCTCTATGACTGGTTCATCGAGCATCTGCCGGTGCCGGCCCGGCCCGTGCAGACCGAATTCGGGCGGCTCAACCTCAACTACACCGTCACCAGCAAGCGCAAGCTCAAGCGCCTGATCGACGAGCACGTTGTCGACGGCTGGGACGACCCGCGCATGCCCACGTTGGCCGGTATTCGTCGGCGCGGCTATACGCCGACGGCGATCCGCAACTTCTGCGAAACGATCGGCGTGGCCCGTACCGACGGCGTGGTCGATGCCGCGATGCTCGAACACGCCATTCGTGACGACCTGAACAACAACGCGCCGCGGGCGATGTGCGTGCTCGATTCGCTCAAGATCGTGATCACCAACTATCCGGAAGACGGCGTCGAACAGCTCACCGCCGCCGGCCATCCGAACCGCGACGATCTGGGCGAGCGCAGCCTGCCGTTCACGCATGAAATCCTGATCGAGAAAGAGGATTTCCGCGAAGAGGCCAACAAGAAATACAAGCGCCTGGTGCTGGGCAAGCGCGTACGTCTGCGCAATGCCTATGTGATCGAAGCCACCGATGTGGTCAAGAACGATGCCGGCGAGATCGTGGAAGTGCATTGCACCTATGACCCCGACACCCTCGGCGACAACCCGGCCGACGGCATCAAGCCCAAGGGCGTGATCCACTGGGTATCGGCCAGCCACGGCAAGAAAGCCACGGTACGCCAGTACGATCGACTGTTCGCGGCCGAACACCCCGGCCGCGGCGAGCGCGACATGCTCGACGACCTCAACCCGGATTCGCTCACCGTGTACGAAAACTGCACGATCGAGCCGGATCTGGCTATGGTCGAGCCGGAGTACCGGGTTCAGTTCGAGCGTATAGGCTATTTCGTGGCCGATCGCCACGATCACGCCCCGGGCAAGCCGGTGTTCAACCGGATCGTGCCGCTACGCGATACCTGGGCCAAGATCGAGGCCGACGGGTAACCGCTTCGATCTCTCGAGCAGTCCGCGAATGAACGCGAAGACACGCGAATAAGGTGAAAGACGGATCGCGCGAGGCCGGGTGGTCCGATATTCACACCGCGTGTTGAGCTTTGTCAGAAGAGTTATCCGCAGGTTACAGCGCGACTCAGCGTGTCGGCGGCACAGGGGATTCGAGACAGGCACTGTCCGCAGATCGACGCAGATCAACACAGATCCAGGTCGACTGCCTGGCGGCGCCGGGTTTGCGCGGCGCCCCGGTCTTGAGCGAGCGTCGAGGACGCGCTCCGCTTTTCATCTGTGTGGATCGGCGTCGATCTGCGGACACTTCTTCATAAAACCCAGTGCGGTGGCGCCAACAAAACTTTGCGTATATTGGCGTTCATTCGCGGACTAAAAAGCTAGCTGCCAAGCGCCCCCGCGAGCCAGCGGCGGGATTCGCCCGGGTCGATCACGTCATCGATTTCGAAATAGCTGGCCACGTTTTCGGCCTTGCCCTGTTCGTACATCGAATCCACCAGCTGCTGGTAGCGCGCGGCGCGTTCGGATTCGTCTTCGATGGCTTCCAGTTCGCGCCGAAACCCGAGCGTGACGGCGCCTTCGACGCCCATCGGGCCGAATTCACCCTGCGGCCAGGCCACGGTGAAGTTCGGCCGCTTGAGATGCCCGCCGAGCATGGCCTGTGCGCCCAGGCCGTAGGCCTTGCGAAGTACGATGCCATACCAGGGCACGGCCACTTTGGCGCCGGCAATGAACAGCTGCGAGGCATGGGCGACGGTGCCGCTCTTCTCGGCCTCGGGGCCGACCATGATGCCGGGCGTGTCGCAGAGCGTGAGCAACGCGATGCCGTGGGTGTTGCACAGGCGCATGAAGTCGGCGGCCTTGCGCGCGGCCGCGCTGTCGATGGCGCCGGCCAGGCTGCGCGGGTTGTTGGCGATCACGCCCAGGGGCCGGCCTTCGACACGGATGAAGGCGGTGACGAGGTTGGGCGCATGGGTCGCGCCCAGTTCGGTCATGGAGTCGATATCGGCGATTGCGGCGATGATCCGGCGTACGTCATAGGTCATGCGCCGGTTGGCCGGCATGAGGTCGGCCACGCGGGTGCTGTCGGGGGCCTCGAAGTCGGCGACCGGGCCCTGAAAGTACGACAGACAGCGCTTCGCCGTGGCTACGGCCTCGGCTTCATCGTCGACCAGAATATCGATCACGCCGATGGCCGCCTGCTGCTCGGCGGGGCCGATATCCTCGGGGGCGTATTCGCCCAGGCCGCCGCCGGCGATCATGGCGGGGCCGGCCATGCCGAGATTGGCATCGCGGGTGGCGATGGTGATATCGCAGCAGCCGAAAAACGCCGCGTTGCCGGCAAAACAGCGCCCGGCATTGATACCGATCAGGGGCACTTCGCCGTTAAGGCGTGCAAAGCTGTAGAAGCTGGTGACTTCCAGTCCGGAGTTGACCACCAGCGCTGCGTCGGTATCGCCCGGACGGCCGCCGCCGCCTTCGGTGAAGAACACCAGCGGCAGGCGTTCGCGGCGCGCGATCTCGACCATGCGGTCGGTCTTGCGATGGTTCTGATAGCCCTGGGTGCCGGCGAGCACGGTGTAGTCGTAGCTCATCACCACGCAGCGCGTGCTTGCGCGATCGAAGCGATCGCCGTTGATCCGCCCGATGCCGCTGATCAGCCCATCGGCTGGGGTGTCGCGCTTGAGCTCGTCGAGCGCGCGGCGGTTGCGCTGCGCGGCGATGGTCAGCGCGCCGTACTCCATGAAGCTATCGCCATCGCAAAGATCGGCGATGTTTTCGCGGGCGGTGCGTTTACCCAGGGCATGGCGCTTGGCGACGGCCTCGGGGCGGGCGCTATCGCGGGTGGCGGTATGAGAATCGGTCATGGGCGATCTGGTTGTTACAAGCGGCGATCGGGCAGCATGGCGCCTATTAACCCGGCACCAAAACAGCTGACTCGGTCAGCCGTTTTCAACGCTATCAAAAATCAACGCCGGCACGTGTCCGTCCTTGATTTTTGATAGCTTCGCGGCCGTCGGCCGCGGCGAGTACGCTGGCGCGCACTCGCGTTGTTAACCCGATAATTCATCTATATTTGTGTCGGGTTAATAAAACAACTCTTACGCAGCCGCGACATGGCCGTGATGACGAATCGCTCGGCTAAAATCGCTATCCTGAAGGGCTGACACGGGGAGGATCACGATGGGGAAAGCATGGCGATGACGGATTGGCCCGCCTGCGAACAGCGTCTGGCGGAGGGGATCAAGGAAATCGGCGTCGATGTGGGGCGGCCGGTGCAGGCGCAGCTGATCGCGTATCTGCGCGAGCTGTCGACCTGGAATGCCACCTATAATCTCACCGCCGTGCGCGATCCGTTGGCGATGGTCACGCGGCATTTGCTCGACAGCCTGGCGGTGCTGGATTTCGTTTCAGGTGCGTCGGTCGCCGATATTGGCAGCGGGCCGGGACTGCCGGGGCTGGTGATTGCGATCGCGCGTCCGCGCATTACGGTGACCCTGGTCGAATCCAACCGCAAGAAGGCCGCGTTTTTGCGCCACGTGCGCCGGCGCCTGGAACTGGACAACGTCCTCGTGGTGCAGGAGCGGGTGGAATCGGTCGAGACCGACGACAAGTTCGATACCGTGATTTGTCGGGCGTTTGCCGCGGCCGGCGAGTGCGCGCGACTGGCCGGCCACCTGGTCGCCCCGGGCGGGCGTTTTCTGTTGATGAAGGGCCGCGATCCGGCCCCGGAAATGGCCGACTTGCCGCTGGATTTTCGGCATGTGGATACGGTGGCCCTGCGCGTGCCCGGCCTCGAGGCCGATCGTCATCTGGCCATTCTGGAGCCGGGGCTGATCTGAAGCGCTGCCCAAACGCATGCAGCGTTGGATCGCGCGGCCCGACCCCGCATGGCGAGCGGGCGTCGTTGCACAGCGGGCATGCGCGGGAACGGGCTTGGGCATAACATGCGCTTCACGAGTCCATTAGACTGAGCGGCCATGAGCAACATCATCGCCATTGCCAACCAGAAAGGCGGCGTCGGCAAGACGACGACGAGCATCAATCTCGCGGCTGCGCTCGCCGAGGCCGAGCAGCGCGTGCTGCTCGTGGATATGGATGCCCAGGGCAATGCCACCATGGGCGTGGGCGTGGACAAGAACGCGCTCGAAGCCACCGTCTGCGATTTTCTGCTGGGCGACAAGGGCGTCTCGGAAGCGTTGCAGGTGGTGCTCGACGGCCAGTTCTTCCTGCTGGGCGCTAACGGCGACATGACCGCGGCCGAGGTCGGGCTACGTGATCGCAAGAACGGGCGTCTCGCGCTCAAGCAGGCGCTCGCCGAAATTTCGGACAGCTTCGATTACGTGATCATCGACTGCCCGCCGGCGCTGTCCATGCTCACGGTCAACGCGCTGGCCGCCGCTCGCGGGGTGATCATCCCCATGCAGTGCGAGTACTACGCCCTGGAAGGCCTGTCCGACCTGCTCGAAACCATCGAGAGCGTACGCAAGATGATGAATCCGGAGCTGATCATCGAAGGCGTGCTGCGCACCATGCACGACCCGCGCAACCGTCTGACCGGCGATGTCTCGGCCCAGCTGATCGACTATTTCGGCAGTGCCGTCTACGAAACCTGCATTCCGCGCAACGTGCGCCTGGCCGAAGCGCCCAGCCACGGGGTGCCGATCATGCAGTACGATAGCGCCGCATCGGGCGCGACCGCCTATCGCCAGCTGGCTGCCGAAATTCTCGCGCGCGACGACAGCGAAGTCATCGACGCGCCGCGCAAGGGCGCGCGCCGCGCCGTGTCGTCGCTGTTCGGGCGGCGTCGGCGTAACGCCGGTTGAGCGCATCGAGCGCATCACTCAAACAAGATCGGGCTATGGCACAGAAAAAACGCGGACTGGGGCGCGGTCTCGAATCGCTGCTTTCCAACGATTTCGACGACACGCCGGAAAGCGGCAGCGAACTCGTCGAGCTCGAGCTCGATGCCCTGCGTCCCGGGCGCTATCAGCCGCGTCGTGACATGGACGCCGAAGCGCTGGAAGCGCTGGCGCAGTCCATTCGTACCCAGGGCGTGGTGCAGCCGCTGGTGGTGCGCGATGCCGACGGCGGCTACGAGATCGTCGCCGGTGAGCGGCGCTGGCGCGCGGCACGCCTGGCAGGCCTTGCCACCGTGCCGGCCGTGGTGCGCCCGATGGCCGACGAAGCCGCCATGGCCGTCGCGCTTATCGAAAACATTCAGCGCGAAGACCTCAACCCGCTGGAAGAAGCCGCCGCGTTGCGTCGGCTGATCGAGGAATGCGGCATGACCCATGCCGCCTGTGCCGAGGCCGTGGGGCGCTCGCGGGCGAGCGTGTCCAACCTGCTGCGCCTGGCCGAACTGGTGCCCGAGGCGCAGGCGCTGCTGCGCGCGGGTGATATCCAGATGGGCCATGCGCGAGCCCTGCTGGGCGCGCCGACCGCCCTGCAGGCCGACCTCGCCGCGCGGGTGGCCTCCCGCCAGCTGACCGTGCGCCAGACCGAAGCGCTGGTGGCCTCGGCCATGGCCGAAAAGGATGTCGAAAGCGCACCACGACAGAGCAATCGACTGGTGCGCTTCGAGCACGAACTGGGGGAAACGCTGGGGGCCAAAGTTACCGTGCGCTCGCAGCGCGGCGGGCGTGCCCGGGTGGTGATCGACTACCCCAATGCCGGCGAACTCGATAATTTGCTCGACCGTTTGAAGTAACGGTGCAAGCGCGGCTCGAGCGCGTTTTGTTGTAAATAACAGGCGTTTTCGAGCCGATTGACCTTCCAATTCGCTTTGTCTATAGTCCGCCGAGCGTTGGACGCGCCGTGAGTGATTCGCGTGTCCGTCCGGAGCCGCGGTGGGGGGTTCTCAAGTGATATCCCGACCACGTCCGCGCAACATGCGCCTAGCTTGGGTGGTGTTGGGCACGCAAACCACAATCGGCCTGTTGGTGGCTGCCATGTTTGGCGCCGTGACCGGCCCGGCGTCGGCCAAGGCTGCGCTGTTCGGTGTGGCTGTGGCGGTTGTTCCGGGGCTGTGGATGGCGCTTTGGTTGCTGCCACGCCGCAGGCAGGTCGACGCACGGGTTATGGCTCGCGCCTTTTATTGGGGCGAGCTGGGAAAACTAGGATTGACTGCGGGGCTGTTCGTTGCGGCAGCCCTTTTATTTGGTCAGCAGTTTTTATCGCTGCTGGCGACATACGTGGCTTGCCAAGCTTGTTACTGGCTCGCCTTAGTTTTGACGCGCTAGCTGCCGCCGAGGGTGGGCAGTTCGACGACGGCTTGATCGAGGACAACTCCATATGGCCAGCGCCGAAGAAGGCGGTAACACCGCGAACCAGTACATCCAGCACCATCTGTCGAATTTGCAGCTCGACCTGTCCACCATGGAAGTCGGCGGCAATATCAGTGGCTTCTGGGTGCTGAATCTCGACAGCCTGTTCTTTTCCGTTGTGCTCGGCGTGTTTTTTCTGGTCGTGTTTCGCATGGTGGCCAAGAAGGTCACGGCCAGCGAGCCGGGCAAGCTGCAGACGTTCGTGGAAATGGTCCACGACTTTACCGATACACAGGTACGTGACATCTATCACGGCAACTCCACGCTGATCGCGCCGCTGGCGATGACGATCTTCGTATGGGTGTTCCTGATGAACTTCATGGACCTGATCCCGGTCGACGCGCTGCCCGCGGCCGCTCATGCGGCGGGCATCGATTACCTCAAGGTTGTGCCCACGACCGACCTGAACATTACCTTCGGTCTGTCGTTGTCGGTGTTCTTTCTGATGATCGTCTACGGCATCAAGGCCAAGGGCGGCCTGGGCTTCCTCAAGGAAACCCTGACGCATCCGTTCGGCAAGTGGCTGGCGCCGTTCAACTTTGTTCTGTTTGTCGTTGAAACCGTGGCCAAGCCCGTATCGCTGTCGCTGCGTTTGTTCGGCAACCTGTACGCTGGCGAGCTGATCTTCATTCTGATCGCCGTGTTCACGCTGGGTGCCGGGGCGAGTCTGCTGGCCGTGCCCATGTTCATCCTGCAGATCCTGCTCGGCCTGGGCTGGGCAATCTTTCATATTCTCGTGATCACGCTGCAGGCGTATATCTTCGGCATGCTGACCATTGTTTATCTGAGCATGGTTCAGGACGACCACTGATCGATCGACACCACCAACCACTGACTGACTCGTAAACTGGAGAGTAGAAAATGGAACAAGCCATTGCAGACGTTCAGGGCATGACCGTGATCGCGGTCGCGATCCTCATCGGCCTTGGTGCCATCGGCACCGCACTCGGTTTCGCCCTGCTCGGCGGCAAATTCCTTGAAGGCCTAGCCCGCCAGCCCGAAATGGCGCCGATGCTGACCGGCCGTATGTTTCTGATCGCCGGCCTGCTGGACGCCGTGTCCATGATCGGCGTGGGTATCGCCCTGTTCTTGATGTTCGCCAACCCGTTCGTGGCGGCCGTACAGTCCGCGGGCGGCTAAACACCGGGTTCGCCACGTCGCTTAACTCGAGTTACGCAAGCCAGGGGTAACCCATGAGCATCAATGCCACACTGCTGGCCCAGATGATCGTCTTCGCGGTCTTCGTCTGGTTCACCATGAAGTTCGTATGGCCGCCGATCATGCAGGCCATGCGCGATCGTCAGAAACGAATCAGCGAAGGTCTCGCCGCGGCCGAGCGGGGTGTTCGGGAGCTGAACGAAGCCACCGCCAAGGCCGAGGATATGGTCGCCAAGGCGCGTACGCAGGCTCAGGAAATCCTGACCAATGCGCAGCGTCAGGCCGATGAAACGCTTGAGCGTGCCCGTGAGGACGCGCGTGCGGAAGGCGAGCGTATCGTCACTGCCGCGCGTGAAGAAGTGGACCAGGCCGTGGTCTCGGCCAAGGAAGACCTGCGGCGCGAGGTCGGTTCGCTGGCCGTCGTGGGCGCCGAGCGTATTCTCAAGCGCGAGATCGACGCCAAGGCGCACAATGACATCATCGACGACCTCGTCGCGGAGATTCGTTAGCCATGGCAGAGACGCAGACGCTGGCACGGCCGTACGCCGAAGCCGTGTTCGAGCTCGCCGAATCCAACGGTCGGCTGGACGAATGGTCGCGGGCGCTCGAGGCGCTTTCGGCCATCGTGGCCAATCCGGACGTCTCGCTGCTTCTGGACAACCCGGAGATCAGCGATACTCGGCTGGTTGAACTGGTTGTCGAGCTCGGCCGCGAGGATATGGACGAGGGCAGCCAGAACTTCGTTCGGCTGCTCGTCGATAACGGCCGTCTGGGTCTCGCGCCGGCGATCGCGTCACTCTACGAAACGCGCAAGGCCGAGGCCGAGAACCGGGTGGACGTCAGTGTCACCTCGGCCGTCGAGTTCTCCGAAGAGCAGCGTTCGGCGCTGGTGAAGTCGCTCGAAAAACGGCTTGCCCGCAACGTTTCGCTGACGTTCGAACAGGATGAAGACGTGATCGGCGGCGCGATCATTCGTGCCGGCGACCTGGTGATCGACGGTTCGTTGCGCGCACAGCTTGAGCGCATGCGTCAGTCGCTCGCGCAATAGCCCGACCCACAAGCGATCATCCGCTGGCGGCAGCAGGCCGCAGCGACATGGATATAGAGGAATAAGGTCAATGCAACTCAATCCGTCGGAAATTTCAGACCTGATCAAGAAACGGATCGAAAACTTCGATTCCGTGACCGAGTCCCGCAATGTCGGCACGCTGGTGAGCCTGGCCGACGGCATCGCAAAAATTCACGGCCTGGCCGATGCGATGCAGGGCGAGATGCTCGAATTCCCCGGCGGCACCTACGGTATCGCGCTCAACCTCGAGCGGGATTCGGTCGGCGCGGTGCTCATGGGTGAGTACACCCATATCTCCGAAGGCTGCGAGGTCAAGACGACCGGTCGAATCCTCGAAGTGCCGGTGGGCGACGAGTTGCTGGGTCGTGTGGTTGACCCGCTGGGCAACCCCATCGATGGCAAGGGTGAACTGGGCACCACCCAGACCTCGCCGATCGAGAAGGTTGCACCTGGCGTGATCGAGCGTCAGTCGGTGGACGAGCCGGTGCAGACCGGTCTCAAGTCGATCGACGCGATGATCCCGATTGGTCGTGGCCAGCGTGAGCTGATCATCGGCGACCGCCAGATCGGCAAGACCGCGATCGCGATCGACGCGATCATCAACCAGAAGGACACGGGCATTAAGTGCATCTACGTGGCCATCGGGCAGAAGAACAGCTCGATCGCGAACGTGGTGCGCAAGCTCGAGCAGGAAGGCGCGATGGATCACACCATCATCGTTGCCGCCGGTGCCGCCATTTCGCCGGCCCTGCAGTACATCGCGCCGTACGCCGGTTGCTCCATGGGCGAGTTCTTCCGCGACAAGGGCGAAGATGCCCTGATCGTGTACGACGATCTGTCCAAGCAGGCCGTGGCCTATCGCCAGATTTCGCTGCTGCTGCGTCGTCCGCCGGGCCGTGAAGCCTATCCGGGCGACGTGTTCTACCTGCATTCACGTTTGCTTGAGCGCGCTTCGCGTATCAACGCCGATTACGTCGAAGAGCTGACCGGCGGCAAGGTCAAGGGCAAGACCGGTTCGCTGACGGCGCTGCCGATCATCGAAACCCAGGCCGGCGACGTGTCCGCATTCGTGCCGACCAACGTGATCTCGATCACCGACGGCCAGATTTATCTGGAAACGGATATGTTCAACGCCGGCACCCGCCCGGCCGTGAACGCCGGTCTGTCGGTGTCGCGTGTGGGTGGTTCGGCCCAGACCAAGATCATCAAGAAGCTGGGTGGCGGTATTCGTCTGGCGCTGGCGCAGTACCGTGAACTTGCGGCCTTCGCCCAGTTCGCCTCGGACCTCGATGACGCCACGCGCAAGCAGCTGGAACACGGCGAGCGTGTGACCAAGCTGATGATTCAGAAGCAGTACAACCCGCTGTCGGTTGCGCTGACTGCCTCGTCGCTGTTCGCGGCCGAAGAGGGTTATCTGGACGACGTCGACGCCGACAAGGTGACCGACTTCGAAGCCGCTCTGCACCAGTACATGGAGAGCGAGCAGAAGGAGCTGGTCGACAAGATCAACGACACCGGCGACTACAACGACGAGATCAAGTCCGGGCTGCATAGCGCGCTGAAGGAATTCAAGGAAACGCATACGTGGTAGCACCGCGCGTTCCTGAGTCCACCAACGGAGTCAACTGATGGCCGGCGGCAAGGAAGTCAAAAGCAAGATCAAAAGCGTAGAGAATACGCAGAAGATCACCAAGGCCATGGAAATGGTCGCGGCGTCGAAGATGCGCAAGGCTCAGGAGCGTGTCGAAGCGTCACGGCCCTATGCCCAGAAGATTCGGCGCACGATCGGCCATCTGGCCCAGGCGAATCCGGACTTCAAGCATCCGTTCATGGTGGAGCGCGAGGCCAAGCGTGTCGGCATGATCATCGTGTCGACCGATCGCGGCCTGTGCGGCGGCTTGAACATCAACCTGTTCCGCAAGGTGCTCGCCGAACTGCGCGAGTGGGACAAGAAGAACGTCCCGGTCGAGATCGTGGTCGTTGGCCGCAAGGCCGCGAGCTTCTTCCGTCGTATCAAGGACATCAAGGCCGAGGTCACCGATCTCGGCGATCGGCCGCATCTGGAAGACCTGATCGGTACGATCAAGGTCATGCTCGACGACTATCGTGAAGGCAATATCGACCGCCTGTTCCTGATGGGCAACGAATTCGTCAACACGATGACCCAGCGCCCGGATATCCAGCAGCTGCTGCCGGTGCCCGAGGACGAAGACGAAGAGCTGCCGGACCACTGGGACTACATCTACGAGCCCGAGCCGCCGGAACTGCTGGAATCGATTCTGGTGCGCTACGTCGAAGCCCAGGTCTATCAGGGCGTGGTCGAAAACGTCGCCTGTGAGATGGCGGCACGCATGGTCGCCATGAAGTCGGCCTCCGACAACGCGGGTGACATCATTGACGACCTTCAGCTTGAGTACAACAAACAGCGTCAGGCAGCGATCACGCAAGAGCTGTCTGAAATCGTGGCCGGCGCGGCGGCAGTTTCGTAGCGCCCTGCAGGCAAGACACACCAGACACAGTTCGGCAGCCGACGCTGCCCAGGTGAGGAATCGGATATGAGTAGCGGTAAAGTCGTACAGATCATCGGCCCGGTCGTGGACGTGGAATTCGATCGCGAATCGTTGCCCCAAATTTTCGACGCGCTGATCCTCAAGGTCGAGGGCGGCGAAGATCTCGTGCTCGAGGTAGAGCAGCAGATTGGCGACGGCGTGGTGCGCTGTATTGCCATGGGCGTGACCGAAGGTCTGTCCCGCGGTGCCGCGGTCGAGAACACCGGCAAGCCGATCTCGGTGCCGGTGGGGCAGAAGACCCTGGGCCGCATCATGAACGTGCTGGGCCATCCGATCGATAACAGCGGCGACATCGGCGCCGACGAAACCGCGCCGATTCACCGCGCGCCGCCGACGTTCGAGGACCAGGCCGGCAGCCAGGAGCTGCTCGAAACCGGCATCAAGGTCATCGATCTGCTCTGCCCCTTCGCCAAGGGCGGCAAGGTCGGCCTGTTCGGCGGTGCCGGCGTGGGCAAGACCGTTAACATGATGGAGCTCATCCGTAACATCGCGGCCGAGCACTCGGGCTACTCCGTGTTCGCAGGCGTGGGTGAGCGCACCCGTGAAGGCAACGACTTCTACTACGAAATGAAGGAGTCGAACGTTATCGACAAGGTGGCCCTGGTCTACGGCCAGATGAACGAGCCGCCGGGTAACCGCCTACGTGTCGCGCTGACCGGCCTGACCATGGCCGAGTTCTTCCGCGACGAAGGCCGTGACGTGCTGCTGTTCATCGACAACATCTATCGTTACACGCTGGCCGGTACCGAAGTATCCGCGCTGCTGGGCCGTATGCCCTCGGCGGTGGGTTACCAGCCGACGCTGGCCGAGGAAATGGGCCTGCTCCAGGAACGTATTACCTCGACCAAGACGGGTTCCATTACCTCCGTGCAGGCCGTGTACGTGCCGGCGGACGACTTGACCGACCCCTCGCCGGCAACGACCTTCGCCCATCTGGACGCGACCGTGGTGCTCGCCCGTGGTATCGCCGAGCGCGGTATTTATCCGGCCGTGGATCCGCTGGATTCCACCTCGCGTCAGCTGGACCCGAACGTCATCGGCAACGATCACTACCAGACCGCCCGCGACGTGCAGCAGACCCTGCAGCGCTATCGTGAGCTCAAGGACATCATCGCGATTCTCGGCATGGACGAGCTCTCCGAGGAAGACAAGCTGTCGGTCGCCCGCGCCCGTAAGATCGAGCGTTTCCTGTCGCAGCCGTTCTTCGTGGCCGAAGTGTTCACCGGTTCGCCCGGCAAGTACGTGCCGCTGTCCGAGACGATTCGCGGCTTCCGCGGCATCGTGGACGGCGAGTACGATCATCTGCCCGAGCAGGCGTTCTACATGGTCGGCACCATCGACGAGGCCGTGAAGAAGGGCGAAGACATGGGCAAGAAGGCGGCCTGAGCGGCGCCCGAGTTCAAGGCATGACCGGGGCCCAACGGCGCCGGTCTTTTCCTTTCCCTAGAGCAGCGATATGAAACTACACGTTGATCTCGTCAGTGCCGAAGGCCAGATCTATTCCGGATCGGCGACCATGGTGGTCGTGGCCGCGGAAGAGGGTGACGTCGGTATTGCCCCGCGTCACGCACCGCTGCTCACCCGTATGCGCCCGGGGCAGGTGCGTATTCAGCAGGAAGGTGAGGAAGAGCTTCAGTTCTTCGTTTCCGGCGGCATCCTGGAGGTGCAGCCGCATCTCGTAACCGTAATGGCCGACACCGCCGAACGCGCGGCCGATATCGACGAAGCCGCCGCCGAGAAAGCCAAGCAGCGTGCCGAAGAGAATCTTGCACAGGCCGACGATCGCGTCGACGTGTCGCGTGCGCAGGCCGAGCTTGCTGAAGCCGCCGCGCGTCTGACCATGGTCAAGAAGCTTCGCGCCGGACGCTAATCCTTAAAGGTCGCAGTCGCTCGGCTGTGCCGAGTTAATGCAACAGACGATGTTCGACGGTTAACTTGCCGTATTTTCAGCAATCGTCTAGCTTGTTGCACTGCGATACCTAATTCCTGCTCCGGTAAACGGCATGCCGTCAGAGCGCTTTGCAATCCGAACCGCGGCCTGGCTCGCCACGAGCGTTCTGCTCTTGGGCCCGGCGCTCGCGCTGGCGGGGCCCACAAAGTCCATCTCGCCGTTCATGTCGCCTTCCTTCGACCGCACCATTCATGGTGAAGAGCGGGAAGTCGATCTGTCGGAGGTGAGAAAAGGGCTGGGCCGCGCCGAGGCGTTCTTCGGTGTCGATGCCCTGAGTACGCCGCAGCAGCGCTATCTGACCAGCGGCCTTCAGTGGCAGGGCGGTGCGACCGATGCATCGACGCTGCGGGCGGCCGCGATTCGTACCGAAGGCGAGGGCACTGCCTTCGGCGGTGGCCAGACGCTGGTGCGCGCAGAGCACCGCCTCGATCTGGGGGGGCGCTGGTATATGCCGGATCTGTCGACCGAAGTCGCACAGGTCAGCAATACCATGAACGATGGCAACGTGCTTGGGGGTCGGGCTGCGAGCATCGGCCTCGCGCAGTCGCTGGGCCGCAACGACCTGACCCTGAGTTATTTCCAGGCGGACGAACAGTTCGATGCCCTGGGCAGCTCGGTCGTGCCGGGCGATAACGGCTTCGGGCTGCAGGCCAGCCGGCCGCTGGGCAGCGACTGGCAGCTTTCCCACGACCTGCGTCTGCACGAGCCGTCCGAGCTGCGAAGCGATGCGGCCGTATCCCAGACCTTCCTGCTCGCGCGCAACAGCCGGCTCACCGATATCGGCCGGCCGTGGCAGATACGCGCGGAACTGGGCGCGCCAACCGATGCGCAGGCGGCGGCCAGTCACCCCATGGCGCTGGAGATCGCGGCGCAGACGCTGCAATGGCGCGATTGGCGCATGAACAGCAGCTTGGGCTGGTACGACGCGAGCATGGATGCGCCGCTGAACCTGCCGGTCGATGGGCGGCTGTGGCGTTTATCTGCCACGCGCGGGCTGGATATCGGCGGGCTACAGGCCGAGCTTTCGCCTACCTTCGCGCTCGGTGACAGCCGTTATCAGCCGGGGATGGGGGGTGCACGGGCCGGCTTGAACCTGGGGCTGTCGCAGCTCAGCGATCGTATCGATTTGAGCGTGAACTATCTCTCGGCCGGCTGGGCGCCCACCGTGGAAGCGGGGGACGACGTACAGATGATGCTCAATTTCACCCAGAGCACCGGCGCCATCATGCCCGGCATTCGGACCATGGCCGAAACCCTGCGCCTGCCCTGGCAGCGTCGCCGCTGAGTCGCACGCGCGAGAGTGGCCTGCGTTTTGATCGGTTATCATTGCGTATGCGCGAAGGGGAACTCGCCTGCCCGGCCTGCGGTCGGTAGCACCATGGCGGCGTTGGCCGGCCCACACTGGAGTGATACATGACAAGGCATTGGCCTGCCGGCTTGCTTGCCGGTTTCGTCGTAATCGGCGCAGCGATCGCGCTGCCGGCGACAGCACAGAATGAGTCGAAGGCGGCAACGCCCGATGCGTCCAAGCCGACAGCACAGGACGAGTCCAAGAAAACAGCGTCCGACGCGCCCAAGCCAACAAAAGAGGACGAGCCTAAGGCGACGGCTTCCGATGCGCCCAAGGCAAAAGCACAGGATGAGTCCAGCGCGGCAGCGTCCGATGCGTCCAAGCCACAAGACAACCCCGACGCCGGCGCGCAGACCACCGATGATGGCGACGCCGCACAAGCCAGCGGGCGATTCGACTACGACCGGGTCGTTGAGCAGGCCGAGGCGCTCGCCAAGAAGCCCTACTCGGAGCCGTCGAAGATTCCGCAGTTCCTGCAGGACTTTGATTTCGCCGCGCTCGACCAGATCAAGTACAAGCCTGATAGCGCGCTGTGGCACGAACGGCAACTGCCCTTCGAGGCGATGTTCTATCACCCGGGCTCCTATTACGTGCATCCGGTGAAGATGCATCTCGTCACCGACGACGGGGTGGGGGAATTTCGTTTCGACAAGAACCGGTTCGAGTACCCGAACGAAGACCTGCGTAAACGTATTCCCGACGATCTGGGCTATGCAGGGCTGAAGTTCATGCACGAGCTCGACACGCCCGGCAAGCTCGACGAGATCGTCTCGTTTCTGGGCGCATCGTATTTTCGTGCCCTGGGTGCCGAGCAGCATTACGGCCTGTCCGCACGCGGGCTGGCCATCGATACGGGCAGCGACAAGGGCGAGGAATTTCCGGCCTTCGTGAGCTTCTGGCTGGTTCGCCCGCGTCCGCAGGCACGCACGGTGACCGCCTATGCCCTGCTCGATTCACCGAGCGCGGCCGGCGCCTACAAGTTCGAGATCAACCCCGGCGATTCCACCGTCACCCGTGTCGAGGCGACCCTGTTCACCCGCAAGGCCATCGGCAAGCTGGGCGTAGCGCCGCTGACCAGCATGTACATGTGGGGCGAGAACAGCCTGGCCCGGCTCGACGACTATCGGCCCGAAGCCCACGACTCCGACGGCCTGCTCATTTCCGCCACCAACGGCGAGTGGCTGTGGCGGCCGCTGCGCAACCCGCAGAAGCTGTCGATGAACCAGTTCTCGGCCGACAACGTGCGCGGCTTCGGCCTGCTCCAGCGTGATCGCAACTTCGATCACTATCAGGATCTGGACTACGAATACGAGAAGCGTCCGAATGCCTGGATCACCCCCGAGGGTGACTGGGGCAAGGGGCATCTGGAGCTGGTTCAGATTCCCTCCGACAGTGAAGTCAACGACAATATCGCGCTCTACTGGGTGCCCGACGATCCGGTCGAAGCCGGTGCCCGGCTGCACTATGCCTACAGCATCCGATGGGGCAAGGAGCTGGCGAGCCCGGCATCGCTTGCGCATACCACGGCCTCGCGTATCGGCCGCGCCGCCGTCACGCCGGGTCAGCCGCGCAACACCCTTCAGGTGGCTATCGAATTCGAGGGCGGCGAGCTGGGCAAGCTCACCGATCCCGCCAGCGTGCAGCCGCGCGTCAACGCCATGCGCGATGCCACCATCAACAATATCGAAGCGGTACGCAATCCGCATACCGGCGGCTGGCGCCTGACGTTTCTGGTGCCCACCGATTCGCTCAAGCAGCCGCTGGAACTGCGTGCCTATCTCGCCGGCGCTGACGGCGGCGCGCTGACCGAGACCTGGAGCTATGCGCTATCACCGTGAGCGATTCTAATCCCGCGGCGGAGGTCGTCGACGCGATCGACGCCTATCTATCCTATTTGAGCCTGTCGGACGACCGGCGGCGTGCCCTGCGTGCGCGCGTGCTCGAGGCCCGGCCGGCCGATCGCGGCGCCGCACTCGAACGCCTTCAGGCCGAGCTCGAAAAAGCCCCCGCCGAGCCCGAGCTTGAAGACGACGACCGCGAGCTGCTCGGCCGGCTGCACGACAGCTACCCCAAGCTCAGCCAGGACGCCGAAACACGTCCACCCACCGCCGGTGCGTTGCGCAGTGCGGCCATGCCGCCGCTCAACCGCTGGCCGATGTCGCCGGCAGATATCGATCGTCGCCCCTGGCGGCTGCTGCCCTGGCTCGGGCGGCGCAGCAGCAGCCTGCCCAAGTCGGTGCCGAGCCGGCTCAAGGGCGTAGTGCGTTGGCGCCAGACTCTGCTGGCCCTGATGGTGGCGTTCCCGGCGGCCGGGGCGGCAGCCTATATGGCCACGGTGCTGCCACATCGGGGTGCGACCGTGCTCGAAGCGTTCATCCTGGGCGCCGCCTTCATGCTGTTCGCCTGGATCCTGGTCGGTTTCTGGACGGCCTTGTCGGGCTTTTTCGTGCTCTGGCGCGGCGATCGCTATCTCGTACGCAGCGATCCGCCCAACGGACCGCCGCCGCGCAAGCCACCCGTCGAGGGCGAGGCGCGGACCGCTGTGGTCATGCCGATCTACGAGGAAGACGTCTCCCGTACCTTTGCCGGGCTGCGGGCGATCTACGAATCGCTCGAAGCCACCGGCCGGCTCGATGGTTTCGATTTCTTCGTGCTCAGCGATTCGGTCAAGCCGGATACCGTCATTGCCGAAGAAAACGCCTGGGCGGAAAGCTGTCGTGCACTCGACGCCTTCGGCCGGCTCTTCTATCGTCGCCGCCGTGCGCGGGTGAAGCGTAAAAGCGGGAATCTGGCCGATTTCTGTCGGCGTTGGGGCGGGCACTACCGCTACATGATCGTGCTCGATGCGGACAGCATCATGGCCGGCGATACGCTGGTCGCCCTCGTTGATCGCATGCAGGCCAATCCGGGCGTCGGCCTGATTCAAACGCCGCCCACAGCGGTGAATCGCGACAGCGTGCTGGCACGCGTGCAGCAGTTCGCGACCCGCGTCTATGGGCGCATGTTCGCGGCCGGGCTGCACTTCTGGCATCTGGACAACGCCCACTACTGGGGCCATAACGCGATCATTCGTATCGAGCCGTTCATGGCCCACTGTGCCCTGCCGCGGCTGCCCGGGCGCGGTGCGTTGTCCGGCGATATTCTCAGCCACGACTTCGTCGAGGCCGCGCTCATGCGCCGGGCCGGCTGGGGCGTATTCATTGCCTACGACCTGCCCGGCAGCTATGAAGAAGTGCCGCCCACGCTGCTCGACGAACTCGGCCGTGACCGGCGCTGGTGCCAGGGCAATATCCAGCATATCCGGCTGCTGTTCTCCGACAATCTCGCACCCGCCCATCGAGCGCTGTTCGCCAACGGCGTCATGGCCTATACGTCAGCGGCCATCTGGTTCGTGTTCCTGCTGCTGTCGAGCACCGAAGCCGTGCTGGAAGCGGTACGTACGCCGGATTATTTCCCGGTGGCCGGGGCGTTGTTCCCCGCCTGGCCGGTATGGCAGCCGATCTGGGCGGTGAGCCTGTTCGTGGCCACGCTCGTGGTGCTGTTCCTGCCCAAGATTCTGGGCGTGGTGATGATCGTGGCCAAGGGCAAGCAGCGCGAGTTCGGCGGCGTGGGCAATCTCGTGGCCTCGACGCTCATCGAGATCGTGCTCACCTCGTTGCTCGCGCCGATCCGCATGCTCGCGCATACGCGCTTTGTGTTCACCACGCTCATCGGCAAGCAGGTGAAGTGGGACAGCCAGCAGCGTGCCGATGCCCAGGTGGCCTGGTCACGGGCGTTGCGCTTTCACGTCTGGGGCATGTTGCTGGCGTTGGGCTGGGGCGCGTTGCTGCTCTGGTTCACGCCCGGCTTCGCACCCTGGCTTGCGCCCATCCTGGTGCCGCTGATCATCGCGCCGGCGATTACCGTGCTCACCTCGCGTGCTGATCTGGGTATCTGGCTGCGCCGCCACGACCTGCAGCTCATCCCCGAAGAGCGTCACGCGCCGCCCGAGTTGGCGCGGGTGGTCGAGCTCGAGGCCGGGGCCGCGCCCGAGGCCGGGTTTGCCGAAGCCGTGGTCAACCCGGTGATCAATGCCCTGCATATCGGTATGCAGGGTCATGATCGCTCGCTCACCGGCGTGATTTCCGAGTACCGCCAGCTGCTGGCCGAGCGCGCGCTGGATAACGGCCCGGATGTGCTGAGCACCGATGAGCAGCGCCGCCTGCTGGCCGATCCGCAGCGTATGCGCTGGCTGCATGCCCAGGTCTGGGCACAGGCGCCCTCGGCCTGGCGCGCCTGGCTGGGCGAACGCCCGGCCGCCGCACCTACGCAGGACTCGCTGCGGACTGTATAGTCCCCAACAAACCGTCGAATCGTTCTAGTTATGGGTCTGCATATCGTCGTCCTGGCCGCCGGCAAGGGTAAACGCATGCGTTCGGCGCTGCCGAAGGTGCTTCAGCCGCTTGGCGACCGGCCGTTGCTCAAGCACGTGGTGGAAGCCGCGCAAACGCTCGATCCGGAACAGATCCACGTGGTCTACGGCCACGGTGCGGAGCAGGTTCAGTCGGCGCTGGGTTATCTTGAGGTGAACTGGGTCTACCAGCAGCAACAGCTGGGCACCGGCCATGCCGTGCGCCAGGCGATCGACGATGTGCCCGACGATGCCAGCGTGCTGGTGCTCTACGGCGATGTGCCGTTGGTACGCGCGGCCACCCTGTCGCACCTGGTGGACGCAGCCGCGAACGACGCCCTGGCGCTGCTCACCGTCGTGCTTGATGACCCGGCCGGCTATGGACGTATTCGTCGCGACGACGAAAACCGCGTGGTCGGCATCGTCGAAGACAAGGACACCACCGCCGACGAACGCCATATTCGCGAAGTGAACACCGGCCTGCTCTGTGCCCAGGCCCGTCACCTGCGCGACTGGCTGTCGCGGCTGACCAACGAAAACACCCAGGGCGAGTACTACCTGACCGACTGTATTGCCATGGCGGCCGGCGACGGCGTGTCGATCGTGGCCGGGCAGTCGGGCAGCATCGAGGAAACCCAGGGCATCAACGACAAGCGCGATCTGGCCACGGCCGAGCGCCTGCTCCAGCGCCGTCAGGCCGAGGCGCTGATGGATCAGGGCCTGACCCTGCGCGACCCCGAGCGCTTCGATCTGCGGGGATCACTGCATATCGGGCGCGACTGTCTGATCGACGTGAATGCGGTGATCGAAGGCGAGGTTGTGCTCGGCGAAGGCGTGCATATCGGTCCGCACTGCGTGCTGCGCAACTGCACCATCGGCGATCATACCCAGGTGCTGTCGCATACCGTGATCGAGCATGCGAACGTAGGCGCGCGCTGCCAGATCGGCCCCTTCGCGCGGCTGCGGCCGGACACCGAACTGGCCGACCGTGCCAAGATCGGCAACTTCGTGGAAACCAAGAAGCTCAGGCTCGGCGCGGGCAGCAAGATCAATCACCTGAGCTATGTGGGCGATGCCGTGGTCGGCGCCAACGTCAACATCGGCGCGGGCGTGATCACCTGCAACTACGACGGCGCCAACAAGCATGTCACCACTATCGGTGACGATGCCTTCATCGGCTCCGATTGCCAGCTGGTCGCGCCAGTGAGCGTCGAGCGCGGTGCCACCATCGGTGCCGGCACCACGCTTACCAAGACCGCGCCGGCCGATACGCTCACGCTCTCGCGTTCGAAGCAGTTCAGCATCGACGGCTGGAAACGCCCGCGCAAGAACAACCCCGGCCACTCATAACCATCACCCGATAAGCCGTGCGCCAGGCATTGCACGGCCGATCACAAAGGAATCAGCGCCATGTGCGGAATTGTCGGTGCCAGTGCGCAACGCAATGTCGAACCTATCCTGCTGGAAGGCCTGCGACGGCTCGAATACCGCGGCTACGACTCGGCCGGGATGGCGCTGGTCAACGACGGCGCGCTGGATCGCACCCGCGCGGTGGGCAAGGTTCAGGCGCTGGCCGACAAGCTTGCCGAAGCCCCGCGCCCCGGCGTGCTCGGCATTGCCCATACCCGCTGGGCCACCCACGGCGGCGTATCCGAAACCAACGCCCATCCGCACGTCTCGTCGAGCCGTATCGCCGTCGTGCACAACGGCATCATCGAGAATTTCGAGCCGCTGCGTGACCGGCTGAAACAGGCCGGCTACGAGTTCACCTCCCAGACCGATACGGAAGTGGTCGCCCATCTGATCGACAGCCATCTGGGCGAAAGCAACGATCTCGCCGCGGCCGTGCGGGTCACCGTCGCCGAACTCGACGGCGCCTATGCGCTGGCCGTGGTCTGCCGTGATGATCCGCATACGCTGGTCGCCACGCGTAGCGGCTCGCCCCTGGTGCTGGGCGTGGGCATCGGCGAGCACTTCGTGGCCTCGGACGTGGCGGCCCTGCTGCCGGTCACCCGCGATTTCGTCTATCTCGAAGAAGACGATCTCGTGGTGCTCACCCACGAAAGCTATACGATTATCGATGGCAGCGGCGCGCCCGTGGAACGGCCGGTCAAGGAATCCGGCCTGTCGCTTTCGGCGACGGAAAAGGGCAGCTACCGCCATTTCATGCTCAAGGAAATCTACGAGCAGCCGCGCGCGCTGGCCGAAACCTGGCAGGGGCGGGTGTCCGTCGACGATATCTTCGCCTCCAGCATCAGCGCCGAAGCACGAGAGCTGCTCGACGGCGTCGAATACATTCATATCGTCGCCTGTGGCACCAGCCACCATGCCGGGCTGGTGGCCCGCTACTGGCTCGAAGCCATGGCGGGTATTCCCTGCAATGTCGAACTGGCCAGTGAATACCGCTATCGCGATCCGGTGGTTCCCAAGAACTGCCTGTTCGTCACGCTATCGCAATCCGGCGAAACCGCCGACACGCTCGCCGCCCTGCGCTATGCGAAATCGCTGGGCACCGGCAAGGGCGGCTATCTGGCCACACTGGCCATCTGCAACAAGCCGGAAAGCTCGCTCACCCGCGAGTCCGATCTGGTACTCATGACGCACGCCGGCCCCGAAATCGGCGTGGCCTCCACCAAGGCGTTCACCACCCAGCTGCTGTGCCTGCTGCTGCTCACCGGCATGCTTGAACGCGATGCCGACGACCGGCGCGCGCTCGCCGAAGATATTCATCAGCTGGCCACCTCGGTCGAACGCGTGCTCGAACTCGACGACGCCATTCGCCATCTGGCCGAAGAGTTCGTCGACAAGGACCACGCCCTGTTCCTCGGGCGCGGACCGATGTATCCCATCGCCATGGAAGGCGCGCTCAAGC
Source organism: Salinisphaera sp. (assembly GCF_002729955.1). Classification (GTDB taxonomy): domain Bacteria; phylum Pseudomonadota; class Gammaproteobacteria; order Nevskiales; family Salinisphaeraceae; genus Salinisphaera. Next base: position 27,169 of record NZ_PBYA01000042.1, on the reverse strand, counting down.
TCAAGGAGATCTCCTATCTCCATGCCGAAGCCTATGCCGCCGGCGAACTCAAGCACGGCCCGCTCGCGCTGGTCGACGAAAAGATGCCCGTGATCGCCATCGCGCCCAAGAACGACTGGCTCGAAAAGGTGAAATCCAACCTCCAGGAAGTCCGCGCCCGCGGCGGCAAGCTCTACGTATTCGCCGACGCCGCCTCCGGCCTGGATACCGGCCCCGGCATCACCGTGCTCGACATGCCCCACGTCGACGAAACGCTGGCCCCCATCGCCTACACCATCCCGCTGCAACTGCTCGCCTACCATGTCGCCGTCGCCAAAGGCACCGACGTCGACCAGCCGCGGAATTTGGCTAAGAGCGTGACCGTCGAGTAGCTGCGCAGGGGCACATAGCGTTCCCATAAAGCAACGCCTATAGGCCCAAGCGGACACTATGGTCGAGGCGAAAGCCCGGTATGTATCGGAAGCGTAATTGTGCGTTGCTGTCGATTACATCGGCTCCGTTCAGGGCTCTTCCGGTGCTACTGTCCCGGGCCGGTGATTGCTTTTTCGAGCAGGGCCGCTTCCAAATTGCGCCTGGATGGATATGCATCGCCGAATGACTTTAAGATCGTTACAGTTTTGGGCCAGTCCTGCGCGGTAACCGCAGCCCAGAGCTTCGGTGTTCGCACAGAGAGGTTTGTGCCGTACTGAAATGACACGGAGGCAATGACCGTTTGCGCCGCCGGGATTATTTCCTCAAAGCGTTTCTTATTGCCCGGTACCGAGTTGTAAGCGCTCTTGAGTCGCCGCAGATGCATCGCTTTCACGGCGCGATCGATGCGTAAAGCCTGCGCCGAGGTGATCGTCAGCGGCGTTTCGGAAAGAAAAGAAACGGCATCCGAGCCCATCAAGCCCAGGTATGGCTCGAGCTTTTTAATGAGCGGGCTGCTCAAACTCAATAGCCTTAGATCTTTTTTGTTTCGTTGCCCCAGATCGAAGCCGGTTGCGATCGTAACGCCGCTGTTACTGGAGGAGGCGGCCGGCACATACCCTTTCGTCTTTCGCCCACCCTCCCGGGCGCTCAAAAAGTCGTAATCTATTTTGACTGGCATTTGTCGAACCGATCATTCGTGGATTCGGTTACAGCCCGGGGTTTCGATTAAATCGAAAGCGAGCGCGACAAGATACCCCGCCGAATCGTATCGACTGACCAGCAGTGGAGTCTGAACGTTGTAACTGCCGTCCAGGGCGCGATCCTGAAAGCAAAGCTTTAAATCCTCGATGCCATCCTGATTGAAATCACCGCGCTCGAGGACTTGGATACGATATCGCCAGTCGTTCGACTCGAAGACAACGCCATCTGTAGCCCGGCTGGTCGGCTCCATTCCGAGATCAGCGAATGTGTGGTCACCCGGTTCGCGCCTGGGCCCGAGCGAATTTCGGAATGATGCCAAATCCAACGTGGAGACGATGAATTCGTCGATTTTCTCCTGCGGTATATAGGAGGTGGTTTCCGAACTGGCTATCGAGTCAGCGCTCGTACTCGCGAGTAATGCGAAGAACAGTAGTGCTCTGTAGCTCATAACCCATTCCGTCACGCGGCCTGTTTCGACATCATAAATAGCAAAGGTAGGTCATGCCAGTCGTATCTGGCTGCGCCTGGGGCACGACTGCCATACAGTGGGCTTGGTCCGTGAAAGCGGTATCCTGAAGCAGGTTTTGTTAAATCGAGCGGATCTCGGCGGTTCCAAGGACCTGCCGTAGCAGTTTTTGAGTTGGTTGTATTGTCTCGAATTCGCAAGGGCTATGGCTCGGCGAGACTCGTAGATAAACCGCCAGAGCGGTGGGCTGCCTGTTGATATGTTTAAGAGATATTTATCGCTATGTCGACTGGCATTAATTGCAGTTGTCGCACTTCACGTGTCGTTGGGAGCGGCGAGCGACGGCAAGGTCGTGCTATCAGAGTCGCCTTACGACGCATTTTTGGTCTATATGGAAGCGCTCCAAGATAAAGGCGCTCACTTAAGTAAATTTTTTTCCAGAGATAGTATTGAGTTTTATTTGGATGGCTTGACCGATAACCGAGAAATTGGGCGGAAGCTAAAGACGCTCCAGGTAGCCCGCAATAATTTGCGGTTCGGAGATCAAATAGGTTCAGTTTTACGGCACGATGTGATTTCTGTTTCTGAAAAGAGAAGCATTGTGAAGCTAGTTTGTGCCAGTTCGGGCGAGCAATTCACGCTCGATATAACGTACGTTAGGAACGGCGACAAATGGCTTATAGATACGCTTCACTACGGGGCGCCAGTGCGTTACCCGTCGGCTGATGCGGATTAACCGCAGGCTCTTATATGCGGGGTTTCCGCTGCGATACGGTTGCTTTATCTAGTTGGAAGGATATGCATTCATAAAGTGGAGATATCGCTAACTGTGGTGTATGGCGGTAAGGATCAGGGGCACCTCAGTACGCAGAACTCCGAACTTTTCGGGCGCATTAGATCCCATACCGCGATCGGCGCACTGGCCTTCCACTGTGCTGCCTGCTGATCGCGACGAGCAGGCAGCGGGCGTTAGCTAGCTAGATACGAGCGAGACGATGGCGCCGGTCGGGGAAAATCCATGATGCTTATAGTCGTGAACGTTAAGTTCGTTTAAGCGTACAATCGCAAGCGTAAGCGGTAGCAAAAAAGCGTGCAGCGGCCCGGACACAAATTCCCGTACAGCGCGGATTGCGAGAGTAGGGCTGCAATCTCAACAAGGCGCGCCGACGCCGGCGGATCCCGGTGGCTCTGATGGCGGAGCGTGCGCACATGAGCCGTACGACGCTGAGCAAGATCGAGGCAGGCGAACCCGGTGTTTCCATGGCGCACTACGCCAGCGTGATGTATGTCCTGGGTTTCATCGACGAGCTGGCAGCCATCGGCTCCGCAGAACGTGACCCGACAGGCACGACGCTCGAAACCGAGCATCTGCCCGAACGCGTTCGCGCGGCCGGCCAAGGCCGAAAGGCGTAACCACATGGAGCGCGGACTGCTGGTCCATGCCGATGTGGCTAGGCAACCTGTGCCGGTGGGCAGGCTGTTCGCGCGTGCGCGTGGCTACACATAAACGGCGAGCTTTGCCTATCACGATAGCTGAGACGCGTCGGGTCGCATCTATCATTGTGCGGGAAAAGCAAGGTTTCACTCGGTGTCGCAGGGTTCGCGCGCGAGCCCCGCGGCCTCGTTTCACCACGTCATGCCCACCCCGACCCGGGTAAGGGTGCGGCCGGCGCCCAGGCCGGTGCTGGTGCCGCCGCTGAGCATGACGCCGCTATCGAACAGCCGGGAAGCAGAGACGCCGACGGCGGATTCGCCGCCATAGGACGCCGCGCCCATGTTGAACGTCGAGCGGCCGTATTCCGGGGGCATGAGCGGGCTGCTGGCTGCGCTCGCGGCGATGCCGGCGAAAGAGTCACGACGCAGCTGATCCATGTCGCGCGCGAGGTTGTCGACGCGCAGGTCCAGGTTGCTGATGCGGTTGTCCACCGCCACGCCCCGCTCGACGAACTGCCCCACGTTGACGGCATCGGTGCGTTCGACGCCGGCGGCGACGTGGGTGACGCGTCGCTCGGCGCCGGCGCGGCCTACCGCCACGGTGTTATCGGCCGTGGCCTGGGAGCCGGCGCCGATGGCCACGCTGTTCTGGCCCTGGGCGACGCTGTCGGCGCCAATCGCCGTGCTGTGGTGGCCACTGGCCTGCGCCCGGGCGCCGTGGGCGGCGCTCAGGTCGCCGCTGGCCTGGGCATAGTCGCCGACGGCCGTTGTATTGAGACCACTGGCGGCGGAGCCGCCGCCGATTGCGACCGATGAACGCGCCACCGCGCCGCGGCCGATGGCGATCGATTCCGTACCCTGGGCCTCGGAGGCAGCGCCGATGGCCACACCGCCGTCCTTGAGCGCCGAGGCGCGCTCGCCAAACACGACGCTTTGCGTGCCCATGGCCTGGGCTGCATAGCCGACGGCGATACTGTATTCGCCGGCTGCGACGCTGCCGGCGCCGCTCGCCGTGCTCGCCGTGCCGGTGGCACGCGCGTTCTGGCCGGTGGCGGTGCTGTTGCGGGCGGCCGCCGTCGCGCCCGAGCCCATGGCGGTTGTGCCTTCATGGCTGGCGTGGGCGGCATTGCCGACCGCGGTGCTCTCCGTGCCGCTGGCGGTCGAGTTGTGGCCGGCGGCGAGCGAACTCTGGCCGCTCGCCGTGGCGTTCTGGCCGCCGCCGCTGTTGAGGTGGTCGCGCGAGTTCATGTTGATGGCCTGCATGCCGCGGGCCAGCGCATCCACGCGCGTATTCATGTTCAGCGCGTAGTCGTTGATCTGTACCAGACCGCTCTCGGTAGAGCCCAGGCGATCGCCCATGGTGGCCATGGTGCGGGTGGCTTCAGCCATGTCGCCGCTCAGGCGGCCGAAGTTGCGGCTCATGTCCTGATAGCGGGATTCATGGCCGTCGAGAGACTGTTCGATCTGGCTGACACGCTGCGATTGCTCGGCCGCTGCAGCCTGGGTGGCCGCGAGCTGGCCGGCAGTGGTCGACAGAGCCTTTTCGGCGCTGTCGATACGGCTGTCCTGACGGCCGACGCGCCCGCCCAGATCGGAGAGGGCGCGATCGCTGGCCAGGCGTTGTGCATGGTTTTCGGTCTGTGCACGTTCCATGTCTTGCAGGCGGCTGTCGTGCCCGGCGGTGGTCTGCTCGACGGTTGCCAGTTGGTTCTGGGCCTGTGCGATCGCGTTCGCCGTCTGTTCGGCCCGTGCATTGAGTGTGCCCACATTCCGCTCGGTAGCGGCATGCTGTTCGCTCAGGCGCGCGATGGCCCTGTCGCTGCCGTCGAGGCGCTGTGCGTTGTCGGCGGCATCGGATTGGGCTTGCCGCGAGCGGCTGTTCGCATCCGCAATCGCGGCTTCGCCTGCGGTCATGCGCCGGTCAAGATCGCCGACTGCGGCGTCGGTGGTATCGGCCCGGGTCTGGACGTCGGCCAGCGCCTTGTCGGCGCCGTCCATGCGTTGACCGACCGCGGTGAGACGGCGATCGGTGTCGTCCAGTCGCCCGGCGGTGGCATGGGCGGTGCGTTCGACGGTGTCGAGGCGTTCGGCGTTTTCGCCCAGACGGGATTCGGTGGCCGCCACGCGGGTTGTCGTCTCGGCCAGACCCTGCTCCGTGCGTGCCACGGCCGCGTCGTTTTCTTTGATGCGTGCGTCCATAGTGGCGACGCCAGCGCGCACGGTGTCGCTGTCCCGGCGCAGCGCGTCGAGATCGCGCTCGGTGCGATCGCTACGAGCTTCGACGTCCTCCAGGCGACGATCGGTGTCGGCAAGCGCGGTGGTGGTGTCGGCCGCGCTGCGTTCGATGGCGTCGAGCCGCTCGCCCTGGGCGGCCGCGACGGCCTTGCCCGTATCGAGCTCGCGTTGGACGTCGGCAAGGGCGTTTTCGGTTCGAGCGGTACGCCCGTTCAAGTCGCCGATCGCGGCGTCGCGGGAGTCGCCCTGCTGTCGGACAGCGTCGATCTGGCGCGTTGCTGCGTCCACCTGCTCGCCGATCTGAGTGACGGCCTGATCGGTTCTGTCACTGCGCTGGGTGAGATCGGCAATACCGCGTTCTGCGCTATCAGTGCGCTGAGCGATGGTATCGACGTTGGACTGCGTGACGTCGAGTCGCGCATCCGTCATGTCGGCCTGCTGGCGGGTATGCGCGATTGCCTGTTCGGTTACATCGGTACGCGATTTGAGCGCGTTCACCGAACGATCGGTGGCCTCGGTCTGGGTACGGATGTCGTCGACGTCTCGGGCTGTCGTATCGACACGGGCCGTCACATCAGCGATCGCGCGGTCGGTCTGGGCTGCGTGCTCGTTCAGGCCTTTCAGGGCGTTGTCCTGTGAATCCAGCCGGGTGGCGGTCTCGGCACCGGCGCGCTCCACGGCGCCGACTCGCTGGGCCTGTTGTTCGGCGCGATCTTCGGCGTCGTCAATGCGCCGATTGGCGTCGGCCAGTGCCTCGTTCGTGCGCGTCAGTTGGGTATCGGTTTGGTCGGCGCGGTGGCGTACGTCGGCGATGTCCTGGTCGGCCGCATCCGCGCGCCGGGTCAACTCCGAAAGCCCGAGATCGGTTTGGTCGACCCGTGTGGCCAGTTCCGATACGTCGCTTTCCGTACCGGCGGTACGCTGGCCGATGGTCTCCAGCGTACGATTCGTGCTTTCCAGGGCAGCGGCGGTGTCGCTGCCGGCGCGTTCGACGGCCTGCAGGCGTTGGTCGTGCTCGACGGCAAGCGCCTGCGTGTCGTCCAGTCGCTGTGTCGTATCCGACAGTTGGCGCGTTGTCTGTGCCAGCTGCGCGTCGGTGGCGTCCGCCCGTGTTTGTACATCGACCACGGACTTTTCGACGGCGTCCGTGCGTGCGTCGAGTGACTGCACGGCTTGCGTGGTCTGGCCGGCCTGCTCGTCGAGATGGTCGATCGCCTCGGCCTGCGTGGCGAGGTCCTTATCGATCGCACGGGTCTTCGTATCCAGTGCGTCCAGCTGTTGCGTGTGTTCGCCCAGTTGGCGGTCGGTTTCGGCCCGTGCCTGGGTGAGATTGTGGTCGACGGTATCGAGGCGCGCGTTCGTCGTAGCGATATCGCGGTCCGCCTGATCGATACGCGTGTCGAGCGCTGCCTGCACGCGATCGGTGACGTCCTGGCGAGCGACTGTCTGCTCGGCGGTCTGCTCGAGTTGCCCAAGCCGGTCCGCATGTTCGGCAATGGTTTGTTCGCTGCTATCGACACGCGTGCCAATCTCGCCCAGCGTTTGTTCGGTTTGCGTGTGGCGTGTGTCGGACGCGCTAAGCCGCTCGCCGAGGTCGGCGATATCGGCTTCGCTGTCTTGGGTGCGGCCTTGTAGTGCGTCCACCTGGCTCTGGGTGGCCGCAAGCCCGTCTTCACTCGACGCAAGCCGCGTATCCAGCTCGCTCAACGCACGGTCGGTTGCATCGGCGCGGGTTGCGAGCGTGTCCATGTTCTGGCCCACAACAGCCAGTTCGGCGGTCGTTTTCGCCTCCGCCTGTTCGAGCTCGGAGAGGCGGGTCGTGGTATCGCTGGAGCCGGCTTCGAGTTGGTCGAGGCGGCTGTTGTGTACCGTCGACGCTTCATCGTGGGTGTCGAGTCTTGCGCCGATGTCGGCGCTTTCGCTTTCGAGATTATCGAGTCGGGCGTCCTGCGCCTGGCCCTGTGAATCCTGGACAGCGAGGCGGCTTTCGACGTCGTTCAGGCGTGCGTCGCTCACGACCGCCTTTTCGGCGAGTGCGTCGACGCGCTCATCAACCGCGGCGACGCTGTCGTTCACGGTCTGGATGTCGCGGGTGGCTTGCGCGCCGTCGCGTTCGAGTTCGGTTACCCGGCTGTCGGTGGTGTCCAGTCGTTGTTCGGTTTGGCCGGTCTGCTGTTCCAGATTGGCCAGGCGCGCGTCTTGTACCGCTGAGTCCTCATCAAGGCGGTCGAGACGGTCATCGACGGCGCCAAGCGCAGTACCTATATCAGCGATATCGCTATCTATGCCATTGATCGCTTCCTGCGTGTTCGCGACGCGTTCGTCCAGAGTGCGGATGTCCTGTTCGGCCTGGCCGGTACGCTGGGTCACCGTATCCAGGCGTAGTGCATCCTCGGCCTGTTCGTTTTCGAGTGCTTCGACGCGCGTGTTCGTATTGGTGAAGTCGGTGGTGAGAAGATCGACATCAATACGCAGGCCGTCGGTTGTATCCGTCAGTGCCGTAATTTGGGCGGTATGCCGGTCCAGCAGCGCGCTTACGGATAAATCGACGATGGCCGCCTGGGTCGAGAATGCGGTCGATGCTGCACAAGCGCCGAAAAAAGCCAATAGAAACAGTCGTGAGAACGCGTAACCTCGCGTCGTCGATATATGACTTTCCGCCATGGCGCTTTTACTCCTCGAAGCGTCTTCTTATAAGAGCGCGACGCTTTCAGAGATACAGCGACGCGAATTGAAACCCGATAGTCAGTAGGCGGATTTAACACTCGCGATAGTTTTCTTATTCAATAGAGAAAGCGCATTTTTCGGCCGGTTATAGCGCAATTAACCGGCCAGACATTGCAGCGCAAAGGTTTCGCGAAAGGAACAGTCTTGGCGATTACCGTATTTCGATTCAACGCATTGATTGGCCTCTCGGCTATCGCTTGTTCGTGCCGCAACGAACCCGCAGACTGGCTGAAGTTGCCGCGGCATGAACGGTAGACAGATAGGCACGGGCAGAAGAATGCATAGTGCATGTATAAGCCCTATTTCTTATGCCCTGAATTTCTGTCGCTGAGGATATGATTGGAGATCTGATGTTGGATGAAGCGCCCGCGCACTGGCTCGCCTTTCGGCATGCCTTGCACGAAAACCCGGAGCTGGGATTCGAAGAGCAGGCCACGGCCGAGCGGGTCTGTGCCTGGCTGGACGAGCTGGGCGTGCAATATGAGCACGGTATCGGCGTGACCGGGATCGTGGCGTGGGTGCAGGGCGACCAGTCGGGCGGCGCGGTGCGGGTCGGCCTGCGGGCCGATATGGACGCGCTGCCGATTCATGAAACCAGCGGTGTGGCCCATGCTTCCAAAGTGGATGGGCGCATGCATGCCTGCGGCCACGATGGGCATACCACGATGTTGCTGGGTGCAGTGGAGCACTTCGCGGCCCATCGCGATTTCGCCGGCACGGTCTACTTCATCTTTCAACCGGCCGAAGAAGGCGTGGGCGGGGCCAGCGCGATGATCGCCGACGGGCTGTTCGAGCGCTACCCGATGGATACGGTGTATGCGCTGCACAACTGGCCGGCGTTGCCGATCGGCCAGTTCGGGCTGATCGAAGGCCCGATCATGGCAGGCGGCGATCGTGTGGACATCACGATTCACGGCCGCGGTGGCCACGGCGGGCTCAATCCGCATGGCTGTATCGACCCGGTACGGATCGCTGGCGATCTGATCACGCAGGCCCATGCCATCGTCGGCCGGGATATCGACCCGCTGGCGCCGGCGGTGCTCAGCCTGTGTTCGATTCAGGCCGGTGATCTGGCCGGTTTCGCGGTGATTCCGGATACCGCGCGGCTGTCCGGCACGCTGCGCGCGCTGGACAACGACACCCGCGAGAAACTCCGCGAACGCCTGCGTGCGATTTGTGCGGGGCTGGAAGCGAACTATGGCGCGACCATCGAGTTGTCCATCGAGGACAAGTTCAGCGTGACCTACAACCACGCCGGCCCGACCGCCAAGGCCCGCGCGGCGATCGCCTCGACGTTCGGCGAAGCCGCCCTCGCACCGAACTATCCGCCGTGCATGGGCGGCGAGGATTTCTCCTACATGCTGGATGTCTGCCCGGGGGCCTATATCCATGTCGGTTCGGGCGACGACGCGCACACGCACGGGCTGCATCACCCGGCCTACGATTTCAACGACCGCATCATGGCGCCGGGCATTGCGCTGTTCGTGCAGCTGGCCCGGGACACGCTCGCCCAGGGGGCGTAATCAGCCGCGGCCCGGCCAAATGCATTGGGGCCGGCCGGGCTTTTCATCGCAGGGAGCATCATGGAAAACAAACCCAGGCGTCGCAGTGCGACCGGCGCCTATATCGTGTTCTTGATCGCGGCGGTCACGCTAATGACCGTACCCGTATTCACCTTTGCGGATCGCGTCGAGCCGCTGGTGTTCGGGCTGCCGTTCAATCTGTTCTGGATCGTGCTGGTCGAGCTGGCCGCGTTCGTGGCCATTCTTTGCTTCTACGTCTATGAACACGGCCGCGGGAGCGAGACATGAGCAACTGGATGTTCGCGCTGGGCTCGATGCTGGTCTATCTGGTCATCGCATTCGCACTGGGGCTGCTGGCCGGTCGCAAGCGCTCGTTCTGGTCGGTGTCCGAATATGCGGTGGCCGATCGGGGACTGGGCTTCATCGTGGTCTGGTTCATGATGGGCGGTACGGTCTTCAGTGCCTTTGCCTTTCTGGGCGGGCCGGGGATGGCCTTCTCGCAGGGGGCGGCTGCGTATTTCGTGCCGGCCTATCTGGCGCTGGGCATTCTGCCCTGGTACGTGCTCGGGCCGAAGGTCGGGCGGATTGGCGCGCGCAAGAACTTCGTCACCCTGGGCGAGTTCGTGGGCGATCGTTATTGCTCACGCGCGCTCACGGTATTGATCGGCGTGATCTCGGTGCTGGCCTTCATCCAGTACCTGACGCTGCAGATCAAGGGCATGGCCTTCATCTTCAGCATTCTCACCGAAGGCGTGATCCCTTACTGGTTCGGCGCGCTGCTGGCCTATGGGATCGTGGTCATCTACGTGGCCAGTTCCGGCGTGCGCGGCGCGGCCTGGAGCGATGTGCTGCAGGGCGCGCTCATGCTCATCGTCGCCTGGGCGGTGGGCTTTTATCTGGTGAACACACTGCACGACGGGCCGAGCGACATGTTCTCGGCCATCAACGCCGCGCAGCCGGATTTTCTGACCATCGGGCGTGACGGCTCGCCCATGTCGGCGATGGCCTTTGCCTCGGTGATCGTGGTGTCGGCCCTGGGCTTTCTGATGTGGCCGCATCTGTTCACCAAGTCCTATACCACCACGGAAAAACGCATCAAGCTCACCACGCTGGCCTTCCCGCTGTTCGGTATTTTTCTGGTGCCGGTGCTGTTCGTGGGCTATGCCGGTATCGGCGTGGTCGCACCCGACGTGCTCGGCAGCGCCGACGAACTGTTGCCGTATCTCATCACCAACGAGCTCGGCGCCAGTGGCTGGCTCTATGGCCTGATCGGTGCGGGTTCGCTGGCCGCGGCCATGTCGTCGTCGGACGCGATCACGCACGGCGGTTCGGTGTCCTTCGGGCGCGACATCTGTCGCGCGGTCAAGCCGGATCTGTCCGAGCGCGCCCAGATCTGGATCATGCGCCTGGCCGTGGTCGGCATCGGCGCGGCGGCCTACTGGCTGTCGATTTTCGGCGCGGCCGGGATCATCGCGCTGCTGGTGGGCGCCTATGGCTCGATCGCGCAGTTCGTGCCTGCGGTCTACGGCGCACTGATCTGGAAGCGCGGCACCGCCGTGGGCGCGATCAGCGGCATGGTGGTCGGCATCGGCATCAACTACTACTACCAGATCGTGGTCGACACCACGCCCTGGGACATGAACGCGGGGCTTATCGGGCTGCTGTGCAATATCGCGATCTTCGTGGCCGTGAGCCTGATCACCAAGCCGGTTGATGAAGCACTTGCGGCTGAATATCGAAACGCCTAGAGCACGAGCGCTCTAGCGGTCTATGGATAGCGCGCTACCGAAGGGTAGCGCGCTGTCGGTCAGCCTGCGGGGTCAAGCATCGCCTGACCCTGTAAGGTATCTCGCTCTCAATGGGCAGCCGCCGTGGCCGCCGAGCCGTTCGTGCGCGTGCGCCGCTGGGCCTGCGTTTTCGCTGCCGGGCGTTCGTGGTGAATGCTAGAGGGCATGGGGCCCTTGCGCTTGCGCCGATGGGGCAGCGCCATGCGCAGGATGCGTTTCGCCACGCCACCAAGCTGTTTCGAGAACGGGCCGGTGTTGTAGTTGAGGTTGTAGCGCTCCGCGATCGCCTGGATCTTGGGCCCGATTTCGCGATAGCGGTTCGAGGGCATGTCCGGGAACAGATGGTGCTCGATCTGATAGCCCAGATGGCCGGTGAGCACATGAAACGGCACCGAGCCGTTCACGTTCGACGAGGCCAGTAGCTGGCGCAGATACCACTCGCCCTGGGTTTCGTTTTCGGTTTCCTCGATACGAAACATCTCGGCTTCTTCGGTGAAATGCCCGCAGAAGATGATCAGAAACGACCAGACGTTGCGGTTGAAGTTGGCGACCAGGTTGCCGGAAAACACGAACGGCGCCATCGGCCCGGCCAGCACCGGGAACAGCACATAATCCTTGAGCACCTGCCGGCGAACCTTGCGCCAGATATCGCGGCCCTGCGATAGCGCCTCGGCATAGCTCTTGTCCTTGCCCACACGCTCCCATTCCAGGTCGTGCAGAGCCACGCCCCACTGGAAGAATGCGGCGAGGGCGAGCACATAGAACGGCTGGAACAGAAAGGCCGGGTTCCATTTCTGGTCTTCGCTCATGCGCAGGATCGAATAGCCCACGTCGCGATCCATGCCCACGATATTGGTATAGGTGTGGTGCATGTAGTTGTGCGAATGCTTCCACTCGCGCCCGGGGCAGGTGTTGTCCCAGTCGTAGGTGGCCGAGTCCAGGGCCGGGTCCTGCATCCAGTCCCATTGGCCATGCATGGCGTTATGGCCGATTTCCATGTTCTCCAGAATCTTGGAAAGCGACAACAGCGCGGTGCCGGCCAGCCAGGCCGGCGGCAGGATGCCGGCAAACAGCAGCGCGCGCCCGGCCACTTCGGAAAAACGCTGGGTGTTGAGCACGCGATAGATATAGCGGGCGTCGTCCTTGCCGAGGCTTTTCATTACCTCGTCGCGCAGGGCGTCGAGTTCGGCGCCGAATTGTTCGACGTCGGCGTCGCTTAAATGTGTCGGTCGGCCCATGATTTGCTCCTCGGTTGGGTAGAACGACGTTCTTGCATCGAGAACGCCTGTTAGATTTCCAGCGCGACGTCGCCCGCCGCGGCATGGATACAGATCTGGATGTCGGTATCGCGGATCTCGCGCACTTCGTTGCTGCGCAGATCGCGCACCGTGCCCTCGCTCACGCGGCACTTGCAGCTGTGACAGATGCCCATGCGACAGCCGTAGGGCGGGTTCAGCCCGGCGTTTTCGGCCACTTCCAGCAGCGAGCCCTCGTCGCCGGAGGCCGCCACGTCGGATTTGATGAAATGCACCTCGCCTTCGCCCTGGGCGGCTTCGCGGCGACTGGATTCGAACTGTTCGCGAAAGATCGGCTTTGTAGTGCGTGCGTCGAGCAGCGATTCGGCCGCGTCCATGAAGCCCGACGGCCCGCACAGCCAGGTCATGCGTTCGCCAAGCTCGGGCACCTCGCGGTCGAGCGTGTCGCCATCGATACGCCCGTGCTCCTGGGTATAGCGGATGATGAGCGTCAGTGCGTCGTGCTCCTTGGCCAGCGCTTCGAGCTCGTCGGTATAGATCATGTCTTCGTCGGTGCTGGCGTAGTGCATGAACACCACGTCCGGCAGGCGATCGTCATCGATCCACGAGCGCAGAATACTCATCACCGGCGTAATGCCGCTGCCCGCACTCAGCAGCAGCGCCTTCGCCGGCGGTTCGACGTTGGGGTAGAAATCGCCTTCGGGGTGGCTCAGATAGACCAGCTGGCCGGCCTTGGCATGGTCCACCAGAAAATTGCTGACCACGCCGTCGCCGTTGCGCTTGACCGTGATTTCCACCCGATCGTCACGGGCCGCGCTGGCAATCGAAAAACAGCGGCGATGACGTACCCCGTCGAGATCGATCCCGAAGAGAATATGCTGGCCCGGCCGCGGTGTGATCCAGTTGTCGTTGGGGGCGATGGTGAGGGTGACGCTATCGGGCGTCTGGCGCTGGACGTCGGCAATGCGCCCGCGCGGCTCGTTGATGGACAGCTTGCTGTCGATCAAGCCCAGATAATGATCGACCGACAGCGGCGTGGTCAGGGACCGCGCCAGAGAGCTTTGCAGCACCTTCCTCACGATCGGTTTCATCGCATCTCCTCTCACGGCATCGCCGTTGCAATCGTGTGCGCTCTGCGGCGCGCTTCGACTGCTTATTCTGTTGGGTTTGTTGTAGCACAGGCGCTTCGTTTCAGATATGGCGCTGCTTTTCCACCCTTTCGGGGCGACGAATCGTACCCGGCGGCCGGAAACGTCTTTATCGATCAGGGATGTGTCGTTTGAAACGGATCATTTTACGATTAATATCGTGAAACCAGAGGCTTACGCTCAGGCCGCACAGACAACCGTTTAACGCCGGTTTCGGCGCTAATAATCGTCATCGAGTGAATTGGCGACGTTAAATCGCCATACGCGACGACCGATCGCCGGCGCAGACCGCACTGCAGCATGCCGTTATCGCGCAATTAAACGGCGACACACGGTTTTTTCGGGGCAGTCAGCCCGGCACCGCGACCCGCAAACCGAATTGCGCCATCAGCCGGCACTGGGCCGGGCCGGGTCGCCGGGATGTAAACACGGCAACCGGGTCTGTTGCCTCGCCGGTGCCGGCGCCAAGCTCGGCCGGGCTGAGAGCGGCCCCGGCCACGGTGACGACATGCCGGGCGATCGCCGGCGCCGGATCCAGCCACTGCACGGGCCAGGGGGCCAGCTGTTCGAACACATCGGTCAAGAAGGGGTAGTGGGTGCAGGCGAGTACCACGATATCGGTGCGCTGACCGGCCTTTTCGACAAAGCAGGGGTCGATTTCAGCGTGGATCGCTGCGTGGTCGTCGGTATCGCCCTGAACATGGGCCTCGGCCAGCCGGGCGAGCTGGCGGCTGCCCACGAGGTTGATTTCGCAATGGGCCGCGAACGTCGCGATCAACTGGCGGGTGTAGTCGCGGCGCACGGTCGCGGGCGTGGCCAGTACCGATACAAGCCCCGAGCGGCTGCGCTCGGCGGCCGGCTTGATTGCCGGTACCGTGCCCACGAAACAGGCGGCCGGGTAGGCGTGGCGCAGATCCGCGAGGGCGAGCGTGGCCGCCGTATTGCAGGCAATCACGACGATTTCCGGCGCGTGGTCGATCAACAGGCGGCCCATCAGTGCGATCAGGCGCTCGCGCAGCCGGTCTTCCTCCCAGTCGCCGTAGGGAAAACCGGCATCGTCGGCCACGTAGACGAAGTGGCGATCTGGCAGAACCTGGCGGATTTCGCGCAGCACGGTCAGCCCGCCGATGCCGGAGTCGAATACCAGAATAGGGCGCCGTGCCATGCCTGTTGCGATCTGCCTGCGAAAGCCCGCTATTCTGGCATGCTCCTGGCCTGAACCAAGCTAGGGAAGCTCTGACAGCTTGTGCAAAGCTTGCCTAGAGCGTGACCGCACCGCCGTCGGCGCGCGGGTCGCTCGCGCCTTCGCAGTAGCCCTCGGGGTGGCGCACGACGGCGCCGGCATGTCCGGCCAGGTCGGAAAAGGCATCGATCATCTCCACCTGATGTCCGGTGGCGATGAGTTCGTCGACCAGCGCCGGCTCGAAACGATCTTCCAGCTTAAGGCTGGTGGTGGCATCGCCCCAGGTCTTGCCCAGCAGCCAGCGCGGCGCGGTCACCGCTCGTTGCAGGCCCTGGCCGTACATCGCATAGCGCGAGAAGACCGCGGCCTGGGTCTGGGGTTGGCCTTCGCCGCCCATGGTGCCGTAGGCCATCACCCGGCCGTCGTTGAGTTCGGCCATGGTCGGATTCAGGGTATGGAAGGGGCGCTTGCCGGGGGCGAGCTGGTTCGCGCCCGGGGCCAGCGAAAAGCCCGCGCCCCGGTTCTGGAACGTCACCCCCGTATCCGGGCAGGTAAGGCCTGAGCCGAACTCCCAGAACACGCTCTGAATGAAGCTGACCATGGTGCCGTCGGCGTCGGTCGCCCCCATCCAGATGGTATCGCCGGCCTTGGCTTCGTAGGGCCAGTCCAGCGCCTTGCGCGGGTCGATGGCGCCGTGCAGTTCGTCCAGATGCGCCGCCTCCAGCCAGGATTCGGCCGGCCGGGTCATGTGGTCCGGGTCGCCCAGCTCCGCGTTGCGGATCAGAAACGCCTGTTTGGTCGCCTCGATCAGCCCGTGCAGATGGTCGAAGCCCTCGGCCTCGGCCACTTTCAGGCGGTCGAACAGGGCCAGAATCATCAGCGACGACACGCCCTGGGTCGGCGGCGGCATGTTGTAGATGGTGCCCACGGAAAGCGGCGTGGACAGCGGGGCGACCACGTCGGCCGCACACTGGGCCAGGTCGGATGCACGCAGCGGCGAACCCATGGCCTCGAGATAGGCGGCATGCGTGGCCGCCAGCGAGCCGGTGTAATAGCTGTCCAATCCTTCGCGGGCCAGCGTTTCCAGCGTATTGGCCAGGGCGGGCTGGGAAAAGATCTCGCCTTCGCGCGGCGCGCGCCCGCCGGGCAGGAAGATATCCGCGAAGCCGGGCACGTCGCGCAGCTCGTTTGCCTTGGCCGCGGTACAGGCGGCCTGGTTGCCGGTGGCCACGAAGCCGTCGCGGGCATGGGCGATCGCCGGTGCCAGCAAGGTGTCCAGCGCCATCGGTTCGCGCTCGAGCTGGTTCAAGGCGGCCTGCCAGCCGGCGATCGTTGCCGGGGCGGTCAGCGCCGCCCGGGCGCCGCGGGCCGGGATCTTGTCGTGATCGCCGTGGTCGGCATACCAGTCCGGCGTGGCCATAGCGGCGGCACGCCCGCAGGCCGATATGCCGACCGGCTTCTGGCCGGGTTTCTTGATCAGCCAGAAACCGTCGCCGCCGATCGAATTCATATGCGGATACACCACGGCGATGGTCGCCGCACTCGCCACCATGGCTTCAATGGCACTACCGCCGGCTGCCAGTACGTCACGTCCGGCCAGCGCGGCCGACAGATGGGGAGCGGTGACACAGCCGTAACGGCCTTTCGCGCTTTGCAGCATGAAGAGCGTCCTTTCGATCGGCGCGTCGCCGTGTCGGCGCGCCGGATATTCGCTGATACGTGGATGCCAGATGATGCCGCATACGCCCCGGAGCGTGCATGGATCGGTGGTGTCTTTGCGGTCTGAAGGCGGCGTTTGTTGCCCGTATCCCGGTCGTGTACGGCCTGCGGCCAAGGCATGAATAGGCATGCCTGCATCGGCGGAATCGTCGTTTTTACGCGTCTAACGAAGCGGTTCGTAACCGGCGAAAACATTGGCGACCGTCGCCCGTAGGACCGGCCTGTACATCGGTCGATGCGTCTTGCGTTTGTCTACGCAGGTTCGGCGTCGTGGAGGTTTGCGCGCAGCACGTTAAATATTTCGTTGCCGTCGAGCGTGTCGAATTCGAAGCCGGAATCGTGGCCCAGATGCCCGAAACGTTGCTCGGCGGCGGCCTGTGTGCCGACGTAGGCCATTGCCCAGTTGGAGAAAACGCGGGCATCCAGAGGCTCGAACAGCAGCACGGTCACGTTGGAGTGGCGTTCATCGCACTGAATACGTTCGAACGTGGCCTGGATCGCATGGTGCGGGCCTTCGAGCACTTGGGCGAAACAGCCCGCATTGAACATGAGCGCGCCGGTGATCTCTGCTCGGCGGTTGTTTTCGCGCGAGATTTCCAGAATACCGCCGATCTGCAGTTCGATCTCGTCGGTTATATCGTTGCGGCTCATATAGACGAGGCGGTACAGCGTATCGGTCATCGTGAATCCTGGGGGCTAGCCTGCCTGGGCCGTAGGCGGGGCAAACTGGTCGAGAAAATCGGCGATCTGATCGGCCGGCATGGGACGGGCGATGTAGTAGCCCTGGGCGCTGCTGCAGCCCTCTTGCTCGAGCTGGTGATATTGCTCGGCGGTTTCGATGCCTTCAGCGGTGGTGGCCATGCCGAGGTTCGAGCCCATCGCCAGAATGCCGCTGACCAGGGCGCTCGCCCGCGGCGACGGTTCGGCCTGGATGAAGGATTTGTCGATCTTGATCTTGGAGAACGGGAAGCTGTTGAGATAGCCCAGCGATGCATAGCCGGTGCCGAAATCGTCGATCGCGATGGCCACGCCCAGTTCCTGAATGGCCCAGAGCCGACGCATGATCGCTTCCGATTCATCGAGGAACAGGCCTTCGGTAATCTCCAGCTCGAGACGCGCCGGCGCGAGGCCGCTGTGGGCGAGCGCATCGCGAACGACGTCGATGATGGTGTCGTCGACGAACTGGGCCGGGGAGACGTTGACCGCCACGATCAGGCGTTCGTCGCGCCAGGTCATGGCCTGTTCACAGGCCTTGCGAATCACCCAGCGGCCGATGGATGCGATTTCACCGATCTCTTCGGCCAGCGGGATGAAGTTCAGCGGCGATACGCGCCCGCGCGTGGGGTGCTCCCAGCGAATCAGCGCTTCGAAGCCGATCACGCGTTCGTCGCGGATCGAGGTCTGTGGCTGATAGTGCAGGGTGAATTGGCGCAGGCCGAGCGCGCGCCGCAGATCGACTTCAAAGGCGCGCCGGTCGAAGGCGCGTTGTTCCAGCTGGGACTGGAACACGTAATGGCCGGCGCGCCCCTGATGCTTGGCCTCGTAGAGGGCGAGATCGGCATGGCGCAACAGGTCCTGAAGCTGTTCGCTGTCGCCCACGAGCGTGGCAATGCCGATGCTCGCACCGATATTGATCTGGTGGCCGTTGACCAGAAACGGGCGCCCGAGCAGGTTGACCAGTCGGGCCGCCAGCGCTTCGAGGCCTTCGCGCCGTTTCTCTTCCGGTATGAGGATCACGAATTCGTCGCCGCCGAGCCGGATGAGCGTATCGTTGCCGCGGGTCGAGGCGCGAATACGCTGGGCGACCAGCACCAGCAGTTCGTCGCCGGCGCCGTGCCCGAGCGTGTCGTTGACCTGCTTGAAGTGGTCGAGGTCGATGACGAGCACGGCCGCGCAGCGCGCGCCGGTGGCTTCGAGCTCACGCAGGCGTTCGGCATACATCAGCCGGTTGCCGAAGCCGGTCAATGGATCGAGCTGTGCGGCGAGATCGAGCGTGGACTCTTCGCGACGGGGCCAGCCGCTGGCTACGATAACCATGCGTTGGTCGTCGCGGCGTGCGCCGATATAGAACGTCAGCGTCCGGCCGGGCGCGATCTCGATGGTGAGCGCCGATTCGCCGATATCGCGCAGCTGCCATTCGAGCAGATCGCGGGAACGGGCTTCAGGCAGGGTGATATCCGTGAGCCGGCGCGGCAGCACCTCAATATTCAGCCGCCGGGCGAACGTGGTATTGGCATACGTAATGACGTTGTCGCCATCGATAATGGCGATGCCCGTGGCAAGCGCCTCAAGCTCCGTCACGCTGTCGATCATGCTCATGGCCCGTTCGTCGCGCGCAGCGACAATAGACAGACCGGCACAGCCGGGTCTGCGCTAATAAATTGGTAGTACGACGTTTGATCGGCGGTTGCGCCGCCAACTTGAACGGATGTTTGGCTGTCGGCTAGCCGCAGTTCACGCGGTCGCGGCCGTCGTCCTTGGCGCTGTAGAGCGCATCGTCGGCGCGCTTGAGCACCTGAGCCGGCGTCTCGTCGTTCTGGGCGCAGGTCACCCCGGCGGAGACGGTGAGGGTGATTTGCTCGCCTTCGATTTCGAGCGGGGTATCGCGTACGCGAGCCACGAGGCGCTCGAGCGTGTTGGCGGCCGCGGGCAGCGTTGTTTCGGGTAGCAGCGCCAGAAATTCCTCCCCACCCCAGCGGCCGATCGTGTCGCTGTTGCGCAGCGTCTGGCGCGCGATATCGGCGAACAGTTTGAGCGCGGCATCGCCGGCGGCGTGGCCGTAGCGGTCGTTGAGCTGCTTAAAGTGATCGAAATCGATCAGGGCCACGCTCAGGTTGCGCGTATAGCGCTGGCCGCGATTGAGTTCATGATCGAGCTGCTCGGAGAGCAGCCGCCGGTTGGCCAAGCCGGTCAACTCGTCCTGCGTGGCAAGCGTTTGAAGTCGTTCGTGCGCATGGCGAAGTGCGGCGAGATCCTGTTCGCGCGCGATTTCATGACCCAGCCACTGGGCGAACATGGCGATCAGATCGTAGTCTTGCTGAGTGAAGGGGGACGACGGCAGAGAGCTGGAGAAACTCAACACACCATAAACACGGCCGTCCACGGTGATCGGGGCGCCCAGATACGACTCGAGCCGGAATTTCGCATAGCAGGGATGGGCGTTGAGTTTGCTCTCGCCGGCGTGATGAACGCCGAACGGACCCCGCTTCGAAAGCACGTGATAGCAGTACGTATCGGGCAGTTCATAGATAGCGCCGACGGCGATGCTGCCGTCCGGCGATTCGGCCTCTTTGACTTCGTAGCGCTGGCCGTCGATTTTTGCGACCACCCCGTAGGCCATGGCGAAATGCTGGACGCCCAGCTCGACAATCTCACGCCGGCGTTGCTCGAACCCGCGGGTCGGATCGGACGTGATCTGGTTGAGCGAGTGCAGCACCTTGTTCGTGGCGATATGCGACGATACGTCGCGAATAATCCCCAAAAACAGTGGCGTGCCGCGGTCGCCGTGGCGGATCGCACCGGCGGTGGTCTCACCTTCGAATACGCTGCCGTCGCGACGCCGATAGCGCATGAGATAAGTATGACGGGCGTCGTCGGCCTGGGCGTTGTAGCGCGTCGCGCCGAGCTGCTCGAAATCTTCACGCCGCTCGTATAACTCCGCCGTGGAAAGGCCGGCGAATTCATCTGCGGTATAACGAAAGAGCCGGTTGGCAGCTTCGTTGGTCATCACCACCTGCCGGTCGACGTCGCTGACGATGACGGCCTCGCTGACCTCGGCAAACACCCGGGCGAGCAGAACACGCAGCGACTGGCTGTCGAGCGCCAGTGCTTCGTCTGCGATCCTACCTTCTTTTAGGTTTTTCAAAATGCCCCTCCCCTGGCACGCGTAGGGTCGCGTGTTTTGCCGCCGAACATCGCGTGTGCGATTTGGCCACCTGCAAAGCGTACCGCAAACCAGCCGGGGGCTTTGTGCGAAGTATGGCTTTTATCGTCGGCCGGGCATGTGCTATGCCATACCCGGCGGCGTCAAGACCGCTTTGATCCGCGAACTGGAGGATAAGCCTTGCTGATCGACCAGCCGGTATATTCGTGGCGTGTGCGTGGTCGCGCGCCGGTCGAGCCCGAACGATGACGGTCAACGCGTCGAGCACCGGCGTGGCTGATCCCACGGGTCGCTGGCAGGCATTGCTGGTTCTCGCGGCGGCGCTGCTTTTGGGCATGACGGCCTGGTTTTCTGCCACTGCCGTCGTGCCGCAGCTGCGGGCCAGCTGGGCCCTATCGCCGGGCGCGGCAGCCTGGATGACCATCGCGGTACAGCTCGGCTTCGTGGCCGGGGCGTTGGCCAGCGCCGTTTTCAATATCGCCGATCGCGTCAGCCCGCGCCGGCTGATGTTCTATGGCGCGGCGCTGGCCGCCGTGTCCAATGCGGCGTTGTTGCTCACGCCGCCCGTCGTTCTTGCGGTGGTGCTGCGTGCCATCACCGGCTTCGGCCTGGCCAGCGTCTATCCGCCGGCGATGAAAGCGATGGCGACCTGGTTCAAGCGAAAGCGCGGCACGGCGCTGGGCATCATGGTGGGCGCGCTCACCCTCGGCTCGGCCGCGCCGCATCTGGTCAACGGCCTCGGCGGGCTGGACTGGCGCGTGGTGATTGCCGCGAGTTCGATCATGTCGCT
This sequence comes from Salinisphaera sp., assembly GCF_002729955.1. Lineage (GTDB taxonomy): Bacteria > Pseudomonadota > Gammaproteobacteria > Nevskiales > Salinisphaeraceae > Salinisphaera. The sequence goes on along the minus strand of NZ_PBYA01000042.1, from coordinate 5,905 downwards.
CGCTGGCGGCGCGATCGCCCGTTATCTGGGGCGCGATGGCCCGTTCGACTTTCCACAGGCAGTGTTCGATCCGCGCAAGGCCTGGCAGGTGTTTGCGGACCGGCCGGTGCGTCTGGCCTGTATCGGCTACTTTGGCCACATGTGGGAGCTCTATGCGATGTGGGCCTGGTTCGGCGTGTTTGTAGGCGATGTGCTCCAGGCCCATGCCTTCGAGGCGCCGCGGGCGCTGGGCGCGCTCGCCACCTTCGCCGTGATTGGCATCGGCGCCGCGGGCTGCTGGGTGGGCGGTATTCTGGGCGATCGCTGGGGCCGGGGGCAGGCCACCGTGCTGGCCATGAGCATTTCCGGCGTCTGTGCGCTGGCCATTGGCTTCATTCCGGCGAGTGCCTGGCCGCTCATTCTCGTCGTGGGCCTGATCTGGGGCTTCTGGGTGGTGGCCGATTCGGCCCAGTTCTCGACCGCGATCACCGAGCTGGGCGATCAACGCTATGTGGGCACCGCGCTTACGCTGCAGCAGGCGATCGGCTATGTGCTGACCATCCCCACGATCTGGCTGATACCGATCGTGCATGAAGCGCTCGGCTGGTCGTATGCCTTCGCCCTGCTCGCGCTCGGGCCGTTGGTGGGCACCATTGCCATGCGCAAGCTGGCCGTGATCGAAAATGCGCGGGCAGGCGGGCACGCCGGCTAGGCCGGCAGGCTCTGCCGTGCCCGCGCGGGTATATCAGCTGGCCAGCAGCGTATTCAGTTCGGCCGGCAGGTCGAAGGTCACATCGACGAATTCGCCGGTGGTCACCGCCTGTTTGAGCGTATTGATCACCGCACGCACCGGGCCCTGCACGTCGTTGGCGTCCATATTGGCGCGGGTGGCGACTTCGCTATAGAAGTCGTCGAGGGCCACCGTGTCTTCGGCCTGACCGGTCTGCTGCTGTCCGCCCTTGAGCGCGGACTGGGACAGCTCCGAGGGCAGCTGCGAGGTGAGCTGGCGGATTTCTTCCTGCGGCAGGTGCAGGCACAGCGACTCGATGGTCGCAAAGGTGACGTTGGTGGCCACGGTACGGTCGTTCACGGCCGAGGCCTTTTCTACGCGGGCAATGAAATCTTCGGTCTGCATGGGGCAATCCTTGTGCTGTCGTTCGATTCGGACACGCCGTCAAACGCATCCACTGGCCGGAGACTGTGCCCGCACGTCCCCCGCGCGGCTATCGGGACAACCACGTAATTGCGGTCACGCACGGGCCGCGGGCGGGGCCGCTCGCAACAAAGATCGGTCAGAGCGAGGCCCCGCGCAGGCGCAGCGCATTGGTGATGACCGACACCGACGACAGGCTCATCGCTGCCGCGGCGAGCATGGGCGACAGCAGCGTGCCCAGCAGCGGATAAAGCACGCCCGCCGCGATGGGTACGCCGATGCCGTTGTAGGCAAAGGCAAAGAACAGGTTCTGACGAATATTGCGCATGCTCTGGGCGGACAGTCGCTGCGCCTTGGCGATGCCGCGCAGATCGCCCTTCACCAGCGTGATCGGGGCGCTTTCCATGGCGATATCCGTGCCGGTGCCCATGGCGATACCCACATCGGCCTGGGCCAGCGCCGGTGCATCGTTCACGCCGTCGCCGGCCATGGCGACGCGATAGCCCTGTTGCTGGAGTTGTTCCACCAGGGCGTGCTTGTCTTCGGGCAGGGCGCCGGCATGCACTTCGTCAATGCCCAGCTCGTGGGCGACCGCTTTCGCCGTGGCTTCGCTGTCGCCGGTGAGCATCACCAGCCGCAGGCCGGCCTCGTGCAGGATCGCCACCGCATCGCGGGTATTCGCCTTGATCGGGTCGGCCACGGCCACGAAGCCCGCCAGCGCGCCGTCGACGGCGACCCACATCACCGTTTCGCCGCCGCCACGGCGTTCGTTGGCCTGGGTGGTCAGGGCGGTGGTGTCGATGTGGTTGTGCGTCATCAACGCGGCATTGCCGATCTGGACTGTACGGTCGTCGATACGCCCGGTCACGCCCCGGCCGGTGATCGATTCAAAATCGCCGGCCTGCTCGAGCGTCAGTTCGCGTTCGTCGGCGGCCGCGCAGATCGCGCGCGCCAGCGGATGCTCGCTGGCGCGCTCCAGACTCGCAGCCAGGCGCAACAGGTCGGCCTCGTCGAAGCCGTCCGCGGTTTCGATGGCGACCACACGCGGCGCGCCCTCGGTGAGCGTGCCGGTCTTGTCCATGAGCAGCACGTCCACGTCCTGCATGCGCTCGAGCGCTTCGGCATCGCGTATGAGCACGCCTTCACGCGCGCCGCGTCCGATGCCGACCATTACCGACATGGGTGTGGCAAGACCCAGCGCACAGGGGCAGGCGATGATGAGCACGGAAATGGCCGCGACCAGCGCATGCGAGAGAGCCGGCGCCGGGCCGAACAACGCCCACGCCGCGAAGGCGATGACGGCGGCGAGCACCACGGCCGGCACGAACACGCCGGCCACCTTGTCGGCCATGCCCTGAATCGGCGCGCGTGAACGCTGGGCCGCAGCCACCATATCCACGATGCGCGAGAGCACCGTATCGTCGCCGACCGATTCGGCCCGCATCACGAAGCTGCCGGCCTGATTGACCGTGCCGCCGGTGACTGTGTCGCCGGACTGTTTGTTCTGCGGCTCGGGCTCGCCGGTGATCATGGATTCATCGAGGGTGGAGCGCCCGTCGACGATCACCCCGTCCACCGGCACCTTTTCGCCCGGGCGTACCCGCAGCCGATCGCCCTTGGCCAGATCGTCGAGGGCGACATCGGTTTCGTTGCCCTTATCGTCGAGGCGGTGGGCGCTGGGCGGCGCGAGGTCGAGCAGCGCGGAGAGTGCGCGCGAGGTGGCACCGCGTGCCCGGGCCTCCATGACCTGGCCCAGCAGAATCAGGGTGATGATCACGGCCGCCGCTTCGAAATACAGGGGTGTATGCCCGTTCTGGGCGAACGCCTCGGGCAGCAGGCCGGGCAGTAGCAGCGCGAATAACGAAAACCCGTAGGCCGCGCCCACGCCCAGGGCGATCAGCGTCCACATATTGGGGCTGACGTTGACCACCGACTGCCAGGCACGCTTGAAGGCAAAGCCCCCGCAATAGAACACCACCGGCGTGGCCAGGGCGAACTGCAGCCAGCCGAAGCCTGCGCCCAGCCAGCCGTGCAGATCCACGCCGGGGATCATGTCGCCCATGGCCAGTATGAACACCGCCCCGGCCAGCGGCAGGCTGATCCAGAACCGGCGCAGCATGGCCTTGAGTTCCGGGTCTTCGCTATCCGGCGTGACGGTGGTCGGCTCCAGCGCCATGCCGCACTTGGGGCAGTCGCCGGGTTTGTCTTCGACCACTTCCGGATGCATGGGGCAGGTGTACTGCGTCTGGCGTTTCGGCGGTTGGGCGGGCTCAAGGGCCATGCCACATTTGGGGCAATCGTCCGGGTGGTCGCTTTCCACGCCCGGGCACATCGGGCAGATATAGCGGGTGCCGGGCGGCGCGGGCGTGTCGTCTTGCACCGGGTTCAGAAACGATTCCGGATCGGCGGCAAAGCGCTCGCGACAGCGCGCGCAGCAGAAATGATAGGTCTGGCCGGCGTGCTCGTAGCTCGGTTTTTCGCCGGGCACGACGCTCATGCCGCAGACCGGATCCTTGACCGTATTCTCGCCGTTGGCCTGTGCGTGGCAGCAATCACTCATTGTCGTTCAACGTTTCGATGATGGGGCAGCCCTCGACCGGCCCGTGACCGGAGCAGCGTCGGGTCATGTCTTCGAGCGCGGCGCGCATGCGCTGCAGATCGTCCAGACGGGTTTCGATCTCTTCGAGCTTGGCCTCGGCAATCGCCTTGATATCCGCCCGCTGGCCGCCGGCCTGCAGCTGCAGCAGGGCCGAGATCTCGTCGAGCGTGAAGCCCAGCCGCTTCGAGCGGCGGATGAAGCGCAGCCGTTGCACGGCATCGCCCGGATAGCGTCGATAGCCGCTGGCCGCACGCGGCGGCTCCGGCATCAAGCCTCGCCGTTCGTAGTAGCGAATGGTTTCGATGCCCGTATCCGTGGCCTTGGCCAGTTGTCCGATCGAATAGGTCATGGCGTCACCTGTGTAGGGACTTCAAACCTTAAGTCTGTAGTCGGCTACAGAGTCAAGTGTTTGTTGCGGCGGTGGCGCCGATTCGGGGGGCTGACCAGGGACCGCCGCTTCCGGGCCTTCGACCGTGGGCGCTAGTACCAGGCGCGCACCCCCAAAACGAGCGCGGTCGAAGAGGTGGGCTCGCCCTCGACGCGGGCCATGTCCTTCGTTTCGCCGTAGCTCTGCTCCCAGCGCACACCGATATAAGGGGCGAATTCGCGCATGAGCTCGTAGCGCAGGCGCAGCCCCATCTCGGTGTTGTTCAGGCCGCTGCCCACGCCGTAGGCCGCCACATCCTGGGCGGCGGCATTGATCTCGACCCGTGGCTGCAGGATCAGCTTCTGGGTGAGCAGCAGTTCATATTCGAACTCGCCGCGAAAGCTGGCGTCCCCGTCTTCACTGACGAACACGGCCAGGTCGGTTTCGAGCCAGTACGGGGCCAGGCCCTGGAGCCCGAGCACGGCAAAGCCGCGGTCCGGATTCGGGTTGGTGTCATAACGCAGGCCCGCCTGGGCGTTCCAGAACGGCGAGATCGTGCGGCTGTAGAGGGCCTGGAATTCGGTGTCTTCGGGCGAGCCGCCGCGCATGGGCCCTTCGCCTTCGCTCTTGAGCCAGAGCTTGTTGAGATCACCGCCGATCCAGGCCTGGGCATCCCAGAGATAGTTGTTCGTGCCCTCGACGTCGCCGTATTCGAGCCGGTCGAGCAGCACGAAGGTATGGGTCTGCTTGTCATGGATCGGTTTGCTCCATGCGGCTGGGGCGCCACTGTTGGGATCGGCCGGGCCCGCGGGAATCACCGAGTCCAGCGCGGCCTTGCCGTCGCCATCAGCCTGGGCCCAGGCCGACGTATTCACGCCCGACAGCAGGGCGCAGCACAGCAGCGTGAGTGCTTGTTTATGCATCGACGCCTCCCGCCTGGTCGCTCACGCGCACAACGCGAAACATGCCCATTTCCATGTGGTAGAGCAGATGGCAATGGAACGCCCAGCGGCCCGGCTCGTCGGCGGTGACGAGCAGCGAGGCACGCGAGGCCGGCAGCACGCTCAGGGTGTGCTTGAATGGCAGCCGGTCGCCCTGGCCGTTTTCCAGCTCCATGAACATGCCGTGTAGATGGATCGGGTGTTCCATCATGGTGTCGTTGACCAGAATCAGGCGGATGCGCTCGCCATAGGGGAATTCGATCGGCGTCGAATCGGCGTATTTCACCCCGTCGAAGGACCACATGTAGCGGTCCATGTTGCCGGTCAGGTGGATTTCGATGGTGCGGGAGGGCTCGCGGCGATCCTGCATGGGCCGCAGGTTGCGCAGCTGGCTGTAGGTGAGTACGCGATGATCGACGTCTTCCAGGCCGGTGCCACGCTCGGCCAGCCGGTCGCGCTGGACGTTGGCGACATTGATATTGCCGGGGCCGTGCATGTCGGGCCCGTGCTCGGCGACGACCGGCCCTGCCTGTACCATCATCGCGCCGGTGCCCATGCTGCCGGCGTTCGGCCCGGTGCCGTGGGCCATCTTCTGCATGTCGTGGTGTTTGCCTGGCTTGTCGGTTCTCTTCTTCGACCCGTCCATGGCATGGGTCGAGTGGACCATACCGGCCATGTCGTGCGTCTTGTCTGCATCTGACATCTTCCGCATCGAGCCGTGGTCCATGGCCTTGCCGCCATGGGCCATCGTCTGGGCATGCTGGCCGTGGTTCATCTGCATGCCGCCCATGTCCATATGGCTCATGTCCATGCCCATATCCATCATCGTGCGCTGCGGCTGTTCGCGCAGCGCGGGCACGGGAGCG
>NZ_PBYA01000041.1 GCF_002729955.1 Salinisphaera sp. | reverse complement strand
GCCCCGAAAATACAGGAGACCTCTTAAACGTTGAGCTTCAAATGAAGCCACAAAAAATAGATAATAGCTGGAGGGGTCAAAGGCAAGGCTCCGGTTTGGAAATTGCAGATGCGCCCGCCCGAGCCACGGGACGGGGCGACCTAATGGTCCAGCTGATCTATCACCAGCCCAGGAAAATAATGTGTTTTTTTTCTGTAAGTTTATAGTCCCCATCACGAGACTGTCAGAAGTATAACTCTCTAAGAATAACCCCATTCATAGCCCATACATCAAAGCACTAAAATATCTAACAAAACAAGGCAGATAGAAATGAAATCATATTTTTAAGCCTGGCAAATATATTTTAGCTTTAGCAAAAGTATAGGCATTTTGGAATATAAACTGTTAACAAAATACATCGGAATAATTTCAGATGATAGCTTATGTTCTCAGGTGGGGTCCCGAAATGTAGACCAGGCATAAATGATAGCCCAGGTTCCCGGGGGGGGCCCCACGTGAGCACAAAGATATATGCCGTAAGGCATTTAGGCTACTTACAAAACAGGTGCGCTAAACCGGGTGATGACCCCTTCGAGGGTTCTTAACATTCTCACTCACACACACCTGAAAATCCGTAGAGGGTGGCAAAATGATAATAAGGGTTCTTAAAACAAGGCAATATGAGACCTCCAGACATAAGCCTTAAGCGGCTATGTGAGAACAGTTGATCAAATACATAGAACAGCGACAGCAACATGACAAAAATTAGCGACTATTAGGAAACACCCCCGAAGGAACGCAAATACAAATCGGCCCGCCCAAGAGGACCCCCGGGCCCATAGATGGGTCCCAAAAATTCAATCGTAAAATTTGCCCGTCCCAAAATTGAGCCCAAAGCGACCCTAGTATTTTGGGGCCGCTCGAAAATTAAACCCAGCGTGAAATAAAATAAACGCAAAAATATAAGCCCAGGGTAAATGATCACTCAGAAAAAGTACTTACATTCGCAACTGCTCTGTGATGACAATTATCCTAACATTATTGATAAAATGTACTCCGGCCCAGCCTGACGAGAATGAAACTTAAGCTTAGGTGTTTACTCCATGGTAGCCACAAGCATATTTGAGAATATGTGGCGATCACAGCCTTGAGCTAAGAATGTCGCGCCAAATTTAAGCTGTTGATTGTTTTTGAGAGTTGTGAATTGAAAAGCAATCAGTCAGGCAATCGTTCTATCTGCACTAAGAAATTGGTTGTAACCAAGGGGCCGAAGTACCTCAAATCACAAGGAAAGAGCGTTGAAAGAAAAGGGCAAGTTAGATAAAAACCTACCTTGAAATCTCCTGAGCCGATATGGATCCTTCTTAGTCACAAATAAATACTTATCTTTTTATACAGTCGCCTAGTAAACCGGCCCGATTAAATGTGTCTCGCTAAGGTGATTGGAAGCAATCAATAACTGCTAACAATCATGACTGCGAGCAGATCCACGGGTGGTAAACCGTGTTCAGACTGATGATTTGTAATAATAAAATATAATAAGTTCCTCATAAACTAAGACCCCCATGTCGGAATAATTGGAACAGAATATGGGGGTCTGCGACGTTGAGTGATCAACGTCACACACCCCCCCCTGAGACAACAGATCTCAGACGCCACACCGCATGCCACGCCGCTTGAGCGGCATCCGCGGCAGCGGAGCACGTTCGCCACCCGTGAGTGGATAACGAGCGCGCTAAATTCTGCAAAAGCAAATTATGCGGGATTTAAATAAGAGCTAGCCTGTCCTCTCATCCGCGATGGGAGAATATTGAGGTCATGTTCTTACTAATAAAGTAACATGGGTACTAAATTTTGCCCAGGGTAGCCTCCCGGCCCGTTTTCTCGTGGAGAGCAAGGCATAAATCCATAAGTCAAATGACTCAGGGCCAGGCTCATTCCTGACGGAAACGGACACTTAAATACTACTAGACAAGAGAAATAACTAATAACAGATTCCTAAAAAGACTTATCTTTACGTGCCAGCGCTAGCAACGTGCAGTGCGTAAATCAGTTATAACTGGTTCGTAGACTCAGCTTATATACTCAAGCCTAGGGTGGAACAGCCAGCTCTCAATACGGAGCCTCCTCCCAAGGCCGTCCAAAAATACAAGAAGTAACCAAGCAAATGTTTTTTAATCTTTCGAGGCCTGAAAAACTGCAAAAAAAGGCCTGTTCCAAACTGGGTGCATTCCTCTCATCTAAAAACTTTGACTTTGCAGGGAGTTATAAATCAAGCCCGGCCGCTACTCAGGGAAGGAATCGGACTATAGCGGTGGACAGGCAGATGATGAGTGATGCAAGCAGCCGGCTATCTAAGGGTTAATTAATCAGCTTCAAGTTTGACCAACTTGTTGATTGGTCTACGAAGTCTGGAGCTTTCAGTTTTCAGTTCTACTTCACGAATTAAGTTGTCTCTGCCAGCAAAAATCTTGGTGATGATCGCCAGGGGCCACTGGGAGCGAGGTATGTTGGAATCAGCTAGGAGCACGATGTCGTTGACTTTGAAGTCTTCGCGCTGCTTGTCCCATACCTTGCGCTGTTGCTGCTCTGCTAAATATTCTTTGGACCATTTATTCCAGAATTGATCTTTAAGCATGCAAACCTTCTTCCAGTTTCTCCTATAGATGGCTCCAAGATTGAAATTAAGATGGTCATCGGTGACGTTGGCTTTCATCATGAGTAGGTGGTTAGGTGTAAGAGCACCATCTTCAGGGTCTTGACTGACTCGGGTGATGGGGCGACTGTTCACCAAATTCTCAGCTTCACAGAGTGCTGTGAGGAGCGTCTCGTCATCAAGGGCGACTTTGGGGTTTAGGATGCCGGTCAGGCATTTGCGTACAGTCTTGATCTGTCTTTCCCAAACTCCGCCCATTTCAGAGGCTTTCGGGGGGTTGAAACGCCAGTCGATGCCCTTGCTTCTGGCTTTTATCACTATATCATCAGTATTCACCTCCTGCCAGGCGGTATTAAGCTCAGATTCAGCTCCCACGAGGTTCGTGCCGTTGTCAGATCGCATGGAGACCGGAAGTCCTCTACGGGCAGCGAAGCGTTGAAGGGCCATGACGAAGGAGTCGGCGGACATGGAGTACACGACTTCTAGGTGGATCGCTCTAATGGAGAGACATGTGAAGAGTGTTACCCATCGTTTGACTTGCGCACGGCCAACCTTGACGTAGAAAGGTCCGAAGAGGTCTACTCCGGTGTTGGTAAATGCGAAGGTTACTTTAGCACATCGCTCGGGGGGTAGGTCTGCCATAACTTGAGCCTTGGGCATGGAGAAATTACGATGACATGTGACGCATTTTTGCCTTATTTTTCTGAGCGTATGACGGGCGCCTATGACCCAATACTTCTGGCGGAGCATGCTGAGTGTCCACTCAGCACCCAAGTGAGCTTTTATATGCTCGCGACGTATAATTAGTAGGGAAAGGGGATGACCTCGGGGAAGAATGATAGGGTGGGTGTTTGTAAGCTCGGGATTAGCGTGAGAAAGCCTTCCTCCAACTCTGAGAATACCGTCCACCAGCATGGGTCTAAGAGAGCGTATGGGACTGTTGATGTCGACCTGGATGATTTTCTTACCGGTGTCTTTTCTGGACAGTTCCTTGATCTCTTTGTGATAACATTGCTGTTGGACGTGTCTCACGCAAAAGGTTTCAGCTTCAAGCATCTCCGCGACTTGTATGGGCCCGTGTTGCTTCTCCCCTTTGGTACACAATCTTCTCCACCAGGCAACTATGATGAAGAGAAAGTAGGCGCTGCTATGTTTCTTGATAATTACGTCTAAGGGATGAATATCTCCTTCTGCGTTAGTCGTTACCTGATCGTCGTTGTCAACGTCGGGACTAGAATGAGCTGCAGGGCTTACGACTGTAGCAGCTGTCTTCAATTCGAGTGGTTCAGATGGCGCGTTAAGCTCCACTTCCGGTGGCCACGCGTTTCTGGGTTGGCTTAGGAAGTCAGGACCGTTGATCCAAGTTGAGGGCAGCTCATCTACTGACATCACGCCACGACTGATGATATCTGCTATGTTGACATCGGTTCTGACATGGTGCCATCTACATACTGGTGTGTTTAGATGGATGAAGCTCACTCGGTTGGCGACGAACGTCTGCAGCCGCAGCGTAGTGTTACGGATGTAGTGGAGGGTGACGGTGCTGTCGGACCAGAAGTGGGATTCAACAACTTTTGCTGTCATTTCTTGACGTAGGGTGACGTCCATTTTTGCCGCGAGATGAGCTGCTGTGAGCTCGAGACGAGGGATGGTGACGTGTGCGATCGGCGCCACTCGCCCTTTCGCGCAGAGCAGGTTGACATCGATCTCTCCGCTGGGGTACTCGACTCTCACGTAAGCAGCGCATCCGTATGCTTCTTCACTGGCGTCACTGAAGTGATGAATCTCTATCCTGGCACCTCCAATGTTCTCACGTAACATGGCTCGAGGAAATTGTAGGTCTTTGATGTTATGAAGGCCAGCAAACCACTCATTCCAGCCGTTGATGATGTCAGTGGGTAACTGGTCGTCCCAGCCCAATCCCAGCCTGACAGCTCGTTGGAAGAGTCGCTTTGGAGGGATCAGCAGTGGAGATATACATCCGAGTGGATCCCAGAGCGAGGCAGTAGCACTGAGCAGCAGTCGCTTCGTGGTGACGTTGATGTTGCGTAGCACCTCGACGTCGTAGTAGAACGTGTCGGTTGACATGTTCCAGTGCATACCTAAAGCTTTGGCGTGGTCTTCATCTTTGATGGTCTTGATGGGGGGCGCGTGTTCATGCTCGGCGATGTCCCTCAGCAGATCAGGATGTGTTGCTTGGAACTTTACTAGTGAAAATTTTCCCACGGCGAGGGCGTCTCGAACGTCAGCTGGCTGGCGACAGGACAGGAGAGATTCTGAGACGCTTTTGAGCACGTCGTCGACGTAGAAATCACGGTTTACGACTTCAGCTACCTCGGCTGAGGCGCGGGCGTCCTCCACAGCTTTTCTAAGGGCAAACGTGGAGCTGGCTGCGCACCAAATACCGCCGAAGATATGTGAAGTCATCCGGTATTCCGTCACTTTTCCTTGCTGGGACCATAACACGCGGAGCATGTCGCGTTGCTGTACAGGAATTCTAACCTGCAAATACATCGCTGTCACATCTGCTGACCACGCAGCGTGATATTCACGGAAGCGCAGGAGGATGTTGAACAGCTTGTTAGACATATCTGGGCCTTGATAACAGAGCTTGTTTAAACTTACGTCTTCAAATTCACTTTTGGCATCCATTACGATGCGAATCTTACCAGGTTTGTCAGGTCGGATGACGTCAAAGTGTGGCAGGTACCACACTCTGCCGTCATCACGTCCCAGACAATCCTCAGGAACCATTTCCATGAACCCATCTTTTACCATTGACATGAGCTGTATTTCATAACGCTCGTGTATACCTGTTTTCTCCAGCTTCTTGTGCAGGGAGCGCAAGCGTTTCATGGCATACTCACGATTATTGGGTACCTTCTTACCTACATCTTTGAAGGGTATAGGAAGCTCATAGTGTCCATATTGGTCAATTTTTACCTCTCGTTCCCAGAATTCCAGGACCATTTTGTCTTCCACGGACATGACCCTACCAGCATCGCCTCGTTCAATGTCATACATCTTACGTATGTCGGCTTCGATCTGATCCAATCTTTCAGGAGCAGATCGGCGTCGACACTCGATAAAGGCACAATCATTAGTATCAGGACGTAGAATCTGAGTGTCATTGACGGGGCCAGATATGGCCCAGCCCAAGGGGTATTTTACTGCATAAGGGTAGTTTTTAGGAGAGGTGGGATGTTCTTTACAATCTAAGGGTCTATTCAAACCGCTGTCACTGCCTATGAGTAGACCAACCGTCTCGTTCCGCTGAGCCTGCAGGTCAAGCCCATCTAGGTAGGGGTGTTCTTCTGGATCCAATGCCACCGTCCTCGGACTCGCAGGAATCTGTGAACACACAAAGACATTTTTTAGCGTTTGGAAAGTATATTGACCTTTGCCCCTAACTTTGATGGATTTTATGATATGATGGTTCGTGTCGACAGTGCCATTTATAGTACGAGTGAAATTTTCAGAAGGTATCGTACTTAGGTTTAATGATTTTGCCAAATCAGCAGTTATATAGGATGCTGTACTGGCACTGTCTTGGAGGGCGTACGTTAATTTACCGCCGCAAACAACTTCTATCACAGGAAGAATGGTATAACCTGCGCTAGTCCTTACACAAGGAACATCATTGGTGGGCTTGACTTTAGTCTGAGCAGAACAAGGTTTATGATGCAGCAAAAAATGAAAAGGCATAGCACAATCACAAGGGTTATTCACTTTACATTTCGAATGAGATGAACAACTTACACAAAGACATTTCCAACATATCTTAGACTTGTTTAGGCGCTGATCCCATCTCGCCGCAGCCTCCAGTCCCAGGAAGACCCCGCATGACTTCAGGTCATGGCGCTCCTTGTCGCAAAACAGACACTTAGCGGGCAGGGTCTTCCTGCCACCGGACTGCCGCTGGGGAGAAGAGACAGTCGCAGCATTTTGGATTTCCTGTGAAACAAAACTAGAATTAGCATTTTCAGATTTTTTGGCACCTTTCCTATCCTTATACCTAATATTTGACTTTGTTGCTCTCCGCTTAGCAGCATCAATACCATAATACTCATCATTTGATTCAGCTGCCAGCAGCCTGATGAACTTGAGAAAATCATTTATGTCGGGATATACTTCATTTGCGACCTTATGTTTCAAAGCGGTCTTACTCCAGCGTACATGCACGCTGTTTGATAAACGAACTAACAAATCATCAATTATAGCATGTCCTCCAATATCGGATTCATGAGGAGTATGAGCTAACTGATTAACTGCTTGCTGTATGTCACGAGCAAATTCTAGCAATTCATCAGCAGTGACCACAGAGGGCCCATCTTTTAAATCATTCAAAATATGCCTAGCTAAAATTGCAGGCGTACCAAAAAGACTAACTAATTCATTCCAAGCGTCAGTGAAAGGTTGCTTACTACCAGAAGTTACATGAGGTTTTACAGCTAGTCTAGCCTTATGAGAAGTAAACTTAAGCAAATAAGATACTAACTTTTTCTCACATTTAAAGTGGCACTTGACGTTGACCTCGAATTCTGCCTCGAAGAGCTTCCAGTCACGTGGGTTCTCGCCAAACGTCATGCAGTCGATGTTGGGCGCGACGATTCTCTCCGCCATAGCCTCACTCAGGTCCAGGGTGAGATTTCCAGGACTCGCCGCCTGTGGCGATGACGGCATACGCGTCCTGTCCAAAAGGCTGGTATCTTCTGAGTCTTCATCAGGGCTGGGGAGCAACGCGCTTGCCTTCTCGATGACGTCGTTGTACTTTTTGTCGATGGCGAGCATCCAGGAGTCGACGGTGGAAAGGTACTGTTTAGCCGTCTCTGGATCCGGTTTATCGGCGTGGAGGAAGTCCAACCAAGCATAGTGACTGGTTTCTAGGTTATCATAAGCGGCGGAGCACGAGTCAACTTGCTTACGCAAAGTCACGAGACTGGACTTCTCCTTGATGCGTCGTTCCAGGCGCTTCACCTCCTTGTGGAGCTCGGCTTCGGCAGCATTCCTCTCTCGCAGCTTCGGTGGTAGCGTCATGATTCCACGCAGAAGGTTCCGGGTGTTCAGGAGGATACTGGTGAAGCTGCAAGAAGGCTACCGTGAAGGGGAGAGCGAAGATGAAGAGAAGCCTTCCGACGGGTGAGGGGAATATCACAGAGTAGACAGACGGGGCTACGAGCGACTACGAGGGCCGCCGCAAATAAAGAAAAAGAGGGGGGACTGACTCCAGGCCGAAGAACAGGATGATGAAAATTTCGTAATCCGAACTAATGTTAGGCCCGGATAAATATCCAAAGTGTTACAAAGAGTTTCCTACTAAAGGCAGAGGGCGAAAGAGAGAGAACGAAAAATATAAGAACTTATCCAAAAAACAACCTGACTGTTAACAAAGCAGGTTCCGCTTGCGAATGGTAATGAGCAAGCTTTAGTCAGTCTTACAACAACTT